>CAKZOB010000053.1 GCA_937135955.1 uncultured Anaerolineales bacterium | reverse complement strand
GGCTCACCCTCCCCACCTCGCCCGCTCCGCCAACTCCTTCGGGCAGGGCAGGTGCTCGTGGGTGGGCAGCGCCCCGACCTGCGCCTGGGCGGCGGCGCGGGCGTCCGGCTCCAGCGCCTCCCAGTTGCGGGCGGGCTGCACCTCGAAGGTGTAGGGGGCGGTCTGTTCCAGAAGGCCACCAAGGCGGCTCAAACGCTCGCAAGCGGTCGCGGTGCGGGGTCGGAGCGGACAAAACAAAATCCCGCTGTCAGGCTGCTCAAGCCGCGCACAGGATCGTGAATAGGGAGGGTACAAAGTGGCTGTAAAAGGTGTCGGGGTGCCCGGACTTGAACCGGGGACCTCTGCGTCCCAAACGCAGCGCGCTAGCCTACTGCGCCACACCCCGCTGCGACTCGCTAGTATACTCGCCCGCATACCCCCTGACAAGGGAATGTTTGAAGTCCCTGCACAAGCAAAAGAGCCGCTTGCGGCGAGGGGGGGCACCACAAGCGACTCTGTTGGTTGGCCTAACATCGCTACCGGCGACGCGCATCTCCGTGCATGCTAGGCCCAAGCGTCTCCCTTTACGTCAAGCCACTTCCATCCCAGTACATGAGCCACTGCATCCGATCAGGAAGAGACGCTTTCACGCATTATGGTAGACCCGCTATCTGAATCCTAAGTGAAAGAATCATGAGAAGAAGGTGAGAGCGCCCTTACGCCTGCGCGACGGGCACCTGACGCAAAGGGCCGTTACCTCTCACCACCGCCAAAGAGACGCTCCCACTCGCTGAGTTCGTCGCGCGTCAGGGGGCGATCCGAGGGCTTATCGTCTGTGTTCGGGGCGCTCGTCGGCTGACCCATCCGCCGCGCGAATTCAGCCGACGAAATCGCCGCGATTTTCAACCGCTGCGCTTCGGCGACAATGTTTTGATCGCTGCTCACCACAGTGATGCCTTTCCGGTCGCGTGCCTTGCGCAGCCGCGCGATGATGACCCGGTCGGCGCTGGTACCACTATGGGCGAAGACGACCTCTACCTGGCTGTTGCTCAGGTCGCGCGCCGTGCCGCCTGGCAGCCCGCGGTCGAAGACGACCGTGCAATAGCTGCGTTGGCGGGCGCAGAAACTCTTCAGTCGCTCCACCAGCCGGGCCTCGTCGTCGGGGTTGCTCAGGCCGATGTCGGGTAGCCGATCGATCAGGTTATGCCCGTCTATCAGATAGCGCATCCCACTTCCCCGCTGATAAATACGCGCGGCCTGGGAGCCGCGCGTTCGTTCACTCGAAGAGCTTCAGCAGCCGATCAGGATAATTCGTCGTCAGCCCGTCAATGCCAGCGTCCTTCAGTCGCTGAGCCTCTTGCAGATCGTCCACTGTCCAGGCGGTCACCTGTACGCCGCGCCGATGCAACCGCTCGATCTCCGCCGGCGTGTAGAGAACATGATGGGCGTTGACCGTCTTATAGATCACCTCGTCGTCCTTTGGCAGACGATCCAGCCACAATTCGGACACAGCGATCTCTGGGGCGAGCCGGTGCACCGTGTGCAACGCTTCATGATAGAACGAGCGAATCTGAGTGCGCTCGACCAGATCATAGCGCCGAATCAGGGTGACAACCTGTTCTTCAATGCCGGGGAAGCGCCACGGCTCTTTCAGCTCGATCATCAGCAGTTGTTCGGCTTGCTGCACGAACCCCAGCACTTCCTGCAAAGTGGGGATGTGTACGCCCGTGTACGCGCTGTGATCCGTCTTGATCTCAAGCGCCCGCAGTTCGTCAAGGGTTCTGTCGAACAGTTTACCCGTGTCATTGGTCAGGCGTTCCAGGTCTTCGTCGTGAAAGACAATGGGCACCCCATCCCTGGAACGCTGTACGTCAAACTCAATGCCGTCAATGCCCAGGTCAATGGCCACCTGGAACGCGGGCAGCGTGTTTTCCGGAGCCAAGCCGGCAGCGCCACGGTGCCCGACAATGATCGGCTTGCGCTGCGAAACTCGCGAGGCGGGCATAGGCCGAATTGTCTCCCAGGCCGGGCGCTGATCGGGCGGCAGAATGGGTGAAGTGCGGACACCAGACATGGTTTTCTGAATCATCCTTAAAGACAGACTGTGCAGAGACCCGTCGCCAGTTTCACCGGCGCATGTACGTTAGTATACGCGGGATGCGGCCTGCCGTACAGGCGCATCTGGCGCGAGAGTGCGTGCAAAATATATTCGGGTCGTTCGAGCACCCGGCACGACCGTCGAGCTGAGGTACCGGCAAAGGAGAGGGTCAGCTTTCGCCGGCGTGCCGCCAGCGCCCGACAATGCGCTCCAGCGCATCTACGGCCAGGTAGAGGATCAGCCCCAGCAGCGACATGGCCAGGATGCCCGCGTACATCTTCTCGAAGCGCAGACGCTGCCAGGTGAGGGTGACAATGTAGTAGCCCAGACCCTGGCGCGTGGAGTACTGTTCGGCGATGAACAGCACAGCGATAGCCGTACCCACCGAAACGCGCAGCGCGGTCAGCACCGCGGGCAGCGACGCCGGTAGATAGACGAAGCGGAATAGCGCCCGTCGGCCCGCTCCCAACGAGCGCACCGATTGAATCAGTTCCGGGCGCAGGCTGGCCGCTTCGTCGCGCACCACTACCAGAATCTGGAAAAACAGGATCAGCGCGATCAGGAAAACTTTGGATGTCTCGCCGATACCCATGATCACCAGGATCACCGGCAGGAAGACGATCTTGGGGATGGGATGCACCAACCCGATCAGCGGCGAGAAGATGCGGTTGAGCAGGCGAATCTGTCCCAGCCCCAGGCCCACCGGCGTAGCGATCAGCGTGGCCAGCGCGGTAGCTTTCAGCACCCGCCCTGCGCTGGCGACCATGTGATTCCACAAGTCGCCCTGCATCTCGCTGACGAAGACCGGCAGCACTTCCCAGGGATAGGGCATGATGTCGCGGCGTAGCGCGGCGGCCAGCGCCGTCCAGCAGGCGGCGAAGATGCTCAGCGCCAGCGTCAGGTTGAGCAGGCGCGCGCCGCTCGCTCGCAGCGCGTCCCGCACCAGGCTGACAGCGTTCGGCGAGACTTCCGCCTCGGCGGCGGTCAGTGGGCCAGACCCATCAACGTGCGTAGTTCGGTGCATTTGTCCAGAAAGTCCACCGTGCTGCGGTAGCCGGGCGAGCCTGCGCCGGGATTGTCCACAATAAGGGGAGCGGTGTTCGGCGGCTCGCCCAGCACCAGAATCTTGCGCCCCAGAATGGCCGCTTCTTCGATGGCGTGCGTGACGATCACGCTGGTCAGGTTCATCTCGGCGCGCAGTTGCAGGATCAGGTTCTGCAGGTCTTCGCGCGTAGGGGCATCCAGGCTGCTGAAGGGTTCATCCATCAGCAGCAGGTCGGGTTGCAGGGCCAGCGTGCGGGCGATGGCGGTGCGCTGACGTTGACCGCCGCTGATCGCGCCGGGGAACCTGTCGCGTTGCTCGTAGATATTCAGGCGGCGCAGCCATTCCTCGACCATGCGGCGGGCCTCCTTACGCGAGGGCGGCGGCTGACCGCGCGGCGCGTGTTTGCCATCCGGCCCGTAGAAGCGCCGCACGCGCAGGCCCAGCGCCACGTTGTCCCACACCGTCGCCCAGGGCAGCAGGCCGAAATCCTGCAAGATCAGCCCTGTCTCCGGGCGCGGGCGGGTGATGACCGTCTCGCCCACGCGGATAGTGCCGCGGCTGACGCGGCGCAGTCCGGCGATGAGCATCAGCAACGTCGTCTTGCCGCACCCCGACGGCCCAATGATAGACCATGCCTCGCCCGGCGCAACATGCCATGAAAAGCCCAGGAAGACGGGTTTTGCACGCGGGCCATAGCGAAAGGTCAGGTTCTCGATGGTGATCATGTTCCGCCGTGAGAGTCTGGGGTGTTCCAATGGTAGGGGCGCAGGACAATGGCCATACGCCCCTACGCTGCCAGCAATTCCGCGCGCTCGCCCTACTCCAGCGTCAACAGATAGGCAACCAGCGCCGCCAGATCGGCTTCGCTCAGCGTGTCGTAGGCGGGCATGATCGGCGGGTAGCCTTCGACCACATAGGCGGCTGGCTCGACAATGGCCTGGCGCAGGTAGTCGGCAGCGCTCTGGCCGGCGACCATGTTACCCGCGCGCGCAGCAATGCCCGCCACCGACGGCCCAGCGCCGGGCGTGCCATCCAGTGAGTGACAGCCCACACAGCCCAGGCTGGCGAACAACGCCTCGCCCTGCGCTGCATCGCCGGTCGGTGCGGCGGGGGCGATGGCGGCCAGGAAGGTCGGGTTGACGCTGTCCTCATAGGCCGCGGCATTGTCCACAATGTCCTGTTCCACTAGCCAGGCGATAGTATCGTCCCAGGCCTCTTCTGTGGTGATCTCATAGGTCGGGAAGGGCGGCAGGGCGTAGGTGTCTTTCACGCTATCGGGGACGTTGGTTTTCTCCAACCACAGGTCACGATAGGCTTCGGGATCGGCGTTGATGTCTTCGGCGGCGCGCATCCACGCCCGCAGGAAGCCTTCGACGGCCTCCGGTTGCTCTTCAATCACCTCGGTGCGGAAGCTGAGCACGCTCTGACTGAACTGCTGCTCGACCAGGGCCGTATCGTCGGCGATCAGGATCGCCCCGCCCACCATGGCCGCTTGAGCCAGCGGATCGGGCAGGCAGGCCGCTTTGAGCTGCCCTTCCATCAGCAACTGGAAACGAATGGCGATGTTCGGCTCGGCGCGGAACTTCAGATCGGCGGCGTTCACCCCTTCCGCTTCCAGGATGCGCTGCGTGATATAGTGAATGACCGAGTTCTCGCTGATGCCGATCTCCACATTGGTCAGGTCGCTGGGGATAGTGATGTTGCTGCGCGGCGCGGCCAGGATGCGGAATTGCGGATGATCGGGGTAGGCGCGGCGGGCCAACGCCACGATCTGCACCAGCGGCTCGTCCTGATTGAAGATGCCGGTGCTGACCAGGTCGTTGACCATGCCGTCAATTTCGCCCGCGATGACCAGTTGATCGCGCTCCAGCGCGCTGCTGACCGGCACCAACTCGACCTGCACCCCCTCTGCAGCGAAGTAACCGGCCTGCTCGGCCACGTAGAAGGGCAGCACGTCCAGGATGGGCAACAGGCCCATGCGCAGGGTGGGCGTTTCCTGCGCCTGAGCGCGCCCGCCCAGCGGAGCCATGCTCGTCACAAGCACAGCAGCAACTAGAATGAGGGAAAACAATGTCTTACGCATGGATTGAAATCTCCTTGTGTTGTGAGAAGCCTTCGGCTATCAGCCGTCAGCTTTCCGCTAATCAGAAAGCATTCCCTTGCCTGATTCCGGCTGACGGCTGACTGCTGATAGCTGATGACCGCTATACCATCACCGCGCCGAATGTCCCGGCCAGCAACGTGAGCGCAATGTACGAGTTCATGTTGAAAAAGGCCACGTTCACCCGGCTGAGATCGTCCGGCGAGACCAGATGATGCTCGTAAACCAGCAGCAGCGCCGTGACCAGCGCCGCCAGATAGTAGGGCCAGGTTAGCGAAGCCGCCAGCCCGGCCAGGATCAGAAAGATCAGGAAGACCAGGTGATTCAGGCGCGACAGGTGCAGCGCGCTGGCGACGCCATAATGGGCGGGCCAGGCAAACAGCCCTTCGCGCCGGTCGTGCTCGACATCCTGGCAGGCGTAGATCAGGTCGAAACCCGCGATCCAGAACATCACCGCCGCGATCAACAACCAGGCGGGCAGGTCGTCCGGCGCGAAGAACGACCCGCGCACGGCAATCCAGCCGCCGCCGACCGCCAGCGCGTCGGTGAAGCCGAGCACCCAGTGCGACAGCACCGTGAAGCGCTTGGTGAAGCTGTAGCCGATCAGGAACAGGAGCGCGAGCGGGGCCAGCCTGAGCGCCAACGGATCGAGCGCCGCCGCCGCGATCAACAGCGCAACCAGCGACACGCCCGCGTAGAGCGTCACCGTGCGTCCGTCAATCTCGCCTGTCACGGTCGGGCGGTTGCGGGTACGCGGGTTGGTCGCATCGTAGGCGCGGTCGGCCAGCCGGTTGACGGCGAAGGCCAGCGTCCGCGCGGCGGCCATGGCCACCGTCACCCAGAACAGTTGCCACAGGGTCGGCAACCCGCCCGCTGCCAGCACCATGCCGATATAGGCGAACGGCAGCGCGAAGACCGTGTGCTCGAAGCGCACCAGTTCCAGGAACACGCGCAGCCGGTAGGCGAAGGTGCCCGGTTTCAGGCCGCGCGCGCGGGCGGCTTGTTTGGCCTGCTGTGTTGAAGAACCCATGATTCAGCCTGGTTTGTGAGTAATGAGTCAGGGGTCAAGAGTCCGGAGTCTGCCGCCTTTGCCGCACATCGGAACGGCAGGCACCCTGGCGCTGCTCCTCACTCCCAGCCTCATTATTGCAGACCCCCGACTCCATACTTTTCCCACTTCTCGTCCACCAGCCGGACGATCTCCGCGCTCATGGCGATCTCCTGCGGCCAGCCGCGCGGATGCCCATCTTCCGGCCCTTTGGTAGTGGCGTCAATCCCCAGTTGGCCGCGCGGGCCGTCTGCGGCGAAGTGATCCACCGGCCCGCCGCGCACCACGATATCGCGCCGCCAGTCCACGTTACCCAGTGCCCGCCAGGCGACCTCCGACAGGCGGCACACGTCCACGAACGGATCGAGCGCCACGATGCTTACCTCCGGCGCGAGCGCCCAGATCGCCTCGAACAGGTCGCGCACAGGGCGTTGGGCCTTGTCTGCGCCCACCAGCAGCACCCCCGGTCGCGGGCTATGCCAGCGCGAGCCGAGCAGCGCCGTCAACGCCTCGGCGGGCAAGGGCGCAGGGGACGAGTAGGGCGCGCGATCCGGTTTGCGCGTGGCATCTACCCCGATCTTACCACCATACGAGTCGCAGATGGCACTGTGATCGAGCTGATCCACCGGCCCATCCACGATGGTGATGTCGCGCCGCCAGTCCACGTTGTTCAGCACCGCTGCGGTCACCGCCGCCGGATCGTGCACGTTCACATCTGCGTCCACCACAATCACCGCCTTGGTGAGCATCATCAGCCCGATGGACCAGACGCCGTACATCACCTTTTGCGCGTGCCCCGGATAGCGCGGCTTGATGCTGGCGATCAGCAGATTGTGGAAGACACCTTCGGCAGGCATGGCGTAGTCCACGATCTCGCCCTGGAAAAGCTGCAGCAGGGGCAGGAAGAGCCGCTCGGTGGCCTTGCCCATCCAGTAATCTTCCATGGGCGGCTTGCCGACGATGGTCGTCGGGTAGATCGCGCCGCGCCGGTGCGTGATGGCCGTCACATGGAAGACGGGGAAAAGATCGGGCGGCGTGTAGAAACCCGTATGATCGCCGAAGGGGCCTTCTGGGCGGCGCTCGCTCAGGTCTACGTAGCCCTCGATGACGATCTCGGCGTTGGCGGGCACCTCAAGATTTTGTGTGATGCATTTGACGAAGGGCACCGGTTTGCCGCGCAACCAGCCTGCCAGCAGGTACTCATCAATGCCCGGCGGCAGGGGAGCAGAGGCGCACCACATCTGTGCCGGATCGCCGCCCAGAACGATGGCCGCCGGCAACCGATCCTGTTGCCGTTCGCGCGCTTCGCGCTCATGCTCGGCCCCGCCCTTGTGACGCTGCCAGTGCATCCCCAAGGTGCGCTCGTCAAACTTCTGCAGGCGGTACATGCCCACGTTGCGCGCGCCGGTCACCGGATCGCGGGTGATTACCTGCGGCAGAGTGATATACGGGCCGCCATCGCCGGGCCAGCAGGTGAGCAGAGGCAGCAGGTCGAGCGAGGGGGCGTCGGTGATCACCACTTCCTGGCAGGGAGCGCGACGCACACGTTTCGGCCCCAGGCCGATGCTGCGCAGCGCGCCCAGCATTTCGCCGCCGCGTTTCATCATCGCGCCCATGCCCTGCGGCAGACGCGGGTCAATCAGGCGGGCCAGGCGTTGTCGTAGCGCTTCGAGATCGTCCACGCCCAGGGCCAACGCCATACGCCGCGCCGAGCCGAAGGCGTTGATCAGCACCGGCATGGTGCTGCCCTCGACGTTCTCGAAGAGCAGCGCCTTGTTGTGCGCGGCGGGGCCTTTGCTGACGCGATCCGTGATCTCGGTGATCTCCAGGTGCGGGCTGACCCGCTCGCCGATGCGGATCAACTCTCCCGCTGCCTCCAGGCGCGCGACGAACTCGCGCAGATCGGCATAGGCCATGAGCGGGGCACCTCCATCGTTCACATTGTTCCGAACGCTCCGAAACCTTGTAGACTTTATCACAAACCCATCTGTCTGCCCATTGGCCCGCCAATCATAACCCGCGCAGGGGGAAGAACAAAACGAATGCGGCGTGTGTGGAAGGCGTCCGACTAGCGGGGTAAGGGTGTTACAACTGCAGAGACGCGGAGGGCGCAGAGAAGAGCACAAGATATTCCTAACTTTTCTCTGCGACCCTTGCGTCTCAGCAGTGACATCTGCGCTCAGGCCCCAGACGCACTCCTTGGGAGAAGTAGCCGTCCAGAAGGGAAGCGCAAGATGCCATATAATGAGGGTAGACCCTTGGAGCGCATCCGGCGCACAAGTCGCCCCGACCGTTCTCTTGCAGTTTGCCAGGAGGGAGCGACGATGATGACCGGTTCGACTCACACTGCGGCCCCCGAAGGGTATGTGTATGTCTGCGAGCGCAGCGAGATTCCCCAGCGCGGGCGCAAAACTGTACTCATTGGCAACGTGCCGGTGTTACTGATTGCCTGCGAGGCCGACGACCTGCACGCCGTGGAAGACCGCTGCCCGCAAACCGGCGGCTCGATCGCGCACGGTGAAGTGCTCGGTTGCACGATCACTACGCCGACCGTCGGCGCACGTTACGACCTGCGCAGCGGGCGTTACCTGGGCGGCGGACTGTCGCCCTTGCAGTCGCACTGGCTGACAGTCTTCCCGTTGCGCATTGTGGAGGGCAAGGTTTACGTCCACCCGCCGCGGCGCGAATGACGGGTGCGGGGTGACGATCACAACGGGCGGTGCACGGCAGAACCTTGCAGAATGGCGGTGATCGCCTCGACCGACGGCTCGGCCTGATGCAGCCGGTTCGGGAAGGCAGCGCGGATGTCTGTTAGCGCGTCGCGGTGATAGCCGATGGTCGCGTCCGGGTCTTTGAGGATGTGGCCGGTGAGGATGCCCACCACGGTGTCGGTGGGGCGTATCACCCCCGCCTCGACAAGCTGACGTGTTCCGGCCAGCGAGCATGCCGACGCCGGTTCGCAGCCGATGCCCTGCCCATCAATCAGCGCCTTGGCGTCCATGATCGCCTGGTCGCTCACCTGCGTCACCACGCCGTCCGTCCAGCGCAGCGCGCGCACCGCCTTCGGATAGTTCACCGGATTGCCGATCTTGATGGCGGTGGCGATCGTCTGTGCGTGCACGGCCTCGAAATGGCTGAAGCCGGTCTGATAGGCCCGGTAGAGCGGGTTGGCTCCCTCGGCCTGTACAATGGCCAGGCGTGGCATACGATCGATCAGGCCGAGCTGATGCAGCTCGTAGAGCGCTTTGCCGAAAGCGGAACTGTTGCCCAGGTTGCCGCCGGGGCAGACGATCCAGTCAGGAACCTGCCAGCGCAGTTGTTGCAGCGTCTCGAAGATAATCGCCTTCTGCCCTTCCAGGCGAAAGGGGTTGACCGAATTGAGCACATAGATGCCCAACGCTCCGGCGATCTCGCGCACCAGGGCCAGGTTGCGGTCGAAGTCGGCGCTGATCTGCACGCAGGTGGCCCCGTAGGCGATGGCCTGCGAGAGCTTGCCCAAGGCGATCTGCTGATCCTGGAAGAAGACGATGCCCTCCATGCCTGCGTGCGCGGCGTAGGCAGCCATGGAAGCCGAGGTGTTGCCCGTAGAGGCGCAGGCCACGCGCGTCATGCCCAGGGCGCGCGCCTGAGTCACGCCGGTGGTCATGCCGCGATCTTTGAAGGAACCGGTGGGGTTTTCGCCTTCGTGTTTCAGGTAGAGCGCGCGCACGCCCGCCCAGGCGGCCAGCGCAGGGGCAGCGTAGAGATTGGTATTGCCCTCGTTGCGGCTGACAATGGCCGCGTTGTCCAGGTCGAGGTAGATCAGTTCCTTGTAGCGCCAGACCCCGCTGCTATAGGGCGCGTCGAACGTCCCCAGGCGGCTGTCGAACAGCTCGCGCGAGACATGCTCTCGCAGCGCGTCCAGGTCATGGTGCACATCCAACAAACCGCCGCACTGCTCACAGGTGTATAGTATCGCGTTTATGGGGTATTCTCGTCCGCAATCCATGCATTTGAGCAGGCTCGACATCGCATCCGACCTCACGAGGGTGCCAGCGGGTTATCAATCGTCACAAGGATAACATCTGTCATGGAGATTGCCAGAGCACAAGCCTTCGCGCCCGCCAGCATGGGCAACTTTGGAGTGGCCTTCGATGTGATCGGCGTGGCTTTCGCCGAGCCGGGCGACATCGTCTGTGCGGAGTGGAACGACGCCCCCGGCGTAGTTATCGCTGCCATCGAAGGGGATGGCGGACAGCTTCCGCGCGATCCGGCCCGTAACACTGCAAGCGTGGCCGCCAACAGTGTCTTGCAGCGCCTGCAGGCACAGCGCGGCGTCCGTTTGACCGTGCACAAGGGCTTACCGCTGGCCAGTGGCCTGGGGAGTAGCGCGGCCAGCGCGGTGGCGGCGGCGGTGGCCGTCAATGCCCTGTTCGGCGAGCCGCTGCCCCGCGAAGAGCTGCTGCCCGCCTGTCTGGACGGCGAGGCATTAGTCAGCGGCTACCATCCGGACAACGTCGGGCCAAGTCTGCTCGGCGGCATCACCCTCATCACCGGCCCCGACCTGCGCGAAATTCGCCGCCTGCCCGTGCCGGAGGCATTGCGCTTCGCCCTGGTGACGCCGGATGTGGCCATTTCGACAGCGGTAGCGCGCGCGCTGCTGCCGCAGACCGTCTCGCTGCGCGCGCTGGTGGCGCAGACGGGGGCGGTCGCCCGCCTGGTTGATGCGCTGCATCGCGGCGACCTGGAAGCAATGGCGGGGGCGATGGAGCGGGACGGGATCATCGAGCCAGCCCGCGCGCACCTGATCCCGCTGCTGGCCGAAGCGCGAGTCACGGCCAAACGCGCAGGAGCGCTCAGCCTGGTGATCAGCGGGGCCGGGCCTACGCTGTGTGCTGTGTGCGATAGCGACGCGAACGCGCAACGGGTCGCGGCGGCGCTGGGCGCGCTCTATGACGAGGCGGGCATTGGCAACATCACCCGCGCGACGGGCGTCTCGGTCTGCGGGGCGCGCGTGCTGGCGGTGGAGTGAGCAAAGCGGTCAGCCGTCCAGCTACCGGCGATCAGGCATCAGCCCTCAGCGTGAAAGCGGTGTTCGTTGGGAGGTAGACTGCTCGCATAGACTCTGCCCACCCTGCAACCCCCCGCACTCGCTGTGCATCCAAGTAGTATCGAGCCATTGGCGGATGCCTGTCAGCGCAGGCGGCCTTGTGGCTGAAAGCTGACGGGTAATCGCCGCGGCCTAACGCCACAGTCTTTGGAGGACGTTGTGACACTTGCCGCAGGACTGAGTCTGGTCAAAATCGGGATGGTCGGGCTGGCGCTGGCGCTGTTGGCCGGGTTCGTCATCCTGCACGTGGTGTGGTACATCAAGCCCAGCCCGATCGCGTCGCTGGCCGACCTGCAAGCCCGCCTGACCAGCGGACGCCCCACGATCGTCGAGTTCTACACCAATCTTTGAACGGCCTGCACCCTGACAAAGCCTATCGTGGATGGGCTGGAGCGCGACGTAAGAGGACAGGCAACCGTGCTGCGGCTTGACCTGCTCAGCGGGGTAGGGCGCGAGGCCGCGCGCACCTACGAGGTCAGGATCGTGCCGACGACGTTGCTTTTTGACGGCGAGGGACGGATAGTGCTGCGCGAGACGGGGCTGCCCGATGCCGAGCGTTTCCGCGCCCGCGTCACCGAATTGACCGCGCAGACGCCGTAGGCAGGCGGTCTTTTCAGCGGAAAATGGCCAGGCATAGAAAAGGGGCGTTCGCTGCGACGCCCCTTGCTGTTTCACTCTCCGCGGCTGATCAGTTCAGCACCCTGGCGGAAGTAGTCGCCGCTTTTGCCGCCCGTCTTCATCAGCAGGCGCGTCTCGACGATTTCCAGTTCTTTGGTGTGCGGTTTGAGCATGTCGTAGAGCGTCAGCGCGGTCACACTGGCGGCGGTGAGCGCCTCCATTTCCACGCCGGTCGGGGCGACAGTGCGCACGCTGGCGCGGATGCGCACGCCGTCCGGCTCGAAGTCATAGGCGATCTCCGCGCCGGTGATGGGCAGCGGGTGGCAGAAGGGGATGATCTCCCAGGTGCGTTTGGCCGCCATCACGCCGGCGACGCGCCCGATTTCCAGGGCGTCGCCTTTCTCCAGACGGCGCTCGCGCAGCATGGTTTGAATCTCCGGCGGCATGGTGATCTTGGCCTCGGCGACCGCTTCGCGCAGCGTCGGCGATTTGCTGGTCACGTCCTTCATGCGGGGGTTTCGTCCTTTCGGGTCAGGGGGACGCCGTCCAGGTAACGGCTGTCACCGTCGGCGTAGTGCTCTTCTTTCCAGATCGGCGCGCGCTGCTTGACTTCGTCAATGGCATAGCGCGAAGCAGCGTAGGCGGCGTCGCGGTGACCGGCGCGCACCACGATCAGGACGCTCGGCTCGCCCAGTTGCAGCAAGCCCACGCGATGCTGAATGCGGCACTGACGCACATCGAACCGCTCCAGGACCTCAGCCTCGATCTCGCGCAGCACCTTTTCGGCCAGGCTGACGTGCGCCTCATAGGTCATGGCGCGCACCGGACGCCCGTCATTGTGATCGCGCACCGTGCCGTAGAAGACAACCAGTGCGCCGCAGGACGGGTCTTCGGTCTCCTGCAGCAACGGTTCAAGCGCCAGCGGTTCTTCGGTGATCCAGCGTCCCATGCTTCAGCCTCCACTCACCGGCGGCAACAACGCCGCTTCGTCTCCGTCGCGCAAGAGGTGTTCCGGCCCGACCAGCGTATCGCCGACGGCATAGGCTACCGTCGCCAGGCGCGGGGCCAACGCCGGATAGCGGGCCAGCAGCACCTCGGCGAGCGTCGCCACCGTGGCCGACTCGCCGGGCAGCTCGATGATCTGCTGTTTGCTGCCCACCTCTTGTTTCAATCCGCCGTAGAACGTCACCTTGACTTTCATAGAAATCACCGTAGCAGGCCCCGTCTTCAGGCGAACAGGGTTGCGAATGGCGGATTTGAAGGGGGCATTCCGCAATTCGCAATCCGCAATCTGAAATTCACAATCTCATCACCCGCCGATGTGATACATCTCCACTTTGTGCCGCGGGGAGTCCATCTGCGCGCGCAGTTCGGAATAGCGATCCGTCCGCGCCCGCCAGACGCCGGTCACCAGGTCGAGCAGTTCGGCATCGGTCGCGCCCGCGCGCAGCGGCCCGCGCAGGTCGGTGCCCTGCGTCCCGAACAGGCAGGTATAGAGTTTGCCCTCCGGCGACAGGCGCAACCGTGTACAGTCGCCGCAGAACGGCTGTGTCACCGAGGCGATCACGCCGATCTCGCCGCCCCCATCGCGGTAGCGGAAACGGTTGGCGACTTCGCCGGGGTAATTGCCGGGAATCGGTTCCACTGGCCACACAGCATCAATGCGCGCGACAATTTCGGCGGCGGGTACCACATCCTCGCGCCGCCAGCCGTTGAGGTTGCCCACGTCCATATACTCGATGAAACGGACGATGTAACCCCGCTCGCGGCAGAAGCGGGCCAGGTCGAGCAGCGTATGATCGTTGACACCGCGCTGCACCACCGTGTTGATCTTGATCGGCGTCAGGCCAGCGCGTTCCGCCGCGGCGATGCCTTCCAGCACTGGCGCGACGCCGGAACGCCCCCCGTTCATGCGGCGGAAGACTTCGTCGTCCAGGCTATCCAGGCTCACCGTCACGCGGTGCAGACCAGCGTCGCGCAGGGCGGCGGCTTTCTCCGCCAGCAGAAAACCGTTGGTGGTCATGGCCAGGTCTGCCAGCCCCTCCAGCGCGGCGAGTTGTGTCACCAGGCGCTCGATCTGCTGACGGACGAGCGGCTCACCCCCCGTCAGGCGGATTTTGCGCGCGCCCAGGCCGATCATCAGGCGGGCCACGCGCGTGATTTCCTCGAAGGTCAGCAAATCGCCCTTGGGCAGGAAACGGTAGCGCTCGCCGAAGACTTCCTCCGGCATACAGTAGCCGCAGCGGAAGTTGCAGCGGTCCGTGACCGAGATGCGCAGGTCGCGGAAGGGCCGCCCCAGGCGGTCGAGCAAGAGAGCGGACGATGCAGAATGACTCACGGGCATAGCCTCAGGCAAATTACAAGATGTTGTTGAAGATTATAGCGCTGTCACAGCCAATCTCCAGACTCAGCGTCGCTGGCGCAGGCGATCTACCTGACGCTGCATGAAGGCGCGCACGCGCTCCACGGCGGCTTCGTCGCCCTCGATCACCAGACAGTCGCGCGGCACCTGCACCAGGCCCAGACGATCCGGTTCCAGCGCCTCAATGGTGGCGGTCCAGCCCCGACCGACGACGGAAAGCGGCTCGACCGGCGTACCGCCCGCCTGTACCAGGTAATCCATCACCCGGTAGCGGGGGATCAGCCGCAATTCGATGGTGATGCGCACGATTTTTCTCCCAGGTGAGCTGCTAACCAAAACGGCTCAATCATACCAGCCGTCCTGGATGCGGTCTAGCGCGAGCGCGGCGGGCGCGGGGGCGTACGCCCGCTCAGGACCGCGCCTGAGACGCAAAGCGGCCAGTCAGCGCTTGCTGTCGGCAACCAAAGCCTCGAACCAGTCGGCCTGTCGGGCGATATTCGCTCGCTGCTCAAAGCAGTCCAGGAAGCGTTGCCGGGCGCTCTGACTCATGCGCGCGCGGAGCGCGGGATCGGTCAACAAGAGGCGAAGCCTGTCGGCCAGGGCCTGCGGGTCGTCTGGGGGCACCAGGAAGCCATCCTGGCCGTCGCGGATGATTTCCGGGATGCCGCCCACCTGAGAAGCCACTACCGGCGTGCCGACCGCCATCGCTTCGATATTGACCAGCCCGAACGCTTCGCTACGGGTAGGCATGACGCAGACAGTGGCCGCGGCCATGCGAGCAAGCACCTCGTCGTGCGGCACGTGACCGACGAAAGTACAGCGATCGGCCACGCCGAGTTGCTGCGCCAGGCGTTCGTAGTTTGAGCGTTGCGGGCCATCGCCCACGAATTCGGCCCGCACTTCAGGTAGATCATCCGTGAGCAGGGCGATGGCCCGGATGAGGGTGTCTTGCCCTTTCATAGGGGCGAGGCGCGCCACACATACGATGAGTGGTTGGTTGCCAGGCTGGTGTGCAGGCAGGGTGGGCAGGGGATCGGCCAGGGAGTCGTAGAAGACATGACACTTGTGTGGCGGAACGCCGTAGACGCGCTGCACATCCTGAGAAGCTGCCTGCGAGTTGGCGATGACACGAGTGGCCAGTTTGTAGACGATTTTTCGTCGGGTTTCCCGCCATCGCGCTTTGGATCGGGAGGTTGCATCCCCATAGACCGCTGTGCTCATGGTACGGTGCCAGGCGACGCGCTGCGGCACCCGCATCAACCATCCCAGCGTTGTCATCAGGTTGGCCGTACCAAAGTTGCCGATCAGACAGTCAGGGCGGTGCTGGCGGATCAGGCGGTAGAGGAAGCGCACATCTTGTGGCCTGGTTGGCCAGCGCGAAGGGAAGACCAGCACGGCGGGATTGCTAGCTGGCTCTTCGGTGACCGCTACCCGGCGGCTTTCCAGCAACAGAATAACACGATGCCCCCGTGCGGCCAGTTCCAGAGCCAGACCGTGCAAATACTCGGTCACCGCCTGGTGATCGGCTCTGCTGCCTATGAAGTAGCAATAGCCATCCACCGCTGAATGCCTGGTGTTCACCCAGAACGCTGTCTCCATAACTTCTAGAGTTAGAGCTTTAAAAAGTTGAATGGAAAATGTAACGTGAGAAGTTTGTTGTATTTCCACGAAAATACCGCGCGAGGACATGCCGGGCAAATACTATGATTTCATGCTGAAGAAGGTAATCTTCGCTTGGGGGAAGCAAGATGAGACTTCCGCCCTTTGCCGATCTGCTGCTCGCTTGGCGCGACGAACTCCCCATTCTCAGTCAAACCAATTACCTGATCAGCAATTCGCCGGGGGCCATGTCACGCCGCGTTTACAACAGTCCGCGCCAATACGCGGAACCTGGGTGAGGCACGGTGTCCGCGCCTGGGGCGAGCGCTGGTGAGATATGAACGTCCGTATCGGCGACATCGCGGATGATTTCCGCTCACCCTGCCGCGGGCTTGCGCCCGACGAAACTGCTCAGTGTGCCCTCGTCGCGCGCTTCCAGGACTTCCCAGCCGGGGAAATGAGCAGGTAGCTCGCCCAGGCGCACCATATGATCGGGCGAGCACGACGGGCGATGGGCGCGGTGCCGCACGTTGAAAGTCTGATAGATCACCAGGCCACCGGGTCGCACGCGCTCGCGTATGGATGGGAACAGACGCCGGTCGAAGAAACGGAAGATCAGGACCAGATCGTACTGACAGCGCGGCAGTGCGAATTCGTCGAGATCGGCCACGATGAAGTTGACTCCCTGCAACCCCCGCCGCAGCATTTCTGCCCGCGCATGACGCAGCGCCGCATAGCTGATGTCCAGGGCGTCCACCGTGTAGCCCTGCGCGGCCAACCACAGAGCGTTGTGCCCCAGTCCACAGGCCAGTTCCAGCGCCCGCAGCCCCTCTCTGCGCGGCGCGTAACGCTCCAGGAGAGGAGTTGGCCCGCGCTTCAGACGGTCGGATGGCTCGGCATAACGGCGATCCCAGCGCGCCCGATCGCTCTCAGCCACGCTATCCCTCCGCGCGCGTCCGCCCCATGAACACGGGCCAATAGGCAGCGGCATCTGGCACGGCGGCCAGGGCTGCCCGGTCGCCCGGCAGGGGGGTCATGCGCGGGTACCGTTCGCGCATCCGGCAGGCGTGATAAGCGTCGCGCACCGCGTCCCAATCCGGTTCGCGCCAGTTGGCGGGCAGCGTCAACAGGCTGGCGATGGCGCACACCCGCACCCCGGCCAGGCTGTTCCACAGATCGCGCCCGCCGCCCATCAACACCGCGCGGGCTGCTTCCTGCTCGGCGGTTGATTCGCCCGCCTGCCCGGCCAATCCCCCGAACAGGCGACCGCTAAGTTGTTCGAACAAAGAGCCTGCCTTGCGCAGGTCAACGCCCTGTTGCTCAGCCAGATCGCGCAGGGCGGGGGGTAACTGCTGCCCCGCCTGAGCCTCGTCCGGCGGCGCGTCCACGCGCACTTCGCCAGCCCAGGCTCGCCGCAGATCATCCAGCGTGGAGCCGATGCGCAGATAGGGGACAAGGGCATCGGGCGTCTCGTCAATGGTATTGCCCATCGCCAGGGCAAAGCCGCCGCTCTTTTCGTCCAGCCAGGCCACCAGCACCGGCCTGTCCAGGGCGGCGCTCAGTTCCGTGCACAGCGCCCGATCCAGCACTCCCAACACGCGCACCCCGCCTTCTTGGGCGGGCGCGACGAACAGCCGCACCAGATCGGTCAGCCCAGGCGGAGTGCCTGCGCCGCCGGGGAACGGATCGTAGGGGGTATAGCCGTGTCTGCCCAGCACGCTGATGAGCGCTGCGCTGACTGCTTCTGGCGAGACATCGGCGACGTACAGGCTGTGCCAGCTAGGGGTCATCAAATCATCTCTCCGGACGGGCGTGGCCTAATCGCCGCTGCCCTCAACGTATATCGTCACGCGCCCGGACTGGGCGCGATTGCCGGCGGCGTCATAGGCCGCTGCCCAGAACTCATATACACCTGGTTCGCCCAACGTCCAGCGGGCGGTATAGGGCCATTCTTCGCTGGTGGCGATCAACTCCTCGCCCTGGTAGAACTCCACATAGGCCATCTGCACGTTGTCTTCCGGCTCGGCTCGCAGGGGAACATGAACATCCTGGCCGAGCGTGTAGCGGCTCTCCGGCGCAGGCTCGACCAGCGCCACCTGTGGCGGCTGATTGTCCACCGTAACCGACACGTAGGCGCGTTCGGCGCTGTTGTCGGCCCGCACGACCGTCAGGCGCAGCACGTAGATCGCCCCGTCGCTCAGGCCAATGGTATCCCAGGTGCCCAGCACGATGCCCCGCCCCGGCACCGTCTGCGCCTGGCCAATGGGCAGCCAAACATCCGGCTGCAGACCCGCGCCATAGTCCAGGCGGAAGTAAGCGAAATCCTCGGCGGTGGCATTGCCGCGCACCTCCACCACACCCCGGACGCGAGCCTGAATCGTTGGCGAGATGATTGTCACCGGGCTGAAGGGCGACGCCGCGTTTATGTCGTCGTATTCGGTGGGCGGGAAGCGCTGTCCGGTTTCGCGCGCCCAGGCGCGCGTCTCCTGCGGATAGTCGAAGTACACCACCTCTTCCACGCAACTGGGCGGGGAGGAAGCCGTTGCCAGCCGCCCGGTGCACACATTGACGCTGTAGCTCTTCCAGTAAGTGTCCGCCCGGGTGGGCTGCGTGTCAATGCCGCGCTGCGGGTCTACGTAGAACAGTTCGCGGCGCTGCGGGCAATGGCGCGTGGGCAGCAGGCCGGAGAGTTCGCACACCACGCGCTCTACCACCGTCGGCGGGCGCTCCCATTCGCGCGGCGGCAGGGAATCGCGCGTGTGAAGGTATTCCATCAGCGCGTGCCAGATCGGCGCAGCGCCCGTTGTGCCGGTGACATCGATCATCGAATGGTTGTTGTTATTGCCCACCCACACGCCCGTCACAATCTGTGGGGTGTAGCCGACTGTCCAGCTATCGCGGTTGTCGTTGGTGGTGCCAGTTTTCACCGCAGCAGGCCGCGACAGGTCGAGCGGGCTGCCCTGCCCAAAGGCCGGCATACGCGCCTGCGCGTCGGACAGAATGTCAGTGATAATATAGGCCAGCGCCGGTTCCAGGATCAGGCGGCGCTGATAGGTATTGGTTTCTTCGCCGTACTGCCACAGCACCTGCCCGTCGGCATCTTCGATGCGCAAGATGGCGGTGGGGTTGAGCGTGCGGAAGCCGGGGATGAGCTGATCCTTGTGCACTGGCATACCGACCATGTAGCCGCCGGTATTGAACACATTGTAGGCATAGGTCAGGTCGAGCAGCGACACTTCACCGCTGCCCAGCGCCAGGGCCAGCCCGTAGCGTCCAGTCTGGGTCAGCGAATTGATGCCCAACCGGTGCGCCGTGCGGATGACTGGCCCCAGCCCGATCATGTTGGTCAACTGCACCGGCGGCACATTGTAGGAATTGGCCAGGGCGTCGCGCACGCTGACCGGCCCGTGATATTGCCGGTCTATGTTGACGGGGGTGTAGGGCTGCCCGCCGTTATCGAAGGTCAGTGGCACGTCATACGTCATGGTGGCCGCAGTGATGCCATTGGGATAGCCGGGTAGCGGCCCCTGCAGAAACGCCGCGGTGTAGACGATAGGCTTGAAAGCCGAGCCGGGCTGCCGCTGCGCCAGCGCTGTGTTGTAGCTGCCCTGGATGCCTTCGTTCCAGAAGTCCACGCTGCCCACCATGGCCAGGATTTCGCCCGTCTCGGCGCGCAACACCACCACAGCGGCGTTGGTCACCTCGCGCTCCACACCGATCATCTCGGCGGGGATGGGCGGCAGATAGCTGGCCGCCAGGCAGGGTGTGCCCGCGCTGGTGTTGGGCGTAGCTGTGGGATCGGGGCCATCCAGACGCATCACCTGGGCGCGCGCCACACACTCGGCCTGCAGTTGCAGGTCAACATCAAGGGTGGTGTAGACGCGCAGGCCGCCCCGCGTCACCAGCCGCGCGCCATCCAGCCCCAGATCGTTGAGGATCGCCTCGGCCTCGGCGCGGGCGTAGGTGGAGAAGTGCGGTGCGGTCAGGTGAAAACGGTCGGTGAAGGGGCGCACGATCAGCGGCTCGGCCAGGGCCGCGTCCGCCTGGGCCTGCGTGATGTAGCCCTCGCGCACCATCGTTTGCAGGACAATTTCCTGGCGCAGCTTGGCCGACTGCGGGTTGTCAATGGGATTCTGCAAAGGAAACTGCGGGATAGCGGCCAGCATTGCCGCTTCGGCCAGGGTCAGGTCGCGGGCGGGCTTGCTGAAGTATTGTTGCGCGGCGGCCTCGATGCCATAGGCCCAGCCACCGTAAAAGTTGGTGTTGACGTACCACTCCAGAATCTGCTTTTTGGAATACAAGCGCGAGATTTCGGAGGCCAGGATCACTTCCTTGACTTTGCGCTCGTAACTGATGGCGCGGCGCTCCTCCTCGCTGAAAAGCACATTGCGCACCAGTTGCTGAGTGATGGTGCTGCCGCCCTGCAACTGCCCGCCGGTGAGATTGCTCCACAGGGCGCGCACCATGCCCCGCAGGTCGAATCCCGGATTTTCGTAGAACGACGAGTCCTCAATGGCCACCGTGGCGTCCAGGAAATATTGCGGCAACGTGTCTACGTCCACCCAGCGCCGGTCGCCGCCCGCCGGATCGATCACTTCGTACAGCACATTTTGGCCGGATCGGTCGTAAAACACACTGGTGAGGAACGCTTCTTCCTCGGCGGCGGTGATGCGCTCCGCCGGCGGAAGCTGACGCGCATAGTAGGTGTAGATAGCGAACAGGGCCAGCGCGGCGAGCACTACCAAGGCCGTGACAGCACCGATCAGCGCCACCAGCAGGGCGATGCCCCAGCGCAACACACGGGGAGCGGTGAGCCCCTGGGTGCGGCGGCGACGACGGCGTTGGCGGGCGACACGGGCAATGTGCAAACTGGCCATCTCCGTTTGCGATCAAGCGGCGGTATGATACACTAAAAATTCGTCAGACAACTGGCATCTGCTATCTTAACATGCCTTAGATCGGCCTGCCAGCGGCGGGAAAGCCCATGTGTATCGGAGGTGATGTGGGAGGTATCTATCAGCAATGGCATGTGGCAATCGTAGATGATGACACCCGGCTGGTGGAGATCGTGCGCGAGGAGCTAGAGCTACAGGGATACCAGGTCTCTACTTTCTCCAGCGCGGAGGCGCTCTTGCGGCACGTGCAGCGCCACGGTCTGCCTCACCTGGTCTTGATCGATCTGGGATTGCCAGATACGGACGGTTTTTCCCTCAGCGATCGGCTGAAGGCGATGGGAGATGTGCCGATCATTTTCATCTCCGGACGCAAAGAAGCCGATACTGTGGTGCGCGGTCTGGTGCAGTACGCCGAAGACTACGTGCGCAAGCCCTTCGACCCGCGCGAACTGGCCGCCCGTGTCTACCGTGTGCTGAGCCGCATCCCCAGCTTCGATTACGCCGAGAGCCGCATCGTGCGCATAGATGACTGGCTGGCCATTGATTTCGGTCAGCGAATGCTCTTTGCCGGTCAGCACGAATACCCTCTCACGCCCACCGAGGCCAATCTGCTATTCGTGCTCTTGCGCAACGCCAACCAGGTGGTGCCCACGCGCGTGCTGCTCAGCCGGGTGTGGCCGCTACAGGATGTGTACGAGGAAACGCTGCGAGTGCATATGCATCGCCTGCGCCAGAAGCTGGAACCGGACCCGGCCAATCCGCAATACCTGCTCACAGTACGGGGGACGGGGTATCAGTTCGTACGGCGCAGCGCATAGACGACACAGGGAATGGCGTCTTCTGCACCTTATCCAGATGACGCAAGCCATGCTACAATGAGAGTGTACACGCTGCGCGCTGGGGTCAGCCGCTAGAGTCAGCAGCAAGAAAAGCCCCCCTCTTTGCGCCTGGCTATGGCGCAAGGGGAGCAGCGGAGCAACAGATGAATACCATTCTGGTCGCCGAAGACGAAACCCATATCCTCTTCCTGATTCAGCGCCGCCTGGAAGCTGCCGGGTACAAGGTCGTCCCTTTCCAGGATGGCCGTCAGGCCCTCGACTATGCGCTGGAGCACAAACCGGACCTATTGTTGCTCGATATCATGTTGCCGGGCATGGATGGCCTGGAAATCTGTCGGCAGGTCAAGGCGGCCTACGATCACGAAGCGCCGCCGATCGTGTTGATCTCGGCCCGCGGGCAACAGAGCGACATCGAAGCCGGGCTAGCCGCGGGCGCGGACGAATACATCATCAAACCCTTCTCTGCTCGCCTGCTCCTGGATACCGTCGAGTCCATGCTCTGACGCTGCAGCGGGGTGCTTGTTGCAAGTTGTTCGACAAATGTTAGCGTTTTGTCAAAATAGCCAATAATTCTAAAAATCGTCTTCTTTTTAATGGCGAGTGTAACGTTCGTAGCTTATGATAAGAGTGCATTTGAGTTGGAAATGCTCCCGGCCCAAATCCCGCTTACCCAAGAGCATCTCTTCCCCACCCCGTCCAACTCAAATGCAAGGACCGCTTCGCCGGTCCTTTTTTTATTTTCTGCGAACAGCGTACTACGGGTGCTCACTACAGCGCGTCTCAGCGAACGCTCACGGTGCCCAGCCTCAGGTATGTCGCGGCTGACTCGGCACCGCTATCAACGGGCAGCGGTTGCCCATCTCCCCACCAGTAGACTCTGACGCCCAGTGTGTAATCTCCGACTGACATAGTGGAGGACAGGCGCAAACGATGCAGGTCAAAGTAAAGCGCCTGCGGTGCCCAGCCTGAGGTCGGCGCATACCCGTCGAGCGGCGGGCCGTCGTGCTGAGCGACCAGCGTTCCGGCACTGTCCAGCAGAAATACTGATACGCTGTAGTCGAGCGGCGGTGTGCGCTCTGCTGTCCACCACAGCGCCACAGAGATCGTGTCAGCAGCCGTGGCAGAGGTAGGCGCGTGGAAGCGATGCAGAGCGAACAGATCGCCAAAGGTCGCCAGGGTGCTGACGGGGCGGCGGTCGAAACGCAGGCTGTAGATAGGCGTGCCCAGGTGATCCACGGTCAGGGTTGCCGTGCGCTCCAGGCCTGCCTGAGTGATCAATCCGCCGTATTCGTTCAGCGGCGCATCGCCCCAGCAGATCAACCAGAAGGAGTCCTGATGCTGGAGATAGCCGAGCAGGGTTGGGAGAAAGAGTTCGCGGTACTCAGCGCGCCATTCGCGCAACGAAACGCGCGGCGTTTGCGGCCCCAGTTGGCGGTCGAGATAGTAACGCGCCGGAAAATCGCCCACCCATACGTCCATCAGCACCGGCTCGTCCGCCACATAGTGCGCGCTGACGTTGCCGACGATGGCGCGCCAGTCCGGGTAGTGGCGGCGAGCGTCTACCGTGCTCAGCGCGACGATCATCAGCAGGGCGATCGTGAAGGCGCGCGCCAGGCGGGGCAGATTGGCCAGACCGTGCCCGGCGAGCACGGCCAGCGCAGGCGTGAGAATCAGGAAATTGCGGAGGGTGAGAAACTGCCGCCGCTCGTTGATCGCCACGATCAGGCTGGCGATCACCACGATCTGCAGGGCGGGATAGAGCACGGGCCACAGTGGGCGCAGACGCAACGTCGGGCGGAGCGCAGCCTCGCCGCGCGGCCAGCTCAGCCAGACCAGCCCCAGCAGGATCAGGCTCCCCAGCAGGGCGTAATGGTGGCCGAGCAGCGTATCGCGCACCAGGCGGAAAGTCTCCGGGCTGTTGGGCAGCGAATTCTGATAATAGAGGGGGTTGTCCCACCGCACGCGGTTTTGCTCGATCATGATCGGTAGCCAGGGCAGGAAGCCCAGCCCCACTGCGCCCAGCAACAGCACCCCCTCGGCCAACCTGCGCCACGGTCGGCGGGCGAGCAGCAGATGCAGCCCCTGCACGCCCAGCACGTACAGGCCCAGATAGTGCGTGTAGAGCATTCCCAGCGACGCCAGCACATAAGCAGCGCGGTTGAGGCGTGTTGGACGCCGCCACCAGCGCGCATAGGCGGCGCTGGAGAGCACGACGAAGGTCAGCAGCAGGCTGTAGTGACGCACTTCCTGCGCTAGGTCAATAGGCAGATCGGCCAGGGCGAGCAACAGAGCAGCCAGGATTCCCGCCAGAGGAGAGAACAACGCGCGCCCCAGTTGATAGGTGCCCGCCACAGCGATCACCCCTGCCAGCACGCCCAGGTAACGACCGGCGAACTCGCTCTCGCCCGCCGCCGTCCGCCATAGCCGGAGCAGCATAAAATAGAGGGGGGGATGCTGATCGTCGGCCAGGGTGCGCAACACGTCGTCCAGCCCTGGGCCAGCGCTGAGGAGCATCGTCCAGCCCTCGTCTTCCCACAGGCTGCGCACCTCCAGATCGTGCGTGCGCAACGCCCAGCCGAGCAGCAGGATGGCCGTCAGCCAGACGAGACACACGCCCTGACGGGCGCGCACGGCAAAGGAGGTGTACTTCATGGAGCGGGTCTCCTCGCCGGGCGATTGTACCCTAGGCGGGGGACAGTGCCAACGGCGCGAAGGCCTGGGGGTACGCGAAAGTTCACGGTCGGCTGATAATGTATCAGGCCCGTTCGAGCTTGGCGGGTCTTGTGAACTCAACTGAAATGCACCCCATTTGAGAGGTGCGCACAAACCGTAACAGGCCGTCTGCTGCGCTATGGTTTACCTCACCCCCAGCCTCGCTATGCTCGGCTCGCCCCCTCTCCGACGCGGCTATGCATTACCCACAAGTCTCCCCTCACCCCTCCATCCCCTCTCCCTCGCGACTGCGTCGCGGGGCGAGGGGACTTACTGTCTGGCGTGTGAGTGCCCCCCTTCGCCCGCGCTGCGGGCGAAGAGGCCGGGGGTTGAGGGCCATCGGGCGCAGCAAAGTCGCTGTCAAACTTTGCCCACGCTGGCAGAGCAAAGCTCATCGCACGAGGATGGTGATGGTGGCCGGTTCGCTGGCACGCGCGCTGCTGTAAGCGATCACCGCGAGTTCGTGGGTACCCGTGTTATTGGCGGCGTAGGTGAACCAGCCCTGGAACGTCTTTTCCCCGCTGCCTTCGATGGTGTTCAACACCTGCCCGAAGCGCTGCAACTCGATGCGCGAGATGCCCCCTTCGCTGGTGGCGGTGAATTGAATGGCGACCAGCATCCCCAGTTGGACGATCGCGCCGTCGGCAGGCGCGGTGATCGTCACCACCGGTCGCGGGCCAGCAGTTCCATCGCCCGTGTTGAGCAGCAGGGCGCTGATCACTACCACCCCAGCCAGCACAAACAGCACCCCAACGACAATCGCGGCGACCACCAGCATCCGACCCGCGCTGGCCGGACGGTGAGGGCGTTCCACTGGCGGGTAATAGGGGGGCGCATAGCCAGTCACGGCAGGCGTGGAAGGCCGGGGAGGCAACTCCGGCGTCGCCACGCCCGAAGGAGCGACCTTATAGGGAGCGGGCGGGTTGACCGGCACCGTGAGCGCCGGCGGCGGAGAGGGAAAAGGCGAAGGAGCGGTGCGGTTGGTGAATTCGACCGGCACCTCGTCCGGTATCAGCAGGTCTGCGGCGGCGTAATCCTCGTCCAGGCCCGCATCTATGGTCAGATCGTCGGCCCCCTCCAGCAGCGTTTGTTCCGGCAAGCGTTCAGGGAAGCCCAACGCGCGGTCGAGGTCGCGGGCGAATTCTCCCGCCGAGGCATAGCGGGCCGCTCGCTGTTTGGCCAGGGCGCGGCGCAACACCGGCTCGATGGCGGGGGGCAAGGCCGGGTTGATCTGCCGGGCGGGCGTTGGCTCTTTGTCCAGGTGCTGATACATCAGCCCGTGCGGGGTCTCGGCGGAGAAAGGCACCTGCCCCAGCAGCATCTGATAGACCATGACCCCCAGCGCGTAGACATCGGTGCGGGCGTCTACCGGCTCGGAGCGCCACTGTTCGGGGGCCATGTAGGTCGGCGTGCCCATCACGGCGTTGGGCGCAGTCAGCCCGCTGACGGTACTGCCCGCGATCAACTTGGCGATGCCGAAGTCGGTCAGGAAGACATGATCGTCGTTGTCCAGCAGGACGTTGGTGGGTTTCAGGTCGCGGTGCACGATGCCGCGCCTGTGCGCATAGTCGAGCGCGTCGGCGATCTGCCGAGTGATCTTCACCACACGGGCGGGCGGCAGGGGCTTGCCGTGCAACTCGTGGCCCAGCGTGCCCCGCTCGATCAGCCGGGAGACCAGATAGATATATGGCCCCGACCGCCCGAAGTCGTAGACGGGCAGGATGTGCGGATGCTGAAGCTGCGCAATAATGCGCGCCTCGCGCTCGAAGCGGGCGATGAATTCTGGCTGTTCGGCCAGGTCGGGCGACATGACTTTGATCGCCACTTCGCGCTCCATGCCCGGCTGAAAGGCGCGGTAAACGGTCGCCATCCCGCCCTTGCCGAGGATGTCGCGCAGTTCATAAGGGCCGAGCATGGTTCCGGAGAGGTCTTGCATACCATCCGCCCTGTGTACGGTGCCAGGGCGCAGGTTCTCCGTCTGGAGTCTCCGCGCCCATCCTGTCCCTATTCGCTATTGTACCCGATCCTGCGCGGCGCTGGCGCGAGGCTGGGGGTGAGGTAAAACGGCAAGCGGTTTGATGCAATCCTCCTGAGTGGGGTAGCCAGGGCACAGCGACCGCATAGCGCCTTGCTGAAGGCTGACAGCCGACTGCTGAAGGCTTATTGCGCCAGCCGCTCCAGGGTCAGCAGGTAGTCACCGCGCCCGCCGAAACGCCCCGCTTCGATAGTGTAGCTACCGGTCGCAGGCAGGAAGAAGTCAATCACCGCGTCACGCTCGGCCAACCCCTCCGGACGCACTGCCCCCACATCGTCGTTGGCGGCGATGGGACGCCCCTCAGCATTCAGCAGCCTCAATTGGGGGTCGAGCAGACCCGCCCCGCTGACATCCTTCATGGTGATCAGCACGTGCTCGCCCGCGCTGCCCTCGAATGTCCAGCGGTGCAAGGGATAGCGGTTGTTCAGCGCGCCGCGCACCGCCTGCCCATAGGCGATCGAACCGCCGCCCTGTGCTGGATCAGCGCCCAGGGGCGACTCACCCCCGCTGCCCGCGGCGACTTCCGCGCCCAGCGGCAGCAGGCCGTCGCCAGTGAAGGTGAAGCGTTGCACCTGCGTGTAGCCGGTCTCCGGATGAGTCTCCGTCCAGTAGATCGTGCCGTCCGGCCCGACCACCAGACCAGCAGGGCGGAAATACTCGCCCGGCAGGAACGGCCCGCCGCGCGTTATGTCGTAGGGGAAGCCGAAGGCATCGAGCAATCTGCCCGCCACGCTCATTTCCAGAAAGCCGAAGCCATCCAGACCCGGCGCGGGCAACGCCAGGATCAGGTTGTCGTCGGGGGCGATGGCGATGTCGAGCGGCGTCAGCCCTTGCAGAATCTCCTGCGCCAGGTTGACCACGAGCGGCTCGCCCTGTGAGTCCACCACGTTCAGGTTGCCGGTTGCCCCCACCAGGTAGAGCGCATCGGTCCTGTCGTTAACGGCCAGGCGCACCCCGCTGAGATCGGAGTTAATGGCAGACAGGTCGGCGGTCAGCAGCAGGTTGCCGAAAGCGTCGAACTTGTACAGGCGGTTGCGCACGCCCGCGCTGTGCCCTTCGGAGACCGTCCACACGTCGCCGTTGCGCGTCACGGCGATGGTCTGCGGCATTCCCGGCGCGAACTCACCGTCACCGTCGCCGCGCGCGCCCCAGGCCCGCGCGAAATTGCCCGCGCGATCCACCACCGTCACTGCTGCCTGCCGCTCTTCGGAGACGTTCGCCAGGTAGAGCTTCGTGTCCGGCCCGATGGCCACGTCCACGTAGTCCCCGCCGATCCACGGCCCCATATAGCTGATCTGCCGTCCGCTGTTCATCTCCAGCGACAATATGCCGCCCGGCCCGGCGGTCATGTACATCACGTTGAACATGTCGTAGACGATGCCGCCCGCGCGTACCACGCGCCCGTTTTCCGGCTGTGGCGCGACGTAGTGCCACAGCACGCCCCCGTCGTTGGTGGTCAGGCGGGTCATCAGGTCAGCTTCGCGGGCGGGCAGGGTGAAGAACAGCGATGCCGCCAGAGCGTCGAATTGCGCGCCCGCCCCTGTATCCCACGCCGCGGCAGGGGCGATGCCGCGCACAATGGCCACACGCCCGCCGGCGATCGCCAGCAGGGCCACCCGCGTAGTCAACTGTTCCTGCGGCAGGGTCACCAGTTCCTCATAACCGCTGGCATTGCCCCACTCGACACGGCGCGGTTCGGGAGCGGAGGGGCTTTCGGCGATCAGCCGGGTCAGCAACTGCGGCAGTTCGGACGCATCGGTGATGCCCAGCTCGCTAAAGGAGCCGAAGATCATGCGCACCACCAGGCCCTGCGGCATGGTACCCGCCTCTACCAGAGCCAGGTCGGCGGGCGCACCGGCCAGCAGACCTTTCTCCCAGGCATTGACCTGCCAGCCGGAGGGCATGGTGAACGAGACGCCGAGCGCCGGATTCTCGTAGCGTTCTCCTGGTTGCGCCCAGACGCGGGCGGGGAGGGCGACAGCAACCAGGGCCAACAGACCCAACAACCAGAATAGTGGACGCACGCGCACAGTCATCAACCAGTCCTCCACGGGGCGGGTATTTGTCTGTCATGGTAACACAGCCTGCCGATTTTACCCTGCCTTTTGCCCGACGCTGCCCTGGCGCGCCTCGGACGCAATGTCCGAAACGGACGAGTCCTCCGCGGATGTATCCGACGCATCGGAGTCTGGAGAAGGGGAGGCTGTTTCGGCAGCCGGAGCGTTATCAGGCGGGGACAGCAACCGCTCCGGAGGTTTGGGGTCGGGCAGGGTGACGGGGATGATCACTGGCGCGGCGGGCGCGTCCGTTGCCGAGGCATTGGCAGACGGTGCAGCGCTGCTCTCCGCCGCTGCGCTGCCTTCTGCAGCCGACGGGGGTGTCGGCGGCGAAGGCGCTGCAGCGATCGCAGCAGGATCGAGCGGGCGGGTTTTGCCGGGCGGGGCAGTCTGCCCCGCTGAGGGTGTCGGCGGCGGGGCTGCCGGGCGGGGCACCCCGGCTGCCCGCACGAAGAACATCAGGTCGGCCTGCATCCCGCTGGTGCCCAGCATCAACTCGGCCCCGTTCATGCGCACGAAATCGCGAGCGATGGTCAGCTCGAAGCGGGCGCTCTGGTCGCGCCAGTGCTCGCGGAAATTCGCCAGCAAAGCATCGAGCGTAGAGGGCATGGAGGGGGGTCGGGTAAAGCGCACATGAAACCACGTGCCCAGGCGCGTCACCTCGGTTTCCAGGCGCACGCCCGTGCCCAGCGCCTGCGCCGCCGAATAAAGCATCAGCAGGGCTTCCTGCAGCGTCTCCTGGTTGCCGTGCAACACCGGATCGGACTCGATGAGCGGCGGCGGGGCCATGTGCAACTGGGCGCTCAGCCAGGTCAGTAGGGCGTTGGCGTGAAAGGTGCGCTGTGCCTGCGCAGGGATCGGGTCGCCGCGCTTGTAGCGGATGAGGTGCGACCAGGCCACCACCAGGTTGAGCACGTTGGCAACCTTGGTCTGCGCCCGATCCTTCCAGAAAGCGGGCGGGCGGTTCTGGGCTTCGGGCATATCGCTGAGCGCGATGCTGGACAGCGCCGCATTGAGCGCATCGGCGATGCGGTTATAGAGCAGGAATTGCAAGTCGGCCAGGGCTTCCCAGTCAGGCTCGCGCATGGGCGTGTTCTCGTTGTCTGGTGCGATCGCTACCAGCGATTGTAGCGCCTCTGGCCGCAAACAGCATCATATGGGAGCATGCAAGATATGACAGGCAATGTGCAGTCGCCTGCTGCCCCTCACCCCTCTATCCCCTCACCCTCGCGACTGCGTCGCAGGGCGAGGGGACTTGCTGTCTCTCGCCCAGGCACTCCCCTTCGCCCGCAACGCGGCAGAAGGGGCCGGGGGTTGAGGGTCATCGGCTCAAGATGTGGGTAATAATAAGCCCCCGCGAGAGTGCGTCACGAACACGGGGGAGAAAGCTGATGGCAGTGACCAGGATAACAGCCGTCGTCAGCGTGCGGCGATATTGATCACCAGCGCGCCAGGCAGCGTCTGCGCCAGGTAGTGACGAATGTCGCGGCGGGCCTCTTCGTAATATTGCAGCAACACTTCGTCGGATTCTTTGAAACGGCGCAACGTCTGCAAGGCGCACATCACGCAGCCGCGCATGGCCCGGTAGCTGTCCGTCTCGCAGGGCAGGCACCCATTGAGCCGGATCATCAGCAGCATGAAGGCCAGCACATCCTCGTGCGTTTCTGGCAGGTTGGAAAGCCGCTCGATCAGCGTCGCCCATGCATCCCCGCGCGCGCTGCGCAGCTTGGGAATCGCATGGCTGGGGAACATCAGTTCATTTTGTGTGTACATCCCACCCCATCCTAACCGTTCTGCAGCGCCATATTAACCACTTTATCACTGTTTTGAACCATGCTCAATCCCCCTGTTGTGAAAAATGTATGAAGGCCATCACGCTTCATCATTCCAGGACAAGACATCCCTCCGCCTTCACCGTACCGGTGAGGATCGTGCTGCATTCTAACCGGCGTGGCTCAGCGCTGCGCTTACCACTTCAGGCCATCTGAAGCGTCTGGAGCTAGTACTTCAGTCCCAATTTTGTCAGACAAATGGTTCGCAAACGGTGGGGCAACTGTATGCCTACCTCATTGAGGGTATACTACGCACCATCCCGCCTATTCAGACCAACGACAGGTGTTTTTTCATGCGTTTTCCACCGCTGAAGGCAGATCGCTGTCTGCTATGCATCACCCTTGCGCCCGACGACGACGCGCCCGTCCGCTATGCCGCGCTGCGAGCTGTGCTCAAGGCGTGTCGGCTGCATCCGCTGGGTGTCACGCCCGGCGCAGTGCTGGCGATCGTCGAAGAAGAGGCTCTGCGCGCGCACCTGGACGAAGTACGTGCCGCGCTGGGCACCGGCGACATGCTGCACCTGATCACCGCTGCGGGCGATCGGCTCACCGTCGAAGTCGTGCGCAGTGCAGACGCGCAGCCGTTATCACACCCCTGGTGGTTGGATGCGGGCAAAATATGACAGGCAATGTGCAGCAGTCTGCTGCCCCTCATCCCTAAATACCTTCTCCCTCGCAACTGCGTCGCAGGGCGAGGGGACTTGTTGTCTGTCGCGCGAGCGCTCCCCTTCTCCCGCGCTGCGGGCGAAGGGGCCGGGGGATGAGAGCCATCGGCTCAAGATGTGGGTAATGATAAGCCGCGTCGGGGAGGGGGCAAGCCGAGCGTAGCGAGGCTGGGGGTGAGGTAAAGCGGCAAGCGGTTTGATGCAATCCCCCTGACCCTGGTGGTTGAAGCAGTAGTAGACAGGGCGCATTTGCGTTAAGCTCTGTCTGAGAAAATGTCAGATTGTTTGTTGCGCCCAAGGTGGGGTTGTCTGTGTCCCTGCGAGCGGCGCAGCTTCGTGCACAACCAAGGAGTCACAAAGCCATGGCCAAGAGCTATGATGTAGTGGTGCTTGGCGCTGGACCCGGCGGTTATGTGGCCGCCATCCGCAGCGCTCAGCTCGGCCTGAAGACAGCCATCGTCGAAAAGGAATGGTGGGGCGGCGTGTGCCTCAACGTGGGCTGCATCCCCTCCAAAGCGCTGCTGCGCAACGCCGAACTGGCGCACATCGTGCAGCACCGCATGAAAGAATTCGGCTTCAACGGCGGGCAGGGCGTCTCGGTGGACTACAGCATTGCCTTCAAGCGCAGCCGGCAGGTATCGAGTCGGCTGGTGAAGGGCATCGGCTTCCTGATGAAGAAAAACAACATAGACACCTTCGAAGGCTGGGGAACCATTCAGGATGCCTCGACGGTGACGGTGGCCCTCAACGACGGCTCGACCGAGACGCTGCAGACCAAAAACCTGATCCTGGCGACCGGTGCGGTGGTCAACCTGTTGCCCGGCGTGACGCTCTCCGAGCACGTCATTACCTACCTGGAAGCGATCCTCTCCGAGACGCTACCCAAGAGCGCCGTGATCGTGGGGGCGGGGCCGATCGGGGTTGAGTTCGCCTACATCATGCACAACTACGGCGTCGAGGTGACGCTGGTCGAATATCTGCCGCACCTGCTGCCCAACGAGGACGAAGAAATCTCCGCCGAACTGGAAAAACAGTACAAACGCATGGGCGTGCGCTTCCTGACCGGCACGGCCATGAAGAAGGTCGAAGAGACGGGCAGCGGCGCGCGCGTCACAGTGGAGAAAGACGGTCAGACCGAGGTGCTGGAAGCCGAATGGGCCTTGATGGCAACTGGTTTCAAACCGCGCCTGGAAGGCTATGGCCTGGAGAATCTGCACGGTCTGGCCATCAGTCCACGCGGCGCGATCGAGATTGACGAACGCATGGCGACCAATATCCCCGGCGTGTGGGCCATCGGCGACGTGACCGGCAAGCTGATGCTGGCGCACGTGGGCAGCGCCATGGGCATCATCGCCGCGGAGAATATCGCTGGCGTGGAAACTACCACGCTCGATTATCGTATGATGCCGCGCTGCACCTACTGTCAACCGCAGGTGGCCAGCTTCGGCTATACCGAGGCCCAGGCCCGCGAGGCTGGCTTCGACATCGAGGTAGTCCGCTTCCCCTTCCAGGCCAACGGTAAAGCGCTGGGGTTGGGCGAGGGCATAGGCTTCGTCAAGGTGATCCAGGACAAAAAGTATGGCGAAATCCTGGGCGCGCACCTGATCGGCCCGGACGTGACCGAGCTGTTGCCCGAACTGACGCTGGCCCAAAAGTGGGAACTGACCGCGCACGAGATCGCCCGCAATGTGCACGCGCACCCCACCCTATCGGAAGCATTGATGGAAGTGGCACACGGGCTGACCGGACACATGATTCACCTGTAGGGTAACACCCTGAAGTCTATACACGTGCGACGCCATGGAACCACTGCCTCCATCTTCGGAACCCTACATCATGCCAAAGCAGGAGCTGCGGCTGGCGCTCAACCGCATCGCCAGCCGGGGGCTGCGGCCCGCGGCGCTGCTGCTCGGTCTCGTCTATCTGCTTCACGCTGGCATGTTGCGGGCCGAGTACGCGGCCCAGGCGTCCACGTGGCTGATCGCCCTGGAAACAGGATTGGGAATCGCATCGCTTGCGATCTTCCTGGCGCTGGGGCGGCGCCCGTTGCCGCCCCGCTACGCGCACGCAGTCGGCACGGCGCTGATCTTCTTGTTGCTCGTCGCTGTCAGCGCCTATCATGTGGAGATGGCCCCGGCCTTCCTGACCAGCTTCTCATTGCTGACCGTCGCGGCGGGATACCTCTACCTGGATCGGCGCTGGCTCGTCTTCACCTGGGCGGCCATGATTGGCACCTGGGTCTTCGTGATCGAGCAGAGTTACCCGCAGGTCTCGACGCAGGAACTGGCGACCAACATCATGGCCGCTCTGGGGATTGGCATCCTGGCCAACATCGTCCGTACGACCACGTTGGTGGAAGCAGTACAAGCGCGTTACCGCGAGAAATACTACCGGCAGGCCTGGCAGCGCGCCGCGCACCAAGCGCATCAGAACGAACTGCGCTTTCGCCGCCTGTCCGAAGCCACTACCGAAGGGGTAGTCCTGCACGAAAACGGGATTGTGCTTGACGCCAATCAGACATTGCTCGACATGTTCGGCGTGACGCTGGAACAGGTGAAAGGGCAGGATTCCTTGCAATACCTTGTCCCCGACGAGCGCGAGCGCCTGCGCCGGATCATAGTGGAACGCCAAGAGTCCCGCCTGGAAACGACCGCGCTCCGCCCTGACGGCACCCAATTCCCCATCGAAATTAACGGCAAAGTCATCATGGACGACGAACGTCAGGTGCGCGTGGCCACTGTGCGCGACATCACCGAGCGCAAACAGGCCGAAGCCGAGCGCGAACAACTGATCGCCGAGCTGGACGCTTACGCGCACACGGTCGCCCACGATCTCAAGAACCCGCTCAGCCTGGTGCTGGCCTACACCGATCTGCTGCGCGAAGACCTGGGCAGCGCTCCTGAAGAGCTATTGCGCGAATACCTGGCTGGCCTGACCGATGGCGTGCAGAAGACGTTCCGCATCATTGACGATCTGCTGTTGCTGGCCCAGGCGCGTCAGGCAGAAGTTCAGGTAGAGCCTCTGGCAATGGGCGAGATTGTCGCCGAAGCGCAGCGCATGTTGCAGCCGATGATCGTCGAAAGAGGCGCTTCGATTGTCTGCACCACCCCCTGGCCGCTCGCGCTGGGCTACGCGCCCTGGATCGAGCATGTGTGGCTCAATTACCTGAGCAACGCCCTTAAGTATGGCGGTGAGCCGCCCCGCATTGAGGTCGGCGGAGCCGAACAGGCTGAAGGTTCAGTGCGCTTTTGGGTGCGCGACTACGGCCCTGGCATCCCAGAGAAAGAGCGCGAACGCCTGTTTGAAGCCTTCCAGCAAGGTAAACACCTGCGGGGCGATAGTCACGGCCTGGGGTTGTCCATCGTCGCGCGCATTGTGACGCGCCTGGGTGGACAGGTCGGCTTCGAACAGGCTGAAGGGGGCGGCAGTGTCTTCTACTTCACCCTGCCGCGCGCCGAGATGCAACATGTCCAGGCTGCCCGCTGAGTAACCAGGAAAACGAAACCCTTTGTCGGAAGCAAGCGCCGAGTTCGGGCAACACCTGTTGACCAGTCTGGCCATCACTGCGCCCTGGCTGTTGCTGGGGGCGCTGGTCGCTGGCGTGCTGGCCGTCTTCCTCGATCCGGCAGACGCGGCCCGCCGCTTTCCACGTCGGCCCTGGCTGGCGGCGTCGAGCGGCGCGCTGTTGGGACTGTTGCTGCCCGTCGGTCAGTATGCGGTGATTCCTGTGGCGCGGCGGCTGCTGAGCAAGGGGTTACCGCTGGCAGCGGCCCTTGCCCTGTTGCTGAGCGGGACCGTCGTCACGCCAGTTGCCCTGGCCGCGAGCTACAGCGCGCTGCACGATCGCGCTGCGCCGCTCGTTTTCTATCACGCCCTGATCGCGGCAATGATAGGAGCAGTGATCGGGGCCGCCGTCGGGCCATCGGCCAGGGAGCGACAGAGCGCCCAGGATGCATTCGTCTCCGGTGAACCGGCGCTGCGCGCCTGGCGACGCGCGCTGATGCTCGGCCTGCGCGACTTCCTGACGCTGCTTCCCTGGTTGGTGACTGGCTCGCTGCTGGCAGCAGGGGTACGCACGGCAATCGCCCCGCACGACCTGGAAACGCTGGTCAGGGGACGGGCGGGCGAGGCGCTCTCGCTGGCAGCGCGCGCGTATCTGATGCCAGGCGACACCCTGCGCGACGCTGCCCTGGCCCGCGACCTGGCCGTTTCGTTCACACAGCGGGCAGTGCTGGCTTTGCTGGTCTTCGGCAGCACCGATCTGATGAGCACCGCGCTCTGGCTGAGTACCTTGCGGCGGCGCGTCGCCCTGCTGACGCTGGCCCTGGCCTGGGTCATCGCCGCGCCGGTGGTGTTCTTCCTGGGGGAAGGTCACCCCGCCCACACCTCAGAGCGCGCTTCCCTGCCCGGCGTCGTGTTCCTCGGCCCTGCCGACACCTACACCCGCAATCTCTACCTGGCTCAGCCGGATACGGGTGCGATCATCTCGCTGCTCAGTCAGCCGACCAGCATCGAGGACTTCGCCCCCGCTCCCGACGGGACACAGATTGCCTTCACGCAGAACAACGGCGACGGCACCGCCGACCTGTGGCTGCTGGACGTGCGCACCAGGACGACGCGCCGCCTGACGCACTGTGTGCGGGCGCGCTGCACTGCGCCTGCCTGGCATCCGGACGGGACGCAGATTGCCTACCAGCGGCAGGATTTCAGCGCCAACTCCCAGGCAGCAGCCCAGACAACGCGCGTGTGGGTGGTGGAGGTTAGCACAGCACAAAGTCGTCTGCTCTTCGACGATCCGCAACAGTTGGGGGCCGATCCGCTGTGGTCACCGGACGGGCGGCGCATCGCCATCTACGACGCAGCGGCGGGCGGCATTCGCGTATACGACATGCAGACCGGTCAGGAAACGTTGCTGTTCAGCGAGCCGGGCGAGACGGGAGCTTTCGCGCCGGACGGCACACGGCTGATCTATCCGTTTCTGGTGCGCGGGGCGCTGGGCATGGAGTTCTACACGCATCTGGCGCTGGCCGATCTGACCGCCGACACCCAGGTCTCGCTGAGCGGGGAGCAGGACACGCCGGTCGAGGATGCGTTCGCGGCCTGGTCACCGGACGGGACACATCTGGCCCTGGCACGGCGCTACCTGGACGAGCGCTTCACGCCGGGCAAACAGGTCTACCTGCTGGATGTGGCTACCGGCACCGCCTCGCCGCTGGTGGTAGACCCCGCCTACACACACGCCGCCCCGCAGTGGGACCCCAGCGGGCGCTGGATCGCCTATCAGCGCTTTGCCCTGGACGACCCCGCCGCTCAGCCGGAGATATGGGTCCTGGACACGCAGACGGGAGAAACGCGCCTGCTGGCGGAGAATATGTTCTTCCCGGCCTGGCTGCCGGGCATCGTCTCGCCCCCGCCAGAGCAGTAGGCGCTACGATTCGCCCGTCACAGCGGCTTTCTCATAGGTATAGAAACCCCGGCCAGCCTTGCGCCCCAGGTGCCCGGCGAACACTTTCTGGCGTAGCAACGGCGCAGGGTGATAGCGTTCGTCGCCCCAGGTGCGCCACAACGCTTCCAGCGTGCCCAACACCACATCCAGCCCGATCTCGTCGGCCCAGGCCAGCGGCCCGCGCGGATGGTTCAGGCCGAGTTGAACCGCGCTGTCCATGGTCTCCACGCTCAGGTTGTGGGCAACCATCGTCTGTACCGTCTCGTTGATCAAGGCGCAGACCATGCGCGGGCGGACCAACGCCGGCGAGTCTGGCACACGCATCACGCCAAAGCCCAGTTCCTCCCAGAAACGGCGCGCGCGGGCGGCTACCTCGAATTCAGTCTGCAAAGCGGGGGCAAACTCGATCAGACCGGTGATGGCAATGGGTGGCAGCAGCCCATAACCGACCACCCGCTGCGGATGCTCGGCCCAACTGGCGACCTCGGTGGCGCTGGCAGCCAGGGCATTGGTGAGCAAGATCGCCTCGCCAGGCAGGTTGGCTTCGACACCTTCGACCAGCCACTGCTTGCCCTCACGCGATTCGTTCAGGCTCTCCACCGCGATCTGACAGCGCGTGGCGGCGCGCACCATTTTGTCGAGCGTTTCCTGGTCAGCCAGTTCGTCGGCGACGAAGAGGTCTACCTTGTGGTTCCTGGCCCGGCACAGCCCGGCCAGCGTATCCACGATGGGCACTTCGCCCACGATCAGCACGCGCATCCTACGCTCCGCCTCCGCCAGCAGGGGGGAAGAAACCGCCACGCGCGCTGCCGCGCCCGGTGCGCCCGGCTTCGACCAGGCGTTGCAGGCGCGGTTGAGGCCGATAGCGCGGGTGATGGAAGGTCGCTTCGTACAACGACTCGCTCATGTCCAGCACGCGATCAATGCCCAGGAAGTCCATCAGGCGGAACGGCCCCATAGGGAAACCGGCTGCTTCCAGCAACGTATCAATGGTGGCCTCGTCCAGCCCGCCGCCATCCAGCAGAGCGAGCGCCTCGCCGAAATAGGCATGTGCAACGCGGTTGACGATCAGGCCAGGGGCATCGTCCACCGTCACCGGCGTGCGATCGCATTGCCGCATCAACAAGACCGCCTCTTCCAGCGCATGGGGACGGGTGAGCGGCGTCCGCACCACCTCCACCAGGCGCATCACATGAGCCGGACGCGGGAAATGCAGCCCGATCACCCGCTCAGGATGGCGGGTCGCTGCGGCCAGACGGGTGATAGAGAGCGTGTTCGAACTGGTCGCCAATATCGCCTGCGGACTCACGACCTCGTCCAGCGCCTGCAGCAACGCCTGTTTGAGGCCCAGCCGATCCTGAATCGCCTCGACGACCAGCCCGGCAGGAGCGCAGGCGGGCAGGTCGGTGCTGAGGGTGAAAACCCGTTTGGCGCGGCGGGCAGCCTGAGGGGTGATACGTCCCAGCCGTGCCGCTTTGTCGAGCCGGCGGCTGATGCGCCCCAGCGCCAGGCGCAGGGTGCGCTCGTCGGTGTCGTGCAGCACGACCGGCTGACCACTCAGCGCCAGCGCCTGCGCGATCTCCGTGCCCAGCTCGCCCAGCCCTACAACGGCGATCGGTGTCCCCCTGAGCATAGTGACTCCTGTCAGTGGCGCAGCACACCCCAACTCTAGTGAAAAGAACCTTTCCTGGCAAGGTTCAGGAGCGGACGGGCGTTGGGAACGCCTGGGGCTGAGAGCCGCTCTTAATTTTACCTCACCCCCTCTCGACGCTGACGCGCCTCGCTGCCCCCTCTCCGCGTCGGAGAGGGGGCGAGCCGAGCATAGCGAGGCTGGGGGTGAGGTAAACCAAGCGGGCGATCTTTATACTCTCTCTATCCCTGTCTGCCCTTGAACCTGGCAAGGGGAAAGACGAATTGGCGCTGACACACTCACTGCCAGCACCATGCAGGCAAGCAGCTAGGAGGAGGAATCAGCCGGCAGCCGTCTCGTGCCGCACCCCCGCCATCATCAGCCCCAGCGTCTCCACCTGGGCCTGGGCGCGATCCACCACCCCCACGATCTCGCCTTCGTAGATGACGGCAATACGGTCGGCCAGGGCCAGGATTTCGTCCAGGTCTTCGGAGATGAGCAGCGTCGCCGTGCCCCTGGCCCGCTGTTCGAGCAGACGCTGATGGATGTACTCCGTCGCGCCGATGTCCACGCCGCGCGTGGGCTGCGCAGCGATCAATACCGACGGCTCGCGGGCCAGTTCGCGGGCCAACACCAGTTTCTGGATATTGCCGCCCGAAAGGCTTTTGATGGGGGTCTCCTGATTGGGCGTGCGGATGTTGAAGTTGCGGATCAAGTTGGCACAGCGCTGAGCGATGGCGCGCGGGTTGAGGAAAATGTGATAGGAGTAGGGCCGCTGCGCGTGTTCTTGCAACATCAGGTTCTCGGCCACGGTGAAATCGCGGATCACGCCATCGAGCATCCGCTCTTCGGGGATGTAGGACATGCCCAGCCTGTTGAGTTCGGCGGGCGACTTGCCGGTGATGTCCTGGCCGTCCAACAACACCGACCCCGCGGTGGCCGGACGCAGGCCGAAGATCACCTCGGCCAGCTCGCGCTGACCATTGCCGGAGACGCCCGCCAGGCCCAGGATTTCGCCCGCGCGCACCTCCAGGTCAATGCCGCGCAGCGCCTCGGTACCGCGGTCGCTGCTGGCCCGCAGCCCGCTGATCTTCAAACGCACCGGCCCCGGCTCAACGGGAGGCACATCATAGGTCAGCAGGACTTCGCGCCCCACCATCATCCGCGCCAGTTCGGCTTTGGTCGCCTGGGCAGTGGGCACCGACCCCACCACCCGGCCATCGCGCAGCACAGTGATGCGTTGACTGATGGCCAGCACTTCGTGCAGCTTGTGCGAGATGAAGATCAGCGCGTGACCGTCCTGCACCATCTGCCGCAGCGTAGCGAACAGATCGTCCACTTCCTGGGGAGTCAGCACCGCCGTCGGCTCGTCGAGGATGAGCAGCGCCGCGCCACGATAGAGCGCCTTGATGATCTCCACCCGCTGCCGTTCGCCCACCGCCAGTTGCCACACCGGGCGAGACGGATCAACTTGCAAACCGTAAGTCCTGGCCAGTTGTTCGATGCGCGCGCTCACCACGTCCAGGTCGAGCAACGGTTCACGCGACGACTTCAGCCCCAGCGCCACATTCTCGGCGACTGTCAGCGAGGGCACGAGCATAAAATGCTGATGGATCATGCCGATGCCCAGCGCGATAGCGTCGGAAGGGGACTTGATGGTCACCTTGCGCCTGTTCAGGTAGATTTCGCCCTCATTGGCCTGATACAGGCCATAGAGAATCTTCATGAGCGTGCTCTTGCCCGCGCCGTTCTCGCCCAGCAGAGCGTGAACCTCGCCCGCCCGCACGTCGAAATCTACGTGATCAACGGCCAGCACGCCGGGGAAGCGCTTGACGATGCCGCGCATCTCCAGGTGATCAATGCGCTCGTGGCCGGTGGGCAACAATTTGCGTTCATCCGAGGACGTGGACATAGCAACCGTTCCGCGACTCTTCGATCCTCACTCAAAAACCGCCAAATCTTGTCGAAATAAGGTTGTTGTAAATACGCTGAACCACTGAAAGCACGAATGTGCCGTAGGTGGTGTTTTTTGTTGCAAAGCGGGCGCGGCATCGCCCGCCAACCGGTGACAACCAGCGCGGGGAGCGGACGCCGCCCCCCAGGGAGCGGCGTCCGATTGCGCCTACAGGTCAGGCTACTCGGCCTCTGCCTCGGCCTCGACGACGGTCAACACACCCTCTTCGTCAATCTCGAAGCTGATCGTACCGTCAATGATAGCCTGGATCACTTCCTCAGCGGTGGCCTTGACTTCCTCAGCGAGTTCGAAGTCTTCGTTGAACTCGATGCGCAAGCCCTCGTTTTCCAGCGTCAGCGAGTAGGCTTCGCCCTCGATCTCGCCCGCCAGCACGTCCTCGATGATCGGGTTGAGCGCGACCGTCCAGTCGTAGACCTGGCTGGAGACCACGATCTCAGGGGCCAGCGAGGTCTGATTGGCCTGCGTGCCGAACCACAGCGCGCCCGCTTCCTTGGCCTTGTTGACCGCGCCGGGCACCATCTGCGCTGTGCCGGTCAGGATGTCGGCATTCTCGGCGAGCATGGCGTCAGCGGCAGCGGCGGCCAGCGCCAGATCGCTGAAGGACTGAATGTAGTTGACCAGCACCTCGATCTCCGGGTCCTGCCACAGCACGCCCGCCTTGAAGCCATCCACATAGAGCTTAGCGTCGCCCGTCTCGATGGGGCCGATGATGCCGATCACCTTGCTCTTGGTGAGCATAGCGGCCATCACGCCCTGCACGAAAGCGCCCTGCTCAGAGCGGGCCTCGTAGGCGTAGACGTTGGTGATGCCCTGATCGCGGAAAGTATCTACCGTGGTGCCCCAGGCGAAGGCCGTGTCGGGGAAGTCCGGCGCGATGTCGGCCAGCGACGAGCCATATTGCGACCCGTGCGCGATGACCAGGTCGTAGCCCTGGCTGGCATAGTCACGCAGCGCGGTCGCCGCATCCTCAACGACGAACATGTTCTCCGAATAGACGAACTCGAAGGCATCTTCGCCGCGCTCTTCCTGAATGGCGAGCAGCGCGTCTACAATGCTCTGGCTGAAGGCCAGGTCGCTTTTGGTGCTGGGCATGACCACGGCCACGCGAATTTTTTCCTGAGCGCGGGCCGCGCTCAACGACGGCACCGCTATAGCGACTACCAGCAAAACGACGATGAGCAACGACAGTTTCTTCATGGGTAGTTCCTCCTGGAAACCCTAAATCCGATCTTTCACGCTATCCCGGTTTCGGCCACATAGCGATGGCTTGGCCAGGTCGAACCCACCTCTATTCGCCGCGCTCAAAAGGTTTGGTGAGCGCAGCAGGTTGATCAATGCGCTGCGACGCAAAGACCAGCGCAATAATCGTCAGCACATAAGGGGCCATGGCAGCATATTCGTCGGGCACGTCAATGCCTTTGGTGCGCACCTGGAGTTGCAGCGCGTTGACCAGGCTGAACAGCAGCGCGCCGAACATCACCCCGCGCGCCCGCCAGCTTCCGAAATAGACCAGCGCCACGGCGATGAAGCCCTGCCCGGCGGTCATGTTCTGCTGAAAGACATTGACCAGGCTAATCGAGAGCGACGCCCCCGCCAGCGAAGCCAGCACGCCCCCCAGCGTCACGGTGAAGTAGCGCACGCGCGCCACGCTGATGCCCATAGCATCGGCGGCTTCGGGGTTCTGCCCCACCGCGCGAATCTTGAGGCCCAGCGTGGTTTTGTTGAGCACGAACCAGGTCACTGGCACCAGCGCAAAGGCGAAGTAGACCAGCAGATTCTGCCGGAAGAAAATCTCGCCCAGCACAGGAATATCGCTGAGCACAGGCAGGTACACCTTGGGAAAGCCGTTGACGGTGACCACGTTGCCGCCGAAGACTTTCTGGAAGAGCAGGTCGCTCATGCCCAGCCCGAACAGGTAGATGCCAATGCCGCTGATGCCCTGCTCGGCCTGCAACGTCACATTGATCACGGCGGTTGCCAGGCCCATGATCAGCCCCACCAGGATCGCCACCAGCACGCCCATCGCCAGCGCCCCCGCGTCGTAGCCTGTCGCGCCCGCCGGCGTGAACTCGTGCACCGCCCACAGCGACGTGAACGCTCCCATCAGCATCACGCCCTCTACGCCCAGGTTCAGCACGCCGCTACGCTGCCCGAAAGTCTCGCCCAGGGCCGCGTACAGATAGGGCGTGGCCAACCGGATGCCAGACGCCAGCACGCTCGCTGTGATCAGATCGCCGATCATGGACTTGCTCTCACCTCTGCTGCTTCTGTTGCTTCTGCCACGCTCACCGTCACCCGACGGCGCGAACGACGGCGGACGAAAATGTCGCTGCCTACCACGAAGACGATCACCAGCCCGATCAGCGCAGTGATCAGCGCCGAAGGCACCTGTACCGTACGCTGCAATTTGTTGCCGCCCACCAGCAGCGCGCCGAAGAGGATGGAAGCAGGGATCGTCCCCAGGGGATGCAGTCCGCCGAACAAAGCCGCCACGATGCCATTGAAACCGGCGTTGCCAGTGAAGGCGATCGCACCGCCTTCGGCGTTCATGCGGTGCCGCACGCCCAAGAGCTGAATGCCGCCCGCCAGCCCTGCCAATCCGCCGCTGAGCACCAGCGAGAGCACCATATAGCGCCTGACGGGAATACCCGCATAGCGCGACGCACGGGGATTCTTGCCCACCGCGCGAATGCGGTAGCCCACTGTCGTCCGCCAGAGCAAAACGTAGACCAGCACTGCCAGCACCAGCGCGATGATGATGCCATTGTGCAGCAGGGTCGTCCCCCACTGCGTCCCGCCTTCGCCGCTCAACCCCAGCCAGCGGTAGAGATCGTCGAGCGCCCCTCCGATGCGGGGCAGGTCGAACTGACGCGGCAGACGCTCAGTTTCGGGGATGGGCGCGGCTGCGCCTTTCTGGCGCGGGTCAATGAACTCGCTGCGCACCAGATACATCATGCCGAAGGTAGCGATCTGATTGAGCATGATCGTGCTCAGAATTTCGTTGACGTTGAAATAGGCCTTGAGCACGCCCGCGATACCCCCCCATACAGCGCCCGCCACGAAGCTACCGACCAGGCAGGCGATGATCACCAGGGTGGGATCGGCATCCTTGTATCCCAGACCGATGGCGACGGCGACCAGGCCCCCCGCGATCATCTGACCCTCGCCGCCGATGTTGACCACACCTCCCCGAAAGCTGATGCAGATGCCGATCCCCACCAGCAGCAGCGGTGTGGCCTTGACCAGGGTGTCGGCTACAGCGTTTTTAGAACCGAAAGCGCCATCCCACAGCCCCCGGTAGGCGGTGATGGGGTTGGCATTCATCAGCACGATCATCAGGCCGCCCACCAGAAGGGCCAACAGGACGGCGATCAGGGGCATTAGAGCATCAATGGCGCGGTCGAGGCGGGGACTATGAAACAGGTTCGGGGGCATAACATCCTCGAAATATGACGATGATAAAGGGAAACAAAGAAGCATTAGTAGATGTATGATGCGCTGTCGTTCCTTTCCTGCCCGCATCTGCGATCACTGTAGCACATTCTGACGGCGCGGGCAAAAACGATTCCGCACAAGTCGCCTTGTTAATCCGATACAAATAGGGGCCTGTCGCCGTGCGTCGTCACTTGTGGCGTGTGGGGCGCGTGGGGCAAACGTCGTGGACGGGGGCCAGGCGCAGGGCTATAATCCGCCCCGCCGAACGCACACCAGGCAGAAGGATCATGGCGGAAAGACCTCCCGAACCCAAGTTGCCTCCCCTCGGCGATGATGAGTCACCATCAACGCCGCCTCAGGCAGAAGCTTCTGCGGCAGGAAGAAGCCCGCTGCTGCGCGACGAACCGCCCCTGGCCGAAGAGGACACGCGCCCGCGCGCGCCGGTGAGTATTCCGCCCCCCGCTGAAGAACCGCCCATTGACCCGCTGGCCGATACTGCCGAGATCATCGTCGGGGGCACGGCAGCCCGCCCCCTGTTACTGCTGCTGGTGCTGGGCACAACGCTGTGTCTGTGTCTGTTGATGGTGGGTTTCGCCGGTTTTGCCGGTTACCGCGACGGCCTGGCGACCAACGACGCCCGCCTGACGCAGACGATCGCCACCGGTATTGCCGAGCAGTATCGCATGGGCGTCAACGACCTGGCCCAGGGGTATGCTGAACTGGCCGCAGCGCGTTTCGCCTGGATCGTCGAGACGGTTAACGCGCCGGCGGCCTACGCTGGCGACAGCGCTCAGTTGCTGGCAACAGCCCGCGCCATTGTCTCCTACACGCCCACCCCCGCGCCGACCGATACCCCAACGCCCAGCAGCACGCCCTCCCCTTCGCCCACGCCCCCACTGCCCAGCCCGACGCCCTCGCCCGAACCAGGCCAGGACCCGGCCTATCTCTTCGAGCAGGCCCAGACGGCCATGCGGCTGGTGCGCTACGAAGAGGCCATCGAGTGGCTGGATGCGTTGCGCGCCCTCGCGCCGGACTACCGCACCGCCGAGGTCGAGGACTTGCTGGTGAAGGCGCTCACCGAACAGGGCAAGCTGTATCTGCGCGGGCAGAACCCCGATGGAGCCGATATGCTGGCGCGGGGCGTGCTGCTGATCTACCGCGCCAATGACATCCGACCGGTGCAACCAAGCACCTTGCTGGGCGAAGCGATCTTCGTGGAGATGTACCTGAACGCGCGGAACTACGTCAACGGCGGCTACTACGCGCAGGCGCTGCCCATCCTCGAAGAGTTATGCGCGATGAATTGCGGGTGGAGCTATCGCGGCGTCAGCGTGCAGAGTCTGCTCGAACAAGCGCGCGCTGGCGTTCAGGGCGGCTAGGTAGCCGTATTTCCATTGCCGATCATCTGGTGTAATGCCTCGATAAACTGCCGGGCCTGCACCGGTTTGATCAGCCAGTGCTCCACTCCCAGAGAGTGCGCCTGAGCGAGCATAGCAGGGCGGGCAGTGAGCACCAGCACCGGCAGAGAACTCAGCTCCGGCGTATTGCGCACATGGCGCAACACCTCAATCCCCGATATGCAGGGCATCACCAGATCGAGCACCAGGGCATGGGGTCTTCTGTACGAGAGGATATGCAATGCTTCCGCACCACCGGCGGCGCTCAGCGCGCGGTAGCCATGGCGCTCTAGCAACAGGGAGAACAACTTCAATTCCAGCAGATCGTCTTCTACGACGAGGACGGTTGGGACGGCCATCACCTTGCCCCCCCTCAATTTTACAGATTGCGGATGCGCGTCCCCGACGTTCTCTTTACGGCTTTTGATGTAAAGAGGTCAACGAGCACCAACAAGCGAACGGTCAGCCTGAGCGCGATCCATAATATTTTCAAGGGCTTAGTTATCTACCCTCTCGGCCTATTATACCTTATTTTTCGCTGAGCAGCCCCTGCACCGCCGCTCGAAACTCGCTCGATGCAACCGGCTTGGTCATCCAGCGGGCAATGCGCAGATCAGTCGTCGGAGAACGGCGCAGGGGACCGGTGGCCGTCAAGACCAGCACCCGCATTTCGTCCAGGCGCGGGGTCTGCTTGACGAAGTTCAGCACGTCATAACCGCTGATCTGCGGCATGGCCAGGTCGAGGATGAGCAGATCGGGAGTGATCTGTTCCAGTAATTCGATGGCCTGAGCACCGCCCTCAGCCGTCAGCACGCGCAGCTTCAGGGGGCGCAGCATGGCACAGAAGAGATCGAGCAGCCCCTTTTCGTCATCAACAATCAGTACGAGCGGTTCAGCCATCACTCTGCTATCCCTCGTCATCTCCAGAGAGGGGGGCGGGCAGCGCGTAGCACAGCCCGCACAGGACTCCCACACACACCAGTCAGTTTGAGCGGCAGCGCGATCAGTTCGTAGACACCATCGGGCATCCCCACCAGATGCAGCGCTTCCAGGTGTACCAACCCATGGTGCCACAGGCGGTGATGACAGGGCAGATCAGCGCTGTCGAAAGCGTCTACAGAAGGACTGTCCAGTCCTACCAGGATCACCCCCTGCGTCGCCAGCCAGTCAACCAGTTCGACCGTCAGATACGGAAAATCTTCCGGCCAGGTGTCATCCGGTAGATCGCTCACCCAGGTGCGAATGAGCAGGCGGCGCGCACCATTCAGATCGTGACCAGCCAGGTCGTCTGGCACAATCCCGCCCGAACGGCGCGACACCGTCACCAGGTGCGCCAGACCAAGATAGGGTTCGAGCGGCAGGTCGGCAGGGTGTGGCGCGCCGTCGAGAAAATGATAGGGCGCGTCGGCATGGCTGCCGGTGTGCGGGCTGAGCGTGAGCGTGGTCAGGTTGACCGATGCCCCATCGCGTCGCCGCAGCACATGCTCGTAGCGAAACGGCGCATCGCCTGGCCAGACGGCCAGGTCTAGCGAAACGGTGCGGCTGATATCGTAAAGGCGGATGCCTTCAGTCTTCATAGGTCAGAGACAGGCTTTCTCCTGTCTGCTCCACACTCGTGCCAGCCTCTTCTATGATTATGCAACAATTTACGAAAAATGGAACTATCTTTAACCACAAAGTTGTCTGACAAATCGCTCCCAACTTGCGGTCAGCATCCTCACTGTCTCGCGGAGCAGAAGGGGAGCGCTCCCACCTGGGGAGCTATGTCACGAAAGCGCGGCCCGCCGCGTGATGTTGCCAGCTACCATCCGCCAGAATCTCTTTGATAGCATCTACGGCCTGGTAGAGTTCTTCGTCGCTGTTGTAGAAATGTGGCGACAGGCGAATGCCCGCCTGCGGACGGTAATCCACCAGAATATTACGAGCGATCAGTTCGCGGGAAATCTCATACGAACAGGTCGGATCCGGTTCCAGCGTCACCGTGCCGCCGCGCTGCGCCGGATCGCGCGGTGAATTGATCTTGAAGCCGGCCTGTTCGGCCAGGGCGATCAGCAACGCCGTCTGATGCATGGACTTGCGGCGGATATTGTCCACCCCCACCTGTGCGATGATGTCAATGCCCGGCTCGTTGGCGTAGAGCGCGGGGATGGTCGGCGTGCCATTGAGGAAGCGGAAAGCGTCCTCGCGCAGGTCTATCTCGTCCACCTCGAAGGCGAAGGGACGCTTGTGCGCCATCCAGCCGGTGATCTTGGGGCGCACCGTCTTAAGATAGTCGGGGCGGGCGTACAGGAAGACGCCCCCCGGCCCGCCGCACATCCATTTGAGCACGCCACCCAGGTAAAAATCCACATTGAGGGCGGTCACGTCCACCGGGATGATGCCTGCCGCGTGATAGCCGTCGAGGATCACCGTCGCACCGACGGCGTGCGCCTTCTCGATGATGGCCTGCACGTCGAGGATGTACGCGCTGCGGAACAGCACATGGCTGATCGGCACCAGCAACGTGCGCTCGTCTATCGCTTCGATGATGCGTTCCACCGGCACGGTGATCCCGCCGTCTTGGCTTTCTACCATGTGTAGCTCGATATGCCGGGGAAGCATCCCGCGCAGCACATAGTAGACCGAGGGGAAAATGCCGCTCTCAATGACGACCTTGTTGCGCGGCCCGTCATAATCGAAACACGACAGCAGAATGCTCTGGGCGATGGAGATGTTGGGATGCATGGAGACGGTGCCGGGCGGTGCACCGATGATCGCCCCTATCTTGTCGCCGATACGGACGTTCATATCCCACCAGCCCTCGCCCCAGGCGCGGACACCGCGCGTCGCCCAGGTATCCGCGTACTGGCGCAGGTTGTCGTAGACACGGCGCGGCATGGCTCCCAGCGAATTGCTGATCAGGTAATTGGTTTGACTGAGAAGGGGAAACTCGTCGCGCCAGGCGAGCAGCGGATCGGCAGTCACCGATGCCGCAGCGCTGTATTCCGAACTCATGACTCCTCCCTCGGAAGGGACACATGTAAGGGAAAGACAGGACAGCCTTAGTGTAACCTACACCCTGTCCTGCTGCCATATCTCGCGCAGGCAGGGCAAAGGGATTGCATCAAATCGCTTGCCACCTTACCTCACCCCCAGCCTCGCTGTGCTCGGCTTGTCCCCTCCCCGCGTCGGGGCTATGCATTACCCGCAAGTCTCCCCTCACCCCTACATCCCCTCTCCCTCGCGACTGCGTCGCGGGGCGAGGGGACTTATTGTCTCTCTTGCGAGTGCTGCCCTTCGCCCGCAGCGCGGGGCTGGGTGCAAAGAATCCTCACGCGCCGCTGTCTGTTGCTACGCAGGCCCTCACTTTTGGCGACTTCCCGTCTTCTCCCTTAGAACAACCGCGGCTGCTCAATCGGTCGTCGCCCGTCCAGCAACAGGTAGGGGGCGGCGCGCGCTACATTGGCGACGCCCACGCCGCGCAGGTCTTCCAGGCTGCGCAACCGTCCGCGTCGCCGCGCAGCCAGGATACGATCGGCCCCTTTCGCGCCGATGCCCGGCACGCGCAGCAACTCCTGTCGCGAGGCTGTGTTCACCTCCAGCGGCGCTTCGCGCAGATGTGCTTCGGCCCAGGCACGCTTGGGATCGGTGTGCAGGGGCAGGTTGCCAGTGGCGGTGAAGGGCAGTTCTTCCAGGCTGAAGCCGTAATCGCGGATCAGGAAACTGGCCTGATAAAGGCGGATACGGCGCAGATCGTCGGTAGGGGCGACGTTATCCAGCGGTGTATCGGGGACGGGGCGGAAAGCGGAGAAGTAGACCCGCGCCAGTCCCAGTTGCCGGTGTAGATACTCGGTGAGGCTGAGCAGCTCGACATCCGGCTCACCCGCCGGCCCGACGACGAATTCGGTCGTGCTGCTGGCCCGCAACCGCCCTTCGCTGGACTGTCGCAGTTCGTGCACCCAGCGCAACGGGGCGAGCAGTTCCTCAGCGAAACGTTTGCCGGGCGCGATGCGCGTCAGTCGCTCGGCGGTGGGCGCTTCCAGGTTGGCGGAGACGCGGTCGGCCAGCGCCATGGCGCGCACCACCTGATCGCGCTCCGCGCCGGGCATGATCTTCAGGTGAATATAACCGCGGAAGCCGTACTTCTCGCGCAGGATCGCCCCCACATCGAGGATGGCGTCCTGACTGCTGACACCGCCGCGCACTACCCCTGACGAAAGGAACAATCCTTCTACCGCCTCCGCCCGGTAGAGCGCCATGAAACCGCGCGCCATGTCATCCGGCGTGATCTTGACGCGGCGCATGGCCGAACGACCGGCGCGGAAGGGGCAGTAGAAGCAATCGCGCTCGCAGGCGGTGGTTGTCATCGCCTTGAGCACGGACATCCGCCGGTTGCCCGCGACGACATGCGTGACGCACTCGCTGAGATCGGGGACGCCAGGGCGGCGGATGGGGCGCTCATGTTCGGGCGCGTCGCCCACCGACTCCCAGTCGCCTGTGCCGCGCAGTTGCTCGAGCAGGTCGTGACCATCCATGGGGCACCTGGTTTTCGCTCGCCCGCCGATAATTCAAGTATAGCGAACTTTTGTTCTATGGGCAAGGCGAAAAAAATTGAACCGTACGAACTATGACAGACGCTTTGCCGCGCATCGGTTTACCTCACTCCTCGCCCCTCATGCATACAGAAAGGACAGCGAGGCGCGCGAGCGCCAAGCAGGGGTGAGGTGACCCTACCGATCAGGGCTTCTCAAAGGCCTCTCACTCTTCGCCGCTCTTCCCACCCGGCAGAGCGGTGACTTCTTCCACCAGCCCCGCCAGGGGATCGGGCCGCCCGGTGCCAAATTCCTCGTCGCGGGCGCGCCAGATTTCGCTGGCGCGGTCAATGAAGAGGATGCCGTCCAGGTGATCGATCTCGTGCTGAAAGACGCGCGCCAGCCAGCCTTTGGCTTTGATGCGGATTTCTTTGCCCGTGCGATCCTGCCCGCGCACAGTCACAGCTTCGTGACGGAGCACCGTGCCATAGTAGCCGGGAATAGACAGGCACGCTTCGATGCCATCTACCATCTCGCGCGAGGCCCGCACGATCTCCGGATTGACCACAATGTATAGCACGCCAGCATCTTCGCCGTATTCCTGGCGCGATTCCTCGTCGTCGGGCAGGCGCACGACGATCACTCGCTGACTGACAGCTACCTGCGGCGCGGCCAAGCCCACGCCCGGCGCGGCGAGCATCGTCTCGACCATGTCGTCAATGAGCGCTTGTAGCTTGGGGTCGGCGAAGTCGCGCACTTTGTGCGCTTTCCTGCGCAGGATCGGGTTCTGAGGCGTGATGATGTCGCGGATGGTCATGAGACCGCTTCTCTCTGGTAACAGATACGTGTAAATTATAGCCGATCGCGGGGGGCGCGCGCAAAGGTTGCAGCGCGCTGCCAGGGTAATCGCATCAAAACCAGCCAGCAGAACCAGGGGCAGAAGTAAGCTCAGGTGTGATCTTCTGGTTGACCTCACCCCCGCTCGGCGCTGACGCGCCTCGTGGCGAGATTTCCCCAGTCTAAGTTGCGCTCTGCGGGGAGCGCTTGACAGCGCCCGCGCGCCCGTGCTATGGTTTGCCGCGAGGCTCTGGGCGGGTTGCTCAGGCCAGGATCGGTGAGCGATGGTGACCATCAGGGATGTGGCGGCGGAGGCGGGCGTCTCGATAGCGACGGTCTCGCGGGTGATCAACGGCACAGGCTACGTCAGCCAGAGCGCGCGCGAGCGCGTGCTGGAGGCGATGCGCAAACTCTCTTACCAGCCCAATGCCATCGCCCAGGGACTGCGCCGCCAGGAGACGCATTCGGTCGGCGTGCTGCTACCGCGCATTCACGAGTCCTACTTCAGCACGCTGGTCTTCGCCATCGAAAAAACACTCTTCGCGCACGGCTACCGTGCCCTGTTCTGCAACACCGAAGAAGACCTGGCCAAAGAGCAAGACTATATCGCCATGCTGCTCGGTCAACGGGTGGATGCGGTGGTGTATTTCATCCCCGCCGAAGACCGCCGCGCCAACGTCGAGCAACTGTTGGAACACGGGATTCCGGTGGTATTGCTGGAACGGGCTTTGCCGGGCGTTCCGGCCAGTCAGGTGCTGGTGGCCAACTTCGACGGGGCGTGCCAGGCGATCAACTACTTGCTGGACTTGGGGCACCACCACATTGCGGTCATCAGCACCGGCCCGGAGACCATCCCCACCGACCGCATTGCTGGGGCGCGGGCAGCCCTTGAACGGGCCGGGCTGGACAGAGGGCTACACGTTGTGCAGGGAGCACCCGATTTCGAGACGGGACATGCCGCGGCGCTGCGCCTGCTGGCCGAATCTCCCCGCCCCACGGCAATCTTCGCGCTGACCGACTCGATGGCCGTCGGGGTCTTGCATGCGGCCTACAAACTGGGACTGCGCGTGCCGGAAGACCTGTCGGTGATCGGCTTCGACGACATCGCGCTGGCCTCTTTCCTCATCCCGCCGTTGACGACGGTCGCTCAGCCAATTTACACCATCGGCGAGACAGCGGCCCATATCCTGCTGGCGCAGATGAGCGATCCCGACCTCCCGCCGCAAGCGGTGACGTTGCCGACGGCGCTGACGAAGCGCAGTTCCACTGCGCCGCCGCCCTGAAGACCGCCGCACCGCTTTTTGAACCGCAAAATACCAAGGGAAGGCACTTTCTCTGTGCCTTCTCTGCGCCCTGTGTGTTCTCTGCGGTGAATCCTGCCCCCGCAGTAAAGCGCAAACAGCCGCCATCTGTTCTTGACAGCGCGGGCAAAACGCTATACTCTCAGGGAAACGTTTACACACGCGCTGCGCAGCGCCAGGGCGTTGTCGTTTGTGGCGCTGTTGCACCGTGCAAGGCGGGCATCGTCCTGTGTGCGCAGCCAATCCCTTGCCTGAGGTCTGTTGCCTGGAGCGTGCGGCACCACGCTCGCCGGATCAACGCTGGCCTCAGGATCAGATGGGTGCGCCGTCCGAAAAGGCGACACGAACCTCTGACGCAAGCAGGCTGGCACATATGCTGCGTTAGCTTCGGACGGCGCACGTTTTTATGATTTTAGCGGGGACGGTCATGTGCCAGGCCGGAGTACTGCGGATTTGCGGCATGAAAAGAAGCTTATTCGGCGGCTATGTAGAGTCCTTCCCTGGCGCTGGCCCCTCCTATTTCCTCGCTCGCCATCCCTCGCTCCCCTAAGAAGCGGAGGCCCTCATGCACTACACTGCAGAAACGCTGCTGATCAAGTCCAAAGACACAGGTGAAGCGGGCGTCTTCGCCGAGGTGCGCGCCGAACAGGCTGGCTGGCAGTTCCTCAACATGCAGGCGCGGCGCATGAAGCGCGGCGAGACCTGGGCGGGCAACACCGGCGAACACGAATACGTGCACGTCATCCTGGGCGGGGTGTGCCGCGTACAGACCAGCGCAGGCGATTTCCCGCGCGTGGGCAGGCGCCCGGATGTATTCCGCGGTATGCCCTATGCGCTGTACCTCTCGCGCCGCACCGACTTCGTGCTCGAAGCACTGACCGACGGTTTCGAAGTCGCGACCTGCTGGGTGCCCACTGACCAGGATCATCCCGCGCGGCTGATCACGCCCGCCGACTGCGCGATAGAGCTGCGCGGCGGGGGCAACGCCTCGCGGCAGATCGTCAGCGTCATCCCGCCCGGCTTCGACTGTCATCGGCTGGTGTGCGTCGAGGTGTATACGCCCGGCGGCAACTGGTCGAGCTACCCGCCGCACAAGCACGATGTGCACCGCGTCGCGCCGGACGGGACGCTGCTGGAAGCCGACCTGGAGGAGATTTACTTCTACAAGATCGATCGGCCCGGCGGCTACGCTATTCAGCGCGTTTACAACGATGACCGCAGCATTGATGCGCTGCTGCTGGCCCAACATCACGACGCCGTGTTGGTGCCGGAAGGCTACCATCCGGTGGCCAGCCCGCCCGGCTATACGACTTATTACCTGAACTTTTTGGCTGGCTCGGCGCAGTCGCTGGCCAACAGTGACGATCCGGCCTATGCCTGGGTCAAGAGCACGTGGACGCACCTCGATCCGCGCCTGCCTGTGGTTGACCTGGGCATGGAGCCGCCGCAACGGTAGAGAGGAGAATCTTATGGCTACCAGACGATTGACGATGGCACAGGCGCTCATCTCCTTTTTGCAAAACCAGTATGTAGAACGCGATGGCGTGGAAAATCCCTTTTTCGCTGGATGCTGGGGCATCTTCGGGCATGGCAACGTCGCAGGGATCGGGCAGGCGCTGCAGCAATACGCGGACACCTTCCGCTACTATCAGACGCGCAACGAACAGGCGATGGTGCACACGGCCATCGCCTACGCCAAGATGAAGAACCGCCTGCAGACCTTCGCCTGCACCTCGTCCATCGGCCCCGGCGCGACCAACATGGTCACCGGCGCGGCGACAGCCACCATCAACCGCATTCCGGTGTTGTTGCTCCCCGGTGATATCTTCGCCGAGCGGTTGCAAGCACCTGTGCTCCAGCAACTCGAATGGGAACACTCGCAGGATATCTCGGTCAACGATTGCTTCAAGCCGGTCTCGCGCTACTGGGATCGCATCACGCGCCCGGAGCAACTGCTGACGGCCCTGCCGGAAGCCATGCGCGTGCTGACCTCGCCCGCCGACACCGGCGCGGTGACGCTGGCCCTGCCGCAGGACGTGCAGACGATGGCTTTCGACTATCCGGAAGAGTTCTTCCGCAAGCGCGTGTGGCACATCCCGCGCAACCGGCCCGACGTGGCATCGCTGCGCCAGGCGGCGCAGTGGATCAGGCAGAGCCACCGCCCCCTGATCGTCGCGGGCGGCGGTGTGCATTACAGCGACGCGACGGCTATGCTGCGGCAGTTCGTCGAGCGCACGGGCATTCCCGTCGGCGAGACGCAGGCGGGCAAGGGCGCGCTGCCCTACGATCATCCGCTCAACCTGGGCGCGATCGGCGTCACCGGCACGCTGGGTGCCAACCGCATGGCCCGCGACGCTGACCTGGTGATCGGCATCGGCACGCGCTATAGCGACTTCACCACCGCCTCCAAGACGGCCTTCCAAAACCCCAACGTGCGCTTCATCAATATCAACGTGGCCGAATTCGACGCCTACAAGCACAGTGCCATCCCCCTGGTGGGCGATGCCCGCGTCACGTTGGAAGAGTTGTTGCCGCTGCTGGAGGGATGGCAGGTTGCGGCGGAGTATCGCGCGCTGGCCGCGCAATATAACCGCGAATGGGACGCCGAAGTCGAGCGCATCTATACCCTGGAGCACGGCCCCCTGATCAGTCAGGGCGAGGTGATCGGCGTGGTCAACACGCTCTCGCGTCCCCAGGACGTGGTGTTGTGCGCGGCGGGCAGCCTGCCCGGCGACCTGCACAAGCTGTGGCGTACGCGCGACCCCAAGGGCTATCACCTGGAATATGGCTACTCCTGCATGGGCTACGAGATCGCCGGCGGCATGGGGGCCAAGCTCGCCGCGCCAGAGCGCGAGGTCTACGTGATGGTGGGCGATGGCTCGTACCTGATGATGAACAGCGAAATTGCCACCATGGTCCAGGAAGGGATCAAGGTGATCATCGTCGTGCTGGACAATCACGGCTTCGCCAGCATCGGTGGACTATCCAAGAGCGTGGGGTCGGACGGCTTCGGCACCAAGTACCGCCGTCGCACCGAGAGCGGGCATCTGGACGGCGATGTGCTGCCCATTGACTACGCTGCCAATGCCGCCAGCCTGGGCGCGCACGTGATCCGCGTGCACAACCGCGACGACTTAGCCGATGCGATCCGGCAGGCGGCGGCGTACCAGGGCGGGCCGGTGTGCATCGTCATCGAGGTAGACCGGCGGCAGCGCGTGGGCGGCTACGAGAGTTGGTGGGATGTAGCCGTCGCCGAAGTGTCGGAGAATCCCGACGTGCAACGCGCGCGCGCTGAATACGTGGAGCACAAAAAGCGCGAGCGGCATTACCTGTAATGTCTCGTGCCATGACCTGTCTTTGAGGAGCAGAGATCACCATGACCCACACTTTCCGCATTGCCAATGCGCCCTGTTCGTGGGGCGTGCTGGAGTTTGATCTGGAAGGCGAGGCCGCCGGTTACGCGCAGGTACTCGACGAGATCGCCGAGACCGGCTACGTCGGCACCGAACTGGGCGACTGGGGCTTCATGCCCACCGATCCGACGATGTTGCGCGCCGAGCTGGACAAACGCGGCCTGGCGTTGCTGGCGGCGTTCGTGCCGGTGGCGCTGGCCAACCGCGCCGCGCACGCCGACGGCGAGGCGGTCGCGCTGCGCACGGCGCGCCTGCTGCGCGACACCGCTGGCGAGGGCTGCTTCATCGTGCTGGCCGACGACAACGGAAAAGTGCCGCAGCGCACGCAGAATGCCGGGCGCATCACGCCGGAGATGGGGCTGAGCGACGCGCAGTGGGAGGTGTTCGCCGAGGGCGCGAACCGCATCGCCCGCGCAGTGCGGGCGCAGACCGGCCTGCGCACTGTCTTTCACCATCACTGCGCCGGTTACGTAGAGACGCCCGCCGAAGTCGCCCGCCTGATGTCTCTCACCGATCCGGAAGTGCTCGGTCTGTGCCTGGATACGGGCCACTACATGTTCGGCGGTGGCGACCCGCTGGAAGCCCTGCAAGCCTACCGCGACCGCATCTGGCACGGGCACTTCAAGGACTTCGATCCGGCGGTGGCCGCGCAGGCGCGCGCCGAGAACTGGGACTACTTTGGCGCGATCCGGCACGGCGTCTTCTGCGAACTGGGACGCGGCGCGGTGAACTTCCCGGCGGTGCGCGACGCGCTGATCGCCATGAACTACGAGGGCTGGATCGTCGTCGAGCAGGACGTGTTGCCCTCATTGGGGTCGCCCAAGGAGAGCGCCCGCCGCAACCGCGAGTATCTGCGCAGCATTGGCATGTAGGGCGCGGTCTCGCGGGCAGAAAAAACACTACAGAGAGGCAGAGGGCACAGAGAAGAACCAGAGCTTCTCAAGACTTGCCTCTGTGTTCTCTGCACCTCCGTGGTTAAACAGGACCTGCGCGGAGTGAGATTGAGCGAGGAGCGAAAGAACTATGACTGTCAGAGTAGGGGTCATCGGGGCGGGGCGCATTGGCAAAGTGCACGCTGAGACTGTGACCTACCGCATCCCCGAAGCGCGCGTGGTGGCTGTGGCCGACATCGTAGAGGAGGCCGCCCGCCGAGTGGCGGAACAATTACATATCCCCCAGGCCACGCGCGACTATCGCGAGATTCTGGCCGATCCCAATGTAGACGCGGTGCTGGTCTGCTCGTCTACCGACACACACGCGACGATCATCACCGAAGCGGCAGAGGCGGGCAAGCACATCTTCGCCGAAAAGCCTATTGATCTGAGCCTGGCCCGCATTGATCAGGTGCTGGCAGCGGTCGAAAAGGCGGGCGTTAAGTTCCAGGTGGGCTTCAACCGCCGCTTCGACCCCACTTTCGCCCGCGTGCGGCACGCCATCCAGAGCGGGGAGATCGGCGAAGTGCACCTGTTGCACATCATCAGCCGCGATCCGGCTCCGCCGCCCATTGAGTATGTGAAAGTGTCCGGCGGCATCTTCATGGACATGATGATCCACGACTTCGACATGGCCCGCTTTCTGGTGGGCGCGGAGGTCGAGGAAGTCTACACGCGGGCCGCGGTGCGGGTTGACCCGGCCATCGGCGAGGCGGGCGATGTAGATACCGCGGTTGTCATGCTCACCTTCGGCAACGGGGTGATCGCCACCATAGACAACAGCCGCCGCGCCGTCTACGGCTATGATCAGCGCGTGGAAGTGCTGGGCAGCAAGGGCGGCATCACCGTGGGCAATGTCTTCCCCAACGAGGTAACCATCTGCACGGCGGAACATGTGCGGCGCGATCTGCCGCTCAACTTCTTCATGGATCGCTATACCGAGAGCTACGAGCGCGAAATCCGCGCCTTCATAGACGCCATCGTGCACGACAAACCGGTGCCTGTCGGCGCGGCGGACGGGCGCGCGCCAGTGCTGATGGCCCTGGCCGCCCGCAAGTCGCTCGACGAGCACCGCCCGGTGAAGATCAGCGAAGTGGGGTGAGGGGTAGCAGACTACCGCACACGGCCTGTCACAGTTTGCGCGCGCCCGATGGCCCTCAACCCCCGGCCCCTTCTCCCACGCTGCGGGAGAAGGGGAGCGCTCGCGCGACAGACAGCAAGTCCCCTCGCCCACAGCGTTGGGAGAGAGGATTGAGGGGTGAGGGGAGACAGACTGCCGCACACGGCCCGTCACAGCTTGCACGCACCTGCAAGAAGGGGCGTATGGGTGACCATGCGCCCCTTCGATTTTGGGTTATCCGGAGAAAATACCTGGGGGTGAAAAATAGAGAAACATGACTTGAAATATCTTTTTTACGAGTTTGTGATGATCCCTTTGTTGATTTAAGACAAATAATAGGCGTATGATGGATTTGTACAGATTTTCTCAAACCGTCGTTGTCCAGCAGTACAGGGCTGGACGCAGGAGGTATGCGACCATTGCATTGAGGAGGCGAGTTCATGCGCGAATGGCCTGTCTGGAGCAAAGCAGCGCTCATCGTGCTGCTACTGGTTATCGTGGGGGTCGCGCTGCCCCACCGCCCGGTGACCGAAGCTCAGGGCGGTGGGACGATCAGCTACGGCTCGAAGGTTCTCGGCAGAATCTCTGCCGAGAACCCCGAAGTGATGTACAGCTTCAACGGCACAGCGGGCGACCTGGTTCAGGTGCACGTCAGGAACTGGGTCGGCACGCTCGATCCCCAGGTGACTCTGCTCACTCCCGACGGGCTGAACGCTGGCAGTAGCGCGCGCAGCCCCTTTGCTGCTGAGCATCAAGATGCAACTCTGGGGCTTTTTCTGCCACAGACTGGCACTTATACCCTCCTGGTCAGCGCTGAAAATGGCACGAACGGACAGTTCCTGCTGACGCTCCAGGGACGCGGCCCTGTCATTGCCACACCGCTGATCTATGGAGAGGGCCGCGAGGTCACCGTTCCCCTGAATCCGCAGCCGCAATACTTCACCTTTGAGACCCAGGACTGCCCAACCATCTTCACTGTCGCCAACCTCAGCGAAGGGTTGCCTTTCACCTTCCCCTATATGGTCAAGGTGCGCAACCAACAAGGCCCTCTGATCGCCCTGCTTTACGGCGGAGACGCAGTTGAAGACCGCCTGGTACTGCCCGCCCGTAGTGGCCGCTATGAAGTAGAAGTGCTCTCCGAAGACCCGCAACAGCAGGGGACGATCCATCTGCTGGTCAGTTGCGCAGATCAGGCCCCCGGTTGCGTCGGCAGCGCAGCAGGTGGCGCTGCGGGGGCGGCATTGGGCACGGCGACAGAATGCCCGCCATGTTTCAGCGAAGACTTCGGCGGGGAGCTATGTGCCGAATTCGAGGTGACAGTCACCCACGAAGGAGACAGCACTTTCTCCTTCACCTGGCCCGCTGTCGAAGGGGCCGACTGGTACATCTTCTATGTCCTGGATGCCTGGGGGGCCATGCTGCCAGATTCGCCCGTCTTGCTGGAGGGCGATACCAGCCATCGGTATAGCATTCAGCCCGCCGACCTGCCTCGAGGCCCCTTCACCGCTTACGTGAGCGCGGGAAGCGGTACGGACATAGGCACGTTCCTCTGTGCAACCAAAGTTCGATTCTTCTCGGAAGAGCCGCCGGTCTGCTCCCTTGAGGTAGGCGTGGACATCGTGCCGGTCGAGGAGCGCCGCGCTGTAGCGGGTTGGACAGCCGCGCCGGGCGCGGCTGCCTATCTGATCCATATCTACGCCTATGGTGACGATGGTGGTCTGATCGGAATTCGAGTCATCAATGTGCCAGGCGATCACACCAGCTACCATCTGTCAGGTTTCGGGTTGTTCCCCCCCGACTATAGCCGCTTCCGGATCGAGGTTGGTGCCTACAGCGAAGTGCGGGGCGGTGGAGCCTTCGGCGATATGCCGCGGGGCTTCCTGTGCGGCGGCAGCGCCGAGGTGGAGTTCGCCCCAGCGGACAACCCCTTGGCAGAGCTATAGGAGGGCGCACCATGACTCACAAACACACTTACTGGCTGCGCGCCGGTTTGTTGATCGCCATCCTCGTCGTCATCGGGTCACTGTCCCATGCGCCAACGGCTACTCAGGCCCAGGGCGGCGGCACGATCAGCTACGGCGCAAAAGTGTTCGGTACTATCGCAGAAGACGCGCCGCGCGTCACCTATAGCTTCACCGGCAGCGCGGGGGATGTGATCACCGTCATCGCCGACAACTGGACAGGGGCGCTCGACCTGCGCGCCGAATTGATCGCCCCCAACGGAGTGATCCTCGCCAGCAGCACTCAGAACACGCTCGACGACAACATGCAGGGCGCACATCTCTCGGCGGTGCTGCCCGATGACGGCATCTATCTGCTGTGGATCACGGGAGAGAATGGGTCAACTGGCGACTTCGCGCTGACCTTGTTGGGGCGGAGCGCGCCCGACAGCACACAGTTGCTCTTTGGTCAGGCGGTGGACGTGACCCTGATCCCCGCCGCCGATCCACAGTTCTTCTGGTTCGAGGCCGAAGACTGCCCGACGACGCTCCTGGTCACCAGCCCGAGCGAAGGGCAGCCTTTCACCTATCCCTTCGTGGTCCGGGTCACCGATCAGCGCGGGCAAACCGTCGCCTTGCTGCGCGGTGGCGAGGAACTCGAAGACTGGGCGACAGTGACCCCACGCAGCGGGCGCTATGAGGTCGAAGTGTTTTCCGATCATCCTCAAGAAACGGGGGACATCCGCCTGCTGGTCACCTGCGCAGCAGACGCGCCTGGTTGCCCCGTCGGGCAAGCGGGCATCTCCGGCGTGGCGGGCACTGGCCCCCAGGAATGCCCACGGTGCTTTGTCCCAGGCAATCCGCCCGAAAGCGGTGGTTGCCCCGATCTCCGCTTTACCGTCGAACAGGACAAAGACGATCCGCTGCTTGGCAGGGTATTCTGGGACATGGTGCCTGGTGCGACGGGCTACGCGATCTACGTCTATGGGCGCGTGCCCGATGGCGGCGAAGTGTACCTGACCCATGCGGAATGGGCGCCCGGCGACTCACCCAGCATCTCCTGGCGTCTGCCGGAAGGATATGCTGGCTTCCGCTTCGTAATGCGGGTCTACATCGGCGAACACCTGGTGTGCACCGCGGAGACCAGTTTTGAGGTGAGGCCGCCGGACTGCGAGGACTTCCAGGCCACCATCACCGATATCACCGGCGGCACGATCACCCTGGAATGGACAGACTATCCCGGCGCAGAAGGATATAGCATCACGACGGTAGATAGCACCGGCGCTGTCGTGCCGGCGGCCTCTACGCTCGTTTCACCCGACCGTCATCTTATACTCATAGGACTGGGGCCGGGTGAATTCGTGGTGACCATCGGTCCCTGGTTCTCCGCCGAAGGGATGATCTGCCCGCGCGAACTGAAGGTTGAGATTCCGCGACAAGAGCAACAGTTCCCCTGCATCGTCCGCACCAACCGCGGCGATGTACGGGTGCGTGTCGGGCCGGGCCTGGATCGGGCCGCGTTTGCCTTCCTGACAGCAGGCGTGGAGTACCCGGTCATTGGGTATGCCTACGATGCAGCGGGCAACCTGTGGTGGCAGATCGACCGATCGGCCGTCCCCGGCGGCGAGATGGCGCTCAGCCTGTGGGTGCTGGCGAGCGAAGTAGAAGCGCTGGGCAATTGCGATCAGGTGCCGCCGGGCGAAGTGCCAGTTCCCGAACCGGGAGAACCTTTCCAACCCGGCCAACCGGGCGGCCCCGGCCAATGGCTGCCGTGTGGCTCGTGTGACACCTGCGGGCACCCGGCCAACGAGTGCGTCACCTCGCCCGAAGGCCAATGCCTGTGGGATCCGGCGACCTGTGTCCAACAGCCTGAACAACCGGGCGAACCCGGATAACCGGGCGGCCAGTGCTATCACATCACGGCAGCGATTGACATGAGCGGTTGCCAGTACACATCAGGCTCGGCGATGCTCGACACTCCGCCTAACTGCGACGGCGGTTATTCACCAGGTACTACGATTGCAGCACACGCCGTCGCTGTTGACCCCAAGTGCAACGTGAACTACTGGTCTGGCTGTGGGGCGTCTGGAGGTGAAAACTCGATCACCTTCACTGCGACCAGTAGCTGCACTATCACTGCGCATATGCACTACGGTAACTAGAGACGCCAGAGGCTCACTCCCGACCCCCCGCAAGACTTCCGGAGCCCCCAGACTCCGAAAGTCTTCTTTTCCCTGCTGGCTGATAGCTGACGGCCAACCGCTGACAGCTCAGAATGACCACACGGGCCACTCGGAGACTCCTCACTCCGGGCATTCGTATTGAAGGCCCCACAGGCGCGTCAGCACCTCGTCGGCGTCGGGCAGGTTCGCCGAGGCAAAAGCGGGCGCGCCGTAGCGATCCAGGATGACCACGAACGGCTCATCCTCAGCCGGAGTCTGCTCTGGCGGAAACAGCGCCGCATAGCTCCGGCGGACGGCGCGATCGGGGTCAAGCAACAGGGGCAACGCAAATGAGAAGGTGTGCGCCTGTGCTGTCAGGGCGTACAGATGGGCGGTTGCCCCGACAATGTCATCCTGAGCCTGCGCCAGGCGTTGCAGGCGCGTGCGATCTGCCGCTGATAGCGTTTCCGGCAAAAAGCACAGCACCAGGTGCGCGCGGCTATGAAAGCCGCGGCGGGTGATCGGCGCCCCGTCCGGCGTCTGCAGCCGGAAGTCGGGGGCGCTGACCTGTTGCGCCTGCGGGCCGAAGTCAAGCCAGGACATGAGACAGTCTACCTCCACCTCTGAAGCAGATTGTAGCAAGGTGGACTGACGCAGGCCGTTTTGTGAAATTAATAGCAAAATTTACTTCAAGAAAATTTGCTATAATGCGCATAGTTGTTTTTGATTGTTGGCAAGGAGACAGTCTTACATGGTCAGCACAAAGCCCTTAACTGGCGAGGTTTACTATCCTCCAGAGCACCTTGTGCGTCACGTCAACCATCCCGACTACGAAACCATTCACCAGGCCATGCTGACCGACCTGGCCGGTGAATGGGGGCGCATCGCCCGCGAGGAGTTCGAGTGGTTCGCGCCCTGGCAGAAGACGCTCGACGACAGCAATCCGCCTTTCTACCAGTGGTTCGTGGGCGGCAGGGTCAATATTGTGCACAATGCGCTCGACCGTCACCTGAACACCTGGCGGCGCAACAAAGTGGCCCTGCTGTGGGAAGGCGAGAACTACGATCAGCGCAGCCTGACCTACCATCAGCTACACCGCGAAGTGTGCCGTTTCGCCAGCGTGCTACGGGCGATGGGCGTCAACAAGGGCGACCGGGTGACCATCTACATGGGGCGCATCCCGGAGATCGTGGTAGCGATGCTGGCCTGCGCCAAGATCGGGGCGGTGCACTCGGTGGTCTATGGCGGGTTTTCGGTTGAGGCGCTGCACGGGCGCATCGAAGACAGCCAGAGCAAGGTCGCCATCACCGCCGACGGGGCCTGGCTGCGCGGCAACATTGTGCCGCTCAAGAACATCATGGACGAGGCGTTGCAGCGCAGCCCCACCGTGCAGACGGTGATCGTGGTGCGGCGCACCGGCCAGGAGGTGCACATGGAGCCGGGCCGCGACCTGTGGTATCACGACCTGATGCGCCTGCCCATCGCCGAAACGTGCATCCCCACCGAAGAGCTTGACGCCGAGCATCCGCTCTTCTTGCTCTACACCAGCGGCACGACGGGCAAGCCCAAGGCCATTCTGCACACGCATGGCGGCTACATGGTGGGCGTGGCGACCACCCTCAAGTGGGTCTTCGACCTCAAAGACGACGATACCTGGTGGTGTGCTGCCGATCCTGGCTGGATCACCGGTCACAGCTATATTGTTTATGGGCCGCTGCTGCTCGGCGCAACCAGCCTGATGTACGAGGGCGCGCCCAATCATCCTTTCCCGGATCGCTGGTGGGACATCGTCGAGCGGCACGGCGTGACGGTGCTCTACACCGCCCCAACGGCCATCCGCGGGCTGATGCGCTTCGGCGACGCCTGGCCCAACCGGCACGACCTGAGCAGCTTGCGTCTGCTGGGCAGCGTCGGCGAGCCGATCAATCCGGAAGCGTGGAAATGGTATCATCGCGTGATCGGCCAGGGCCGCTGCCCGATCATGGACACCTGGTGGCAGACCGAAACCGGCAATTTCATGATCACGCCGCTGCCTGGCACGCCGCTCAAACCGGGCAGCGCCACTCTGCCTTTCCCCGGCGTGCAGGCCGATGTCGTGGACGAGAATGGCAATCCCGTCGGCCCCAACGAAGAGGGTTACCTGGTGATCAAGTCGCCCTGGCCCGCCATGTTGCGCACCATCTACGGCGATCCCGACCGCTACGTGCAGCAATACTGGAGCCGCTTCCCCGGCATGTACCTGACTGGCGACAGCGCGCGCAAAGACGAAGACGGCTACTTCTGGATCATCGGTCGTGTGGATGATGTGATCAAGGTCAGCGGGTACCGGCTGGGCACGGCAGAGATCGAGAGCGCGTTGGTCAGCCATCCGGCAGTGGCGGAGGCGGCGGTGATTGGCGTGCCGGATGAGGTGCGCGGTAGCGCCATTTACGCTTACTGCATCCTGGTTCAGGGCGTCGAGCCGACACCGAAGCTGGTCGAAGCCCTGCGCGAGCACGTGGCGCACGAAGTCGGCCCTATTGCCAAGCCCGCGCACATCGAGTTCGTGCCGAGTCTGCCCAAGACGCGCAGCGGCAAGATTATGCGCCGCGTGTTGAAAGCGCGCGCGCTCGGCATAGAAGAGGGCGATCTGAGCACACTAGAGGAATAGCGATTGGCTTTCAGCCGTCAGCCAAAGCGAAAACGGGAGCGCGCTGCTCCCGTTTTTCTGATGAAGGCGACGGTGGGAATCGAACCCACGGTGAGGGTTTTGCAGACCCTTGCCTTGCCACTTGGCGACGTCGCCAGTTAGGTGTTCTGGTGAGAAAAAGTATACACAAACGACCAGGGGTTGGCAAGGGGTGCATGCAAAGGTTGTCAGCGACTTTGCTGCGGGCGATGGCCCTCATCCCCCGGTCCCTTCTCCCGCGCTGCGGGCGAAGGGGAGCACCTGGCCGACAGAAAGTAAGCCCCCGCGCCAAGCGGGGGTGAGGTAAAAGGGTGCTTCGCCCTGTTTTCCTGAGGTCACAGAAAAGCCCGGCTTGTTTTGCTCTGCGCGCCCGCGCGGACGGAGCCTTTCTGTCTTCAGCGCCTCAGTTCCTGGTAGAAGCGCGCCGCTGTCTTCATCCCGCGGTAGAAGCACTCCAGCGAATACTTTTCGTTGGGGGCGTGCAGGTTGTCGTCCGGCAGGCCGAAGCCCATCAGCACGACCGGCGTGCCCAGGACTCTTTGCAAGGCACCGAGCACCGGTATCGAGCCACCATCGCGCGTATAGACAGGGGCCGCTCCAAAGCCGAACTCGTAGGCGCGGGCCGCTGCCTGCACATAGGGAGAGTCAGCCTCTGCCACGACCCAGTTGCCCGCGTGCAACAGGCGCGTCTCGCTGCGCACGGTGGGCGGCGTCAGCGCGGCGACGTGATCCGCCACCAGCCGGTAGATGGTGTGCGGGTCCTGGCGCGGCACCAGGCGGCAACTGACCTTGGCCAGGGCCGTATCGGGCAGCACAGTCTTGCCCCCTTCGCCCGTCCAGCCGCTGACCAGCCCGTTGATCTCCAGGGTGGGGCGGATGCCCAGCCGTTCGTGCAGTTCGTAGCCCGGCTCGCCCCAGGGCACGCTCACGCCAGTATCGCGTTGCAGGCGCTCCAGGGTGAAGGGCACCTGTGCCAGCGCGGCGCGTTCGGCGGGCGAAAGCTCGAGCACGTCGTCGTAGAAGCCGGGCACAGTCACGCGCCCGTCGCGGTCGTGCAACGCCGCCAGAATCTCCGCCAGCGCCTGCGCGGGGTTGTGCACGATGCCGCCATATACGCCGGAATGCAGCGCCTGGCGCGGCCCGCGCACCTCGATCTCCATATAGACGATGCCGCGCAGTCCGATGACGATAGAGGGGCGATCCAGGGTGAGTATCTGCGTGTCGGATACTACGACGACATCGGCAGCCAGCAGCCCGGCGTGTTCCTCAACAAAAGGATACATGTTGGTCGAGCCGGACTCCTCCTCGCCCTCGATCACGAACTTGACGTTGACCGGCATATTTCCGGTCGCCAGCAGGCTTTGGACGGCTTTGATCTGCGTGAAGGTCTGCCCCTTGTCGTCGGTTGCGCCTCGCGCATAAAGATTGCCATCGCGTACAACCGGCTCGAAGGGATCGCTGAGCCACTGATTGCCAGCGTCATCGGCGGGCTGCACGTCGTAATGACCGTAGATCAGCACAGTCGGCGCGCCGGGCGCGCCCAGCCACTCAGCGTAAACTATCGGATGCCCCCTGGTGGGGAAGACCTCGGCCCGCGTCATGCCGATGCGCAGAAAGTGATCGCGCAGCCATTCTGCCGCGCGGCGCACATCGTCTTTGTGCGCGGAAAGCGTGCTGATGCTGGGAATGCGCAGCCATTCTTTGAGTTCTTCCAGGAAGTCCGCGCGGTGCGCTTCCTGATACTCGTAGGGATTCATCGGTACTCCTTGCGTGGAGGGGTTGGGAGTAGAGAGTAACCCACGATGAGTCTGGACAGCCTGTAGGGACTTTTCAGACTCGATACTCCCGCCTCATCACTCCCAACTACGACATAACCGGTTCGTGAGGCCTCGATTATACCAGCGAGAGGCGGTGTGCAAAGCAGGCCCTGGGTGCTATAATGCGGGCACTCCACGCCGAGGACGATGCCATGAGCGAGCTGTCACACACCCCGCCGGTGTCCGACCCCCAACACCTGGCGACGCTCTACCAGATCACGCGCGAATTGAATTCCAGCCTCGACCTGGACACGGTGCTGGAAAACGTCATGGATCGCGTGATCGAGGTCACCAACGCAGAGCGCGGCTTCCTGATGCTGTGCGACAACAACCGCGGCGAGATGGAGTTCAAGGTCGCCCGCGGGATGGATCGCCGCGATCTGCAGTCCCCCGAATTCCAGGTGAGCACGACGATCATCCGCAAGGTGATGCAAACCCGCCAACCTCTGCTCACCGACAACGCGCAGTTCGACAAGCGCTTTACGCGCGGGGAAAGCATCATGATCCTGGGGCTGCGCTCGATCCTCTGTGTGCCCATCCTGGTCAAAGAGCGCCTGATCGGGCTGGTCTATGTGGACAACCGGCTGCAGGCGGGCCTGTTCAACGAGAGTCACCGCGAGCTGCTGACCGCCTTCGCTGCCCAGGCGGGCGTGGCCATCGAAAACGCCCGGCTCTACCGGGTGGCCGTCGAAAAAGGGCGCATGGAAAAAGAGCTACAGATGGCTCAGGTCATTCAGCGCGATCTCCTGCCGGGGACGCTGCCTGTGCTGGCCGGTTATGACATCACCGCGGAGTGGCGCACGGCCCGCGAAGTGGCCGGCGATTTCTACGATTGTCTGCCAGTAGACGACGGGCTGGGCGTGATCATCGCCGATGTGTCGGACAAGGGCGCGCCCGCGGCGATCTTCATGGCCATGGCGCGCAGCCTGATCCGCAGCGCTACGCTGATGACGGGCACGCCCGAAGCCGCCCTGGGCCAGACCAACGCGACCCTGTTGCAGGATATCGAGTCGGGCATGTTCGTGACCGTCTACTATGCGCTGCTGCATCCCGGCGGGCGCGTTTTGGGGGTGAACGCTGGTCACAACCGCCCGCTGCTGTGGCGCACGACCCAGGGCACCCATGAATTCCTGCCGCGCGGGGGGCGTCCGCTGGGCTGGTTCGCCGACCTGCCCTTGCGGCCAGTAGAGTTCCAGATGACAGCGGGTGATGTGCTGATACTCTACACAGATGGCCTGACCGAAGCGGAGAACGAACGCGGCGAGCCGTTCGGCGACGCGCGGCTGGTAGAGACGGTGCGCGCCTGCGCCGACCGTCCGGCTTCTGCCATCAAGGAACACCTGATCGCAGCGGTCGAAGCGTTCCGGGGCGCTGCGCCCCCCTTCGACGACACGACCCTGGTCGTGGTGCGCTATGCCGGACAGTAACCCTGGCCCTGAGGGATATAGGAAAGCAATGGCCGAAGAACGACTGCAAAAACTGATCTCCCAGGCGGGCATCGCCTCGCGGCGGGCCGCTGAAGAACTCATTCAGCAGGGCCGCGTGACCGTCAATGGGCGGGTGGCGCAGATCGGCGAAAAAGCCGACCTGACGCGCGATGAGGTGCGCGTAGACGGAGAACTGCTCAAACCGCCGGAGTTCGTCTATTACCTGCTCTACAAGCCCCGCAACGTGCTGTGCAGCCGCCGTCGCCAGGGCAAAGAACGCCGTCCGCTGGTGTATGAACTGGTGCCACACGAAGGGCATCTCTTCACCGTGGGCCGGCTCGACGCCGAGAGCGAGGGGCTGATCCTGCTCACCAACGACGGCGACCTGGCCGACCGCCTGATGCATCCGCGCTACGGGCACACCAAGACCTACCACGTGCTGGTAGGGGGGCGGCCCGCGCCCAAGACGCTCGAAGCGTGGCGGCATGGTGTGGTGCTCGATGGCGAACGCACTGCTCCGGCCAAAGTGCGTGTGCTGGAAGAAACCGGCAGCGATACCTGGCTGGAAGTGATCATGCGCGAAGGGCGTAATCGCCAGATTCGCCGCGTGGCGTTGTTGCTGGGGCACCCCGTCAAACGCCTGATTCGCGTCAAGATCGAATTCCTGGAGATCGGGCATCTGCGGCCCGGTCAGTGGCGCACCCTCACTCCGACGGAAGTGCGCCGCCTCAAAGAGGGCCGTAAGTCCTGACTCTGTTCACCGCACACCCAGAGCATACCAGGGAGAACGGACGTGAGCACTACCGACCAGCCTACCCGCACTCGCCTGCACCCCGTGGTCGAGCGTCAGGCGCAGTACGATCGACGGCGGCGCTGGCTACGCGACGCGCTGCTACGCGGAGTAGGGCTTCGCCTGTTGGTGAACGCCCACTGCACGGGCAGTGAGCGCGTGCCCGCCAGCGGCCCGCTGATCGTGATCATGAACCATATCGCCGCTCTCGATCCCTTTGTGGTGGTGGGGGCAGTCACCAACCGTTTCCTGACCCCCATGTCGAAGATCGAGAACTATCGCAACCCCCTCGTCAGGCTGATGACGCAGGCATGGGGTGTCTACCCCGTCCGGCGCGGCGAAGTAGACCGGCAGGCGCTCGATAGCACAATCGCCCTGCTGGAACGCGGGCACGCCGTGCTGATCGCCCCCGAAGGCACGCGCCATCACAGCCTGGCCGATCCCAAAGACGGCACCACCTACGTCGCCACGCGCACCGGCGCAGTGATCCAGCCCGTGGGACTGGACGGAACCGAGCAGTTCCCCGGTAGCCTGCTCCGACTGCGCCGCGCCCAGGTGCAGATCAACTTCGGGCGACCGTTTCGCTTCCGCACAGAAGGGCGGACACGCATCCCGCGCGACGAACTGCGCATCATGACGCGCGAGATGATGTATCAGATCGCCCTGCTGGTACCAGAACATCGGCGCGGCATGTACTGCGACCTGGACGCGCTGACGACCGACTATCTCGAATTCGTGGAGTGACGACCCTTTGGTCCTGCCTGGATTCATTGCGCAGGCAGAGGGGGCGTATAATCTGGCAGGCGCACTACAGAGCGCACCAGGGACGGGACGCCGACAAGGGGTCTGGCGGCGTCTCGTCTGGCATAGGATGGTATGGTGGACACCACAAGGAGACTGGTCATATGGCGCAAGGACCTTCGTATGCTTATTTCCAGGGCCGCATTGTGCCCATCGAAGAAGCCAAAGTCAGCGTAATGACCCATGCGCTCAATTATGGGACGGGCGCGTTTGGCGGGATGCGGGCCTATTGGAACGACGACGAACAGCAGTTATTCCTCTTCCGCCCGCTCGAACATTTCAAGCGTGTGCTCAATTCGGCCAAAATATTGATGATGGACCTGCCGCACACGCCGGAATCCATGCTCGCCATCCTCATTGACCTGCTGCGCACCGAGAATTACCGCGGGGTAGACGTTTACATCCGTCCCCTGGTTTACAAGTCCTCGACCGTGATCGGCGTGCGCCTGCACGACCTGGAATGCGATTTCACCATGTTCGCGCAGCCGTTCGGCAGCTACATCCCCAACGAAGAAGGTTCGCGCGTCACCTTCTCGGCCTGGCGGCGCATTGACGACAACATGATTCCGGCCCGCGGCAAGATCACCGGAGCCTACGCCAACTCGGCCTTTATCAAGACCGACGCCGCGCTCGCTGGTTTCGACGAAGCGCTGGTGTTGGATCACAATGGCCACATCTCCGAAGGCAGCGCCGAGAACTTCTTCATGGTGCGCGACGGCGTGGCGATCACCCCGCCGGTGACCACCAACATCCTGGAGGGCATCACCCGTCGCACGGTGATCCATCTGTTGCAGCACGAGATGGGCGTGCCGGTCGAGGTGCGCGATATTGACCGCACCGAGGTCTTCGTGGCCGATGAAGCGTTCTTCTGCGGGACGGGCGTGCAGATCGTAGCGATCACCGAAGTAGATCATCGTCCGGTGGGCACCGGCAAGATGGGGCCGATCGTCAGTCAGCTACGGCAGCTCTACTTCGACCTTGTGCGCGGCAAGATCGCCCGTTACCGCGACTGGAACGTGCCGGTATACGACGCCCAGGCGTAGCCGACGGCCCAGCACCAGCCGCGCCAGGAGCAGCATCATACCCATATTTTGCGCCATCACCGCGGTGTTGAAGCAGGTGATATCGGGTGCTTCGATGTTGCGCTGATCGAAGAACCAGCGCACGAACATGTAGATGCCTCCGCCGATCCCTGCGATGACGCCCGTCGCGCGTACCTTGCCGCTGTCGGTAGACGCGGCGACTGTCAGCGGGGCAGCGAACATGGCCGCCCGGATGAGGTAGGTACCCACGAAAATCTTGGCGTGACATGTCTCCGGCGTATAGGGGCCGCTGTCAATCAGGTAGCCGAAGGCAAAGGTCTTGTCAATGAAAATGGAGACCAGGACAAAGATGCTGAGGATGGTGCCCGTCGTCGAGCCGTCGGGCAACATCAGCAACGTGATCAGGTTGAGGAAGAACAGCCCATAGAGCGCCAAATCCCACGCCAGCGTGTCGTTCGACGGCCCAACCGAATTCAGAATGGCGCGTAGCTCTTCCATGGTAGCCTCCTGCAGTGTGATGATATCAGTCGCCTTCAATTCTACTGATCGGGCGACGCTGGACAACTGACGGAGGAGTGAGCTACGAATTCAGAGGGCGAGAATCCCGGCTAATGGCCCTGCCTGGGACATGTCGACAGGTGTGCTCAGGGGTTATCTACCATCACAGAGCCTGGTATGGAGTATTCCAAATGGAGAAATTCTCTTCTGGCATCAAACCGGAATCGTGGCTCGTCTCGGCAGGCCGCGCTTCGGAGCCTGGCGCACCGTTGAACGTGCCGCCGATTCCTGCATCGAACTTCGTCCTCGGCAGCGAGCGCGGGTACTCGCGCGATGATGGCACACCGACCTGGGAAGCACTCGAAGAGATTGTCGGTGGGCTTGAGGCGGGTAAGGCCTTAGCCTTTGCTTCCGGCATGGCGGCCATTGCCGCTGTGTTTGATCAACTGCCAGCCGGTGCGGTAGTGGTGTTGCCCGATGACTGTTACCTGGGGACGGTGGGCCTGGCAGCGGCGGGCGCGGCCCGCGGACGCTGGACTGTGCGGCGTGTGGCAGTGGACGACACCGCCGGATGGATAGATGCCTGCGCCGTCGCAGACCTGATCTGGCTCGAATCGCCCTCGAACCCCTTGCTGATCGTGGCCGACCTGGAAGCCATCTGCGCTGCCCCCCGCAAGCCTGGAGCGATCGTGGCGGTAGATAACACCTTTGCCACGCCTTTAAATCAACAGCCGCTCGACTTCGGTGCCACAGTATCAGTCCAGTCGGCGACCAAGTTCATCGGCGGCCATTCCGACTTACTGGCGGGGGTCGTCACGACCAGAGATGAAGCGCTCTGGCGCGCCCTCAGGAAGTCGCGCGAGTTGACCGGCGCGACCCCCGGAACACTGGAAGCCTTTCTGGCTGTGCGGGGGGCGCGGACTCTCGCGCTGCGCCTGCAGCGAGCGCAACAGACCGCCATGATCCTGGCGGAGCGGCTTGAGAAGCACCCACTGGTCACCTGCGTCCGCTATCCGGGCCTACCCTCGCACCCGACCCATGCTATTGCCAGGCGTATGCTCAAGGGCTTCGGAACGATCATTTCGTTCGATCTGCTGGGAGGGGCCGAGTTTGCGGATGCAGTCTGCCGCAATGTCCGGCTCATTCGCCATGCCACCAGCCTGGGAGCCGTGGAATCGACAATGGAGCGCAGGGCTGCCATCCCAGGGCAGGAACACCTTCCGCCCTCGCTCCTGCGCCTTAGCGTTGGTATCGAAGATGCTGATGACCTGTGGGACGATCTCGACTCGGCGATACGCTCTTCTGCTGCGCCGTGACTTCGTCACCAGCCCCCAGCATTGAGAGCAAGGCATACCTTCTGACGGGTGCGTGCAAAATGTGACGGGCAATTTGCCGCAGTCCGCTGCCCCTCACCCCTGAATCCCCTCTCCCTCGCGACGGCGTCGCGGGGCGAGGGGACTCACTTTCTGTCGCCCAGGCGCTCCCCTTCGCCCGCAGCGCGGGCGAAGGGGCCGGGGGTTGAGGGCCATCGGCTCAAGATGTGGGTAATGCATAGCCGCGTCGGAGAGGGGGCGCGAGGCGCGCCAGCGCCGAGCGGGGGTGAGGTAAAGTTAAGTGTTCGCGATGCTCTCAATGGCTGTCCGCCCTTGAACTCAGGACTCGTGTCTCCAGACTCATGACTCATGCTCCGCATCAGGCGTGGGCGTGCCCGTCGGCAGCGGCCAGGCGACCGCACGGGCGTTGAGCCGCCTGAGTTGCGCAGCGGCCCCAAAAGGCGGGCGAAAGATCAGCCGGTAGAGCGGCGTATCGGGGGTCAACGCCGTCGGCTCGACTGGCAACACGGCGATCACTCCCCGGTCGGGATAGAGCAATACCGTATAGCCGACTTCCAGCAGGGTCAGGTTGCCCTGCGACACGCCCACGGCGGCGGGGATGCCGTAACGCTCCAGCAACAGGCCGAGCGTGCCGTAGTCGCGCACCTCAATTTCGAGCACTTCCTCCACCCCGATCAGCGCCCGCAGCACACACCCCTGCGCCGTGAAGCGGTAGTAGCTGGCACGCCCCGGATCGCGCCTGGCCCGCCCCAAGGCTGCCTCAAGCTGCAGCAAAGTGGTGCGCCCCAGTTCGACCGCTTCCACGTTTTCCAGCGGGAAGACCTGCGTACAGTCGCGCTCCGGCGTGACCGAAGGGGAGGAGATGCTGATCGTTGCGGGCGGCGGGGTGAGGGTGACGCGCCCCGCCAATCCCTGCGGTGTTTGCTCCGCCAGCGCAACGGCAGACGGAGCGTAACCGAGCGTCGCCGCCGTTCCCAGCACTGCAGTTGCCAAGACCCCGGCCCAGACCAGCCAGAATACTGTTTTCATGAGGCCCGATTGTAATCGGTTTGAGCAGAGCAGGCACAAAGTCGCCGCGCCTTGCGTAAGGGGACTCAAATACTCAGAACCGCTTCCTAATGTCTCCCCAATAATTCGTGAATAAAGGATAAATGTAGGTAAAATGTGTTACTCTAGAAGCGGTAGCAACATACTCACGGATGATCGTAAGTGCTCAGCGGGCGGTGCGTGGGGAGACGTTCGTCTGATGGCTCCGTCGGCCAGGTTCACTCCCAATTCCAGCGGACACAATGAAGAAGACACGCACGCGTCGGCCCCAAGGCCAGGCAGTGCGGCTGATGAGGTGCGGCGACTTCAACAGGCCCTGGCCGAAGCCGTGCTGCGCTACGAGGCGCTGCTCCAGGGCGCGTTCGACGCCATCCTCGTCGAAGACAGCGAGGAGCGTATCCTCGATGCCAACCCTGCCGCCTGCCAGATGCTGGGCTACACGCTCGATGAGCTATGCGGCATGACCACGGCCCAGCTTGAGGCCCCTCATGTGCGCACAGGCGTCCCCCACCCCATCTATCAGCGCGCTCTGGAAGGTCAATCCGGAGGCACGCGCTTTTCCACTGAACTGGTGCGGCGCGATGGCACTGTCTTTCCAGTAGATGTGACGATCACGCCGCTGCGGTTGCGCCAGGGGCTGGTGTTCATAGACATCCTGCGCGACATGAGCGAGCGCCAGAAAGCTGAGCAGGCGCTGGCCGAAGAACGCAATCTGCTGCGCACGCTGATTGACCTGTTGCCGGACTACGTTTACTTCAAAGACCGGCAGGGGCGTTACCGGCTGCTGAACAAAGCATCGCAGTCGCTGCTGGGTGTGACGACAGAAGAAGAAGTGCTGGGCAAAATGCCCGAAGACTTCTTCGCGCCAGAATTAGCCAGCCAGTACCGCGCGATGGATCAGCACGTGATCGAAGACGGACAGTCGTTCTTCAATGTGGAGCAGATTGTCACCGATCACACCGGCAAAGCGCACACGGTGTTGATAACCAAAATCCCCCTGCGCGATAGTTCTGGTGAAGTGCAGGGATTGGTGACCATCGCCCGCGACATTTCCGAGCGCAAACAGTTCGAAAACACCCTGGCCCACTACGCCGCCCGCCTGAACGTGCTGCACACCCTGCAACAGGGGGTATTGGCCGGGCAACCCGCGCAGGAAATCGCGCTGGTGGCGTTGCAAGGATTCTGCCGGCTGGTGCCCTGCTGGAGCGCCAGCCTGGCCCTGTTCGACCCGGTGCGGAACGACGTGTTGATGATCATCGTGGGCGCGAACGGCGAAACGGTCTTCAATTCGGGCGAATACGTGCCGCTGGCGTCATTCAATACGCCGGAAAACATCCGGCAAATGCGCCCGGCTATCGTGAACGACGTGACGGCGCTACCTGCGCCCAGCGTGTTGCAGAGTCGCCTGGCGGCCTATGGCGCGCGCGCTTACCTGAGCGCGCCTCTTGTCGTGGGCGAGGAGGTGATCGGCGAACTGGCGCTGGGCGAGCGAGAAGTGGGCGCGTTCGGGGTGGCGCATCGGGTGATCGCCGCCCAACTGGCCGATCAACTGGCCATCGCCCTGTCGCACGTCCGGCTTAGCGAACAGGTGCGCCGCCATAACGAGGAGCTGCAGCGCCGCGTAGCCGAGCGCACTCAGGAACTGGAACGCACGCGCAGCCGCGTAGAGGCCATCCTCAATAACAGCAGCGACGCCATCCTGCTGGTGCGCCCGACGGGCACTATCTCGCAAACCAATCTCACCTTCGACCGGCTCTTCGGCTACAAGCCGGATGAACTGTTCGATCAACCTCTGACGCGCGTGGCTCATCCGCAGTCGGTCGCGCACTTTGCCCAGGCCATCGAGCGAGTGATTCAGGAGGGCGTCGTCCAGCAACTGGAGATCGTGGCACAGCGCAAAGACGGCTCGACCTTCGACGCCGAAGTGGGGCTGTCGCGCATTACGGCCATTGCCGGGCGGCGCGGTGGCATGGTCTGTCATCTGCGCGACATCACCGAGCGCAAACGCGCCGAAAGCGCCCTGCTGGAAAGCGAAATCCGCTATCGTGGCCTGTTCGAGCACGCGCCGGTCTCGCTGTGGGAAGAAGACTTCTCGCGCGTGCGGGTGCGGATTGATGCCTTGCGCGCCGAGGGCGTAACCGACTTCCGGCGCTACTTCGCCGAGCACCCCGAAGCGATACAGGCCTGCGCCGCCGACGCGCGCATCCTGCAGGTGAACCAGGCCACGCTCGACCTGTTCGAACTCGATTCCTATAGCGACCTGCGGGCCACGCTGGCCAACCTGGCCTATGATCCTCAGCAACGGCTTCTGCAGGAGCAGGTGATCGCCCTGGCCGAAGGGCAGACCCGTCACGCGAGCGAGCAGACCTTTGTCACGCGGACGGGGCGCACCATTCACGCCGTGGTCGGTCTGTCGGTGCCGCCGGGGTCGGAACAGACCTGGGCGCGCATCCTGGTCTACGTCATTGACATCACCGAGCGCAAACGTGCCGAAGAAGAACTGCGCAAGATGCTGGAAAAAGAGCGCGAACTGAGCGACCTGAAGACGCGCTTTGTCTCCATGGCTTCGCACGAATTTCGTACCCCGCTGACGACCATCGTCTCGTCAACCGAGATTCTGGAGCGCTACTTCGACCGGCTGGGGGCCGACCAGAAAGCCAAACACTTCCAGCGTGTGCGCGCGGCCTCGCAGCACATGACGCAGTTGCTCGACGAGGTGTTGCTGCTGGGGCGGGCCGAAGCCGATCAGTTGCAGTTCCGCCCCGAACAGCTGGATATCCTGGCCCTGGCTCAGGAAGTGCTGGAAGCGGTGCAACTGAGCGCGTCGCCCGGCATTCACTTCGAAACCTCCTTCGAATGCCTGCAGCCCTGGCTGTGGCTCGACGAGAAACTCATGCGTCACATCCTCACCAACCTGCTCTCCAACGCCGTCAAGTACTCGCCGCAGGGGGGCACTGTTCGTTTCACCCTGGCGAGCGACGGGGAGGAGTTGCTGATCTGCGTGCAGGACGAGGGTATCGGCATCCCGCCCAAAGACCTGGAACATCTCTTCGAGCCATTTCATCGCGGGGAGAACGTGGGCACCATCCAGGGCACAGGGCTGGGGCTGGCCATCACCAAGCGCGCCGTTGACCTGCACCAGGGGACAATCGCTTGCGAAAGCGTCGTTGGCGCGGGGACGACATTCACGATTAGAATTCCATTGCAGGGTCGGGTATCAGCGGGGGAGCAGGACCGTGACCAAGATACTGGTAATTGAGGACGAAGAATCTGTTCGCGAGAACATCCTCGAAATCCTGGGATATGAAGGCTTCGAAGTGCTGGGGGCTGCCAATGGGCGCGAGGGAGTGGAAGCCGCCGAAAAGTTTCTGCCCGATCTGATCGTCTGCGACATCGCCATGCCAGAAATGGACGGCTATTCGGTGCTGCTGGCAGTGCGGCAGATGGCGTCTCTGGCGGCGGTGCCGTTTATCTTCCTCACTGCGCGCACCGATCGTAGCTTCATGCGGCATGGCATGGAGCTGGGCGCAGACGACTACCTGACCAAGCCCTTCTCGTCGGCGGAGTTACTGGCGGCCATCGAGGCCCGTCTCGAACGGCACGAAGTGACCGCCCGCGCCATCGAGGGGAGCGTTGAAGAGGCCAAGCGGCGGTTGGTGCAGATGATCGCGCACGAACTGCGCACGCCGCTGGTTTCCATCGAGATGGCGCTGGACATCATCTCCCGCCAGGTGGGGCAGCTTGAACCACACCAACTGCTGGAGTTGCTGGACTACATCGGTCGCGGCAGCAATCGCCTCCATCACGTGGTCGAGCAGATGGTGCTGATCACACAGTTGGAAGCGGACCTGCTCACAGCGAATGTGTTGCGCGAACAGGGGATGCCGGTGCACGTTTCGGAATTGCTGATCGCGGCGGTGAGCCTGGGCAAACGGTTCGCTCCGCGCAGCCCCGAGGCGGTCGCGCGCATCGAAGAGCGCGACGAAGACCTGACCGTATGGGGCGACATCAACGCGCTCAAGCACGCCCTGGCGGAACTCATCGCCAATGCGCTGAGCTTCTCGCCCGCCGGTGGCGAAGTGGTGGTATCGGCGTGGCGATCGGGTCGGCAAGCGGTGATCACTGTCACCGATCACGGGCCGGGCATCCCGCCGCAACAATTGGCGCACGCTCTGCGCGAGTTCTATCAGATTGACCGCGATCGTCAGGAGCAACAGGGCATGGGCATGGGCCTGCCGCTGGCTCGCCGCCTGATTGAAGTGCATGGCGGCGCGCTGGATATTCAGTCGGTGGTGGGGCGCGGGACGCAGGTCACCGTCGAGTTGCCGCTGGCAGAAGGATGAGACTGGAGAGCAGTTGTCCCCTCCAGCCCCTGATAGCTACACGTTGGTCTGCCCCTGGGCGCACGCCGCGCCGAGGGGCAGTTTCTCAACATCCGCCGGTGATGGATGCTCCCGCCACCAGCCAGCGATAGAGCCGCGCGGCCCATTCGTCGCTGATGGCGTCCGGCCCGTGCTCAGGGATGGTCGTCACGTCGCGGCGCAGCGCGGCCAGGAAATCGTCCAGCGAGAGATCGGTCTCGACCAGCGCGGGCGCATAGGGCGATCCCTGGGCGAACGCGCCATGACAGGCATCGCAACCGCTCTGTGTCCAGACGCTCATGCCCAAGACTTCGCCAGGGCCAAGCTGCACAGCAGCCGCCACCTCTGCCGACGCGGGCAACGAAGTCACCCAGGCGTAGATGTCGCGCACGTCGCCATCGGTCAGTTCGGCGGTGCTGAAAGCGGGCTTGGGCGGGCGCGTCTGCCGCACCGCCTGCACGAACTGCTCGAAAGGCAACGTGGTACCGGCCAGCGCCCCGCCGACCTGGCCCTGCGCCTGCTCGCCATGACAGCCCGCGCAGCGCCACGTGTTGTAGAGCGTTTGACCGCGGTCGGGGGCGGGGGCGGCGGCGGGGACGGTCGTCGGCTCCGGAGCCTGGTAGGCAGAATCGGGCGACGTGCGCGGCTGATCATCCTCACAGGCGGCCAGCGCGGTGCCCAGCAGCAATAGCAACGGAATCCACAACAGGCGGCGCATGGTCAGTCTCCTGCGGGCGCGTCGGCAGAAGCTGTGCCCGGTGCAGTGCTCGCCTGGGGCGCTTCAGCCTGTGCCGGTTCGCGGTAGCGGCGGCGATATTCAGCTTCCCAGGCGGCTTTCTCCGCCATCTTGCGCAGATACCACTTGCGATGATGCAGATAGGCGTACAGGCCGTTGACCTTGCCGGTGAACATGCTGAAGAACGCCTGCCGTTCTTCCGGGAAGATGGCGCCCATATAGACGTGAATGATCACGCCAGCAAAGGTGATGCCTGCCGACAGGAAGTGAATGGGCATGGCCCATTGAATGACCCACTGCCAGGAAGTCGGGATGTGTTCCGAATAGACCATGATCATGCCCGTCAGGCCAATCCAGAACGAGCCGATGACCACCAGGTAGCTATAGAGCTTCTGCCCGGCGTTGTAGGCGTCCTGGGGCGGCAGCGGCACATGCTTGCGCAGACCCAGCATGTGCCAGGGCTTGATCATCAGCCAGCGGAGGTCGTCTTTGTCCAGCAACATGCGCGTCGAGGCGAAGGTGAGGAAGTATTTGCGGAAGCCCACGAAGATATTGAAGGTGAGCACCGCGATCCAGATTTGCCCCCACACGCCATGCCAGTAGATGAGCGAGGCCGTGCTGCCGAAAATCTGGCGCATCAGGTCATTCCAGGCGGTAGAAGAAGCCGGATAGGTCTTCTCCAGCAGGATGCCGATGCCCGTCGGCAACAGCAACAGCCACATGGCCACGTTGAACCAGTGCGTGAGGATATTGGCCAGATGATGCTTGACCAACACCTGTTCCTGAAGCCGTTTGCGCTGTTCAAGCGTCAATGTTTCGTCTGACATGGCTATCCTCCCTCCTTAGACCGCGCCGTCTTCGTATTCGTTCTCGCCACGCAGCAATTGCAGGATGAACGCGCCCGCCTGGCCCAGGAAGGTCGCGCCCACCGCCACTTTGACGATCGGAATGGCCCACTTGCGCCAGAAGACCTCGGCGGGCAGGTCTTTGCGCGGCTGCGGCGACACCTGTACCGCTGAGGCATCGGGCGGGGACAGATAGTAGGTCATGGGGCCGGTGTCCACTTCCGGCGTGATGGGGCGGTAGACTACCTGGTCTTTGATGGCGCGGCTGACCGGACTCTCCGGATCGTTGAAATCTCCGAAGAGGCGCGCCCCGCCGATGCAGGTTGCCACGCAGGCAGGCAATTCGCCGCGATCCACGCGGTGAAAGCAGGCGTTGCACTTATCGGCCTTGCCCGTCACCTCATTGCGGAAGCGCACCTGATAGGGACAGGCGTTGACGCACAGCCCACAGCCGATGCACGCTTCCTCGTCAATGAGCACCAGCCCGTCTTCGCGCTTGAAGGTCGCTCCGGTGGGGCAGGCGTCCACACACCAGGGGTCTTCGCAGTGATGACACTGGACGGGCACCCAGGTTTGCGTCACGGCGGGGAAGATGCCCTGCGGCCCGTCGGTGTGCACCCAGATGCGCGTCTGGCCTGGGGGAGTGTTCCACTCGGCGCGGCAGGCCACCAGGCAGGCCCGGCAGTCAATACAACGCCGCGGATCGATCACAAAGCCGTATTTCTTGATGTCGGCCATCGGCGCGCCTCCCTCACACCTTCTCCACCGTCACGAACGTCTGTGTCAGCGCCTGCCCACCACTGATCGGGTCGGTAAAGGTCAGGTGCAGGTCGCTATCTGCCGCGCCACGCCCGAACGCCTTGCGCAGACCGCGGCTCTCGTGGCCGAAGCCTGGCGTCAGATAGACGCAGTCCGGGCGAATGCCCTCGGTCAGCCAGACCTCGATCTCCACCGAACCGGCAGGGCTGGTCACCCGCACGCGGTCGCCGTTGGCGATGCCGCGCTCGGCGGCTTTGGAAGGGTGCATCCACAGTTGATTGGTGGGGCGCACTTCGTGCAGGTAGGCGTTGTTCTGGGTGGCGAACTGCGTATGCTGGCCCACCTTGCCCGTCAGCAGATAGAACTCGTTCTCGCCCGGTTCGGGCGGGTCGTACCAGCGGGGGATGGCGTCGTAGCCGGCGTTGCGCAGCGTTTCGCTGGCCAGTTCCACTTTGCCGCTGGGCGTGTCCCAGCGGTAGGTCGGGCCTTCGTAGCCGTCGGGCACCTCGAAGTAGCCGGTTTGCTTGAGTTGATCCAGGGTGATGCCCAGCCGCTCCGTCCAGGGCTTGAGCTGCTGACGCAGGTAATCTTCTTCGTCCTCGTACTGGAAGTAGTCGCCCAGGCCCAGCCGCTCGCCCAGTTGCTTGTAAATCCACAGGGCGCTGCGCGACTGCCCGCGCGGCTCGATCACCGGCTGACGCAGGAAGACGCGCCGTCCCACTGGATGCAACGGATCGTAGCGCTCCAGATAGCTTGCTTCTGGCAATACCACGTCGGCGTACCAGGCGCTATCGTTCATGATGATGTCCATCACCACCACCAGGCCCAGCTTCTGGAAGGCGGCGCGGGTCTTTTGGCGCTCCGGCAGGCTCATCATCGGGTTCTGGCGGGCGATGAACCAGCCGTGCGCCTGATAGGGTTCACCGCTGAGGATGGCGTCGCGCAGTTCCTGGAAGACGCCCAGCTTGGGCGGGACGAACTTGTACTTCCAGGGCACGCCGTCCAGCCGCGCGGCGCGGATGGGCGGATAGCCAGGTTGCGGTGGCTTGCCCAGCTCGACGGACGCTTCGCTAAGAAACATGCAGTCGCCCTGCTGCGGGCACAACCCTTGCAGCGCGTTGAGGATGGCAATGGCCCGCTCGGTGTGGAAACTGTTGATGAAATTGCTGGTGCGCCAGCCGGGGTGCGCGAAGGCGTTGGGGCGGTTTTCGGCGAATTCGTGCGCGATGCGATAGATCGTCGCCTCTGGAATTTCGGTGATCCTGGCCGCCCAGGCAGGCGTGTAGTCTTGCACGCCCTCAGCCAGTTCGTCGAAGCCGACGGTGTATTGCGAGACAAACCATTTGTCGTATAGCTCGTCGCGGATCATCACATGGATCAGCGCCAGGATAAAGGCGCTATCCGTCCCCGGCTTGATCGGCAGCCATTCGGCAGCCTTGGCCGCCGTCTCGCTGAAGCGCGGGTCGAGGTAAACCACGTGCGCGCCCTCAGCGATGCGCTGCATCAGCGCGCGCGTCTCGCTGGTAGAAATGCCGCCGAACAGGTTGCGTCCGGTGAGGATGATGTAGTTCATGCCCTCATAGCGCCGGGCCGGCTCCTCGATGCCATAAGTCAGCAGGTGCGCGGTGACCATGGCGTTGAAGCACAGGCTGCGCTGCGTGCCGTAGTTGGGCGAGCCATAACCGTAGAGCAGATTTTCGAAGAGCGGCTGACTGAGGTTGTGTGTGCTGGAGAAGACCATCGCCTCCGGGCCGAAGTTCTCTTTGATCTTGAGCATCTTGTCGGCGACGTAGTCGAGCGCTTCGTCCCAGCTTACCTTGCGGAAGCGCCCGCTACCGCGTTCGCCCACGCGCATCAGCGGCTCCAGCACGCGGTCTTCGTCGTAGGTCATCATCAGCCCGGCCTGCCCGCGCGCGCACAGATACCCTTCCGAGTGCGGATGATCGGGGTTGCCTTCCAGCTTCTCGATCACCCCGTCAATCACTTTGGCGCGCACCCCGCAGCGCCAGACGCACATCTCGCACAGAGTCGGCACAATTTTGTCTGCGTATGACCCCGGCAGATGCCCCACGCTGCCGCCCGCTTCGGCGCGCCGGATATCCCCGACACCCGACCCGACGATCGCTACCCCAGTGCCCGCCAGACCCGCGGCCTGCAGGAATTTGCGGCGATTGAGGCGTGGAACACGTTCGGTTGGTTGATCGCTCATGGCTGCCTCCTAGCTCTCTGCGGCCAGTCGGTCTTTGCGGCGCAGGTTCAGGCGGTGGATCAGGTAGAGCAACAGCAGGATCGCCTCGGCGAAGACCAGCACGGTCAGCACCGGGCTGAGATCCCACAGTTCGGGCAGCTTGGTGTTGCCGTAGTCCTTAAGACCGTCGAACAGATCGGTGATCGTGGGGTAGAGGAAACCATAGAGCAGCGCGCCAGTCAAAAAGCCGCCGAAGCCAGGGATTAGATAGTCGAGCTGTCCGCGCGCCGCGCCGGAAATCATGGTGCCGGGGCACATGCCCACCAGCGCCATGCCCACGCCGAAGAGCAGCCCGCCCACGAAATTCTTGAGGGGGACAGTGGGCGTGATCGCCGTCAGTTCGACCTCGCCCGCCCACACCAGCAGGTAGATGCCCACCATGCCGGTGACCATGGCGCTCATCATGAACTTGAGCACGGCCAGGTCGGTGAAGCGAAAGACGTTGACGATCTTGTGGTAGCGCGTCATGCCGCCCTTATCCAACGCAAAGCCGAACAAAAAGCCCATCAGCAACGCGATGACGATCGGCCCCAGTTCCCATACAGACTGATCGAGCGGTTCCATAGCTCAATACCTCCGCCGGTAAACCAGTAACGCTGTCGCAATGCCGGAGATGAACATGCCGGGGATGAACAGGAAGGCAGCGGGAGTGAGTTGTACGCCGCCGGAAATGGCCAGTCCGCTGGTGCATCCGCCGGCCACGCCCGCCGCGATCTGCAGGATGATCCCGCCGACGAACACCAACGCCCAGCGCTTCCAGGGCTGCGGCCCGAAGACCGTCTGCCATTGCGTGGTGTGCGGCATCACGCTGATGCGGAATCCGCCCGATAGCAGCGCCGAGGCCAGCGCTCCCAGGAACACGCCAATGATCATCCACACCTGCCAGGTGATGCCCCTGGGCATGGTGAAGGCGAAGTAAACGAATTGCTCTTCCAGCCCCTCACGCGGCACGATGATGGGCGCGCCCCCTTCGACCAGCACCTTTTGGGTGCTGGTGAGTTCCTGCCCCAGGTAGGCGGCCAGGTTCTGGAAGCTGCCCGAAGCGCCGGGCATACGGGCGGGCATATCGTCCAGCCTGGTGGTAGACCACAGGGTCAGCACCGCCACCAGGCCCAGCAGCGCGCCGGCTACGTAGGGAGACCACAGGTCACGACGTAGATAAGCGATAACTGTACGCATAGGCCGTTCTCCTTTCCGCCTCTGTTCGCCTACAGATCGCGTAGATCGCGCTCATCTACCGGACGATCCAGCCCTGGAATCTCGGCTGGTGCGACCGGCGGAGGCGCGTTGGGATCGCCAAACAGAAAGGGCGACTCGCGCAGTTCGCGGATGGTGCGCCCCAGCCCCTCAAAGCGCCAGACCGAGACCGTGAGCACTCCGCCCAGAAAGACCGCCATCACCGCCAGCAAGCCATTCTTCCAGTCCGGCGGGTCCTGTTTGCCGAGCACGTCGCGCTCGTAGCGGCGGTTGTAGTCAATGAGCACCACAGCCTGACCTTCGGCTCCCAGCGGCGGCGGGGCGTAGATGGCAGTGGCCGCGGCGAAGATGGCCGCTTCGTCCGCCGGATCGTCCCCGCCGGTGTCCGCCCCTCCACCGACCGTCACACCCAGCGCCACGGCGTAGACCTGCGCTTTCTGGGCGAAGTCGGCGGGGTGGCAGGCCGCACAACTCAGGCCGGGGTCTTGCAAGGGGTAGAACATATCGGCGTGCGCCAGGCTGGCATCGTTGGACTGTACATTGCCGCCGTGACAGAACTGGCAGAAATCGCCGAAGGCATGGGCGATGTGCCAGTCGCCCGACGTGTTGACCGGGTACTTCTGGTTGACTTCGTGACAGTTCTTGCACGACGACGCCTGCGAGCCACACTGTGCAGCAGCGGGCGCAGGGGTCAGCAACCAGAGGCCGCTGGTCAACACCAGCACCAGGCCCAGCAGGGCCAGAGTGGGGATAATGAGCCGGTGCGATCGCATACCTCCTCCTCAAGGAACATCAACGCCCCCACCGGGCGCTTAGACGCTATGCGTTGGCTCTTCGCCTGGGGTTCCCTCTACAACCCGCGCAGTTTGCTGTACCAGGTCGTGCAGGATGGCCCGCATGATCTCCAGCGCCGCGATGATGCGAGGGTCGCGCAGGGCGTAGTAGACCGTTTGTCCCTGCCGCTCTTTGATCACCAGACCGCCCGCCAGCAGCGCGTTGAGGTGACGCGAGACGGTAGACTGAGGGAAGCCGAGTTGCTCGGCCAGTTCGACCACATAACAGGGGCGTTTGCGCAGGGCGTAGAGGATCATCAGACGGCGGGGGTCGCCGATAGCGCGGCAGAGGCGCTCGTGCAGCAATTCGAATTCCTGGGCGGGCGGGTCGGGCAGCTCGTGCAGGGAAGCAAAATCGGCCATGGGGCAAAATTCCATCAGTAAATGACGATATATCGAAGTATCCGCATTATCGGATACACGCATAAATCCCGCATGTTCCATTCGTCACAAAAAAGACAGGCGGGTTGTCACCCCGCCTGTCGGGCCAGTCAATTGGCTGAGAAGTTACACGCCCAGCGCTTCGCGCAGCGCTTTCTTCATCACCGCTTCGGGCGCGGGCTGCCCCGTCCACATCTCGAAGCCGATCGCGCCCTGATAGACCAGCATGGACAGGCCATCGAGCGTGGGCAGGCCGCGCGCCTTCGCCGCCGCCAGCAGGCGCGTCTCCGGCGGATTGAAGACCACATCGCAGACCAGCATATGCGCGGGCGCGGCGCTCAGGTCTACTGGCGGCATTCCGTCTACATCCGGATATAGCCCGATCGAGGTGGCCTGCACCAGGATATCGGTGTCCTCCGGCACGCGGTACGTGCCCTGCCAGACTACGAAGGTCACCGGCACACCGGTGTTGGCCCGCAGGTCGGCCACCATGCGCTCGCCGCGCTCGCGCGAGCGGTTGACCACCGTGAGCGCCGCCGCGCCCGCCAGGGCCAGTTCGGTGGCAACGGCGCGCGCCGCCCCGCCCGCGCCCAGGATCACCACGCGCTTGCCCGCCGGGTCAACGCCCGCGTCCTGGCGCACCCCGCGCAAAAAGCCTTTGCCGTCGGTGTTCTCGCCGATCAGCCGCTCGCCCTCGCGGCGGACGGTGTTCACCGCGCCGATGACCTGCGCATCCGGCGCGATCTCGTCCAGGTATTGCATCACCGCCACCTTGTGGGGGATGGTCAGGTTAATGCCGCGCATCCCGAAGGCGCGCACGCCGATCATGGCGTCGGCCAGCCGTTCGGGGGGCACCTCGATGTTGAGGTAGCGCCAGTTCAGCCCCACAGCGGCAAATGCCGCCTCCTGCATGACACCGGTGGGGTTCTCCGCCACCGGAAAGCCCAATACGCCCACCAACTCGGCCTTGTAATTGGCGGCCATGCTCATTCCTCCCTGTGTATCAGGCACGCTTCAGCTGAGGGGATTATAGACCGGTTGGCGGCGCGGCAGTAGCCCCTGCCGTTGAACCGTTTGTCGCTTTACCTCACCTCCAGCCTCGCACCAGCGCCGAGCGGGGGTGAGGTCAACGCCCCCGCAGCGGGCACATCGCTGAGAAGCTTTGCACGCACCCCTGCGGGCGGGCGCGCGCAAAATGTGACAGGCCATCCCCTCTCCCTCGCGACTGCGTCGCGGGGCGAGGGGACTTACTGTCTCCCGTGCGAGCGCTCCCCTTCGCCCGCGCTGCGGGCGAAGGGGCCGGGGGTTGAGGGCCATCGGCTCAAGATGCGGGTAATAATAAGCCACTGTTGGAGAGGGTGTCCTATATAGAGAGGAAGAAGTCCGCCAGCGCATCAGCCACCGCCTCGATGGCCGTGCACACTGGCGCAGAGAGGGGCGTGCCGATCTCGTTGCACGCGGGCTGAACGCCCAGCAGCGCCACCTGGCAACCCAGTTCGGCGCGCAGGTAGGTCGCCAGCAGCGACAAAGGCAGGGTATGGGTGGAGGCGCTCAGTCCGGTCAGCGCGTCGAAAGGCACCCAGCGCACCGTCCCCGGCGGCGCGCCCATCTGCGCTGCATCCAGAAAGAGCACCAGGTCGGGCGCGAACCGCCGCAGCGTGCCCGTCTCGTTCTCCGGCGCGCTGCCAGACTCCAGCAGCAGAAGGTCGGGGCGGGGTGGCAGCGTTGCCGCTAGGCGGCGCACGATTACCACTCCCGCCGCGTCGTCACCATTCAGCGTGTTGCCAATGCCCAGCACGGCCACGCGCGGCGAACGATCAGCCCGCGCCAGTTGCTGCCACGTCGTCGTCAGGGTGTTCATCCAGGACGGCGGCGACATCGTCCTCTTTTCCATAGTGCACCTGGAACCTGCGGCGATCCAGCGCAGCCAGTTCCCATTCGCCAGTGGACATGGTCAGGCAATTCTGGCGGCAGCTCACCACGCACTGCCCGCAGAAAGTGCAGCGATCCACATGGTAGCGGAAGACAAAACGCTTCGCCTTGCGATCCAGCGCGATGATCTCGATGGCGTTGGCCGGGCAGTCTTTGGCGCACAGGCTACAGCCGGTGCACTGCGACAAGTCCCAGTGTAGCTTGCTGCGCAGACGTTCCGGCGCGGGCAGCCGCTCGAACGGGTAGCGCTGCGTCGCCGGACGGCGCACCAACCCACTCAACGCATCACGCCACATCCCTGTCAGTTTCATGCCATCACTCCTTGCCACACAATGACCGCCAGATATTGCGCCAACACCAGCAGCGCCCCATAGCGCCACCACAGACCGACCGTCTGATCAATGCGCAGGCGGGTGAGCAACGTCTGCATGGCCGCCATGCCCGCCAGCAACAGCAGCGTCTTGGCGAAGAACAACAGCGGGTTGGCCACGCCACCCAGGTAGAAGGCGGCGACCAGCGTCAGGCCGATCACCAGTTCCACGCCCTTGCCCAGCCGGAACAACGCCAGTCCGCGCCCGCTATACTCGGTGAGCGCGCCCGCGACGATCTCCGTCTCGGCTTCTGGCGCGTCGAAGGGGGGCAGTTCCAGCTTGCCCATCAGCCCGATGATCGCCACCAGGAAGCCCACCGGCTGTGTCAGGATCAGCCAGTGGCGTTCGGCGTAGTCCGCGATCTCGCCGATCTGCCAGCTACCGGCCACCAGCGCCGGGCCGAGCAGCGCCAACAGAAATGGCGCTTCGTAGGAGAACAACTGCGTCAGCGTGCGCGTCGCGCCGATCAGGGCATAGCGGTTGAGCGTGTTGGCTCCCGCCAGCCCCATGCACAGCGTCAGCACGCTGAGCAGGTAGACGGTGACGATCAAATCGCCGTTGAAGCTGTAGGCGGGCCGCAAGCCGAAGACCGGCACGTACAGCGTCGCCGTCAGCGCGCCCGCCAGGGCGATCACCGGCAGGGCGTAAAACATCTGCGCGTGAACGCCATTGGGCAGCACTTCCTCTTTGGCCAGCAGCTTGACGGTGTCCGCCAGCGGCTGATACCAGCGTGGCCCCATGCGGTTCTGCAGGCGCGCCACTAGCTTGCGATCCACCCACTCGTAGATCATGCCCGTCAGCAGGATGGCCAGCCCGCCAGGGAAGACTACCAGCGTGATCAGCGCGTTGAGTGTGCTCATCGGTACACCTCGATCCCGTGTTGCCGGAGTTGTTCCCATGTCCAGCGCCGGTCGCGTCCCTCCCCCGTATCGTGAATGGCGACCATACGGTCGTTGCACGAGAAGCAAGGGTCAATGCCCGCCAGGATCATGGGCACATCGGCCAGTTGCCGCCCCACTGTCAGCACCAGCACCGAGGCGAAGTTGGGCAGAGTAGGGGTGCGAATCTTGATCCGCTCCGGCTGATCGCTGCCATTGCTCTTGAGGTAGTAGAACAGTTCGCCGCGCGGCGCTTCGACGCGGCTGATTGCCTCGCCGGGCGGGATACGGCGCGGAATACGCACGGTCAGTTCCCCTTCGGGCAGCGTATCCAGCAGCGTCCGGATCAGCCGGTAAGTCTCAAAGAGTTCGCGCACGCGCACGATGAAACGCGCCTGCAGGTCGCCCGCCATCTCGGTGACGATCTGCACAGGCAGCGTGCGATAGGCGGCGTAGGGAGCGTCCACCCGCACATCGCGGGCCACGCCCGACGCGCGCGCCGTCGGCCCCACCACCCCCAGGCGCTCGGCGTCCTCGCGGCTCATCACGCCGATGCCGCGCGTCCGGCGCAGGAACAGCGCATCGTTGAGCACCACGTCCAGGTAGTGTTGGGTGCGTTCTTCCAGGTAGTCCAGCCCGGCACGGATGGCATCGGCCAGGCGCTGATCAATGTCGCACTTGACGCCGCCCAGCAGATTGGCCGAATAGTTGACGCGGTTGCCGGTGATGCCCTCCAGCAGGTTCATCACCGTCTCGCGGTCGCGCCAGCTATGCATGAAGAGCATGTCGAAGCCGGCCTCGTGCGCGGCGACACCCAGCCAGAGCAAATGGCTGTGAATGCGCTCCAGTTCCGCCACCAGGGAACGGATAGCCTGTGCGCGCGGCGGCGCTTCCACCCCCGCCAGTTTTTCCACCCCCAGGCAATAGGCGGTGGCGTGCACGTGCGAGCAAATGCCGCATACGCGCTCCAGCAGATAGAGCGCCTGCACCCACGATCGTTGTTCCGCGCCTTTCTCGATGCCGCGATGTACGTAGCCCAGCCGTAACGACGCCTGCGTGACGATCTCCCCGTCTACCGAGAATTCGAAGTGCCCCGGCTCCTTCAGCGACGGGTGTTGCGGGCCGATGGGAATGCGAAAGGGTTCGCGCTCTGCAGTCATGTGTCACTCCCCGGCAATGGTGCGTCTTCCAGCCGAAAGTCTTTGCGCAGCGGATACACCTCCTGCGGCCAGTCGTCCGGCAGGAACAGGCGGTCGGTGTTGGGCGTGTTGGCCACGGTGACGCCCAGCATCTCCATCAGTTCGCGCTCATAGAAGCTGGCCGATGGCACGCTGTCGCAGATGCTGGGCACGAACGCCTGGTTGCGCGGCGTGCGCACGCGCAGGGTGACGACCGCCGCGCCCGCGCAGAAGTGATAGAGCAACTCGATCTCGCCCGCCTCCGGCCCTAGGTCAACGCCGGTGATCGCCGCCAGATAGCCCCAACGCGCCTCCTGCAAGGCGGCGACGGCAGGCACCAGGTCGGCGGCGTCCAGGGTCACGTCCAGGCGTTCCGGCTCTGGCGTCACCGTTGCCTGCGTCCACCGTTGCAACAGGCGGGCAGCCGCTTTCAGCATGGTCTCAGTCTCCATAGCCTCTCTTCACAGTCGCCTAGCCAGCGTCCGTCACCGGCACGGGGACAGGGCGCAGCACTCCCGAACGGCGCGCCGCGGGTTGGTAACCGGCCTTGAGTTGCTCCAGCAACTTGACCACGCCGTCAATGATCGCTTCCGGGCGCGGAGGGCAGCCGGGCACATAGACATCCACAGGGAGCACCTGATCAATGCCGCCCAGGATGTTGTAGCACCCCTGGAACGCGCCGCCGCTCAAAGCGCACGACCCGACGGCGATGACGAACTTCGGGTCTGGCATCTGCTCGTAGATGCGGATCAGGCGGTCGCGGGCCTGCCGCGTGACCGGACCGGTGCAGATCAACACGTCCGCATGGCGCGGGCTGCCCTGCAACTTCAGCCCGAAGCGCTCCATATCGTAGCGCGGGGTGAGCGTGGCCAGAATCTCGATATCGCAGCCGTTGCACGAGCCGCTATTGAAGTGAATGGCCCAGGGCGAGTTCACCCGCGCCCAGGTCTTGAGCTGTTCGAGCATATCCTGCCAGGTCTTGTTGAACTCCATCGTTGCCTCTCCCGTTGTCGTCTGCCGTTGCCAATGGTAAGTGATAGGGCCACACCAAGCAGCCCCGCTCACTCCGGACTCTTGACTCCAGACTCATCCCAGAATCAGCGTCACCAGCGCCAACCCCAACCCCAGCAGGTAGACACCGGCCAACGCCGACAGGTCGCTGCTGCCCAGCACCAGCACGCCCAGGTGCAGCACGGCGAAGAACAGCGCGATCACGAAAAAGGGCCGGTAACCGGGCACCGCCGGGCGTTGCGGCGACGCCTCGCCGCCAGCGTAGATGCTCGACTTGAGCGACGACGACTGCGCCGGACCGGCCAGCAATCGCCCGAAGCCAGAGAGACCGGCTACCAACGCCAGGTACACCACGAACGCGCCCAGAGGGGCCAGCAAAATGTCTTCCATGCCTGTGCCTCGTTGATCCCTGTTGCCTCATCCACCGAACGCGGCCAGCAGCGCCCGGCCCGCCGGTTCGGCCAGCCAGCGCAACGTCCCCGGCCACACGCCGACCACAATTACCGCCAGCCCCAGCGCGATCAGCGGTGCGGTCATCGCCAGCGGCAAGGCCCGCCCGCTCTGCACGCCTGCCGACGGTTGCCGCCGGTAGATGGTGTTGACCAGCGGGGCGTAGTAGGCCAGCGAGAGCACGCTGTTGAGCGCGGCGAAGATCACCAGCGCCTCGATCCAGCCGTCGCGCGTGCGGAAGCCTGCCACGAAAATCTGCCACTTGGACATAAAGCCAGCCAACGGCGGCAAGCCACCCAGCCCCAGCACAGCCACGCTCAGCGCCAGCGCCACCAACGGATAGCGCGTGGCCGCGCCGCTGAGGTCGGCGATGGTCAGGGGACGGTGATCATGACCGCTGGTCAGGTGCAGCGCGTACATCAGCGCGCCGACAGCCAGGAAGGCCAGCCCTTTCATCAGCCCGTGATTGAGCAGATGGAATAGCCCACCTTCTGCGCCTGTCGCGTCGTGCACGTGCAGGGCGATGCCCAGCCCGACCAGCATATAGCCGATGTGACTCAGGCTGGAGTAGGCCAGCAGGCGCTTGACCTGCGTCTGCCGCAGGGCCAGTAGGTTGCCCGCGGCCATGTTCAGCGCGCCGAAGATCATCAGCAGTTCGCCCCAGGCGGTCGTGACGCCCGCCAGCGCTGCCAGTGCCCGCAACAAGGCCACCAGCCCGGCCTCGATCACCACGCCGGAGAGCATGGCGCTGATCCCGCTGGGGGCCTGCGAGTGCGCGTCCGGCAACCAGGTGTGCAGCGGCACCAATGCCACCTTGACACCGAAGCCGATGACGAACAGCGCCCCCGCTGCCAGCAGCGTTGCCGAGGGCAGAGCCGCCGTGTGAATGGCCTCCAGATCGAGCGTGCCCGTCTGCGCCAACACCAGCGCAATGCCCAGCAACACCAACGACGATCCAACCGCGCTCTGCGCCAGGTATTTGAGGCCCGCTTCGAGGGCGTGCGCCTGCTCGTGATAGAACATGACCAGCAGGAACGACGCGACCGCCATCGCCTCGAACCAGACCCACAGGTTGAAGAGGTCGCCCGCGCAGCCCAGGCCCATCATCACGCCCAGCAGGGCCAGCAGCGAGGCGTAGTACTTCTCCTGGCCCGGTTCGCCGCGCAGATACGGCCCGGAATAGATCAGCACCAGCGTGCCCAGCGCCAGCGTCAGTGCCGCCAGCAACAGACTCAGCCCGTCGCAGCGCAGCGCCAGTGTGCCCAGGGTGTAGGTTGCTGCGCCGTGCGCGTCGAAGTCGGACACAGCCAGGCCGAAGGCAACCCAGGTCGCCAGCAACACAGGCAACGCCGCGCGCCGCGCAATCACGCCGCGCGGTTTAGTCGCACGACCGGCCAGGTAGACAGCAGGCGTGGCGGCCAGTGGCAACAGGATCATCCACACGAAAGCGTCCATGCTATGCCCCCCAGGTCAGAAAGGCCAGGACGGCGAGCAGGCCGCCCAGAATGCCCAGCACATTCCAGTTGAGACGGCCCGTCTGAGTGCCGCGCAACGTCTCTCCGGCGCGGATGGTTGCCGACACCACCGCCCTGTTGAGCCGCTCGAAGCCGAAATCGTCAGCCGCGGCGCGGCCCAGCGGGGCGAACAGTTCGCTCAACAGGCCCAGGTCGGTGCGTCGCCACCAGGCCAGCGCGCCCAGAGCCACCGCTGCCAGCGCGACGAATGTCGCCCGTGCCGTGACGATTTCCTCGATCAACGTCAGGCCAGATTCGACGTGCAGGTGATGGAAAGGCAGGCTTTCCTCCAGCAGGTCGCCGAACAGCCCCAGTAGCAGCCAGGTCGTCAGCGCGCCCACCGCCAGGGCACCCATTGCCAGGCGCATGGCCGGGCCGGCGTCGTGCGCGTGCCCCTTGAAGCGCGCCCGTCCGTAGAACACCAGCCAGGTCATGCGCAGGGTGTAGAGCGCCGTGATCCCCGCGCCGAGCAGCATCCCCGCGTAGGCCCAGGCCGGGCCGTCGTGCAGACCATGTTCCAGAATCAGTTCCTTGCTCCAGAAACCGTTGAGGATGGGCACGCCCGCCAGCGCCAGCGCGCCAATCACGAAGACAGCGCGGGCAAACGGCATTTGCTTGCCCAACCCGCCCATTTGCCGTATGTCGCGCGTGCCAGTGCTGTGAATGACCGCGCCCGCCGCCAGGAAGAGCAGCGCCTTGAACACGGCGTGGCTCAGCAGGTGCAACTGACTGGCGAAGATCGCCCCCACGCCCACCGCATAGACCATGTATCCCAACTGACTGATGGTCGAGTAGGCCAGGGCGCGCTTGAGGTCATGCGCGACGGTTGCCATCAGCGCCGCCGACAGCGCCGACGCCAGCCCCACGACTGTCACCGCCGTCGTCCAGCCCTCTACGCCGGAAAATAGCGGGTAGAAACGCGCCAGCAGATACACCCCCGCATTGACCATCGTCGCGGCGTGAATCAGCGCGCTGACCGGCGAGGGCGCTTCCATCGCTCCCGGTAGCCAGGTGTGGAACGGCACCTGCGCCGACTTGGCCGCGGCGGCGATCAGCCCGCCGAAGGCCAGTGCGGTCAGCACGCCCGCTGGCAGCGTCGTGCCGCGCGACAGCAGCGTGTTGATCTGCGCGTCGCCCAGGTAGGCGTAACTCAACAGCGCGCCAGCCAGCAGCCCTACGCCGCCGACCTGTGTCATCACCAGCGCTTTGATGCCGCCCGCGACGGCTTTGGGATCGTCGTTGTAGAACGAGATCAGCGCGTAGGAGCACAGCGCCGTCATCTCCCAGAAAACGAACAGCAACAGCAGGCTGCCCGTCAGCACCAACCCAACCATTGCGCCGATGAAGAGCAGCACCAGCGCGTAGTAGCGGCCCAGTTGGGCCTCGCCGCGCATGTAGTCCACGGAGAAGATCACCGCCAGGCAGCCCACGACGGTCGCCACCGCCGCCAGAAAGACGCCCAGGCCGTCCGGCACGAAGGTGAAGTCGCCGAACACGCCGCCCGCATCCACGCGCAGGGCGACATCCGCTGTGTGCTGCGGGATCAGCGCCAGCGCAGCCAGCGCGGCCAACACGGAGAACGTCACGGCCAGCGCGTGTTGCTCCCGCGGACGGCGGTCACCTGCCGCCCAGACCAGCAACGCGCCCAGCCAGGGCAACCCTATCGTCAGGACGATCAATGCTTCGGCCATGCGCGCTCACCCTCGCAGGTTGGATAGTTGCTTCAGATCGAGCGTGCCGACCACACGCCGCACCTGCACGGCCACGGCCAGCCCGATCACTGCCACCACTGTGTCGGCGACGATGACCGTCAGCGCCAGACCTTCGCCCAAGGCGACCTGCCCGCTGACCTTGCCCGCGGCCACCAGCGCCAGCAGCACCCCTTTGACCATCACCTGCAGCGCCACCACCACTTTGATCAGGTTGCGCACCACCAGCAGGCCATAGAGGCCCACACCGGCCAGGGCAAACGCCCCCACCAGCACAATGTTTACCGTGTCCATCAGAGCCGTTCCTCACGCGATACCTGTTCCGCTGCCGCAGGCTGCGCCGCGCGTCGCCCGTTGGAGGAAGCGGTCAGCGCGCCGGGCGTTTCCTGCGCCGCGCTGCCGCTGGCGGCGGGTGTGCTCTCCTTGAGCAGACCCAGCACACATAGCACGCCAGTGAAGATCAGCACCAATTGCACCAGCACATCCAGCGCCCGGTCGGACCACACGATCTGCTGGAACGAGACGGTCGCTCCGGCGGTGGGGCGTGCTTCCAGGGGGAGCGCCTGCCAGGCCAGCAGGGCGCAGAAAGCCACTACTGCGCTCACCGCCAGACTGTTGGGCATGAACTCACGCTTGTGTAGCGCGTCGTCGCCGGCGATGCTGATGGCGAAGACGAACAGCACCGTCACCAACCCTGCGCCCACGCTCAGCTCGATCACCGCTACCTGGTGCGCTCCCAACAGATACAGAGCGAACGCCACCAGGGCGCTACAACCTGCCAGCCATAGCGCCGCCGCGATCAATTGGCGTGCACGAATAGCCAGAACCGCGCAGATCACGGCTCCGGTCACCAGGAAGCCGTATGCCATTTGTGAACTCCTTCACAAGAGAATATCGCACTAATGGTACGCCCGTGCCAACTCGATGCCCAGTGCCAGAAGTCACAACAAGGGCACGAGGGTTGGCCTGCTTCGCCATTCCCTTCGCGCTGGTGAGGTTTTCGCGGGACAGGGGCGGGGTGAGGTCAACCGGGCGTGTGAGGTGGGATTTCTCCCAGCCCGCTCCTGTCGTGGCTTTGCCCCGCCCGATGGCCCTCATCCCCCGGCCCCTTCTCCCGCGCTGCGGGCGAAGGGGAGCGCCTGGACGAGACCCTCGCCCCGCGACGCGGTCGCGAGGGAGAGGGGAGGTAGGGGTGAGGGGCAGCAGGCTGCGGCAAATTGCCCGTCACATTTGTTCGCACCTCTCAAATTCACCACATCCCTCGATCGCCGCTTTGCGCTGCCGCCGGGCTATGGTACAATTTCGTTAGCGAGGCTGCGCCGTCAGGGCGAGCCTGTCGCTTCACACTGGCCCATGATACAGAGCGTGTCAGACGATCCTGCGGATCCCCCTTCTTCCAGAGGTCATTCTCCCGTTACATGCCTCCGGCCCATGCTGCATCTGGCAGGCTGGCCGCTGAGGTATGCGTCTCCGCGTGTGGCCGGGGACACCCCCGATCTGTCAACAGGTGATAAAGGTGACCTTCGGTGGACGATAGCTTAAGCGGGGTGCTGGCGTTGAGCAGCATGATCCTGCTCAATGCTCTGCTGAAGTTGGGCTACAGCGCCCTGATCAATGCCCACAAAGCCAGGCTCAAAGACTGGGCAGACGAAGGCGACCCGCGCGCCATACGGGCTTTTGCCCTGGCCAACGACGCGACGCGCCTGCTAGCCTCGCAACAACTGGTAGACCTGGCCCTGCGTTTTGGGATCGCGCTGGTATCGGCGGTGGCGCTGGTACCGCCGGTGCGCGAGGCGCTGATCGGCCAGGAATTCTCCGCGCCCCTGGCCAGCGCCCTGGCCTATGGGAGCGTGCTGATTGTGGTGGCGATCCTCACCCTGGTCTTGGGAGAAATGCTGCCGACCAACATCGCGCTGGGCTATGCCGACGCGCTGGCCTTGCGCGTCGCCGGGCCGATCAACATCCTGGCCCATATGCTGGCTCCAGCGCTGCAACTGTTGCAGTGGATCAGCAACAAGGTGGCGCGCCCCTTTGTGGGACGCACGGCGCTGGGCACCATCACCGAGGAAGAGATCAAGTTGCTGGTAGATGCTGGCTCGGAAGGCGGGGCGATCGAAGACGAAGAGAAGGAGATGATCTACTCGATCTTCCAGTTCGGCGACACGCTGGCCCGCGAAGTGATGGTGCCGCGCATTGATGTGGTGGCGGTGGAGATCGAGACGCCGCTGCGCGAAGCTCTCGATGTCATCGTCGAGGCGGGGCATTCGCGCATTCCGGTCTACGAAGAGTCCATCGATCACATCCGCGGCCTGCTCTATGCCAAAGACCTGTTGGCGTTGTGGCGCGACGGGGTTCAGGATCGCCCGATCAAAGACCTGCTGCGTCCGGCGTACTTCGTGCCGGAGTCCAAAAAGGCTGTAGACCTGTTGCAGGACATGCAGCAGCGCAAGGTACATCTGGCGATTGTGGTGGACGAATACGGCGGCACGGCGGGCCTGGTGACCCTGGAAGACCTGATTGAAGAGATCGTCGGTGAGATACGCGACGAGTACGATTTCAACGAGGAAGAGGTCTATCAGCAAGTCGGCGAGCATGAGTACATTGTGGACGCGGGCATTGACCTGGACGACTTCAACCGGCTGCTGGACGTAGACCTGCCCACCGACGACAGCGATACCCTGGGCGGCTATGTCTTCAGCAAGCTGGGCAAAGTGCCCGTCCCCGGCGAAACCCTGACCGAAGACACGCTGCATATGGAAGTGCTCAGCGTGGACGACAAACGCATCCGCAAAATCCGTGTGGTGCGCACGCCGCGCGTCCGCGAAGCAGAAGAGCGCGAAGACATCCGCGAAGAACCCGCCGCCGCCCCCGATTGAAGAGTCGCCCGGCGGGCGCTGCTCACCCTGGCCGGTGTGCTGTTGCTGAGCGGACAGCGTCGCAGAGCGGATTAGTCGGCAGGGGCGCTTTTCGCTTTTTCCCCCCTCTCTTCCTCTTGTTCGCGCGAGGCCAGCAGTCCGTACTGTACCAGCACGCCCAACACGAACAGGATCAGGATGACGGCATCGCTGGCTCCCAGCGCCAGCCCGCCGAAGAGCACCGCGCCCGTGCTGGCGGTGGTCAGCACAATGAGCAGTTGGAAGAGGGCCAGCAACAGGATGCCGCCCAGCAGCCCTCCGACGATCAGCACCCACGTTTCCCCGTCAATGAGCGCAGCCAGCAGAATCGCGCCGCAGAACGCGCCGATGGCGAACACGACCAGCATATGCAGAAACCAGGCCAGGACGCCCCCCAGCCAGCCGCCGACCAGCAGGAGCAGAATCCCCAGTAGCCTGCCGCCTTCCTCGACCCCGAAGCCGTAGCCCATGATCGCCCCGACGATGACGCCGATCAACATGACCAGGAGCTTGTAAAGGGCGTAACCGGCGAAGAGTAGCAGGAAGCCGACGATTCCCCGGATAATGCGCACGAGCGTCAGCGGAAGCTCGAACTCGTCGAGGGTCAGCCAGCGGTCGAACTTGTCCACCAGTGCGCGCACGACTCCTTCGTCGGATTCGGTCAGGTCGCGGCGCAGGTCTTCCAGCGGGTTATCGCGGTCCATCGGGCTACAGGCAGGCAGCAGACTGCTGAGGAGTATCCCTCCCAGCAATACCCATAGCACCCGCCATCTGAGTTCCCCAAAACGTGCCCCGTTCATGCTCCCCCCTTTTGCCGTCTGCGATGCTCTGTATGAGCATAGTATACTCCCCCTGGCTTTACGGCGGATATGCGGCAGCAGAGATAGTGATTTTTTTCACAAAGTGACACCTGTCAGCCGCGCAGTGGACGAGCGTCATTGTCCGCTACGTGGGGGCGCACTATAATGAGCGCTTGCAACGATGCGGATGCGGGTGGCCCTGGATGTTTCCTCCCCCCTTCTGCTCTGTCACCTGAGCTTAGCCTGGCATACTGGGATGGAGCTATGACCGACTACAAACAACAACTTCTGGAACGCCTGCACCAGCGCACGGCCAAAGTCGGCGTGATCGGCATGGGCTATGTGGGACTGCCCCTGGCAGTGGAGTTCGCCCGCGCGGGCTATACGGTGATCGGGCTGGACGTGCAGGCCGAGAAAGCGGACAAACTCAACGCGGGCGTCAGCTACATTGCCGACGTGCCCACCGCCGACCTGGCCCCGCTGGTCAAGGCGGGCAAGCTGCGCGCCACCACCTCCTACGACGACCTGCGCGACGCCGACGCGGTCAGCATTTGCGTGCCCACGCCGCTGCGCAAGACCAAAGACCCCGACATGAGCTATGTGATCGCCGCGGCGGACGAGGTCGCCAAGATTTGCCATCCGGGGATGCTGGTGGTGTTGGAGAGCACAACCTATCCCGGCACCACCGAAGAGGTGATCGTGCCGCGGCTGCTCAACAACGGCCTGACGGTGGGCGAGAGCGTCTTCGTGGCTTTCTCGCCGGAGCGCGTAGACCCCGGCAACCCCACCTACGGCGTGCGCAACACCCCCAAAGTGGTTGGCGGCATGACGCCGGCCTGCGTGGAAGTGGTGACCGCCCTGTACGAGCCGGCGGTCGAACGGGTGATTCAGGTTTCGTCGCCCACCGCTGCCGAGATGGTCAAGCTGCTGGAGAACACCTTCCGCGCGGTGAACATTGGCCTGGTCAACGAGATGGCCATCATGTGTCAGCGGCTGGGCATTGACGTGTGGGAAGTGATCGAGGCGGCCAAGAGCAAGCCGTTTGGCTTCATGGCCTTCTATCCGGGGCCTGGCCTGGGTGGGCACTGCATCCCCATTGACCCGCTCTACCTGAGCTGGAAGCTGCGCGCGCTCAACTATACGGCCCGTTTCATCGAGCTGGCCAGCGAGATCAATACCTCCATGCCCTATCACGTGGTCAAGATGGTCATGGAGGCGCTCAACGAAGAGGGCAAGGCCCTGCGCGGGGCGCGCGTGGGCATTCTGGGCATGGCCTACAAGCGCGACATTGACGACGTGCGCGAATCGCCCGCGCTGGATGTACACGAACTGCTGGAGGAGAAGGGCGCGATCGTCTCCTTCAACGATCCCTATGTCCCGTCGGTGCGGCTGAGCGGTGACCGCGTGGTCAAGAGCGTGGAACTGTCGCCCGAATGGCTGGCGGCGCAGGATTGCGCCGTCATTGTCACCGATCATACTGTCTACGATCCCGCCTTCCTGCTCGAACACGCCCGCCTGATTGTGGACACGCGCAACAAGATCGGCAATCATAAAGGCAAGGCGCGCGTCGTGCGGTTGTAAGCACTCATGAAGAGCCTTCGGAAGTCCTCACAGACTTCCGAAGGCTGATCCCAACCCATGCGTATCTTCGTCGCTACTGGCATTTTCCACCCCGAGCCGGGCGGCCCGGCGACCTATCTCTATCGCCTGTTGCCGGAACTGGTGGCGCGCGGGCACGTGGTGCGCGTCCTGACCTTCAGTGAGGGGCCGACGGAGGGCTACCCTTATCCGTTGCGCCGCATTCCCCGGCGGGCGCTCCCCCTGCGCTGGGGAGACTACGCCCGCGCTGCCTGGGGCGAAATGCGCCGCGCCGAGGTGATGTTCATCAACAACCTGGGGTTGCCGCTGATCGGCGGCGGCGATGTCCCGCGCGTGCTCAAGGTGGTTGGCGACCGGGCCTGGGAGCGCGCCGTCAACAAGGGCTGGATCGCCCCGACCGAAGACATTGACGCCTTTCAGCGAGGGCGCTATCTCTGGCGCGTGCGGCTGTTGCAGGCGCAGCGGGCGCGCGAGGTACGCCGCGCCGACCGGGTGATCGTGCCCAGCCGCTACCTGCGCGATATGGTCATCGGCTGGGGCGCGCCGCCGGAGCGCGTGCACGTCATCTACAACGCCCTGCCGCCGGACACAGTCTCCACCGGCCTGAGTCAGGCCGAGGCGCGCGCTGCGCTGGGGCTGGGGGCAGGGCCGCTGCTGCTGACTGTCGCCCGCCTGGTGCCCTGGAAAGGGATCGATCATTTGATTCGGGCACTGCCCGCCGTGCCACAGGCGCGCCTGTTGATCGCCGGCGATGGGCCGGACGAGGCACGGTTGCGGGCGCTGGCGGCCTCCGAGGGGGTCGGCGAGCGCGTGACGTTTCTGGGACGTGTGCCGCGTGAACGGCTGGCGCTGTATTTCCGCGCCGCCGACTACACGGTGCTCTATTCCGGCTACGAGGGCCTGTCGCACGTGGCGCTGGAGTCGCTGGGGGCGGGCACGCCAGTTATCGCCAGCGACAAGGGGGGCAACCCCGAACTCGTCGCACACGATGTCAACGGGCTGCTGGTGCCCTATCCCGACCCGGCGGCGCTAGCCGAGACGCTGCGCCTGGCCTGCAGCGGCGACACGCGCGCTCGCCTGGCCGCGCACACCGACGACGGTCTGGAGCGTTTCGCCTGGGAGACGCTGGTCGAGCAGACGGTTGCTGTGCTGGAGGGCGTATGCACGTCCTGATGATCAGCCTGGACTCCTCGTTGCTGGGCGACCCGCGCGGCAACACAGTAGAGCGCCATCTGGAATACGCGCGGCGCATCGGGACGCTGACCATCGTCGCCTATAATCCGGCAAGTCAGCCAAAAACGCCGCGGCAACTCGCCGATAACCTGGCCATCTACCCGACCAACACGCGCCCGGCGCTCTTCCCCTGGGCGGCCTATCGGGTGGCAGCGCGCCTGCACCAGCAACACCCCGCCGACGTAGTGACCACTCAAGACCCTTTCGCCTGTGGGCTGGTCGGGCTGCTGCTCAAGGGGCGCTTTGGGCTGCCGCTCAACGTGCAGAGTCACAGTCACTTTTTCGACAATCCGCACTGGCTCGCCGAGCGCCCCCTGCGCAACCGCGCCCTGGCCCTGGTAGCGCGGCTCGTCGTCCCGCGCGCCGACACGCTGCGCGTGCTCTCGCAGCGCGAGAAAGCGATCTGCGTCCGGCGCGGGGTTGATCCGGCGCGCGTCTTCGTGCTGACCGTCCCCACCGCCGTGAGCAGCTTCGCGGAGCCGGTTTCGCCTGAGCGGCTGACCGCGCTGCGGGGGGCGCTGGGCATCGCTGCGGATGCGCCGGTGTTGCTGTGGGTGGGGTTTCCGGCGGCGTCCAAGCATGTCGAGCTGTTGCTGGCAGCTTACAGGCTGGTGCGGCAGGCCCGCCCGTCTGCGCGGCTGGTGATGGCCGGTGACTTCCAGGCGCGCCCGGACTTCGTCCGGCAGGGGCAGGCCGCCGGGGTGATCTTCCCTGGGCGGGTGGATTACGAAGATTTATCCGCTTACTATCAACTTGCCAGCGTCTACGTGCACAGTTCGCGCTACGAGGGCGTCGCCCGCGTGCTGATCGAGGCGCTGGCAGCGGGCACACCGGTGGTGTGCACCGATCACCTGGGCGCGGCAGAGGTCGTGCGGCACGGCGAAAGCGGTCTGCTGACCGATCATACGCCGGAAGCGTTGGCCGAGGCCATCATCGCCCTGCTCGACGATCCGGCGCGCGCGCGGGCGATGGGCGCGGCGGGACAACGCGACGTGCTGGAGCGCTTCGACTATCAGCGCGGCCTGGATGCCGTCGCTGAAACCTACCGGGCGACGCTGCGTCTGGCGGGGAGGGCCTGAGGTGCGCTGGCTGCTGATCACGCGCAAGCTCGACCCCGCCGACGATCAGGTGGGCTTCGTCATGCGCTGGGTGGAAGCGCTGGCTGCCCGCCTGGATCGCCTCGACGTGATCTGCCAGGAGACGGCCTACCCGCCCCTGCCCTCCAACGTCAGGGCGGTGAGCATGGGCAAAGAGGCGGGCGCAGGTCGGTTGGCGCAGGCGTGGCGCTTCACTGCGCACCTGCGGCGACTGGTGCCAGAAGTTGACGGCGTCTTCTGCCACATGATCCCGCGCTATGTATGGTTCGCCGCGCCCTGGGCGCGCCTGCACCGCAAACCGCTATTGCTGTGGTACACGCACCGGCAGGTCTCGCCCGAACTGCGCCTGGCCGCTCGCCTGGCCACGCATATCCTCACGGCGTCGCCGGGCAGCTTCCCGCTGCCATCGGACAGAGTCCATGTCATGGGGCACGGCATAGACGCGGCGCTGTTCCCCCCGCCGGAGGGCGAAGAGACTCCGCCCACCATTGTGCAGGTGGCGCGGCTGGCCCGTATCAAGCGGCAGGACACGCTGATTCGCGCTGCGGCATTGCTGGCCGCACGGGGCGACGTGGGCGCGTTCCGCGTCCAACTGATCGGTGGGCCGGTGTTGGAGCAGCCGGACTACCCCGCCATGCTGGCAGCGTTGATCCGTTCCTGTGATCCGCCACCGCCAGTGACGCTGACCGGCCCGTTGCCATACCCTGAGGCGATGGCCCTGCTGCGGCGGAGCGCGATCGCCGTCAACCTCAGTCCGCCGGGCCTGTTCGACAAGGCCGCGCTGGAAGGTATGATCGCGGGCAAGCCTACCCTGGTCACCAACCCGGATTTCGCGCCCTTGCTGGGCGACGCAGCAGACCTGCTCACCCTGCCGCCGGATGCCGACGAAAGCTCACTGGCCGACAGGCTGGCGCAGTTGCTAGCGCTTTCGCCAGAGGAACGCGCGGCGCTGGGCGCGGAGTTGCGGGCGCGAGCGCTGGCGGCGCATTCGCTGGACAGCCTGATGGATCGTGTGGTGGCGCTGATGGACGAGGTGAGGCGTCATGGCTGAGCCGCGCCTGCTCTACCTGAGCAACAACCGTCTGCCAACCGAGAAGGCGCACGGCCTGCAGATTGCGCAGATGTGCGAGGCGCTGGCGGACGCCGGTTATGCTGTGACGCTGGTGGCACCGCGCCGCTTCAACACGCGCGAACTGCGCGGGGTGCGCTCGCTGTGGGATCATTACGGCGTGCGGCGCAATTTTGCCTTCGCGCGCCTGCCCTGCCTGGATTTGTTCCCCCTGTTCCCTCGCTCTGTGCTCACCTTCCTGACGCAGACGTTCACCTATCTGCTGGCGCTGCTGGCCTGGTTGCCCTTTCAGCGGGCCGACGTGCTCTACACGCGCGATCTGTTCATCGGCGCGGCGCTGGCCCTGCTACGCCCGCGCACGCCGCTGATTTATGAGATGCATCAAGTGCACCGTTCACGCCCCGCTCAACCGTTGCAGAAGCTGCTGGCGCGGCGGGCACGTGTGGTGGCAATCACCGGGCATCTGGCCGAGTATATGCGCGCGCTAGGGGCAACGCGCGTCCTGGTGGCGCACGATGGCTTCCGCGCGGCGCGTTTCGCCGATCTACCCGATCGCGCTGCAGCGCGGGCGGCGGCCAACTGGCCGACAGACGCCTTTATCGTCGGCTGGGTGGGGCGGCTGACTATGCTCGGCCTGGATAAGGGCGTGGGCACGCTGGTAGAGGCGCTGCGCGAGGTCGAAGGGGCACATCTGGCGATTGTCGGCGGGCCGGAAGACATGGTCGCAGCGCTGCGCACTCGTTGGACGGCGGCGGGGATGGATGCAACGCGCTTCCTGGCGACGGGACAGGTATTGCCCGACGCTGTGCCGTTGTACCTGAGCGCTTTCGATGTCTGCGCCATGCCCCACCCGTGGACGGAGCAGTTCGCCTATCATACGTCGCCGCTCAAGCTGTTCGAGTATATGGCGGCGGGGCGGGCTATCGTCGCCTCGAACCTACCCGCCTTCGCCGAAGTGCTGACCGAAGGAAAAACAGCGCTGCTTGTCCCGCCCGGCGATTCGGCTGCGCTGGCGACTGCGATCCGCCGCCTGCGCGATGATCCGGCCTTCTGTGCGCAATTGGGCGCGCGTGCCCGTGCTGAGGCTCTGGCGCGCTATACTTGGGCAGCGCGGGCCGCAGCGATCAAGGCATTCGCGGAAGAGGCAGGTTGAACACAAGGAGCATTCTCCCATGCGCATGTTTCTCTACCGCTTCAAAGAGCGTTTTAAGCACCTGCTCCCTGTGTGGTTGAAGATCAAAATCCTGGAGTTGCTGGGGCTGCATATCACGCGCAACCGCCGCGAGACCAACGCCTGGCTGCGAAAGCACGCCGCCGACGTGACCGGTCACGTGATTTCCCTGGGGAGCGGCAGTGACTCCGACAAAGAAGGGAAGCACTATCGCGACTACTTCACTGCTGCCGAGTCCTATACTACCGCCGACCTGTCTACGGCGCGCGGGGCGCAATTGCAGGTTGACATCCGGCACATGCCGGAGATCGCCGACGAGTCCTATGACGCGGTGCTGTGCGGGAGCGTGCTGGAGCACGTAGACGACTACCTGAGCGCGTTAGCTGAGATCACCCGCATCCTCAAGCCGGGGGGAATCCTGTTGCTCGGTTTGCCATTTCGCCAGGCACTACACCTGGAACCGCACGATTACTGGCGTTTCACTGAGTATGGCATCCGCCATCTGCTCAAAGATCACTATGACATTCTCAGCCTCGATGCAATAGATCACAGCGTCCCCAACTTTCCGTCCAGCTATTGGGTGAAAGCCCGCAAGCGTTGACCTGACGATGCGCGTCGCCTTGCTTTCTTCTGGATTCCACACACATTACGGCTGGGCGCGCTACGCCCTGGAGCTGGCCCACGCGCTGGCCAGAAGGGGGATCGAGGTTGTGGCGCTGACACAGCCGGGCGAGACGCTAGCGGGTATCGAGGGGCTGGCCGACCTGCGCCCCGTGTTGCCGCGCCTGGTGCCGCGCCCGCGCCTGTTCGTTGCCCGCTCGCTGCTGGCGATCCCGCGCGTCCGCCGGTCAACCGCCGGCTGCGACCTGCTGCACGTGGTCGCCGAACCGTATAGCGTCCTGGGCGCGGCAGCGGCGGGTCAGCGCCCGCTGGTGGTGACAGCACATGGCACGTATGTCCCCCAGACGGCCCGGCGGCGGTTGGTCGGCGCGCTCTACCGCCGCGCTTATCGTCGCGCACACCTGATCGCGGTCAGCGAGTACACGGCAGCGCAAGTACACGCCGCGTTGCCGGGCAGCGCGCCGCATGTCATCCGCAACGGGGTGCATGTCGCCCGTTTTCGGCAGCCTGCCCCCGCGCCCGCCAAACACGGCCCGACTATCCTGGCCACCGGCGGTGTGAAAGCGCGCAAGGGAACGCATCTGCTGGTCGAGGCCCTGGCCCATGTGCGTCAGCGCGTGCCAGACGCGCAGCTTGTCGTGACCGGCATTCAGTTGGAGCCGGACTATCTGGCCAGAGTGCAGCAACAGGCGCGCGCACTAGGCCTGGCGGATTGTGTGCATTTGCTAGGGCAGGTCTCCGAGGAGGAATTGCGGGGCTGGTATCAGCACGCTGATGTCTTCGCGCTGCCCTCGCTGACAATAGGCGAGAAGCTTGAAGGTTTCGGGCTGGTCTTCCTGGAGGCGAGCGCGTGCGGACTGCCAGTGATCGGCACGACGGGCAGCGGCGTGGCCGAAGCCGTGCGCGATGGCGAAACAGGGCTGCTCGTCCCTCAGGACGACGTGCCCGCGCTGGCCGATGCTATCGTCCGCGTGCTGACCGACGACGCGCTGCGAGCGCGGCTGGGTGCGGCAGGCCGTGCCTACGCCGAAACGCAGGACTGGGCGCAGGTCGCGGAGCGCGTGATCGGCGTCTACGAGCAGGCGATGCATTCGCATTCGGGGCGAGAGTCTTTGAACCGCAGAGGCACAGAGAAAAGATAGGTTGGAGGGAGTGTTAGTTCTTCTCGGCGTCCTCTGCGTCTCTGCGGTTCAGGTATTTCGCCCCCATCGTGAGATACCCCAGCGCCGGATGCGCGGCTGGCAGGGCCGAAGGGATGTGGTATCTTAGGAAGCAGCGCACGCCCGGTTGTATCTGGCGGCTCCTGGTGATTGATAACCGACGGCTAGACCCGATGTCTACACCCATGCACATTGTCATCCTCAGCGACCTGCTCCCCCCCGACGAACCGGGCGGCGCAGGCCGGGTCGCCTGGCAACTGGGGCAGGGCTATGTCGCCGCGGGGCATCGGGTCACGTTCGTTACCACTTCGGCGGGGCCATCGCGCGTCGAGAAACGAGACGGCTTCACCGTGCATGTGCTGCATTCGCGCTACGCCGAGCGCTGGCGGGCGTGGTTTAGCCTGTTCAACCCGCAGACCGTCTGGCCGCTCAACCGCCTGTTGCGCCGGTTGCGCCCCGACGTGGTACACGCGCACAATATCCATAGCCATCTCAGCTATCACAGTCTGGTCATCGCCCGCTATGCTGGCGCGGCGACGGTCTTCACGGCGCACGATGCGATGACCTTCGCCTACGGCAAGCTCACCTACTTCATAGACCCTTCCCGCCCGGAACAGTGCGACGGGTTCAACTACCGCCTACCCTTCGGCTACAACCTGTGGCAGATGCGCTTGCGCTGGAATCCCGCCCGCAATCTCTCGATCCGGCACACGCTACATTACTATACTGATGCGCGGGTCGCTGTCAGCAACGAACTGAAGAAGGCCCTGGAAGCCAACCATCTGCCGCCGTTCGAAGTGGTGCACAACGGCATTGATCCCAGCCGTTTCGACGTGCCGGAGTTCGCTGTCGCTGTGCTGCGTCAGCGTCTCCGGCTGGGTGGGCGGCGGGTGATCCTCTTTGCGGGGCGACTCAACCGCCTCAAAGGCGATCAGCAATTGCTGGCGGCGCTGCGGCATGTGCGCCAGGCCGTGCCAGACGTGGC
>CAKZOB010000052.1 GCA_937135955.1 uncultured Anaerolineales bacterium | reverse complement strand
AAGGCTCCAAGTTCGCTATCCGCGAGGGTGGCCTGACCGTCGGCGCGGGCGTCATCACCGAAATCCTCGACTGAGCGTCTAGAACGGTGACGGGCCAGTTTCGGGCTGGCCCGTCTTTCCCGACCAACGGGACAGAGACACGATGGCCAAGAAAAAGGATGTCCGTATGGTGATTACGCTCGCCTGCGGTGAATGCAAGGAGCGTAACTACACCACCATGAAGAACCGGCGCAACGATCCGCAGCGCCTGGAGTTGATGAAGTATTGCTCGCGTTGCCGCAAGCATACGCTGCACCGCGAAACCAAGTAACTGACGATCGGTGTGCAAACGGGGTGTTAAGCGCCCCGCCAGTTAGGGGTGTAGCTCAATTGGCAGAGCAGCGGTCTCCAAAACCGCAGGCTGTGGGTTCGAGTCCTACCACCCCTGCCTTCTGAACTCGCTCACTGCGTTTAGACACCGTCCTTGCGACGGTGTCTTGGTATAGGCCGATTGTATCGCCGAGGAGTAGACTGTGGCACGCACACGATTTCGTAGCATTGCCGAGCAGAAGTCGGACCCTCCCGCCGCAATTGCCGAGCGCCGTCGGCAGAATGAGCGGGCAGAAGAGGCGGTTGAGAGCGCTCAGCCTGCCCGTAAGCCTGGCGTGCGCAAGCCGGAACGAAGCCTCAGCGCTGGAGGGCTGCTCAGTCGCATTCCGGTCGTACGGAGCGTGGTGGCATACTTCCAAGACGTGGCGTCTGAGATGCAGAAAGTAACCTGGCCTTCGCGCGAGGAGACTTCGCGTCTGACCAGCGTAGTGCTGGGCGTCACGGCGGCTTTTGCCGTGGGCTTGGGCCTGCTGGACGCTTTCTATAGCTGGTGGTTCCGCCAGGCATTTCACGCCGATTCAGAGTGGATTTTCCTGGTTGTGGCCGCTGCGGTGGCCGTGCTCGTCAGTGGCGGCTATTTCGCCCTGCGCCGTCATATCTAGTGAATTGACCGTCTGCAACCGCAGAGGCGCGCACACTACGTCCGCATGATCTGAGCATGAGTGATGAGGGTATGAGTATGGTTGATCATGAAGAAGAATATCACGACGAGGACGTAGACTTCGACCCGGAACCTGTCTACCTCGACGAGGAGCCGGGCACGCCTGCTGTGGTTGACCAGGTCAAACCCGAGCAGGAACCTTCGGTGCTGGCTGCGGCGACCAGCGCTGCCGAAGAACCGGAGGACGAACGCAAGTGGTATGTCGTCCACTGCTACTCCGGCCAGGAGAACAAAGTCCGCCATGCCATCGAACAGCGCATCGCCACGATGGGGATGCAAGACAAAATCTTCGACGTGGTGGTGCCTACCGAAGAAGAAATCGAGGTTCGAGAAGGCAAGCGCCGTACCATCGAGCGCCGGGTTTTTCCGGGCTACATCCTGGTGCAAATGATCATGGATGAAGACTCCTGGTACGTGGTGCGCAACACTCCCGGCGTGACCGGCTTCGTGGGGATGGGCAATGAGCCTACCCCTCTACGCCCGGAGGAAGTGGCGCAGATCATGCGCCGCATGGAGGCCGAAGCGCCCAAGGTCAAGGTCACGTTCCGGCCTGGCCAGAAGGTGCGCATCATTGACGGCCCGTTCAACGAGTTTATCGGCACGGTCGGCGATATTGACATGGAGAAAGCCAAGGTGCGCGTGCTCGTGTCCTTCTTCGGGCGCGAAACACCGGTCGAACTGGACTTTCTCCAGGTCGAAAAGGCCTGACGTTGCATAGCAGTTCATCGCTCGACGGGAAGCCCCCCGCTGCGGGGGGCATTCTGTGTACGACACCAGAGGATCGAAGACCATGGCCAAGAAAGTCAAAGCTGTTGTCACCCTTCAGATCGCGGCTGGCAAAGCGACTCCGGCCCCGCCCATTGGCCCGGCGCTGGCCCAGCATGGCATCAACCTGATGGCCTTCTGCAAAGAATACAATGCGAAGACTAGCAACCGCATTGGCGAGATCGTCCCGGCGGAGATCACCATCTTCTCTGACGGCTCTTTCAAGTTCAATCTCAAAAGCCCGCCTACCGCTTTTCTCATCCGGCGCGCTGCGGGGATTGAGAAAGGCTCGTCGGAGCCGCACCGCAACAAGGTCGGCAAGCTGACCCGCCAGCAGGTGCGCGAGATCGCCGAAATCAAGATGAAAGACCTCAACGCCGTTGATCTGGAAGGCGCGATGCGCCAGATCGAAGGCACCGCCCGCAGCATGGGTGTGGTCATCGAAGACTGATCCCCCACGTCTTCTGTGGGAGGGCGTTGCCCACTACTACCACTGAGGAGATAAAACATGCCTAAGCACGGAAAGAAGTACCTCGAAGCTGCCGCCAAGGTTGATCGCGAGAAGCTCTATTCCCCCCAAGAAGCGATCAAACTGCTGAAGGAAATCGCTCCGGCCAAGTTCGACGAGACGGTCGAGCTGCATTTGCGGCTGGGCATTGATCCGCGCCATTCCGATCAGCAGATTCGCTCCACGGTCTTGCTGCCTTACGGGCTGGGCAAGACGGTGCGCGTGCTGGTCTTTGCCGAAGGCGAAGCCGCCAAGATCGCTCAGGAAGCGGGCGCTGACTACGTGGCTGACGACGAGTTGATCGCCAAGATCGCCAACGAGGGCTGGACAGAATTCGACGTGGCGCTGGCCGTCCCTGAGATGATGAAGAAGATCGGTCGTTTGGGTAAGGTGCTGGGGCGCAAGGGCCTGATGCCGAATCCCAAGGCGGGCACGCTGGTGCAGCCCGAAGACCTACCGCGTGTCATCGAAGAAGCGCGCGCCGGTCGTATTGAGTATCGCAACGACAAGACGGGCAACGTGCATATCCCCATCGGCAAGGTGAGCTTCAGCGAAGAGCAATTGCTGGGCAACCTGGCCGCAGTGATGGATAGTGTGCGCCGCAACCGCCCTGCCGCTGCCAAGGGCACGTACATCCGGCGTGCGGTGCTCTCGTCTACGATGGGGCCGGGCATCCGGCTCGATCCTAACGCCGCGCTGTCGATCGCAGTGAGCGTTTGACACGACTTCTTGGCCTGCAATCCCGACCGTACCCCGATAAGCACAACCGGAGCACACAGCTCCGGTTGTTGTTTGGACGGCGTCGTGAGGATGCTTTGCGAACTGTCTTCGGCCTAGTGAGCCAGAGGGTTGCCTGGTATACTCCCCTCTGCGCGCTGCCTGTATCTCTACACAACCGCATCTGTCACAGTGCCCGCTGCGCGTAACCTTTGCCAGGGCGAGGTGTTAGTACGCATGACTGAGCCGCAAGAGCAGAACGGACGCGATTACGCCGGGGCCGATGACCTGCAACTGGTGGCCTGGGCCAGAGAAGATCGCGCGGCGTTTGGCGAGCTATATTCGCGCTATGTCAATCGCATCTACAACTACGTGTACTATCGCACGGGTAATCATCAGGATGCCGAAGACCTGACATCGCGCGTGTTCTTTAAGGCCCTGGCGCACATTGACCGCTATGTGGACCGGGGGGTGCCGTTCTCAGCCTGGCTCTATCGCATTGCACACAATCAGGTGGCGAACTGGCACCGCGACCGCAGTCGGCGCAGGATCGTGCCGTTGGACGATTTCATGCTCGACGGCGAAGCGCCCGAAGCGCCTGAGACGGTTACAGAGTCCAGCGAAGAAGAAGCGCAATTGCTGGAACTGATCCGTGCCTTGCCGCCCGAACGGCAACAGCTCCTGGTGCTCAAGTTCGTGGAGCACCTGTCCAATGCTGAAATTGGGGCGATCATGAACCGCACCGAGGGAGCGATTAAGTCCCTTTATCATCGCACCCTGCTGGCTCTGCGCGGCGGGCTGGAAGGCAAAAGGGACGAGTCATAGGGCTGAGCCAACACATGAGGAAACAGGCCCGCTGTGGTTTTGAGGGAGAGGGAAAGACATGCAATTGTCGTCGCTATCATCTTTATTCCGCAGACCATCGCAACGCTGGCAGCGCAACCTGCTGATGGCTCACGCCGATGCCCTGGTGGCGGGTAGCCCTGTCAGCGAACAGATGCGCCTTGCCTGTGCGCGGTCGGGGGAGACCGAACTGAAAGCATTGCTGGCCCTGGCCGAACGGATCGAGCGGGCCATGCCGCCGGTAGCCCCGTCCGAACAGTTTGTGATGGAACTGCGGCAGCGCCTGCTCCAGGCCGAAAAACGGCAGGCCGTTTCGCTATGGGGCCGCGTGCAGCGACTGCCGTTGCATACACGGGTGGCGGCTGGTATCGGCGGCGCGACCCTCACCGCGGGGGTGGTGTTTCTGGCCACCCGTTCGGTCTACGAGGCGTTGGGCAACCGGCGCAACCGGCGGGCCATCACTGCCTGAGCAGCGTGTGGGGGGAGGGTAGCGCCGTGATCAACCAGCGTTATGCCAAGATCACCGGTTGGGGCAAATATGTGCCGGAGCGCGTGTTGACCAATGACGATCTGGCTCAGATGGTAGATACCAGCGATGAGTGGATCACTACGCGCACGGGCATCAAAGAGCGGCGTATCCGCACCGAAAACGACACTACGTCTAGCATGGCTGTGGCGGCCTCGCGCGAGGCGTTGAAGGTGGCGGGCCTATCGCCCAAAGACCTTGACCTGATCATCGTGGCGACCTCTTCGCCGGACTATCTGTTGCCCTCCGTTGCCAGCCAGGTGCAGGATATGCTTGGCGCAGAGTGCGGGGCCTTTACGCTGGTGGCCGGGTGCTCCGGATGGGTCTATGCGTTGACGGCGGCCAGCCAGTACATCATCTCCGGCGCGTACAATCGCGTGCTTGTGGTAGGCGTGGAGATTATTTCCTTCGCCCTGGATTTCACCGATCGCGCGACCTGCGTGCTCTTCGGCGACGCAGCAGCGGCGACTGTCGTCGAGGCCAGCAACGAACCCGGTGGGTTGCTCTCGTTTGAACTGGGGTCGGACGGTTCCGGAGCCATGTTCCTCTATGTGCCAGATGGCGGTTCGGCCTCGCCTATCTCGCAGCGCACCATTGACGAGCGACGGCAATACTTGCGTATGGACGGGCCGGAGGTCTTCAAGTTCGCCGTGCGCACGCTGGCCAGTTCGCTCAAACGAGTGATCTATCAGGCGGGCCTGACGCCGGACGATATTGATCTCTTCATCCCTCACCAGGCCAATGCCCGTATCATCGAAGCAGCGGCGCGGCAGATGCGCGTCCCGCTGGACAAGTTCTATATCAACCTGGATCGCTACGGCAACACTTCCGCAGCGTCGGTGCCGCTGGCGATGGTCGAAGCCTTCGAAGAGGGGCGTCTGAAAGACGGTGACCTGGTCGCTATGTGCGCTTTTGGGGCGGGCCTCACCTGGGCGTCGGCGGTGGTGCAGGTGGGCACGGGCGAGATCAGCACGGCGCACAGCCTGTTTTCGGTGGGGCGGGCGCGTTACCTGGCCCGTCGGGCGTCCGATGCCGTGCTGGATACGGCGCAGTCGGCTTTGCTGCCCCTGTATACTTTCCTCTATCAGCGTCGCCGCAAAAAATAGGCGCGTTGTGCATTGCTTCTTCACAGACCCGGTCAGGAGAACCTGCCGGGTTTTTCGTTTGTGGCTATGCATTGCCTACAAGTCTCCCCTCACTCCTACATCCCCTCGCCCTCGCGACTGCGTCGCGGGGCGAGGGGACTCACTTTCTCTCACCCAGGCGCTCCCCTTCGCCCGCAGCGCGGGAGAAGAGGCCGGGGGATGAGGGCCATCGGGCGGGACAAAGTCGCTGACAACCTTTGCGTGCACCCGACTGCGGTGGCACTTTTGGTGCGCGGGGAGTATTCTTTAGCACGGGGCACAGGCCAGAAAGCAGCCGGTGTCATTGGGTTCTGACCGTAATGTTGACAGGAAAGGATGGTCATGGCCGAAGAAGAGCAGAATCCTCTGGTGAAGGCGCGCGCGTTGATCCAGTCGTTGCGCCAGGCTGTTCCCGCCGAATTGAGCGCGTCGCTGGACGAAGTGAATCATTTGCTGGAGGCGGCGTTGCGGCGCGGCGAGGGCCAGGATGCCGAAGCGCTGCGTCGGCAGATGGACGCTCTGATCCAGGAAAATGCGCGCTTCGCTTCGCTGATGGTGCACGAAATCCGCATTCCGCTGACTAGCATCAAAGGCTACAGCGATATGCTGGCCAAGAACGTGGTTGGCGAACTGAACGAGATGCAGACGCAGTTCATCGAGACCATCCGCTCCAATGTGGCCCGCATGGAACAACTGGTGAGCGACATCAGCGACATCAGCAAACTGCGTTCCGGGCGGTTGCGGCTGGAACCCAAGATAGACCTGTATAAGAATGTCGCGCTGCAGGTGGAGAAGGCGACGGCTCCCCTGGCGGCAGCGCACAATCACAAGCTGGTCTTCGAGACGCCGGCGGGTTTGCCGCTGCTCAACGTGGACTCCGAGCGCCTGGCCCTGGCGCTGACCAAGCTGGTGACGAATGCTCTGCAGTACACGCCCGACGGCGGGACGATCACAGTGCGTGCCGAGGAAGTGGACGGCAAACTGAAGGTGTCGGTCATTGACACTGGTATTGGCATGAGCGCTGAGGAACTGGGGCACCTGGGCGAACTGTTCTGGCGCGCCGATAACGAGCACGTGCGTTCGTTCAAGGGGCATGGCCTGGGTATTCCCATCGCCAAGGGGCTGATCGAATTGATGGGCGGCGAGTTCTTCTTCAGCAGCGAAGAAGGCAAGGGCAGCACGTTCGGTTTTGTGGTGCCGGGGGCCGGCTGATCGCGCCGATCGGCGTCAGAGTGTATCAAAATAAAGAGTGGGCCGTCTTGGTGCTGGCCTGTTATTTTCTCGAATGTCTTTATTGCTGAACTCTCTATGGAGGCACATGAGTGAACCTGCACGAATATCAATCGAAACTACGTTTTGCCGAGTTCGGCATCCCCATTCCGCATGGCAAAGTGGCCCATTCTCCCCAGCAGGCCTATGAAATCGCCAAAGAATTGAACGGCCCGGTGGTGATCAAAGCGCAGGTGCTCACCGGCGGGCGTGGCAAGGCGGGCGGTGTCAGGCTGGCGCAGACGCCCGAAGAGGCGGAACGTCACGCCGACGCCATCCTGGGCATGGAGATCAAGGGGCACAAGGTGCTCAAGGTGCTGGTAGACCCGGCTTCTGTCATCCAGAAAGAGATCTATCTGGGGATCACCAACGACCGGGCCGCCCGCAAGCCGGTGATCATGGCCAGCGCTGAGGGGGGCATGGATATTGAAGAGGTCAACCGGATCGCGCCGGAGAAGATCATCCGCGAGCATATTGATCCCTTCCTGGGCCTGCGCGATTACCAGGTGCGCAACCTGGCCTATGGAATCGAGCTGCCGCGCGATCTGTGGAAGCCCTTCATGAAGATCGCTCAGGCGCTCTATCGGTGCTATGCCGAGAGCGACGCGACGCTGGCCGAGATCAACCCGCTGGTCATTGACGGGGAAGGGCAACTGTTGGCCGTGGATGGCAAGGTGTCCATTGACGACAACGCCCTGTTTCGTCATCCCGACCTGGCCGAGCTACGCGATACCAGCGCCGAACCCGAAGCCGAGACCCGCGCTCGCGCCGCTGGCCTGAGCTACATCAAGCTGGACGGCACGATCGGGTGCATGGTCAACGGGGCGGGCCTGGCCATGGCGACGATGGATATGACCAAGCTCTTCGGCGGTGAACCAGCCAACTTTCTGGACATTGGGGGCGGGGCCAAGGCGGAAACGGTGGCGATGGCCCTGCGTATCATCCTCTCTGACCCAAATGTAAAAGCAGTGCTGCTCAACATTTTCGGCGGGATCACCCGCTGCGACGAAGTGGCGCGGGGCATTCTGGCGGCGCTGGCCGAGGTGAAGGTTGATTTGCCGATGGTGGTGCGTCTGGTGGGCACGAATGAGGACGAGGGTCGCGCTTTGCTGGAACAGGCGCATATTCCCCATATGGTGACGGCGAAAACCCTGGCCGAAGCCGCCCAGAAGGCGGTGCTGGCGGCGCAGGGCGCATAGGGGGTGAGGGGACGACATGGCTATCCTGGTTGACCGCAACACCCGTCTGCTGGTGCAGGGCATCACCGGGCGAGAAGGGTTGTTCCATACCCAACAGATGATCGAGTACGGCACGAATGTCGTCGGCGGGGTGACGCCTGGTAAGGGCGGCGAGTGGGTGCTGGGCAAACCCGTTTTCGACACAGTCAAGGCGGCGCGTGAAGCGACCGGAGCCAACACCAGCGTGATCTATGTACCGGCAGCCTTCGCTGCCGACGCCATCTACGAAGCCATTGATGCCGGAATCGAACTGATCGTGTGTATCACTGAGGGCATCCCCGTGCGCGACATGATGCAAGTGCGCGCCCGGCTCGACCAAAGCAAGAGTCGCCTGGTCGGCCCCAACTGCCCTGGTCTGCTGACGCCGGGGCAGGCCAAGGTGGGCATCATGCCCGGCCATATTGCCATGCCAGGGAATGTGGGGGTAGTTTCGCGCAGTGGCACGCTGACCTACGAAGTGGTCTACGCCCTCACGCAACGCGGCATCGGGCAGAGCACATGCGTGGGCATCGGCGGCGATCCGATCAACGGCACCAGTTTCATTGATGTGTTGCAGATGTTCGAAGACGATCCGCAGACCGAAAAGGTGGTGTTGATTGGCGAAATCGGCGGCACCGAGGAAGAGAAGGCGGCGCACTTCATCACCACGTATATGACCAAGCCGGTGGTGGCTTTCATCGCTGGACAGACTGCACCTCCTGGCAAGCGCATGGGCCACGCCGGCGCGATCGTCGAGGGGGGCAGCGGCACGGCGGCGGAGAAAATCGCGGCCCTTCAGGCGGCAGGCGTGACGGTAGCGGAACATCCGGAGCAAATTCCTGACCTGCTTTAGTCCGGCTCTGTGCCTTGGCGGTTCCAGCCACTCAATACGTGCTGTCGCGGGCGGCTCGGCCTTGACCGCCCTGTGTGGCTATGGTATGCTGTCCGCAACAAAGGCGACGACGGAAACGAGTACGCCCTGTCTGGCGGTCAGCGAGCCTGGGTGGGTGCGAGCCAGGTCCGTACACGGGGCGGAAAATCCTTCCTGAGCCGCAGGCTGAACGCAGAAGCCAGTAAGCCGCGCCGGTTTGGTCCCCGTTATCACGACCTTGCCATGCTGGTGGCAACAGAGCGCCTCGCTGTTTAGGCGAGGAAGAAGGGTGGTACCGCGCGAGCGTTGCTCCCGTCCCTTTGGTTGAAGGGCGGGAGCTTTTGTTGTTACGATCGTCGCTAACGACGGATCAGTGTAATCTGGGAGCAAGGATGCCAACCAACACAGTGATAGTTCGCCCAGTCGAACCGCGCGATCAGGAAGCGGTGGCGCGCATGTGGCAGGCGCTCAGTGAATACCATGTGGCGCTCGATTCGCGGATGCCTGTCATGGCAGAGGACGCGCCGCGGGCTTATGCCTCGCGCCTGATGGACGTGCGCGATGACCCGAGCACCTGTGCCCTGGTAGCCGAAACGGACGGCGTGGTCGTAGGCTATGTGCTGGGTGCGATCATTGACCTGACGCCCGACCTGTTCGAACACGAAGACGTGGGCTTTATCGCCGATATTTACGTCGAACCGGCCTACCGGCGGCGCGGCATTGCCCGGCAACTTTTTCACGCAGTGTGCGACTGGTTCGCCGAGCGTGGCGTGCGCCATGTGGAATGGCAGGTGGCCGTGGCCAACCAGGAGGCGCGCCGTTTCTGGGAAGCGGTCGGCGGGCGCGCGCTGACCATGCGTATGCGCCTGTCTATGCTGGAGCATTCCTGAAGGGCGTAACGAAGATGGCCGCGCGACCTGTTGCCAGATCGCTTCGCCTGGGGCTGGTGCTGGGGCCGGTCATTCTGATGTTGACCCTGGCAGTCGCTGTTCCGCGGTGGGCGGTGTTCTTTGGTGGCGGGGCGTTGGCCTGGGCAGTGGCTGTCTGGCTGCTCTGGCAGAGTCAGAACGGGTATCGGGCGGCAGTGCGGCATCTGCGTCGCAACCGGATCGCCGAGGCTATCGCAGCCATGGATGCGCTGATCTCCGCTGAGCCAGAGCAGACCGGGCACTATCACTTCCGCGCCGACTTGCACCGCCTGGCCGGTGACCTGAGCGCGGCTGAGCGCGACTATCAGCAGGTAGTCAGGCTCGTGCCCGGCAGTGCAGACGGGTATCTGGGGCTGGCGGAGGTCGCCATTCAGCGGGGCGAGTACGTTCGGGCGCGAGAGTACGCGCAACAGGCAGCGCAGCGCGCACCGGACGACTGGCGCGTCCACTATACGCGGGCCTTGCTCGCTGACCGACTTGGGGACGCCTTTGCAGCGCTGACATCCGCTCAGACGGCCCTGAGCGCTGGCCTGAGCGATCGGCGGCTGGCGCTGCTGGTGCATCTGTGGCGGGTGCGGGCATATGCACGCCTGGCAGACCTGGAAAACGCCCAGACGGCGCTGCTCGACCTGCGCGCCAGGGCCTCCGGTCTGCGAGACTGGCGACGGGTGCTGGACAGCCCGCAGGCGGGGGCGCTGCGGGCGCTGGTGGAGGACGATCTGCGCGACATTCAGACCCTGCTGGATGGTGCGGCAGCGCAGGCGCTGTTGACTCGCTGGCACGCTGAGACGCTGGGACGCGGGTCTGGGTAGGGACAGGAGGTGGATCGTGGGTGAGGATCGCGATCTGGCAACGCAGGGCAGCCCTCGATCTGCTCAGCCGCTGACTGCTCATCAGCGCGGGCGATCGGCGCGGCTGGTGCTGGTGGGCGTTGCGGTTTTCCTGGTGCTGATCGTCGCGGCTGTGGTGATCGTGCTGGCCTTGCGAGCCAGTCGCGATAAACCGCTGGATGTGCCCATCTATCCGACGGCGCAACTGGTCAATCACGAGCGGCTTTACGACGGTTTCGACCATTTGCAATACACGACCGGAGATTCCTTCGAGCAGGTCGAGGCTTTCTACCTGGCCCGCAAGGAAATGGACTGCGAGCGTCTGTACCGGATCGTGGAGGAGCGACCGGGGCAAGAACCCCTGCGCGAAGGGCACTACGCCACCCGTTGCCAGGTGGATCGTTCGGCCTACGGGATCACGCAGTTCGCCTCGGTGCTGATCCAGCCGGTCTACGATGCGGACGAGCGTCCTACGGGTCAGGTGATCGTGGACGTTCAGCGCTATTGGGGAGAGTAGTCTATGTCCGGCATAGATAACTCCCTGCCGGAAGCAAGCCGGGGCGTGCCGCTGTGGGCCGTTGTGCTGGGGATGGTGCTGGCGCTGGGGCTGGCGGCGCTCATTCTATCGCGCGTGGCCGGGCCGCTCTACACGCTGCTGTTCCCCCCAGAGGTGCCAGTCCCGCCCACTGCGCAGGTGATAGAGCACCACAAGCCAGAGCACGGACCCGAATACTGGGTCTACCGCACAGCGCAGAGCGGGCAGGCTGTGGCGGCCTTCTACGAGGGCGAAGGGGCTACCTGTCGTTACTCCCCGCTGCCGGACTACGTCACCGATCCGTCGCTGGGGCAGGGCGGCCCGTACAGCGTGGCGCAGTGTCAGGGCAGTCAGCGCGTGGCGGGGCTGGGGGTGTCGTGGGAAGTGCTCATCCATACGGGCTATGCCGAAGAGGTGGGGCCGACGATCTTTCGCCTGACGGTCTTTCGCTGAAGCGTGAGGATGGTGTGCAACAAGAGAGATTGGGGATCACAGGAGGTGCAAACGTGGCACGAAGGCTGGTGCGGCCTGCGCCGCGTGCGATTGGCGGGCCGGAGAGACGCTTGACCTGGCATTGATGACTGGTAACCGGACCGCATGGCAGGAGGAACTCATGTTCAAACCAGTAACTCCCAAAGTTGATATCGAAGCTCTCGAACAGGAACAACTCGCCTTCTGGCGCGAGCGTGACATCTTCCGCCGCTCCATGGAAGAGCGCAAAGGGGGGCGTAACTACGTCTTCTATGAAGGGCCGCCCACGGCCAATGGCCGTCCGGGCACACACCATGTGCTGGCGCGCGCCTTCAAAGACATGTTCCCGCGCTATCACACCATGAACGGGGCATATGTGTTGCGCAAAGGTGGCTGGGATACGCACGGCCTGCCGGTGGAGATCGAAGTCGAGAAGGAGCTGGGTCTCAAGCACAAGCGCGAGATCGAGGCTTACGGCGTCGCCGAGTTCAACCGCAAGTGCCGCGAAAGCGTCTTCCGCTACATCAAGGAGTGGGAGCGGCTCACCGAGCGCATCGCTTTCTGGGTAGACCTGGAGAACGCCTACATCACCTACGAGAACGACTATATCCAGAGCGTGTGGTGGATTCTGCAACAGTTCTGGAACAAGGGGCTGCTCTACCAGGGCTACAAGGTTGTGCCCTACTGCGCGCGCTGCGGCACGCCCCTCAGCACGCACGAGGTGTCGTTGGGCTACGAAGAAGTGGCCGATCCCAGCGTCTTCGTCCGCTTTCCGGTCAAAGATGAGCCGGGCCTGTATTTCCTGGTCTGGACGACGACGCCCTGGACGCTGCCCGGCAACGCGGCGCTGGCGGTCAACCGTCACGAGCGCTACGTGATGGTGGAAGGGCCTGCCGGGGACGGGCAGGACACCGAGCGATTGATCCTGGCCGATGCCCTGCTGTACAAGGCGTTGCGCCATCCGGAGCGTTACCAGGTAGTGCGCGAAATGCGCGGTGAAGAGTTGTTGGGGATGCGCTACGAGCCGCTCTACCGCTTCCTGCCCATCGAGCAGGACTATGCCTATGTGCTGCACGGCGATTTCGTCAGCATGGAGGACGGTTCTGGCATCGTGCACATCGCCCCGGCCTTCGGCGCGGACGACATGGAAGTCGGGCGCGAATATGGCCTGCCGGTGATCCAGACGGTGCAGCCGGATGGGACGTTCATCCCGGCGGTCACGCCCTGGGCGGGGATGTGGGTCAAGGACGCCGATCCGCTGATCAAGCAGGACTTGCAGCAGCGCGGTCTTCTCTACAAAGCTGAAGACTACGTGCACAACTATCCGTTCTGCTGGCGCTGCCATACGCCTTTGCTCTACTACGCCCGCGAAACGTGGTACATCGCCTCCACCCGCTACCGCGACAAGATGATCGAACTCAATCAGACGATCAACTGGGTGCCGGCGCACATCAAGGATGGGCGCTTTGGCAACTGGCTGGAGGAACTGCGCGACTGGGCGCTGGGGCGCGAACGCTACTGGGGCACGCCGCTGCCAGTGTGGAAGTGCGAGAATCCGGAATGCAAGCACATGCACTGTGTGGGCGGTGTGGCCGAACTGGAACAACTCAGCGGACGAGACCTGTCCGACCTTGACCTGCACCGCCCCTATGTGGACGAGGTGACCTTCCCCTGCCCGCAGTGCGGGGGTACCATGCGGCGCGTGCCCGAACTCATTGACGTGTGGTTCGATAGCGGCGCGATGGCCGTGGCGCAGTGGGGCTATCCCTACAAGAATCAGGAGATGTTCCACCAGCAATTCCCGGCAGATTTCATCTGCGAGGCGGTGGATCAGACGCGCGGTTGGTTTTTCAGTCAGCACGCCATCGCGGTCATGCTCTTCGAAAGCGTCAACTTCAAGAACTGCATCTCGCTGGGGCATATCCTCGACGAGCAGGGCCGCAAGATGTCCAAGAGCCTGGGCAACATCGTCGAGCCGTGGAGCGTGTTGGAGAAATACGGGGCGGATGCCTTTCGCTGGTACATGTATACGGCTGGCCCGCCCGGTGAGCCGCGTCGCTTCTCGGTGGAACTGGTGGGCGAGGTGGTGCGCAACTTCTACCTGACGCTGTGGAATGTCTACAGCTTCTTCGTCACCTACGCCAACCTGGACGGCTTTGACCCGCGCACGCCGCAGGTGCCATTGGCCGAGCGCGATGCGCTGGATCGCTGGATTCTCAGCGAACTGCACGACCTGGTGCGCGAGGTGACCGAGGGTTACGAGACCTACGACGTGCCACGCGCCACGCGCCCCATCGAGGAATTCGTCGAGAGCCTGAGCAACTGGTATGTGCGTCGCTCGCGTCGCCGTTTCTGGAAGTCGGAGAGCGACAGCGACAAGCTGGCCGCCTATCAGACGCTCTATGAATGCCTAGTGACGCTGTCCAAGTTGCTTGCGCCGGCGATGCCCTTCCTGTCCGAGGCGATGTACCGCAACCTGGTCGTCACGGTAGACCCGTCAGCGCCCGAAAGCGTGCACCTGGCCCGCTGGCCAGTCGCCGATCCGGAGCGCATTGACGAGAAGTTGATGGGCGATATGCGCTTGGCACAGCGGTTGGTTAGCCTGGGGCACGCGGCTCGCAACAGCGCTGGTATCAAGGTGCGGCAGCCGTTGCCCGAAGCGGTGTTCGTGGTGCGCTACAGTGCCGAACAGCAGGTCGTTCGTGAACTGGCGGGCACTATCGCTGAGGAGCTGAACGTCAAGGCGGTCAGAGTGGCCGATTCGGCGGACGACATGGTGAGCTATCGCCTCAATCCCCTGCCGCAGGTCTTAGGCCGCGCGCTCAAGGGCGATTTTCCCAAGGTGCAGCGCGCCCTGCGCGAAGGTGATCCGGCGGACGTGACGCGCTGGGCCAGGGCACTGCTGGCGGGCGAGGCAATTCAGGTGCAGGTGGACGGGCAGAGCTACACCGTGACGCCCGAACAGTGCGAAGTGATCCGCTCCGCGGCTGAGGGCTACGCGGTGGCCGAAGATTACGGCTACCTGGCGGCGTTGGCGACTACCCTGACGGACGACCTGATCCAGGAAGGGCTGATGCGCGAGTTTGTACGGCGCGTGCAGATGCTGCGCAAGGAAGCCGACTTCGCGCTGAACGACCGTATCGCCATCAGCTACCGGGCCAGCGATCGCCTGCGGCAGGCAGTACAGCGTTTCGCCGAGACGATTCAGCGCGAGACACTGGCCGACGTGCTGACTGAGGGCGAGCTACCGACAGGGGCTTTCCAGGCGGAATTCAGCTTCGACGGTGAGACGGTGAGCGTCGGTGTGCTGAAGCGCTGAACCTTCCAACGCACGGGCCGGAGACGGAATCCGCGTCTTCGGCTGCGTGCAAAGGTTGTCAGCGACTTTACTGCGCCCGATGTCTCTCATCCTCCAGCCCCTTCGCCCGCAACGCGGGCGAAGGGGAGCGCTCGTACCAGAGACAGTCAGTCCCCTCGCCCCGCGGCGCAGTCGCGAGGGAGAGGGGACTCAGGGGTGAGGGGCGGCGGATTGCTGCAAATGGCCTGTCACCTTTTGCACGCACTCCTGTCATCCGTCCGTTTGCTCCTGGGGGCAGGCAGGGCTAGAATCTGGCGCAACGCTGGCTGGTTCGACGAGTTTTCGAGGCTATCGTGGTATGACTACCACCAAAGAAGAGTTGTACACTGTGCTGCTCGGACTCCGCGAGGACTACCGGCACAAGGTGGCGCAGTTGGAGAGCGCCAACGTGCTGGACGTAGAGGGTAGCGGTTACAGCAATCACCAGGCCGAGCACGCTTCCGCTTTCTACGAGCAGACAGTGAGCGCCTCCGCGTTGCAGGCAGCGCGCGCCCGGCTGCGCCAGGTGGAGGAGGCGCTGGCCCGCTATGACAATGGCACCTATGGGATTTGCGAACAGTGCGGCCAGGAGATAGACATCGCCCGCCTGGAAGCCATCCCCTATACGACGTTGTGCCTGGACTGTGCCGAAACGCGCGACTATCAGGCGAGGTTGTGATGCAGCGCAGCGTTTCCGGGTCGCTCTGGCATTCCGTGCGGCACTGGCTCTTGCTGGTGGGCGTCGTGGCGCTGGTATTGCTGGCGGATCAGAGCAGCAAAGCCTATGTGGCCGCGCACCTCCCCCTACACGACTCCTGGGCACCGGTGAAAGCGCTGGAGGAAGTCTTCCGCTTCACCCATGTGCGCAACACCGGCGCAGCGTTTGGCCTGTTCCCGCAAGGGGGTATCCTCTTTCTGGGGATCGCCGTCGTTGTCTCGGCCATCATCCTCTACTACTATCGCCAGATTCCAGCGAATGCCTGGTTGATTCGGCTGGCGCTGGGACTGCAACTGGGCGGGGCGCTCGGCAACGCGCTTGACCGGCTGCGCCTGGGGTATGTGGTGGACTTCTTCGATGTGTCGTACTGGCCAGTGTTCAATGTGGCCGATAGCTGCGTGGTGCTGGGCGTGGGATTGCTGGTGCTGGTGATGCTGCGCGAAGAGCGCCGCGAACGTCAACGCCAGGCTGCGCAAGAGGCGGTCAACGAGAAGCACAGCGAGCAGGTGTCGTGCCGGTAGCCGTCAGAAATCCGGCGAAAGTCGGTCAATGAGGGGGCAGGCGGGAGAGTCCGGCCTGCCCCTGTTGCTTCACAGCGCAGTCACCAGGCGTAGGCTTCGGGCGCTTGTCCACCCGGCCCCGGCCAGATTTCATCCAGAGCTTTCAAGTCTTCGGGCGAGAGTTTGATTTCCAGGGCGCGTAGACTGCCGTCGAGTTGCTCCAGCGTGCGCGGCCCGATGATCGGCGCGGTGACCGCGGGCTGATGGAGCAGCCAGGCCAGGGCAACATGGGCCGGATGCTCCCCGCGCCCGGCGCAGAACTGCTCGTAGCGCTCAAGCTGATTCTGCAGCGGCTCGGCACGCTTCTGCACCCAGTCTTCGGTGCGACGGCCTTCCTGGGCTTTTTGCAGCGCTCCGGCCAGCAGCCCACCGGCCAGCGGACTCCAGGGGATCAGTCCCAGGCCGTAGGCCTGACAGGCCGGAATGACTTCCAGTTCGATGGTGCGGGCGGTCAGATTGTACAGGCTCTGCTCGGAGACCAGGCCCATGAAATGGCGTGCCGCAGCAGTGCTCTGAGCCTGGGCGATATGCCAGCCGGCGAAGTTGCTGCTGCCTACATAGATCACCTTACCTTCCTGTACCAGTTGCTCCATGGCCTGCCAGATTTCTTCCCAGGGCGTGTTGCGATCAATGTGATGCATCTGATACAGATCGATCCAGTCGGTTTGCAGGCGGCGCAGGCTGGCCTCGCAGGCCCGCTTGATGTGCCGCGCCGAGAGGCGCGACTCGTTGGGCCAGTCGCCCATCTTGCCGTAGACCTTGGTCGCCAGCACGACTTTTTCGCGGCGACCGCCGCCCTGCGCGAACCAGCGCCCGATGATCTGTTCGGTGACGCCTTCGCCGAGCTTGCGCCCGTAGACATTGGCGGTGTCGAAGAAGTTGATGCCTACTTCCAGGGCGCGATCCATGATGGCAAAACTGTCTTCTTCCGACGTATAAGGGCCGAAGTTCATCGTGCCCAGGCACAGGCGACTGACCTGTAGCCCGGTACGGCCAAGACTAGTGTATTCCATGGTAACGCTCCTTTTTACGTAGGGAACACCAGGTTCACCGGCACTCTCCTCCCGTCTTATTATGTCATCTTTAGAAGTGACCAGCGAGCGGTCGCTATCCGCTACCCCTCACCCCTAGGTTCCCTCTCCCTCGCGACTGCGCCGCGGGGCGAGGGGACTTAACTTTCCTACGCCCAGGTGCTCCCGTAGCGCGGGAGAAGGGGCTGGGGGATGAGGGTCATCAGGCGCAGCAAGGTCGCTGTCAACCTTTGCTCGCACCCCCACCCGACACGGCGGTGTGCTTTCAGCGGTGGAGTGCTAGAATACGGTCACCTGACCGGCACAAAGACCTTGTTGATGTAGATGATTTGGAGTAATGACCATGAGCACTCGCGTGATACGCGCCCCTCGCGGCACGCAGATTTCCTGCAAGGGATGGCTGCAGGAAGCGGCCCTGCGCATGTTGATGAACAATCTCGATCCGGACGTGGCCAAAGACCCCGACAACCTGATCGTGTACGGCGGGCGAGGCAAGGCTGCCCGCAACTGGGAGGCGTTCGACGCTATCGTCGCCACGCTGCGCGAGCTGGAGAACGACGAGACGTTGTTGGTGCAGTCCGGCAAACCGGTGGCCGTCTTCCGCACGCACCCCGACGCGCCGCGCGTGCTGCTGGCCAATTCCAACCTGGTGCCACATTGGGCTACCCAGGAGCATTTCGACGAGCTGGAGCGGCGGGGCCTGATCATGTATGGGCAGATGACCGCCGGTTCGTGGATTTACATTGGCACGCAGGGCATCTTGCAGGGCACCTATGAGACGCTCGGCTCGCTGGCGCGTCAGCAGGGGTGGGGGAGCCTGAAGGGCAAACTGGTGCTCACCGCCGGGCTGGGGGAGATGGGCGGGGCGCAACCGCTGGCCGTGACGATGAACGAAGGCGTGGCGCTGATCGTCGAGGCCGACCCGCGCATGGCTGAACGTCGTCTGCGGATGCGCTATGTGCAGCGCGTGGTAGACGACCTGGAAGAGGGGCTGGAATTGGCTTTGGCGGCCAAAGAGCGCCAGGAACCGCTCTCCGTCGGTGTAATCGGCAACGCGGGCGATCTGTTCCCGCGGCTGGTGCGCATGGGTATCGTCCCCGATGTGGTCACCGATCAGACTCCGGCGCACGATGCGCTGTCGTATATCCCCGCTGGCATGCCCGTGGAAGAGGCGTTCGCGCTACGCGACCGCGACCCCGCCGAGTATCAGCGCCGCGCCCGTCAGACGATGGCCGAGCATTGCCAGGCCATGCTGGACTTTCAGGCGCGCGGTGCGGTCGTCTTTGACTATGGCAATAATCTGCGTCAGCAGGCCTACGACGCTGGCGTGACCAATGCCTTTGACTATCCCGGCTTTGTCCCGGCCTATATCCGCCCGCTTTTCTGCGAGGGCAAGGGGCCGTTCCGCTGGGTGGCGCTCTCCGGCGATCCCCAGGACATCTATCGCACCGACCGAGCCATTCTGGAGCTGTTCCCCTACGATGAGCACCTGACCCGCTGGATCAGGATGGCGCAGCGCGAGGTCGAGTTCCAGGGGCTGCCCGCGCGCATCTGCTGGCTGGGCTATGGCGAGCGGGCGCGGGCCGGGCTGGCTTTCAACGAACTGGTGGCGTCGGGCGAGGTGAGCGCTCCGATCGTGATTGGGCGCGATCATCTGGACGCCGGTTCGGTGGCGTCGCCCAACCGCGAAACCGAGGGGATGCGCGACGGCTCGGATGCCATCTCCGACTGGGCCATTCTCAACGCCCTGATCAATGCCGTCGGCGGAGCAACGTGGGTCAGTTTTCATCACGGCGGCGGTGTGGGCATTGGCTATAGTCAGCACGCGGGCCAGGTGATTGTGGCCGATGGCACGCCAGAGGCGGCGCGCCGGCTGGAGCGCGTCCTGACGACGGATCCAGGCATGGGCATCGCCCGGCACGCCGACGCTGGTTACCCGGAGGCGATCGCTGCCGCACGGCGGCACGAAATCAAAATCCCTATGCTCAAGGGAAATTGACCCGCGCGCAACCCGTCACGATTCAGAAGAGGTTGTCTTGTTCTCGCCCGCCTCCGGTTCGCTGCCCTGCTCAGCCGCCGGCGGCGCGGGTGCTTTCTCCTGATCCACCTGAGGAGCGGCTGGTGCGGCTGGCTTCACTGCTGACTCCGGCTGCACTGCCTGGGGGGGCGCTTCGGCGGAGGTAGGCTCAGCCGCTTCGGGTACGGCTGCGGCGGGGGCTGCTGGCGAAGGCACAGGGAGGGCGGGTTGTTCGGCAGCGGCGGGCGCTGACGGCGCTGCTCCTTCGCCCGCGGGCGCGGCAGTCGCAGGGGCTACAGGAGCCTCTTGAGGTGCGCTGACCGCTGGTTTTGGTTCCTCGGCAGCCGCCGGGCTGGTCGGTGTAACGACTGCCGCGGCTTTCTCGGCGGGCGGTTGCGTGGCCGTGACCGGCGCAGGGGCAGCGGGCACGACCTCGGTAACCGGTTTGGGGGGCACGGCGAGCGGGCTAGCAGGCGCGGATGCTTCTGGTATCGGCTGCAACGGCCTGGTCGAAGGCAGGGGAGCCGGCGCTGGCTCACTGACGGCTACGGGCGCGGGCTTGAAGTTGACGCGGATGACCATCTGGCCGAGCCGAAGCTCGTCACCATCGCGCAGGGGATAGGGGCGATGGGCGTTGAGGCGCTGTCCGTTCAAAAATGTGCCGTTGCTGCTGCCGAGATCCCAGACATTGAGCGTGTTGTCATCTCCCTGGCGAATTGCTGCGTGGCGACGACTGACTCCCATCCGATAGCCTGCGAACGGCGTCAGGTCTACGTCGGGGGTAGTGCCAGTAGCCGGGTCGCGGCGGCCCAGGATCACTTCTCCTTTGGGTTGCAATTCGATGGGTTTGGTGGTGCCCTCAACGCTCAGCTTGAGGATATCGCCCGGCTTGAAGATGGCCATCTCCTGGACGATGGCGCTCAGTGGCGACCGCGTCGCGGAATCGCCGCTCTGATTGGCTGGTGCAACATCCAGCGCTTTGGTGCTGAGCGGCTGCTTACCGATCAGGCTCGCCCCGCAGTTCTCACAGAAGACCACTCCTGCGCGGTTCTCGTGTCCGCAGTTCCCACACTTTTGCATACCTTCCCCTCCAGGCCATTTCCCGCACAGCGACCCCAATGTGCCGATTGCTCTTGTATGATCTGGCGAAGTGCCTATAATCTTAAGTCACAACGACGTTGTACGCCAGTTCAAGGTTAGTGCCAGGTGGGTTGCATCAAACCGCTTGCCGCTTTACCTCACCCCCAGCCTCGCTACGCTCGGTTTGCCTCCTCTCCGCGCCGGAGAGGGGGCAGCGAGGCGCGCGAGCGCCGAGCGGGGGTGAGGTCAACCAGCAGATCACACCTGAGCTTACTTCTGCCCATGGTTCTGCTGGCTGGTTTTGATGCGATTACTCTGGGTTGGTGCCAGGTGGGTTGTTCGCGCGTGGTTCAAATAAAGAGACTTGTTTTGAAAAAAGACTTGATGGATGTAGCGGTCTGCCAGGAGTTGCCATGAGCCGCAGCGACGTTTCTGTCCCCGACTCTGAGCTGATCCGTCGTCTGCAAGAGGCCGACCTGGATGCTCTCGGGGTCTTGTTTGAACGGTATCGTCAGCGCGTCTACCGCACGGCGTTGGCGATCGTGCGCGATCCGGCTGCGGCGGAGGATATCCTGCAGGATTGCTTCCTCAAAGTGTATGCCAATGCCCAGCGTATTGACGTGAGTCGCCCCCTGGCACCCTGGCTGTATCGGGTTACGGTCAACCTCAGTTACACCTGGTTAACTCACGCGCGCCATCAGCGCACACCGCTGGAGCAGGTCTCCGACCTGTTGCCCGGCCCGATGAAGCAGGCCCCGGATCAGGTCACTGAGCAGAGCGAAATCCGACAGAATGTACGGCGGGCTATCGCGGAGTTGAGCCTGGATCAGCGGGTTGTCGTGGTGCTGTACTACCTGAACAACTTGAGCTTGCAGGATATCGCCGAGATTCTCGATTTACCGGTCGGCACAGTCAAGTCGCGCCTGTTCTACGCCCGCGAGAATCTGCGCGCGGCCCTTGGCTCGAATCTCGGCTGGTTGCCAGAGGTGGCGCATGGGTATATCTAGTCTGTTGCTCAGGATGGGGCGGGCTTTGTGCCCGCAGCGTTGCCTGGCCGAGGACGCCCTGCTCGACAATCTGATTTACGAGGCCCTGCTAGACGAGGCGCTCTCTGTACCACCCGCGGGAGCCTGGGAGCGTCTGCGCAGTACCATCAGCGAGGGGGCAGCGCGGCGGCAGGGGATGTGGGTCGTTCAAGAGGTGCGGAGCAATGCAGCGCAGCGAGTGGCCCAGGAGCGGCAGGCGGCGCGCGTCGAGCGGCAGCTTTCTATGTTGCGCCAGGGCCGCTCCGATCACTGGCGGCAGGCGTGCGAAGTGCTGTGGGGGAATGTATTCCCCACTTATGTAGCTCTGGTGAACTGGTGAGATGTTCCTGGCATCACAAATCAGGCGAGCAGGCTTCGGCCTGCTCGTTTTGCGCCAGCCTGCCATGCCGGGCGCGGTGCAATGGGCGTCCAGAAAAACCATCAGGAGAGTGAACAGGTGACTCAGACCAGCATCAGTCCGGCGCAGCTTGCCCGCCTGATAGACCATACCTTGCTGCGCCCAGAGGCGACGCGCGAACAGGTGATCGCCCTGTGCCAAGAGGCGCGCACCTACCGTTTCGCGTCGGTGTGTGTCAATCCGGTTTACGTGGCTCTGGCTGCCGAGATGATGGCGGGGATCGAGGATGTGCGAGTGTGTACGGTGATCGGCTTTCCGCTGGGGGCGACTCTGTCCGCCGTGAAAGCGTTCGAAGCGGAGCAGGCGATCGCGCTGGGCGCGCACGAGGTGGACATGGTACAGCATGTCGGCGCGCTCAAGTCCGGTGACCTTGACCTGGTGCGTCAGGACATTGCGGCAGTGGTTGAGGTGGCGCACGCGCACGGCGCGCTGTGCAAGGTAATTCTGGAGACGGCCTTGCTCACCGACGAGGAAAAAGTTACGGCGTGCAAACTCGCCATAGAAGCCGGGGCCGACTTTGTGAAGACTTCCACCGGTTTTGGCCCCGGCGGCGCGACGGCGCACGATGTGACCCTGATGCGGCAGACGGTCGGCCCGACAGTGGGCGTCAAGGCGTCGGGCGGCATCCGCACTTTCGCCGACGCGCTGACCATGATTCAGGCGGGTGCGACGCGCATTGGAGCGAGCGCGGGGGTGCGCATCTTGGCAGAAGCAGAGGGGGCTGTCCAGGGACAGGCTGGCGAAGGTTATTGAATCCAGCGTAGCGGGGGGACACGGTGAGCGGGGCGGCAAGGTCTCTGGCAGGGCGGCTGAATTCTCAGCGCAGGTTGGCTTTGGTGATGGCAGGGGTGGGCGTGTTGGCTTTACTGGCACACCTGCTGCCCGGCCCACGCACCATTGATGATGCCTTCATCACTTTTCGTTACAGTCGCAATCTGGTCGAGGGACACGGCTTCGTCTACAACCCCGGCGTGCGCACGCTGGGCACAACTACACCCCTCTATACGCTGCTGATGGCTGCTCTGGGTTGGATCACTGGCAGTGAGGCATACCCCTGGTTCGCCGTTGTCGTCAATGCGCTGGCCGCGGCGCTGACCGCCTGGCTGTTGGCCAGGCTGGTGCATCGCCTGACCGGACACCTGTTGCCTGCGGCGGTCGTTGGCGTATTGTGGGCCATCAGCCCGATGAGCGTGACGTTTGCGGTGGGGGGGATGGAGACCAGCGTCGCTATCCTCTGGCTAGTAGCGGCAACCTGCGCCTATGTGGTCGGGCGCGAGCGCTGGATGGCGTTTTTTGCCGCCCTGGGTGTGCTCACCCGCATTGACTCGCTGATCTGGGTCGGATTGCTCTTCGCGCAGCAACTGTGGCTGACCTGGCGGCAGCGGGAGCGACCCGCCAGGGACAGATGGCCCTGGCGAGGATGGCTGATCTTCGGGGCGGTACTGGCTCCCTGGTTTTTGTTCAGTCTGGCCTACTTCGGGGCGGTGCTGCCGCGCTCGCTCGACGCCAAGCGGCTGGCCTATGTGGTGGACGACACGCAGGCCATCGTGCGCTTGTTGCAGCACTATGCCACGCCGTTCTTTGAATACGACGCGCTGGGCGTGCCGGGCATCGTCATAGGCATCGTGTTGTATCCCATGCTGGCTGCTGCCGGTACGCTCTATGCAGGCAGACGCTGTCCGCGGCTGTTGCCGTTTTTGCTCTTTCCGTGGGTCTATCTGGCGGTCTTCAGCCTGTCTAACCCGTTGATTTTCCGCTGGTATCTGGCCCCACCCCTGCCAGCCTATTTTTCGGCCATCGGGCTGGGGGTCTGGGCGTTGGCGCAGGCATTGGCCGACGCTGTGCACCGGCCCCGCCTACCGGTGATCAGTACAGCTACGGCGGGGGTGATTTTCGCCCTGCTGTCGCTCAACGCCTGGGTGTTGCACCCCGATCACGGCCCGAACCGGCCCGCGCCCGCCATGGCCTGGCATGAGATCGAACTGAACTACCGCCGCATGGCCGAGACGTTGCAGGACGAGTTCGGCGTCACTGAACAATCGCTGGTAGCTGCTGGCGACATTGGGGCGGTGGGCTACTACAGCCGGGCGCGCATTCTGGACACGGTAGGGCTGATCACGCCGGAAGTATCGGCTTACTATCCGCTGGATAGATCATTGCTCATCGAAGACGCGAACTACGCCATCCCGCCGGCAATCATCATGGATTACCGGCCCGACTATCTGGTGGTGATGGAAAGTTTTGTGCGCAATGGTCTGGCGCGCGATCCGGCCTTCGCTGACCTGTATCAACAGGTGCGTTTCATTCCCACCGATTTCTACGGCACGGGCATGATTCTCTATCAGCGCCGCGACCTGGCCCGCGCCAATCTCACGGAGCAGACCGCCAATCAGGCTGCTGGCACGGTGAACTGATTTTGCGGGCGGGCGATGTTTCTGTACAATCCGGTTGGGGTGTGACGAAATTGCGCGCTGTGCTTGCAAGCGGATGGGGATCGCAGCGTGGGGCAGATATTAACTCGAAAGGGGAGTGTTCATGGCTGCGCTCTCACTCAGAAGCAGGAAAACGTCCCCCACAACGACCGAGCATGATCTGATAGCCGGAAAGCGCCGCCGCAAGATTCGTGAGGCGCTGACCGGCTATCTTTTTGTGTTGCCCGCAACCATCGTTACTTTCCTGTTCGGCCTGTGGCCTGTAGTGGCTGGTTTCTACGAGAGTCTCAAGTCCGGATCGCCCATCACCAACAAATACGTGGGTCTGGCCAACTATACCCGTTCGCTGGGCAGCCTGGTCTACATCATTCTCTTTGCGCTATGCGCTATCTTCGTGCTGCTGGCCTATCGATCCTGGCGCAGCGCTTTTGCCCACAGTCAGCAGGTGGGGGGCAACCTCTGGCCCTATGTGATACCGGGCCTGCTGATGGGCGCGGCGCTGATCGCGCTCTCGTTCATCCTGGTGACAGGCATCGAGGGATACGCCTGGTTCCCGTTGCTGCTCATCGTGGCGGCACTGGGCGGCTATTATCTGGCCGATCAGTTGCAGCCGGGGGGCGGGGAGGGTATCGCCCGCCGGGTGGCTCTGACCTGGGGCGGGCTGGCAGGTCTGGCGCTGCTCTGGTGGGGCGGGCCGGCGGTGATCCGTCGCCTGGGGTTGGGAGGCGTCGGCTGGCTGGCGCTCATCGTGCTGTTTGCGGCGCTGCTGTACTGGTTGGTGCCCCGGCTGGGACGCATCCGCACAGGCAGCTACGTCGGCGCTACTGCGCTCATGGGTCTGCTCACTCTGCTGGCGATCCTGCTGGCTCTCTACACGATAGATCAGATGGAGCAGAGCACGGCGCAGGCCCGCCATCTGGCGACGGTGATCTTCAATCAGCGCGTGCTGGAGGGCGTGGTAGATGTCCCCGACGACTCGGTGCGGCTGCGCGGGCTGGCGTTCGAGTCGGGCGCGGTCATGGTAGAGGTGAAAATCAAGGGCAAAACCATTCAGGCCCCTCTGGCCCCCGAAGTCTACAATGAACTTTCGCTGGACAAGATCGCCCGTCTGGAGGCCGCCTTCGCCAGCAACCAAAAGGTGCAGGTGATCCTGCCGGATGGCACACTGGCCGAAGGACAGCTCACCGGTATTCCGCAGGGAGAAAAGCTATTCGTGCCTTTCTTGACAGAAGGGGCACGCGCGGTACGGCAGGTGGACATCTATTCGGCGCTCGACGTGGGCGAGGCAGTGGTACGCAACGGCGGGCAGACCGAGCCACTCTACAAGCAGGTGTACGCAGCGGTGGGGGTATTGGTGGGGTTGGCGGCGGTGTTGGCCATGACCGCCGTGCGCCGTCAGGTGGACGACGAACGTCCGCGCCTGTACCGTTGGCTGCATTGGGGGCGCGTGCTGGTGGGCATCTGCGTCTTCTTCATGTTCATCTATCTGGTGGGGGCGGCGCAGCTCAATCAACAGGCAGCGGCGGGGATGGGCGCGCTGTCGCAGGAACAATTCGCCCTTGCCTACGAGTACGCTACTGGCACACCTGCGCCGGCCATTCTGCGCCCAGAGATACTCAAGGCGCAGCTTCTATACTGGCCGCAGGTCTTTTCCGTGGCAGTCGGTGCGGCGCTGATCGGCGCGGCCTATCTGGTGTGGCAGGGGGCGCAGCGCCGCGAGACACCGCTGGGATTCGGGGCGACGATCCTGCTGGCCGTGTTGTTGATGGTCGGCGGGTGGATGTTGATCAGCGAGTTGCCGCGCACGCTGGAACTGGGCGGACGTGAGACGCAGGAGGCCATGGACGCGCTCTGGCGCACGGCGATGTATTCAATGGGCACGGTGCCCGTGCAACTGGTTCTGGGGCTGTTCCTGGCCTACTTGCTGTTTTCCGAAGTGAAGCTGGGCAAGTCGCTCTATCGCGTCATCTATTTCATGCCCTACATTGCTCCCAGCGTGGCGACCTCGACGGTGTTCCTGGTGATCTTTCGCATGGACGCCAGCAGCCTGGCCAACCGCGCCCTGGGATTGTTCGGCATTGGCCCGCTGACCTGGCTCAAGGAGCCGCAGGGCATCTTCCGCATCTTTTACGAGCAGGTGCTGGGCGGCAATCCGCTGAGCATTCCGGACAGTCTGGCCGGTCCCAGCCTGGCCCTGACTTCGGTGATCCTCTACAACATCTGGGTATTCTCCGGCTATAACGCGGTGGTATTCCTGGCCGGGCTGGGTGCGATTCCGCGCGAACTGTACGAGGCAGCGGAAGTAGATGGGGCAGGGCGTTGGTCACGCTTCCGCAACATCACCCTGCCGCTGCTCTCGCCCACGACGTTTTTCCTGTCCATGCTCTCGGTGATTGGCACCTTCAAGGCGTTTTCGCACATCTACGTATTGCGTGGGCAGGCGACAGGCAAGGAAGTAGACACCATGAGCGTGCACATCTTCCAGACGCTCTACGCGGCCAATGATCCCGGTTATGCAGCGGCGCTGGCCTTCAGCCTATTTGGGGTCATTCTGGTGTTGACGCTGGTGCAGAACCGGTTGACAAGGGAGCAGGTGTTCTATGGCTAGCACGACACAGGCGGGCACGCGGACGGTTGTCGCTGTAGAGACGGTAGCTGCCCCGCCATTCCGGCGACCAGGGCTGCGGCTGAACCCCTTCCGGGTGCTGGTATATGTGATCCTGACCCTGGGGGCGATCCTCTTCGTCATGCCATTTTTGTGGATGGTTACTACGTCGCTGCAAAAGCAAGGCGACATCGTCCGGGGCCGGTTGTTGCCTTCGCAGCAATTCATTTCCATCACGCCCATTGAAGAGGCCGACCTGCACCGCACCATGCAGGATTTCCTGGATTCGGGGCATTTGCCGCCCTACCTGCGCGATGTGCGGGCGCAGATCGAAGACAGTCAGCTCAAGCGCAGCCTGACGTTGGACGAGTACCTGCGCACACAGCGCATCGGCTATGCTTCCTTCAGCCTGGACATTGACCTGCCGCTGCTGAACAGGTTGTTCACCGTGCATCAGCATTACGTGATCGTGGGTGGGGCGGCTCATTACGTGGAGGCGTGGAACGAATCCAACTTCTCGAAGTACTTCTTCAACAGCGTCAAAGTGGCCATCCTGACCATCGTCGGGCAGACGATCACCTCCATTCTGGCTGCCTATGCCTTCGCGCGCATTGAATTTCCTGGCAGCAACCTGCTGTTCAGCGTCTTTCTGGCGACCATCTTCATTCCCACGATGGTAGTGCTCATCCCCAATCGCAATATGGTCAACAACATAGACAAATTCTTCAGCGAGGAATTCCCGGCGAGGCAGGACGAGTGGGGTATCACCGAAGCGCGGCGGGCTATCGCCGATCCGATTCACGATGCGCTCGAAGCGGTGGGCCTGGACGACGTGCTGGGGTTGGGCAGTCTGTTCACCGTCAGCGGGCCGATCAGGTGGCGCTGGATGGATAGCTGGCCGGCGCTGGTGGTGCCGTTTCTGGCCAGCACTTTCAGTATCTTCCTGTTGCGCCAGTTCTTCCTGCAAATCCCTGAAGACCTGTGGGATGCCGCCCGTATTGACGGGGCGGGGCACCTGCGCTTCCTGTGGATGGTGGTGGTGCCCATCTCCAGGGCGGCCATCGTCACCACGATCATCTTCACCTTCATCGGCACCTGGAATGCCCTGGAATGGCCGCTGCTGGTCACCTTCAGTGACAAGTGGCGACCGATCTCTTACGGCCTGTACGCCTTTACCACTGAGGCGGGAGCGAACGTCAACCTGCTGATGGCCGGTTCTGTCATCACGCTGATCCCGGTGCTCCTGCTCTACCTGGTGGCGCAGCGACAGTTCACCGAGGGCATCGCCACGACTGGCCTGAAGGGGTGAGGGGCGCGCGTCAGCGCCAGGGGTTGGGCTGACGGATAAAGCGCGCTTCAATTCCTGCGCTACGGAACCAGGCGGGCAACAAATCGCGCAGCACGACCATCTCGCTGGCGTAGTGCGAGGTGCCAAGCAGATTCATGGGCAAGGTGGGAATCAGGTCGCGCAGGCTCTCGCGTTGCCGGGCAGCGTAGTCGTAGTGCCCGCGCGGCCACCACTGCCCGGTCACGTATGTGTCGCAGCCCAGCTCGCGCGCAGCCTGTAGATATTCCGGTTCGTCTCCGCCGCCGGGGATGATGGCGACGTGTTCTACCGTCTGCCCATTGAAGCGAACCTGGTTGTAACGCAGGTGGGGGAGATCAGTCACTTCGGCCAGCCGTTCGGCGAACTGCTCAAAGGCGGTGTCGCCAAGGCGTCCGTGTACGCCTTCGTAGCCCGCGCCGTGAGGCGCAAAAGGTTCCCAGTCGCGCAGTTTGAGCGCCCTGGCCAGAGCGATACCTGTGCTGATCTCCGGATGGGCGTCCAGGGGGGCATGACAGCAATAATAGCTGATGCGATGCTCGCGCAGGTCTTCGACCTGAGCGTCGCTGATGCTCAGAAATCCGCGCCCACCCTCTTCGAAGTCGGCGGGATAATGGGCGAAAATCAACGCGCCGTGTGCGCCACGTTCCACTTCCAGCGCCAGGATAGTATCCAATACCGCCTGGCCGGGGAAGACGACCAGATACACGCGGTCAATCTCGGCGGTGCAGTCCAGCATCAGCCCGTTCCAGGGGCCAGCGACGAACTCCGGTCGGGCGAAGCGCTGATAGAGCGCCAGGTCAGCGGGCGACAGAATCTCCGCCCAGTGGGCGCTTTCGTCGAACACTTCGACCTGGAAGAAGGAGTCCAGTTTGCTGACGAGATCACTCTGGTTCATGGTTGTCCCCCTCTGGCTGCGCAAACTGTCTGGCTTCGTGCTCGATCAGCGCTACCACGGCGGCGATCGTCGGATCGGGTAACGTCTGGTCGTCCACGGCCAACAGCCGCGCGCTCAACACTTCCCACTGTGGCCACACTACATCCACACGTGCCAGGCAGCCCTGCGCCACATCGCCCAGGACAGGAGCACTACCGGGCAGCGGAGGCATGGGCGAGGCTCGATCCACTACCAGCACGGGCGGGGCAGGGGCCGCGTGCGGCTGACCCGGCGCGACGGTGAAGGTTACTCCGCTCTTGGTCAGCGGGCGGGGCCGGTTCCAGATGATAATGGGCATGAGCATCTGATCTACCAGCAACCGCAGCGAAGCCGGAGGGATGGGCGCAGTTTCCGGCCCGCCGATGATGGCCGCATCATACCCCATGCTGTCCAACACCAGCAGCGGAGCGCGCCCCAGGGTCGCCCGACAGATCCAGGCATCCGCGGCGCAGGTATCGCCCAGGTCGAGCAGCACGACCGGTCCCTCTGCCTGCTGACGTTGCTGACGGATGAGTGTAAACAGGCGCGGCAGCAGAGCCAGTTCGCCTGCGATATGGGCGGTAGCCAGAAAGGTGATGATGGTCGGGTGGCCAGCCGGTGTCTGGTTGCCCCCCACGTGACTATCCGGCATCGTCCTCATTGAGCCAGGTTTCACCTATTCACCCGACCAGCGTGGCTGACGCTTCTCCAGGAAAGCGGCCATGCCTTCTTTCTGGTCTTTGGTAGCAAACAGGGCGTAGAACAGATTGCGCTCGTAGGCCAGGCCCGCGCTCAAAGGCGTTTCCAGCGCCATGTTGACCGCTTCTTTGGCCAGTCGCACGGCCAGAGGCGCGCGGGCGGCGACCTGCGTTGCGAGCGCGATCGCTTCGTCTAGATAGCTTTCCACCGGCGCAACTCGGTTGACCAGGCCGAACCGCTCGGCTTCGGCGGCGGTCAGACGGCGGTCGTTGAGGCACATTTCCATGGCGAGCGCTTTGCCCACTGTGCGGGCCAGGCGTTGCGTGCCCCCTGCGCCGGGGATGACGCCCAGATTGATCTCCGGTTGACCGAAGACCGCTGTCTCCGAGGCCACGATCATATCGCAGGCCAGGGCCAGCTCGCACCCGCCGCCGAGCGCGTACCCGCTGACCGCGGCGATCACCGGCTTGCGCAGGGTGCGTAGCCGCTCCCAGCGGGCGATGAATGCTTTCTGCATCAACTCAACCGGCGTGGCCTGAGCCATCTCCTTGATGTCTGCGCCCGCCGCGAACACTTTCGGCGTGCCGGTGATCACCATGCAACCGATCGTTTCGTCGGCGTCGAAGGCTTCGAGTGCGCTCATCAACTCGTGCATCAGCGGGCCGGTCAGGGAGTTGAAAGTACGCGGCTCGTTGAGGCGCACCAGGCCCACGCCCGCGGCGGGTGTTTCGACCAGGATGTGTTCATAAGGCGTCATAGCACGTCCTTCCAGAATTTCTTTGGCGCGGCGACTCGGGCTTAGTCCGCGACAGGCAGTATTCTACAGGATGGTGAGCGGGCTTACAAAACGGCGGGGGCACCATGCTTTCTCTAGAACAAGCTACTGCCTCCATCCACGATCAGCATCTGTCCGGTGATGGCGGCTGCGCCCGGAGAGCACAGGAAAAGCACCGCAGCGGCCACATCTTCCCACGACACAGGATGGCCCGGCGGTGAATCGGGCGAGGTTGGCGATCCCGCGCATACGGCATTGACGCGCACGCCATGCCCAAGCAGTTCTCGCGCAGCCTGGCGCGTCAACCCGTGCAGGCCGGCCTGACTGGCCGCCAGGGAAGCCGCCTCTGAGGCTGTGAGCAGAGGCCCAACCGTGTTGAGCACGTTGATGATCGTCCCGCCGCCTTCGTCGGCCATCACTCGCGCGGCCAGTTGGGTGCAGAAAAATGCTCCCGTCAGGCTGATTTCGAGGGCACGTCGCCAGTCGTATTCGTCCAGCGCGAGCAGGGCGGCACGCCTGTCGGCAGAGGTGGCGTTGACGACGATATGCAGCCCGCCGAAGGCGTCGCGCGTGGCTTCGATGAGAGCGGCGACCTGAAAGCGGTTAGATACGTCGCCCGTCCAGGCCAGCGCCCGACTGCCCTCGCTCTCGATCAGGTGCGCTGTTTCGTCGAGACGATCCGGGTTCACATCTACGGCGCAGATCGCCGCGCCTGCACGCGCCAGGGCCAGGGCACTGGCCCGCCCTGCGTCGCGTGCTGCTCCGGTGACGATGGCGACCTGGCCCTTCAAGTCCACGTGGAACGAACTCATGCAGATGCTCCTGGGCAAACAAACAGGAGCAGCACGGGGCTGCCCCTGTTGGTTGCTTCTCTTGCCAGACGACCGATCAGGCGATGGTCACCGACGGGTCGAGGTAAACGTCCTGAATGGCGTTGAGGATTTCGACACCCTCGCTCATGGGGCGCTGGAAGGCTTTGCGCCCGCTGATCAGGCCCATGCCACCCGCGCGCTTGTTGATGACGGCGGTGCGCACGGCCTGCACCAGGTCGTCCTTGCCCGACGGCCCGCCGCTATTGATCAGGCCGACGCGGCCCATGTAACCATTGGCCACCTGGTAGCGGCACATATCAATCGGGTGATCGCTGCACAGCTCGGTGTACATCTTCTCATCGTACTTGCCGAAGCCAATGGCCTTGAAGCCGCCGTTGTTCTCCGGCAGTTTCTGCTTGACGATGTCCGCTTCGATGGTCACGCCCAAGTGATTGGCCTGGCCCGTCAGGTCGGCGGCGACGTGATAGTCTACGCCGTCCTTCTTGAAGGCGGAGTTGCGGGTATAGCACCACAGAATGGTGGCCATGCCCATGTCGTGCGCGATCTTGAACGCCTCGCTGACCTCGACGATCTGACGGCTGGACTCCGGCGAGCCGAAGTAGATGGTAGCGCCTACCGCCACCGCGCCCATGTCGAAGGCGTGCTTGATCTGCGCGAAGAAGACCTGATCGTACTTGGTGGGGTAGGTCAACAGCTCGTTGTGGTTGAACTTGAGGATGAAGGGAATCTTGTGCGCGTACTTGCGCGCCACGGCACCCAACACGCCCAGGGTCGAAGCGACCGCGTTGCAACCACCCTCGATGGCCAGCTCGACGATCTTCTCCGGATCGAAGTAGATCGGGTTGCGCGCGAAGGACGCGCCAGCCGTGTGCTCGATGCCCTGGTCAACCGGCAGGATGGACAGATAACCCGTGCCTGCCAGGCGGCCATGGTTGAACATCGCCTGCAGGCTGCGCAAGACTGGCGTGGGGCGGTCGGATTGCACGAAGATGCGATCTACCCAGTCTGGGCCGGGGATATACAGCATTTCTTTGGGGATGGTCTTACAGACGTGGCCGAGCAGGTATTCAGCTTCGGCTCCCAGCAGTGATTCGATCTTGCCTGCGGCAACAGTAGTCATGGTCTGGCTCTCTTTCTATACTCACGAGGTGCGTTTGGTGACATCACCCCTCAATGATCAGCGATAGTGCTCTGGAAGGGTATAGTCATTCGTCATAGTTCACAGGGTCAAGTGGCATACAATGCCCAATCGGAGCGATCATAACACGCCAAGCGCCGGATGCAAGCGGAATTTTTTCTGGGGACGGGAAAAGCAAATGTTTCCATCTGTCCAACTGCTCCCTGTGTCGGCGGGTACCTACGCGCTGTGGTTCTGGCTGACCGCGCCGCTCACCCTGTCTGCGGGGCGCTTGGGGCAGGTGAGGCTGGGGCCAGGGCTGGCGGTTTATGTGGGGAGTGCGCGTGGCCCTGGCGGGTTACGGGCGCGTGTGGGGCGTCATCTGCGTGCAGACGGGCGTCCGCACTGGCACATAGACGCACTGACGACGCGGGTGCCGGTGACTGCCGTATGGTATACGCCGTCAGCGCAACGGCTGGAGTGTGTCTGGGCGGCGCAGTTGCTGACTGTCTGTGGGGCAACGATCCCCGGCGCTGGTTTCGGTGCGTCGGACTGTTCCTGTCCGGCGCATTTGCTGGCATTGCCCGTGAATGCGTTACCGCTGGCGTGGCAGGCATTGAACCGTCCCGCCGTGCTCACTCTTTGGGCGTTGCCTGAAAGCGGGGGCGTTGGCCCAGCAGCAGACACGTATGAGCATATAGCAGCGGCAGAGTCACGCACCAGGCGGTGAGGGCAGGTAGCAGCAGCAAGCCGATCAATTCGCTCAGGAAAGACTGACGTTGGGATGCCTGAAGAGCAGGGCGCGAGCGCCAGTCCCCCCACCAGAAGAGCGCGGACACAGCAGCTACTGTCAGCAGGGAGACCTGCAACAGCAGAAAGGGGGCGCTGCTGAACTGAACGCGCCACCACGCGGGGGCAAGCAGCACTGGCAACTGTGTCCCCAGGCCCAACCACACCGCGCCTGCTCCCGCCAGCAGGTGATCGTGCGCCACGCGCAGCGCCAACCGCCATCCCTTCATCCCTTGCGTGTGGACAGCGCTCCTCATCGCGTGGCCGATTTCCTCGGCCCCCCAGGCGTGACGGATCGTCTGCCGACAGCGGGCCAGCAGGGTCTGTGTCACTGTGTCTGCGCTGACAATGTGCGCCAGGAAGGGCAGGAATATGGGCTGCAGGCGCAGATGACCCTGGTGAGCGCTGAATGAGCGTATGTACATATGCCATTCGTCGGCGACGGCGTCGGTTGCCCAACCGCCGGAACTGTCTAGCAGGCTCAGGCTGAGTGAGTAGGAGGACATCGGCAGCGCCTGCCACCATGGGGCGGCCAGATAGGCCAGTTCCCAGGCCGACGCCTGCGCGTGCAGGGGACGCATGAGCCAGTGCGCTGTCCAGATATTGCCCTGATAGCGGATAGGGGCCTGCCAGAAAGTGGTGTAGCGCTCGTCCTCGGTGGCGAAGAGCGTCGTCAGGCAGTCGAAGTAGGCAGGGTGCCAGAGGGTGTCGGCGTCCATCACCGTCACCACGATCTGTTTGGGTGAATATCCCTCCTGGTCTACGAGCACATTGCGGGCGTGTCGCGTCGCCCAGGCCAGATTCGCCGACTTGCCGCGCACCTCGCCAGACAAGTTGGCCGGATGATTCGTCGTGAGGGTATGCCTGAAACATGTCGCATAGCGCCGCTGCAAGCGGGCGGCGCGATCGGCAGCGACCAGGTCGGTGCCCTCCATAGCCAGCACCACTGTCATAGCGCGCGCGGCGTCCGGCCAGGCAGCCAGCCGATCCAGCGATCGGCTCAGCAGCGCTTCGCTCTCGTTGACGCTGGGCAGGATGACCAGATGATGCACATCCTGCCAGGCCATGCTACGGCTGCGCGCTCTCCTGCGGCGGTCGTATTCGGCGCGCCAGTCGCGACGCTCCCATTGCCGGATCAGGCGCAGGCCACGTGCCCAGGCCAGCGCTGCCAACATGAAACGCAGGGCGAGATAGGCAGAGAGCAAAGCGGTGCTCCACAACAACGCCGTCGGCGCTGACAGGGTACCCCACACAACCGCGCATGCGGCCAACCCGGCCAGCGCTCCGGGGACGCCGTTGGCGGCGCGTGTCAGCCCGGGCGAGGGCCTGGGATCGCTGACCGACGCAGCGCTGCCGCGCCTGAGTGGGCGTGGTAGACTGCGCAGGCGATTCATGGGTGAATTTCATTTTTGTGAAGCATAACGATCCTGTACAATGATGATATCCCGTAGGAACTGAATGGGCAGTCTTTGTTATGGTCACCAGAATCTTGATTGTCGAAGACGATGTCGAGATGAACCGCCTGCTGGAGATAGACCTGAAACGGCGCGGGTTCGAGGTTCACACCTGCGACAACGGGCTGGACGGTCTGCGCAGATTTCATGAAGTGCGCCCTCATCTGGTGGTGTTGGATGTCGAGCTGCCGGGCATGGATGGCCTGACCGTGTGCCAGCGCATCCGCGAACTGTCGAACGTGCCGATTCTGATCATCACCGCGCACGCTGTCAGCGAAGAAGAAATGGCGGAAGGGCTGAACCTCGGCGCGGATGAGTACCTGCTCAAGCCCCTGCGTCATCTGGAATTTCATGCCCGCGTCAACGCCCTGCTGCGTCGCGCCCGCTTTTCTGAAATGCCGGACGAAGACGCAGTCGGCTATGCCGACGATTATCTGGTGGTAGATATCAGGGGGCGGCGTGTCACTGTGAACGGGCGCGAAATCCGCCTGACGCCCACCGAATTCCGGCTGCTGGCCGTGTTTGTGCGCCATCGCGGGCAGGTGCTGACCTTCGAGGAGTTGCTGGAGCAGGTGTGGGGGCATGGCTATCGCACCGAACACCATTACCCCCGCATCTACGTCTCGCATCTGCGCCGCAAGCTCGAACCCGATCCTCGCACACCCATCTACATCCAGAACGAGTATGGGGTGGGCTACCGTTTTATCGGCAAGTGATCGGGCGCGGTCCGCTACCGTTTTCCGACAACTGGGTTGCACACTGCCCGCAGCCTATTTCTTGATCCCCTTCAGGCCGCGCGCTGCGGCGTGCTCGATCAAGCCCGTCTTGTAGTTGTACACCGTCTTGCGCTTCTCAGCGTGCGCTTCCAGCGCCAGGCGGATCAGTTCGTCTACTACCTGGGTGGGACTCATACCTTCTTCCTGCCACAGGTAGAACGCCAGCGAGCCGGGCATGGTGTTGATCTCGTTGAGGAAAATTTCGCCCGTCTCTTGGCGCACCAGAAAGTCCACGCGAGCGGTACCTCGCCCATCTGCGGCGCGGAAGGCGCGGATGGCCGTCTCGCGAATGCGCGCGGCCAGGTCTTCGGAGATGGGGGCCGGGATGCGTCGCTCAGCGCCTTTCATCCCCGCCGCACCCTCGCCGCGCATGTACTTTTCTTCGTAAGTCAGGAATTCCTGCCAGGTGATTGGCTGTTCGAGCACTGATGCGCGGATATCGTGATGGCCCATCAGCGCGCAGTTGACCTCGATAGCGCCCTCGAGGGCTGTTTCGACCAGGATACGCCGGTCGAAGTTGGCGGCGATGTTGACATAGGTGCGTAGCTCTGTTGCGTCTTTGGCCCGCGCCACGCCGATGCTCGATCCCAGCGAGGCAGGCTTGACGAAAACAGGGAAGCCCAGTTCGGACTCAATCCGGCTGACGATGGCATCGGCGCCGCTCACCCATTCCTGACGGGTGAAAGCGACATGTTTGACCACTGGAATACCCAGACTGGTCAGCACCATTTTGAGCATGATCTTGTCGCGCGTGACGGCGGAGGCCAGGACGCCCGCCCCCACATAGGGGATGTCAGCCAGTTCGAGCAGGCCCTGCAACGTGCCATCTTCCCCGTGCGATCCATGCACTACTGGAAAGACCACGTCAAGCGGCTGTAGACGGCTGCGGGCGAACAGGCCACTGACTGGCGAGAGAATCAGGCCGCGATGCTGTGTGCTCGGCGAAATGATAGCATCCTTGATCCCCATCATCTCGGAGATGTTGTCCACCTTGAAGGTGTTCAGGTCGCGTAGACCGGGGCCAGTGACCCACCGCCCGTCGCGAGTGATGTAGAGGGGGATGACGTGATACTTCTGCGGACTGAGCGCCTGCATTACCTGCTGAGCCGTGACGATAGACACGTCGTGTTCGACCGACCGGCTGCCAAAGATCACGGCCACTGTCTTTCTGGAAGTCTGTTGGCTCATGGCTGCGTAATCCTTTACTGAAGCCTCCCTGTCCGAATGTTATCACACATAAGTGTCGGGCAGGTCGTTGAGGAACAACACGGCATCGCCGCTGCGCAGTTCGCGCTGAAACCAGGCGATGGCTTCTTCGCGCGTGTCGAAGATGAACAGGTGCGCCGGGTCAAAACCGGCTTCGAGCACCCCTGCCTGAATGGGGCGGGTCTGTTCGGTGCCCACCAGCACAATATCGGTGCATACCCTGGCTGCCAGGCGGCCCAGGGCGCGGTTTTCCTGTTCGTGGAGGGGGCCAAGCTCTACCATGCCAGGCGTGATCAACACCCGCCGCCCGTTGTCATAGAGCGCCAGCACCTCCAGGACATTGCGCGCACCGACCGGGTTGGCGCTGTAGGCGTCGTCAATGACAGTGATGCCGCCGGGCAGAACCCTGCGGTGCAGGCGATGTTCGGCGGGTTCCAGCGTAGCGACGCGCATGGCGATCTCGCGCAGGGACATGCCTAGATGCCGGGCCACGGCGGTTGCCAACAAGATATTGGTGACGTTGTGTTTTCCGATGAGGGATGTGACGAAGGGTTCGCATTCGCCAAACAGCGTGTCCATCACTTCGAAACTCAGACCGTCTGGCGTCTGCTCGATATTGCGGGCCAGGAAACGAAGCTGCGTGGCGTGTTCGGCGTTCTCCCAGCTTACGGCAATACGCGTCGCCGGATAGCCGCGTTCGTACATGGCGCGCACGTAGTGATTGTCCCAGTTGAAGACGCCTACGCCATCCGGAGGCAGCGCTTCGATGATTTCATACTTGGCCCGAGCGGTCGCTTCGAGACTGCCGAAGCGCTCCAGATGTTGCGGCCCGACGGCGGTGACGATGCTGATCTGCGGCTGCGTGAGGCGACAGATACGGCGAATCTCGCCTTCGATATAGGCGCCCATCTCGACGATGAAGTAATCCACGGCGTCGCTGTGCTTGAGGTCGTTGTTAATCGAAAGACAGACGCCCATCAAGGTGTTGTAGCTCTTGGGCGTGGCCAGCACGCGATAGCGCCCGCTCAGGATATGCGCCAAGTAATGTTTGGTGCTCGTCTTGCCGAAGCTGCCAGTGATGCCGATCACGACCGGCTTCTTCTGGCGCAATACCCGCCGGGCCTGATGCAGGAACATCAGGCGGAAACCAGCTTCGACCGGGGCCATGAGCACGTTAGCGATGGGCAACGCCAGCGGGCACAGGTGGAAGACTACCAGTCCCGCCCCGCTAATGAGGACAAATTTGGTGCGGTCGCTGGCACTGACGGCGGTGTTCAGCGTTACCACAGCACCCAAAGCGACGATGATCGCCAGGGCGAAGGCGGTGATCAGCAGGCGCGCGGCTCGCTGAGTGAGCCGGAAGCGCTTTTTTACCTCCTTGGGGCGTTCTGGCCAGGTGCCTACCACTGCCGTCGCGCTCCAGATCAGCAGATAGACGGCCTCCGAATCCTGGCCGAACCAACCGAGCACAAAAGAAGTGAGGGCGGCCACGCCTACGAAGACCAACGCCCGCCACATGACATAGCGTTGCGGACGGGCCAGCAACCAGCGCAGAAAGCGGCGGCTGTTGTACTCCTCGATCTGAAAGTAGCGGGCCAGTTGCCAGATGCGCACCAGAATCCCCGCCAACCAAAGGAAGATCAGACTCTCGACCATCAGTCAGACTTGTCCTTTAGGAAATGTTCCACGATGCGCAGGTACTCGTTCAGCCGTTCCAGGTAGGAGAAGTGCCCAGCCCCTGGGAAGACGATCAGCCCTGCGTCGGGCATTACCTGCTCCAGTTTACGTCCCTGCCACAAAGGGGTATCTGTGTCGCGATCGCCCCAGATAAGCACGGTGGGCGCTTGCACTTGCGCCGCGTAGGGAGTGAGGTCTTCGCTGATAATACGCAGGAAGGTTTCGCGCAGAGGCCCGGCGTTCAGGTAGTCTTGGGACGCATAGCGGCGGTTGTAGATTGCCTGTAGGCGGGCGCGCAATGAAGCCAGCCCCAGCAGGTCCAGACTGAACCTGACCAGGCGCGCTGTGCCGTTGCGCAATTGCTGCTGTAACGAGAGCGGTGTCCGTAGACCGGCGCTGTTGGCCAGTACCATCTGACTCACTCGCTCAGGATACTGCGCGGCCAGCACCAGCCCGATGCGCCCGCCGAACGAATGCCCCAGCAAGGCCACGCGCGACAGGTTGCTGGCGTCCAGGTAGGCCAGCACAAAACGGGCGTAGTCGGCCACGCTCCAGGGTTCGGCGGGGGCTTCGGTGTGCCCAAAGCCGGGCAGGTCAATCAAGTGTACGGCGTAGCCGGCAGTGCTGAGTCGCTCGGCGACGGGCCAGAAGCTGCGAATGCTGCCGCCCCAGCCATGCAACGCCAGTACAGGGCGGCCCTGGCCGGTCACACAGACGCCGGTGCGCAGTCCGGCGATGGTTTGCAGCGTGATGGGCGGTTCGCTCACCGTTGCACAACCTCGATCTGTGCCCCCAGTTGGACGAGCTTATCCAGCACGTTTTCAAACGTCCGCCCGATCAACTGAGCGTTGTCCATGATCACACTGCTGGTGGAGCAGAGGGCCGCGCCGAGCAATGCCAGGCCGGTGCGCACGTCGGGCGTGTCCAGATATTCACCACGCAGCTCGCTCGGCCCGACGATCAGCGCCCGGTGTGGATCGCAGAGCACGATCTGCGCTCCCATGGCGGTGAGCTTGTCCACGAACAGCAGCCGATTGTCGAAGAGTTTCTCGTGAATCAGGGTGGTGCCGCGCGTCTGCGTGGCGATCACCGCGGCTATGGCGATCAGGTCGGAAGGGAAACCGGGCCAGGGCGCGGTTTCGATGGGCACGTCTAGTTCTTCTTCGCTCTCGGATGCGATCAGCGTATCGTGGACTGGCAGGATCAGCGAGTCGCCATTCAGGAACAGACGCACTCCCAGCCGTCCAAAGACGCGCACAATGCCATGCAGGTGTTCGGGGACGACGCCGCTGATGGTCAGCGCGCCGTGCGTGATCGCCCCGATGGCCGCCAGACTGGCCGCCTCAATATGGTCGGGCGCAATGGTCAGCGACCCGCCACCCGGTTCGGCGTTGCCACGAATGCGCAGCACGTTCGACCCGATGCCCTCGATATGTGCACCCATCACCTGCAGGAAACGCAGCATGTCCTGAACATGCGGTTCGGAGGCGGCGTTGAAGATGGTCGTCTGCTGTCCCAGTGTCGCCGCCAGCATCGCCACCAGCGCGGTGGCAGTGACGCTTGTCTGGAGCAGGGTGAGGCTACGCTGTTCCCAGGGGGCGGCTTCCAGCTCGATCACGCCACTTGAAGCGCGAACGGTCACTCCCAGGTCGCGCAGGGCGGTCAGGTGAGTGTGCAGGCGGCTGAGGGCGTAGGGGACTTCCAGGCGGGCATGACGGCGGCGGGCCAGAATCGGGGCCAGCAGCAACACCGTCCCTACCTGATCGGCCAGGTCTCGTTCGAGCGAGCGCGTCAGCAGGATAGGGGTGACCAGACGCAGGTCGTTGCCGTTCCGCTGCACGCTCGCGCCCAGCCGTTCCGCAGCGGCGAGCATGGCCGACGTGCTGAGCGTGTCCGGCACGTTGTGCAGTGTCACCGGCTGATCGGTGAGCATGGACGCGGCAATCAGGGCCAGCGCCGCGTTACTGTTGCCAGAAGGTCGCGCGGTACCCCGCAGAGGGTGGCCGCCGTGAACAATGATGCGCATTCCGCAGTTGCTCCTCGTGGCAGGTGTGACGCACCTGCTCCGGCACGCCATTATACCAGTTCGGCGGGATGCTCCAAGCCCTGACCCCGCGATGCAAGCCTCCCGTCGAAAAGTTGTAGGCAACGGGCAGCCGCGCTATGCTCATATATCAGATTGGTGATATAAAGAACAAGCTTTTATGTTTTAAATGAATGCCAACCTGACATATACTCAACCCCATGCGGTGAAGTTGAGACCCATTGATCTGTATGGGCACGGGTTCTAGCTCGCAGTTGATCTAGATTGCCTTTGTGTCGGTGTGCATGTCAATGTTGTCTTAATCTTTCTAATATAGCAGTTTTTCTTTCTTTTGGAATCTGGTGTATATTGGAGTGTGAGTTGCTCTGGCGCCCTGTATCCTGGGGACACACCGGGCGGGTCGGCGAGGGGCACACACCCGCTTAGCAGGAGGTGAAGGATGGCAGACGAACGCACAGCAGAAGGGAGGCCACATGCGTAGACTAGCCAGCCTGTCATTGCGGCAGCGGCTGATTTTGGGTGTGGCGGTGGTCGGTGCGGGGGCGTTGCTCGTCGCCTTGCTGGCCATTGTGATCGCGCAGACCAGCGCCGCCGACGAACAGCCGCTCGCCTTCAGTCACAAAACGCACGCGCAGAATGGCATCCAGTGTCAGTTTTGCCACACGGGCGTGGCCAAGGGGCCGGTGGCAGGCATTCCCAGCGTGGAGAAGTGCATGGGGTGTCACACCTACATCGCCACCGACAGCCCCGAAATTCAGAAGCTGCAGGGCTACTGGGAGCGCCAGGAACCTATCCCCTGGAAGCGCGTCAACATTCAGCCGAGTTACGTCTATTTCAACCACTCATCTCACGTTGCGGCGGGGGTCAGTTGTGGCTCATGCCATGGTGCCGTGGCTGAGATGACGGTGGCAAAGCCGGTGGTCGAGATGAATATGGGCTTCTGCCTGGATTGTCATGCCGAACAAGAGAACAAAGACGCCTTGTGGGATTGCACAGTCTGCCATCGTTAGGAGCAAGCTATGACGAATTTCACACGCCGCGATTTTCTGAAGGTCGGCGCGGCAGGCACGGCGACCGCGATCCTGGCGGGCTGTTCGCAAGAGTCAGAACGCTGGGTGACGCTGGAACCCTATGTCCGCGCGCCGGAAGAACAACTGGCCGGTATCCCTAGCTGGTACGCCTCGACCTGCCGCATGTGCCCCGCTGGTTGTGGCATTATCGTGCGTATCATGAACGGTCGAGCGGTCAAGATCGAGGGCAACCCGGAGCATCCTGTCAATCGGGGCAAGCTGTGCGCGCGGGGACAGGCTGGCCTGCAACTGCTCTATAACCCCGATCGCGTGACTGGCGCAGCGCGCCAGGAAGAACGTGGCAGCCGCAAGTTCAAAGCGGTCGCCTGGAACGAAGCGATCAATACCCTGTACGAGAAACTGAGTGCGGCAGGCAGCGCCATCGGCATCTGGCTGGGATCGAGCACATCCGCGCACCTGCACGACCTCTTCGCCCGCTACGCTGAAGCGGTCGGCGCGCCGCCGCCGGTTTACTATGACCTGTACACCGGCCTGAACGGTTACCGTGCCCTGCTCGATGCGAATGCCGCTCTCTTCGGACAGGCTGCACTGCCAACCTACAACGTGGCGCGCGCCGACGTGATCTTCTCCTTCGGGGCCGATTTCCTGGGGACGTGGCTCTCGGCTACGGCCTACGGCGTCGAGTTCGGACAGTTCCGCGATCAGCCCTACGGCAAGCGCGGCCTGTTGGTGCAGTTCGAGCCGAAGATGTCTGTCACCGGAGCCAAGGCCGACCGCTGGGTGCCCATCCGCCCCGGCGCGGAGGCACTGGTGGCACAGGCGTTGCTGCGCCTGATCGCCGACGAAGGATACGGCGGATCGGAACGGGCGGAACGGGCGGCCCGCCTGGCCGGAGACGTTGATCTCGACGAGGCTGCCGCTGCGTGCGAAATGACGCGCGAGGAACTGGCGACGCTGGCGCGCCTGTTCGCCGAGGCTCAGCATCCGCTCGCCATTCCAGGCGCGGCACTGGCTGGCACGGGCAACGGTACGCAGGCGGTCGCTGTGGTGCAGTTGCTCAATATTGTGGCCGGAATGCTGAGCGTGCCCGGTGGGGTGCAGTTTCCGCCCGAAGTGCCTGCCGGTCTGACCGCGCCGCAGCCCTCATCGTACGCAGAGGTGCAGGCGTTGCTGGAGCGCATGAAGGCAGGGGAGGTCAGGGCGTTGCTGGTGCACGGCGCGAACCCGGTCTACGATCTGCCGCCAGAAGCGGGTGTGGTTGAGGCCCTGCAGAGGGTGGAAACGATCGTTTCCTTCAATCCGCTGGTGGACGAGACGGCGGTGTTGGCCGATTACTTGCTGCCCGATCGCGTCTACCTGGAAGGGTGGGGTTACACTGTTGTGCAACCTGCTTTTGGAGGGATGCCCGCTGTCAGCAGTCAGCAGCCGGTCGTCGGGCCATTCCACGATGTGCGCTCCACGGCTGATGTCCTGCTGACAGTAGCGCGTGGCATTCCCGCCGCGGCGGCTGCTCTGCCCTGGACGGACGAAGTGGCCTTCATCAAAGAGCGGATCACCGCGCTGCCCAAAGGTGCGCAGGGTGGCGAAGATGCCGAAGTGCGTTGGGCGCGCTTCTTGCAACACGGCGGATGGTGGCCAGAGACTGCGCCGGGGAGCGCGCCGCCTGAACTCGCTGCGCAGGGACCGATCGGCGTCTTGCCGACGACCTACGACGGGGATGAAGCGGACTATCCGTTCTACCTGCATCTGTATCCTTCTGTGCTGTTGGGCGATGGGCGTGGGGCCAGCCTGCCCTGGCTACAAAGCGCCCCCGATCCATTGACGACGGTTGCCTGGCAGACGTGGGCCGAGATCAATCCAGTCACAGCGGAAGCACTTGGCCTGAAGGACGGCGACGTGGTGCGCGTGGCATCGCCGCATGGGGCCGTTGAGGTCATCGTCTACGAGTTCCCCGCTATCCGTCCGGATACGATCGCTATTCCGGTGGGGCAGGGGCACAGCGACTCCGGTCGCTATGCTCGCGAGCGCGGCGCTCATGCGCTGCAACTGGTTGGCGCGGCGGCAGATGAGGCCGGAGCGAACTTCACCTGGGCAAATGTGCGGGTGAAGATCACCAAGACGGAGCGGCAGCAAGCGCTGGCCCGCCTGGAGAGCACCATTGATCCGGGGCCAGATGTACATGTGCCCTTTTAGCGCGCAGCCTGTGCTGACAGAGTCATCATGGCAAACGACAGGAGTGTGACGAATGGCTGAAGAACGCCAGCAGGGACACAAGTGGACGATGATCGTTGACCTGGACAAGTGCACAGGTTGCCAGGCGTGCGTGGTCGCCTGTCATGCGGAGAACAACGTCCCGTCTCCCAGCGAAGATGAGATCATACGCGGACGCGCCAATCACTGGATTCGCATTGAGCGCTACTGGGAAGGGGAATATCCCAACGTCAAGGCGCGCTTTCTGCCGGTATTCTGCCAGCAGTGCGGCAACGCGCCGTGCGAGCCGGTGTGCCCGGTGTATGCTTCTTACCACAGTGTAGAGGAGAACCTCAACGTCCAGGTCTACAACCGTTGTGTGGGCACGCGCTACTGTGGCAATAACTGCCCCTACCGCGTGCGTATCTTCAACTTCTGGGCACCGCATTTTGACCCGCCATTAGAGCAACAACTCAACCCCGATGTCACGGTGCGCGGCCCCGGCGTCATGGAGAAATGCACGTTCTGCATTCAGCGCATCCGTCGCGCCCGCGAGCAGGCCAACGTCGAGGGTCGCCCGCTCGAAGATGGCGAAGTACAACCGGCCTGTGTGCAATCGTGTCCTACGGATGCGCTCATCTTCGGTGACAAGTGGGACGAGAACAGCCGCGTGGCAAAAATGATCCCGCACGAGCGGCAGTTCAAGTTGTTGGAGCACCTGGGTACTGAACCGGCAGTCTACTACCTGAAAGGGGGTGAGACGCATGTTGGAGAGTAAAGCTGTCACTGGCCCCTACTGGGAGCAACCCGATCCGGAGGACGAGCGTCTCGCTTACCAACTGGAACACGGGCGCGAGGAGCATCTGTTGCTCGATGCGCGCCCACCTGCCGAACTCAATCAGGTGGTGCTGAACACCATGCAGCAGACTGGCCCGCGCTTCTGGGTGATCATCGCGGGGCTGGGCGCGATGACACTGGCCTTTCTGATTGCCTGGTTCATTCAGATCATCAGTGGGCTGGGCATCACCGGCCTGAACCGCTCGGTGATGTGGGGGCCGTACATCGCCAACCTGATCTACTTCATCGGCATCGGCCATGCCGGGACGTTCATTTCGGCGGCGTTGCGGCTGATGCGCATGGACTTCCGGCGACCGATTGCCCGCGCGGCGGAGACGATCACGTTGTTCGGGCTGGCCATCGCCGGATTGTTCCCGATCATCCATGTGGGCAGCGTGTGGAAGCTCTTCTACATGATTCCCATCCCCAATCAGCGCGAGCTGTGGCCGAACTTCCGCTCGGCGCTGTTCTGGGATATGACTGCGATCACCACGTACCTTATCGGCAGCACGCTGTTCATGTTCGTCGCGCTGATTCCCGATTTCGCCATGGCGCGCGATCATACCACAGGCTGGCGACGCAAGCTCTATGGTGCGCTGGCGCTGGGCTGGCGGGGGGCTGAGGACGAATGGCACCGTCTGGAGGTCGTCAGCAATATCCTCAGCTTCGTGATCATTCCAGTCATGTTCTCGGTGCACACCGGCGTGTCCTGGAACCTGTCTATGGCCATCCAACCTGGCTGGCACAGCGCCATCTTTGGCCCGTTCTTTGTGGTGGGCGCGCTCTATTCGGGTGTAGCCGCGGTGATCATCGTGATGATCATCATCCGCAAGACGTTGCGCTTCGGCTACTTCCTGCGCGAAGAGCACTTCAACGCCATGGGCATTTTCCTGCTCCTTCTGACTTTGGCCTGGATTTACTTCTACTTCGCCGAGTGGATCACTAACTGGTACGGCAACCTGCCCATGGAAAAGGCCATTCAGCAAATGCTGACTGGCCCGTTGGCCCCGCTGTTCTACCTGATGTTGTTCTGCAACATCGTGGTGCCCCTGGCGACGCTATGGTCGCGGCGAGTGCGTACCTCGCTACCGGCCATGCTGGTGATCGGCATCTTCGTGCAGATCGGCATGTACGTGGAGCGCGTGTTGATCGTGGCGGGGTCGCTCTCGCGCAACGAGTTGCCCTTCAACTGGGTCAACTACACGCCACACTGGCCTGAGGTAACCGTCACCATCGGTACGCTGGCCTTCCTGGGGCTGCTCTATGCCCTGTTCACGCGCGTAGTGCCGATCATTCCGGTGTGGGAAGTATACGAGGGGCAGGCCATGCAGCAGGTGCGGCGGATAGGCCGGGCCATCGCCCCCACGCGGACGGAAGTGCACTAGGAGGAGACCATGGCCGAACTGATGTTGCTGGGCCTGTTTGACAATGTCGAGACGACCGCCGATGTGCTGGATGAAGTGCGCGTATTGGGCGTCAAAGATGAGCAGATCACGGTGATGTCCAATGTGCCCTACGCGGCCAAGATTTTTGGGCGCAAACCGGCGCGGCTGTGGTTTCTGCCATTCACCCTGGGCGGTGCGGGGGTGGGCGCGCTGCTGGCGTTCTTCATCACCTTTGTCACGCCGCAGCTTTACCGGCTGCATGTCGGCTTTCAGGAACTGACGCCTGTCCCGCCGACAGCCATTGTCTTCTTCGAGTTGATTTCCCTGTGTACCATGCTGGGGGCGTTCATCGGTTTCTTGCTGCAGAACCGTTTTCCCATTCTCACGCGGCGCATGTACGACGAGCGCATCACCGAAGGCTACATCGGTGTGGAGGTGCGCGCGCCCCTGGGGGTCGCCGAGCAGGTCGTCAAGGTCTTCGAAGCGCATCATGCCCGCGTCATTCAGCGCGAGGACGCGGCCAACTTCAAACCCCAGGGCATCCGTCATCTGTTGTTCTGGGGCGCGGTGGCGACGGGCGGCGCAGTGGTGCTGGCCATCCCGTTGCTGCTGACCTACGATGTGGTAGATATTCCCTGGATCAACACCATGGCCGATACTGTGGCAGTGGGGGCGCAGGAAGGGCCGCGCCTGGCCGCGCCCGCCGAGTCCGTGCCCATCCAGGGGCCAGTGCTCATCGCCGGAGAGCCAGCGACCAAACCCCTGCCCGCGACGGCAACCTCGCTGGAGCGCGGCAAGGCGCTGTTTGCCATTAACTGCGCCATGTGTCATGGCATGGCAGGAGACCGCCAGGGAGCGGAAGTGGGCAAATACTTCCCAGAGATTCCCGCTTCCTTGGGCGAACGCGCGGCAGCTCTTTCCGATCAGGAGCTTTTCCTGGTGATCACCAAGGGGAAGAACCGAATGCCCGGTCTGGCGGAGAATCTTGACCCTGGCGAAACGTGGGATGTGGTCAATTACGTGCGCAGCCTGAGCCAGTGATCTCGGCAAGGGAAGGGAGGTTGATGTGTTCAAACGAAGTGCGGTTGGTGCGGTGACGCTGCTGATCGTGGCGATAAGTCTGGCGGCGTGCAGCGGGGGCGACCTGGCCGAAGACCTGACGCCTATCCCTACGCTGCCCAAAGGTGAGGAACCGGAACTGGTCGAGGCGCTGCAGGCGACACCTGCGCCTGTTGTAGCCGTGCCCGAAGGCGGTGCCGAAGCAGAAGGTGGTGTAGCGCCTGATACGGCACAACTGGTGGCACAGGGCAGAGAACTGTTTGTGCCGTGCAAAGCCTGTCATGGCGCTGCCGATGGCGTAGGCCCAGCGTTGACCGGCATGGGCGCGCGCGCGGCGACGCGGGTGGCGGGGCTTCCGGCGAAAGAGTATCTGCTTCAGTCCATTGTGCAGCCGAGCGCCTACCTGGTCGAGGGATATCAGGATATCATGCCCAAGAACTACGGCGAGCAGTTCAGCGAGGCGGAATTGCAGGCGCTGGTGGCGTACATCCTGACCGAAACGGGCGAACAGGAGACTCCGCCAGCTGAAGAAGAGGAAAGGACAACAGCCATGACCGCTAACCCGGCCAATGGCGAGCGTCTCTTTGCTCAGAATTGCGCCGGATGTCATGGAGCGGTAGATGGCGCAGGTCCGGCGCTGACCGGCATGGGCGAACGAGCCGCGTCGCGCGTGGAAGGGCTTACGGCGGAGGAATACCTGCATCAGGCTATCGTAGAGCCGGGTGCTCATATAGTTGAGGGCTTCAACAATATCATGCCCGCCACCTACGAGGAGACATTCAGCGAGCAAGAGCTACAGGACCTCATTGCCTACATCCTGACTCAATAGGCAAAGCTGTTCTCCGATCTGTGATCTGTCAAGAGACTTTCGGAGAGGGCGGTACTCCGGAAGTCTTTTATTTTGGGCGAGCGGTAGCGCTCCAGGGGGATTGCATCAAACCGCTTGCCGCTTTACCTCATCCCCAGCCTCGCTGCGCTCGGCTTAGAGGCGCGCCAGCGCCGAGCGGGGGTGAGGTCAACCAGCAGATCACACCTGAGCTTACTTCTGCCCATGGTTCTGCTGGCTGGCTTTGATGCAATCTCCCTGGGTAGCGCTCGCGGCCTATTGGTTCATCGTCTGGCGTCATGGTAGGATGGGGGCGTCGTTTAGAGAGAAAGAAGTTGGGGTTGATCGTGCGTCGCTGGCGTCTGGTAGGGGGATTGGCGCTGGGGCTATGGCTGGGGGCCATGGTCACCGCGCTCGTGCCTGCTATCCTGGCTCAGGGCGACCCGACGGCCACGCCCAATGTCAACTGGGTGCATGTGCCAGAGGGAATCAACGTCCGCGGTGGGCCAGGCTTTGGCTATGGGCCAGTCGGAGCGCTGCCGGTTGGGGCGTGGGTGCAGCCGCTGGCCCGCAGTCTCGACGGCAACTGGGTGCTGATCAACTACCTCTATACCCAGGGATGGGTGCAGGTAGACGGCGTGAGCTGGCGGCTCGACACCAACGCATTGCCGGTCATGACCGTGCTCTCGCCTACGCCCATCCCGCGCCCGCTTTACTACAGCACCCCCGGCGGCCCGACATATACTCCCAACGCCAACTGGGTGGATGTCGGTGTAGACGGTGGTTTTGTGCGCGCTGGCCCAGGCCAGGGCTACGCTGCCATTGGCACTGTCTTCACCGGTGATGTCGTGGACCCGGTGGCGCGCGACGCCGACGTAGACTGGGTGATGATCCGCTTCGGGGACGGCTACGGCTGGATTCGCTACGATCTGGTGGCCTGGGCAGAGCCAATCGAACCTCTGCCGGTGGTTGAGGAACCTTTCCTGACGCCTTCCTTCACCCCCGTGCCACCCCGCCCCCGTGCCACCCGCACGCCGACGGCCTCTGCTACGCCGAGCGCGACGCGCACCTCGACACCTTCACGCACCCCCAGCCCCACATTGACGCCGAGTCCGTCCGACACGCCTGTGCCGACGAACACCGTCTCGCCAACTCCGACGGCGACGCCCTCGCCCACAGATACCGTTAGCCCGACCGCCTCCCCAACAGCCACCCTTGTGCCGACAGAGACACCTGCGCCCTCGGCGACGCCGACGGCCACTCGCACGGCCACTGTCACACCGTCGGCGACGTTCACGGCAACGCCGTCACCCACTGTCACACCGTCGGCAACGGTCACTGCGTCCGTCACCCCGTCGCCTGTGCCCTCGGCAACGCCTACTCCGCCGCCCAGCGCGACGCCCTCGCCAATGCCGACGGCAACGCCCAGCGCGACGCCCTCGCCAATGCCGACGGCAACGCCCAGCCTTTCCGCCACGGCGAGCGCAACCAGCACGGCCTCTTCCACTGCGCTACCCACGCTGCTATCGGGAGCCGAAGCGGTGTTGCCCGCGCCGACACTAACCGCTTCGCCAACAGAGACGCCCTCGCCCTCCCCGACGCTCACCGCGACCCCGTCCCATACGCCGACGCTGACTCCGTCGCCCACGGACACCGCTTCGCCGACGCCCACGGCTACTGACACGGTTACGCAGACTCCTGCGCCCCAGTCCAGCCCGACTCCTTCGCTCGTTACGAAGAACTCGCCCACCCCAGTAATGCTGGCTCTGCCCACCGACAGTCCCACGCCCGCGCCTACAGCGACCGCCTCGCTCACGCCGACCGCGACCCCTTCGCCAGCTTTCAGCCCGACGGTCACGCCCGGCGCGCTGCCGCTTGCTGTGGCAGAAAACGGGCAGGCAGGTACAACAGGTGAGAGATTGCCTGAGAACACGCCCGCCCCAGAACCCGCTCAGAACGGCGCGCCGCTGGGGTTGATTGTGGGAGGCATTCTGGCGGCGCTCATCGTGCTCTACGCGGTGATGTACGTCGCGGGAGCAGCCAACCTGACCCGTTATCGCGAAGGATTCGTGGTCACCGGGTGCCCTATCTGCACGCGCGGTACTCTGTACGTGGAAGACCGGCGTTACCGCGTATTGGGCATCCCGCGTGTACGACGGGTAGTGCGTTGCAGCGAGTGCCGTTCCGTCCTGCGCCAGGTGGGGCGAAACCGCTGGCGCTATGCGGTAGATGCTGCCGAGAATCCTGTCGCCTACAGATCGCTCAATAACCGCGTGCTCACCGAGCACGACCTGCTATCCATCGCGCCCGAACTGCCACTGGAATACATCGAAGGCGACGAAGTATAAGCGTCCACTTCTTCCCGGACAGAGGGCGGCTTCAGGCATGTTGTTTTGCCTGCGGTGCCGTCAGGCGGTACGATCTGTGCACATCGTGTCCGGCTGTGCTTTGGGCCGGAGGCTTTCTGTCCAGGAGTCGTGAATGGTGATCCAGGCAGTCGTAACGCCAGAGTGGGTGAAGGACGCTGTTTTCTACCAGATTTTTCCCGACCGCTTCGCCCGCAGCGAGCGCGTCGTCAAGCCGAACAATCTGGAGCCGTGGGATACACCGCCCACCTCCTACGGTTTCAAGGGGGGCGACCTGTTGGGAATTGCCGAGCGCCTGGACTATCTGCAAGACCTGGGGATCACGGCGATCTATCTCAACCCCATCTTCCAGTCGGCGTCCAATCACCGCTACCACACGCACGACTACTACCGCGTAGACCCGCTGCTAGGCGGGGACGCCGCGCTGCGCGAACTGCTCGATGCGGCGCACGCGCGCGGAATACGGATCATCCTCGATGGGGTGTTCAATCACGCCAGCCGGGGCTTCTTTCAGTTCAACCATATCCTGGAATGCGGCCCACAATCGCCCTATCTGGACTGGTTCATCGTCAAGGGCTTTCCGCTACACGCCTACGACGATAAACCACCCAACTATGAGGCGTGGATCAACCTACACGCCCTGCCGAAGCTGAACACCGCAAACCCGCAGGTGCGGGAGTTCATCTTTGGTGTGGCGGAACACTGGATCGCGTTCGGCGCGGACGGCTGGCGGCTGGATGTGCCTGCCGAGATAGACGACGATGACTTCTGGCGCGAGTTTCGGCGGCGGGTCAAAGCGATCAATCCGGATGCCTATATTGTCGGGGAAATCTGGACAGAAGCGCAGCGCTGGTTGCAGGGCGATCAATTCGACGCGGTGATGAACTATATTCAGACGCATGCGGCAGTGCGCTTCTTCGGCGCGCGGACGCTGGCTCCGCTGTGGTTGGGGGGTACCTATCCGCCTCCAACTCCGTTGGACGCTCAAGGTTTCGCCCGCGACATCGAGGCGATGCTGGCGCTCTACGACTGGCAGATCACCCTGGCACAGCTCAACCTGCTCAGCAGTCATGATATGCCGCGCTTCCTGACGCTGGTCAAAGGCGATCAGTCGGCGCTGCGGATGGCCATGCTGTTCCAGATGACCATGCCCGGCGCACCGACCGTCTACTACGGCGACGAGATCGGTTTGCAGGGGGGCTACGATCCGGCCTGCCGGGGAGCCATGCCCTGGGACGAGCGTCAGTGGGACACAGCCCTGCGCGACTACATTCGCGCTGCCATTCAACTACGCCACGCTCATCCGGCCCTGCGCCGGGGCACGTACCGCACAGCTCTGGCTGAGGGCGAACTGTTCGCCTATGAGCGGGTTTATGAGGGACAGCGCTTCGCGGTGACATTCAACACGGCGCAGACCGAACGACAGCTACGGCTCTCGTTGGCTGCCCCGGCACAACAGGCGACCCTGACCTTTGGGCAAGGCCGGGCGCACATCCACAACGGCACTGTAGTGGTGACCTTGCCCGCGCGCACCGGCGCAGTCTGGCACATCGTATAGGAAGAAAGAGAGCCGGAGATCACCTTGAAAGAGCTGATGATGGAAGACCTGGCGTTGATTCATGAAGCATCACCGCGCACTACTGTCCAGGTGACTTTTGAGGACGGCATCATCCTGGAAGGACCGGTGGGAACTTCGCTGGAGACGTTTGTGCAGGCCTACGAAAGGCGACAGACGAGCCAACAGGCTCTGCCGGTGGCAGCGATCGTGGATGGCATGTTGCGCGAACTGACCATGCCCGTCACTCGCGATGTGACAGTGCGCATCGTGCGCACCGATTCCGGTGACGGCAGCCGTATTTACCGGCGTTCGCTGGCCTTCCTGCTGACGGTCGCCGTGGCGGAACTTTTCCCCGGCACACAGGTGCTGGTGGACTACGCGCTGCCCAGCGGCGCTTTCTTCTGCAAAGTGCGCGGGCGGCCTCCCCTGACCCCAGCGGAGATCGAACGGGTCAAAGAGCACATGCGCGAGATCGTGGCCGCCTGCGAGCCCATCACCCGGCACGAGATTCCGCTGGACGAAGCCCGACGCATCTTCGAGGAATGCGGCGACGACGACAAGGTGCGTCTGCTCGAATTCCGCAATAAAGACTACCTGACCATCTATCGCCTGCGCGGCGAAGTGGACTACTTCTATGGCTACATGGTGCCACACACCGGCTATCTGACTCTGTTCAACGTGCTGCCCGAAGAAGACGGGTTCATCCTGCAATACCCGCGCCGCGAAAGTCCCAACGTCATCCGCCCGCACACGCAGTCACCGCAACTGACGGCGGTCTTCCGCCGTACGGAAGAGTGGCTGACTCTGCTGGGTGTGGAAGACATCGGCCATTTGAATCGGGCCATTCGCGCGGGGCGAGCGCGCGAGCTGGTGCTGGTCAACGAGGCGCTGCACGAGCAGCACGTCGCGCAGATCGCCTCGCAGATCGCAGCGCGGCACAAAGAAGGGCTGCGCATCGTGCTCATCGCCGGGCCGTCGTCGTCGGGCAAGACGACTTTTTCCAAGCGCCTGGCCGTGCAGATCATGGCCAACGGCCTGCGCCCCTATACCCTGGAGATGGATCGCTACTTCGTCGAGCGTCACCTGACGCCCCTGGACGAGAACGGCGAATACGACTTCGAGGCGCTGGAGGCCGTAGACCTGCCGTTGTTCAACGAGCAATTGTTGGCGTTGACCTCCGGTCAACCTGTGCGCATCCCTCACTACGATTTTCTCAGCGGGAGACGCTTCTTTGAGGAGCAGACTGTCACGCTGGGCCGTGACCAGATTCTGATCATCGAGGGCATTCATGGGCTGAACCCACGCCTGACCGAGTCTTTGCCCACGGAGCGTCTGTTTCGCGTCTATGTGTCGGCGCTGACGCAGCTCAACATTGACCGGCACAACCGCGTCCCCACGACCGACGTGCGCCTGATCCGGCGTATCGTGCGCGACGCGACCTACCGCGGCTATTCGGCCTCGCAAACGCTGGCGCGTTGGGAGAGTGTGCGGCGGGGCGAGAAGCGCAATATCTTCCCCTACCAGGAAAACGCCGACGTGATGTTCAATTCGGCCCTGGTTTATGAACTGGCGGTGTTGCGCCCGATGGCCGAGCCGTTGCTGCGGCAACTTGAACCGGGCGAGCCGCATTATATCGAGGCGCGGCGGCTGCTTTCGATCCTCAACTGGCTGGTGCCGATGGACGCCAGCCTGGTGCCGGACAACTCGCTGCTGCGCGAATTCATCGGCGGCTCGATTTTGCGCGATTACGTGCCGGGTGTGCTCATGCCTGCGCCGCCCGGTCAATAACAGCGCAGTCCGCAGGTGAGAGGATGGGGGACGACGTGCAATTGCCGGCCCGGCTGTTGAGCCAGTACGAGGCGGTGCGTCGCCAGGAGTTCGAGCAGATCAACGCGCTGCTCGATACGCTGGCGCGAGTGGATGGGCTGCCAGAAATCCACATGGAACAGGTGCGCGATGCGCTGTTCCACGCCAATCACCCTTTTCTGATGGTGATGGTAGGGCCATTCGGGTCGGGCAAGTCGAGCCTGATCAACGCACTGCTCGGCGAGCAGCTTCTCGATGTCGGGCCAATCCCCACTACCGACCATATCGTGATCCTGCGGCACGGGCCAGAAGTGCAGCGATCGCGGGCGGGCGAGGTCGAGACAGTCTTTCACCCCAGCCCGCTGCTCGAACACCTGAGCCTGGTAGATACCCCTGGGCTGGAGTCGGTCTTTCGCACGCACGACGAGGTGACGCGTCGCTTTTTGCACCGCGCCGATGTGGTGTTGCTAGTGATGATCGCCACGCAGGTGCTATCTGCCAGTCATCTGGAATATCTCCAGCAACTCAAGACCTACGGCAAGCGCGTGATCATTGTGGTCAATCAAATGGACGTGCTGGAACCGGCAGAGCGCGAACAGGTGCGTGAGTTCGTGCTGGAACAGAGCCGCCTGCACCTGGGCTTCGAGCCGACCGTCTGGCTGGTGTCGGCCCGCGACGCGCTGGCCGCGCAGCAAGAAAAGCCCCGCGACGAAATCCTGTGGGACGAGGCGGGGTTCGCCGACATCGAGGCGTACATCAAAGAGACACTGGGCGACCTGGAGCGCGTGCGCCAGAAACTGGAAACGCCTGTGCAGATTTGCCAGAACGCCGTCAAGGAGGCACTGGCCCTGGTGCAGACGCAGCAGGCTGCGCTGGATGCGCACCGCAAGATCGTGGAGAACATCGAGGCGCAGATCGAGCAGAGTCGGCGCGAGCAACAGCAGGTCGTCGCCAACAGCCTGGAGGAGATCAGCAATACCTGGGACGAAGCGACAGCGCGAGGGGGCGGAGCCATTGGCGAGTTGTTCCATTTCTCGCGCGGGATAGGCCTGTTCTTCGGTGGCCTGGCGGAGATCAGCGGGCTGGGACGGCTGCTGCGCCGTTTCCAGCGCCAGACTCAGGCCGAGGCCGCTTTCGAGCGGCACAAAGTGCGCGAGACTTTCCGGCGCATCCCCGAACTGGTGGATAGACTCGGTCCGCGCCTGGAAGGGCGCGACGTGCAGGACATTGACGATCTGGTGGACTACACGCGGGCCGCTGTCCAGAAACTGCCGCCCAACCTGTCGGACAAACTGGTCGGCAGGGTGCAATCTCCGTTGCGCTACGAACGGGCATTCCTGCGCAACGCCCGCCCGCGCCTGGACGAATTGCTGCGCGAAGCTCAGAGCTTCGAGGTGACTCAACTCGACCGGACATTGCGCAACATGCTGATCATCCTGGCGCTGTGGGAAACGCTGACGGTGTGCGTGGTGCTGGCGGCAGCGGCGGGGGCTTTCACAGAGACTCCGCCCGCTGCGGGGGCGCTGCTGGCGGTGCTCGTTGTGGGCCTGGCGACGGTATTGCTGGGCCTGGCGCTGGTGCCGTTGCGCGGATGGCTATTGCGCCGGAGCTTCGAAAAGCGCATCAGGGTTTTGCGCGACGAATACCTGGAGACGCTGCAACGAGCCTGCGACGAATTGATCGCGCACGGTGTACAGCTTCGGCGCGACGCTACTGCGCCGTTCACCCGCCTCATCGCGACGCAGGCCGAAGCGCTGGACTCCCTGCGGCATGACTTACACGAACATCAACAGGCGCTGCTGATGATTCAGCGTGGCCTGGCCGAGATGGAGATCGGGAAGTACCAGCCTGTGGCACCCCCACAAGGAAACGGCGACGTATGACTAGCATCGTCCTGGAAGGTCCCATTGCCGAAGCGCGTGAGCGCACGGTCCGCCTGTTGCAGGCAATAGCCGACATCCTGGCGCAGATGGGCACAGAACACGCTGAGGATCGCCGGCGTCTGCAACAGAACGCTGCCGACCTGCAGGAAATGTTCTTCCTGGTAGTGGTAGTTGGCGAATTCAACGCGGGCAAGTCCACCTTCATCAACGCCCTGCTGGGCGACGAACTGTTGCCCACGGGCATCACACCCACCACGGACGCCATCGAACTCATTCGCTGGGCACCCAGGCGTCAGAGCGAGTTCACCTGGCGCGAACAGGGCGTGGTGCGCGAGTGGTTGCATCCGAACACGGGCGGGCCGGGCGTGGTCATCGTGGATACGCCGGGCACTGGCTCGGTATTCCGCAAGCACGAACAGATCGCCAAGAGCTTCCTCAGCCGCAGTGACCTGGTCATTTTTCTGCTTTCGGCCAAGCGCGCCCTGGCCGAAACTGAGCGGCTCTACCTGGAACTGGCCAAGGACTACGGCAAGAAGATCGTAGTGGTGATCAATCAGGCCGACCTGTTGCAGAAGCACGAGCAGAAAGAGGTGCTGGCTTTCGTCCGCCAGCAACTGCACGAATTGCTCGATCTGCGCCCGGAAATTTTCATGGTATCGGCCAAACAGGCGCTCAAAGAGAAAGGCGGTGGACTGTTCGCCGGCGCTGCGCACGATCCGGGCGGTATGAACGCCGTCCGCGACTACCTGCGCAGCATTTTCGAGCGCGTGCCGCCCGCCAAGCAAAAGCTTTATGCCCAACTGGATTTCGCCGAAAGTATGATTCGCAGATATGTCGCGGCGCTGGAGGCGCAGATCGCGTTGGTGAGGGGCGACACCACGCTCACCGAAAACCTGCGCGAGGAACTCAACCGGCAAGCGGGCACGCTCGACGAACAACTGTCTGCCGCACAACGTGAACTCGACCGGGTGTTTGCGGCCATGCGCGAGCGGGGAAGTCAGTTCATCCGGCGCAACCTGACGCTGCAGCGCGCGCCGCGCGTGCTCGACCGCGAGGCTATGCGCGCCGAATTCGAGCGTGAGGTCATCGCCAACGCACCCGATCAGATCGCTTCAGTCTCTGAGCAATATGTCAATGAGGTAGTGGATAGCAGCCGCCGCTACTGGCGCAGCATCCTCGATCGTCTAACCGCTCTGCAGACCTCCCTGGATCGCGAAATTGGCAGGGTAGACGCAACCGGCTATGCCGAACAGCGCGCCGCGCTGCAGGCGGCTATCGCCATCGCCGACGCGGAACTGAAATCCTATACCGACGACAGCCTGGCGGAGAATCTGCGCCAGAGCTTCCGCGCCAATCTGTTGGGCTTCTCCACCGGCTTCACGGCGGCGCTGGGGGGTATTGTGGCCGTGGTGCTGGGCGTGGCTGCTCACGGGGCGGTGACAGCGGCAGTTGGCAGCATCCTGGCAACCTTTGTGGTGGGACCGACGCTGCTGGTGGGCGGCGGGACGGCTGCCGTGCTCTACTGGCGCAAAATGAAACGCGACGCCGAACGCGAACTCGACAAACGTCTGAGCGCGCTACAGCTCAGCTATCGCCAGGCCCTGGTTGACCTGACCAGCCGCGAGCGGAGCCGCCTGTTGCAATATGGGCAGCAAATCCTGTCACCGGTGTTCAGTCAACTGAGCGTGCTACACGACCGCTACACCAGCCAGAAGAACGCCCTGCAAGAACAAGCCGCTGAAGCCAGGGCACTGCGCGAGCTGCTCGATGCCATCGAGATCATTGTGGACAACCAGCCTCAGCCAAAGTGAATCACTTCCAGTTCGTGATCCACAATGGTCACGTCGGGGCGGTTGTGCTCGATCCAGCGCAAGACCTGTTCAAGGCGGGCCTCACCATGAGCGGCGCTGGTGCTGACGATGGCTATGCCCAGCGCCGCCGATTGCCAGGCGTCGTGCAGGTCTACCTCGGCTACCGCGATGTTGAAAGCACTGTGCAGGCGGGCAATCAACGACTTGAGGATGCCGCGCTTCTCTTTCAGCGAGGCCACGCCCGGCAGGTCCAGGTCAATGGTGGCGGCGATGATGACCATAGCGCCCCCTATAGTAGATCGTCTTCTCCCGCGGCCTTCAGCCGTTCGACGATCTCCCGCACATCCTGCGAACGGTCGCGGCGGCAGACGAACAGGATGTCGTCCGTGTCCACAATGATCAGGTCTTCCAGGCCGATCGTCACCACCCGCTTATCGCTATAGACCAGGGTCTTTTTTGTCCCCAGGTGAATATGGCCGCGGCCATTCCCACGAGCCGCATTGCCATCGGCGTCGTGTTCCAGCACATCGTAGAGCGTTTCCCAGCTCCCGATGTCGCTCCAGCCCATATCTACCGGGATGACGGCCATGTTCTGCGCGCCTTCCATGACGGCGTAGTCAATGGAGATTTTGGGCATCTGCAACCACTTATCACGCAGCACGTCGGGATAGTCGGGGCGTCCCAGGGCGGCCTGAATGTCGCGCAACAGGCCGTACAACAGGGGTTGCTGGCGAGCATATTCGGCTATGATCTGCTCGACGCGGAAGATGAACATGCCGCTGTTCCAGCTATACAGACCGCTGGCTAGGAAAGCTTTGGCCGTCTCCAGATCGGGCTTTTCGGTGAAGCGGTCGGCGCGGTATGCCTGGAACTCACCGACCTGACGCAGCGGCGCACCGCGCTGAATGTAGCCGTAGCCGGTAGCGGGGAAGTCTGGCCGGATACCCAGCGTCACAATGTAACCGTCCAGGGCCAGTTCACTTGCAGCGGCCAGCACGCCCCGCAGCCGGGCTTTGTCGGCGATGTGCTGATCGGCGGTGAGCACGGCGATCACTGCCTGCGGATCGCGGTGCTGTATGTGAATCGTCCCCAGGCCAACCGCCGGGCCGGTGTTCATGCCGAACGGCTCGGTGACGAAGTTCTCCGGCGGAACCTGAGGTGTGCTGGCCCGCAATCCGTCCACCTGGTCAACGCCCGTAACCACAAAAATGCGCTCCGGCGGCAACAGCGGAGCCAGGCGCTCGACTGAAATCTGGAACATCGTCCGGTCTTCGACCAGGGGCAACATTTGTTTGGGGCGGTTGCGTCGGCTGAGCGGCCACAGACGAGTGCCGCCACCGCCAGCCATGATGAGTGCATAGAGTGCGGTCATTGCAGTTGTCCGTAAGAGAGTCTCCTGCCACATCCAGCGTGAGTGTGGCAGTCTTCTCAGTCCAGGCGCAACAAGGGCGCTCCGCCCTGCGCGCGCGCATAAGTCATGCCTTCCTGCCGCTGCACCATTCCCTTGAGTTCCATCAGCGCCAATGCGCTGCTGACCGTGGTGATGGGCAGGCCGGAGCGTTCGACCAGGTCGTCTATGTGCAGCGGCTCGTCTTCCAGCAGAGCCGCCAGCGTCGCCTCGAGAGGCGAATCGGGCGCGATCTGCCGTACCTGGGTCTGAGTCTCGACCGTCGTGCGCGTCAGGTTCAGTTCGTCCAGGATGTCGTCAGCGCTGACGACCAACTTGGCCCCGTTCTGGATCAGGCGGTTGGTGCCCGCGCTAGCCGGCGAAGTCACGTTGCCCGGCACGGCGAATACATCGCGGCCCTGTTCGGCGGCAAAGTCGGCAGTGAGCAGGGCACCGCTGTTGAGCGGCGCTTCCACGACCACCACGCCCAGCGCCAGCCCGCTGATCAACCGGTTGCGCACGGGGAAATTTTTGCCCTCTGGCTCGGTGCCCAGCGGAAACTCGCTGATCAGCGCCCCATTGCTGGCAATGTCGGCAGCCAGCTTGCGATGTTCCGGCGGATAGACGCGGTCAATGCCGCAACCGAGCACTGCGATCGTCCGGCCTCCGGCGTCCAGTGCGGCCTTGTGCGATGCTGCGTCTATGCCCAGCGCCAACCCGCTGACGATCGTGATCCCCGCCCCTGCCAGTGACGCAACCAACTGACGAGTTATCTCGCGCCCGTAAGCCGTAGCACGCCGCGTACCCACAAAGGCAACGGCCCAGCGATCGGCCTCGAGCAACGTACCTTTGACGAAAAGCACGGCGGGCGCGTCGGGCAGTTCTCGCAGCAAAGAGGGGTAGTCGGCGTCGTCCAGCGTGATGACGGCAGCGCCCGCCTGATAGACGGTTTCCAGCATCCGGTCGAGATCGAAGTGCTGCCGCGCAGTCAGCAGGTTGCCGATGGCCCGCCGATCCAGCCCCGCTGCCGCCAGCTCGCTTTCGGAGGCGTGCCAGGCGCTTTCCAGGGAGTCGAAGGCGGCGCGTAAAGCGCGCAGTCGCAGCGGGCCGATACCCCTGACGGCGTTGAAGCCCAGCCAGTATTTGCGCGCGTTCATGGTCTGCCTCAGGATAGTCGTCGGGGCGGCGCGAAGTCACTCGCCCAGCAGGCCGTCCAGCAGGTGCACGGTGAGCGTGCCCGCCTCAAAGTCAATGTCCTGGACGCATTCGTCGGTGTCGGGCAGCAGAACTTCCCCGCGCGGCCCGTGTACTACGAATACGTCGTTCGCCCCCGTCTCGATCACGTCTACCACGTTGCCCAGCACTTCACCCTCGGTAGTGATCACCTGCAGGCCGATGACCTGGAATAGATAGTACTCGCCCTCTTCAAGCGGGACGGCGTCTTCCAGCGCCACCATCACATACTGCTCGCGCAGTAGCTCAGCAGTGTTGCGATCGGGAACCTCTTTGAACTGGAGAATCAGATAGTGCTGGTGTTTGCGCGCCCTGATGACGGTGTGAGGCACAGCCGTAGCCACGTCGGACGGATCGCGCCCCAGATAGACGCGCTGATCGGGCACAATGCGCTCCGGATAGGCCGTGATGACCTCAATGCGTACTTCTCCGCGCACCCCGTGTGGACGCAGGACTCGTCCAAGCAAGAGGAAAGGAGGGGCAGGCGAACGCCCTGTTGAGCCAGAAGCGGGCATGACCGTGTGCTCAGACGATATCTAGCGAGACGCGCTTGCCTTGTTTGGCGGCGGGGACGCGCACCAGTACGCGGATGGCGTTCGCGATGCGCCCGTTTTTGCCAATGATGCGGCCCATATCGTCTGGGGCCACCTGCAGTTCAAGCACTGTGGTGTTGCCATGACGGGTTTCGGTCACCCGTACCTGACCAGGGTCATCAACAAGTGACTTGGCGATATACTCGACCAGTTCTCTCATGGGAGTGTCCCTCCAGGTTGAGCCGGTGGGCAGGGTTGCCCGCCGCAAAGGGCAAATGCGGACAGCACAAAACCGCTCGCTGTCCGCATTCGTCGCGTCAGATTGTCAGCAGCTCCGCCGTTAGCTCGCCGGTGCAGCTTGATCAGCCGCTTCGGCCTTTTTGGCTTTCGGCTTGGGCGGATAGCTGGTCTTCGGGCTGATGGGGCCACGGGCTGCGGCCTCGGCCTCGGCCTCGGCGACCAGTACTTCCAGGGCTTCGCCCTGGCGCAGCCGCTCGTAACGAGCGAGCGTGCCGAGTTTCCTCAAGATGCGTTCGACCGGCTCGCTGGGTTGAGCGCCCACGCTCAGCCAGTGCAACGCGCGATCTTCCTTGACCGTGATGGTCTCTGGCTCGGTGCGCGGATTGTAGAAGCCGATGGCCTCAATATAACGACCATCGCGCGGGCTGCGCGCGTCGGCGACGACAATGCGGTAGCTGGGTTGTTTCTTACGTCCTACGCGGCGTAGACGAATGCGAACCATCGCTGTATCCTATCCCTCACTGATGGTGCAGTACTGTGCATACGTTTGGTTTGCTGCGCGCTGCCGAGGGTTGGCAGGGCAGTCTGCCGGACAACCGCAGCAAATACGGGCAATGCCCGTCAATTGAACAGACCAGGAATACGCGGAAAACGCCCGCGCCCGATCATCTGCATCATGTGCTGCATTTCGCGGAATTGCCGCAGCAGCGCGTTGACATCTTGCACGGTCGTGCCACTTCCGGCAGCGATCCGCTTCTTGCGGCTGGCATTCAGCAACTTGGGATTGCGCCGTTCCTGGGGCGTCATCGAATTGATGATCGCCTCGACTTTCTTGAGCTGCCGCTGCGCTTCTTCGTTGTCAATGTTCAGTTGCTGACGCAGACGCCCCATGCCGGGCAGCATATCCAGGATTTGCCCAATGCTACCCATGCGCTTGACCTGCTGCAACTGCTTGAGGAAGTCTTCCAGCGTGAACTGATTCTTCAGCAGTTTGCGCTGCAGGCGCTCGGCTTCTTCCATGTCGAACGCCTGCTCGGCGCGTTCGATCAGGCTGAGCACATCGCCCATGCCCAGAATGCGTGAAGCCAGCCGATCCGGATGGAACACTTCCAGGCCGTCGAGCTTCTCGCCGGTGCCCAGGAACTTGATCGGCACGCCGGTCACGGCGCGCATGGAGATCGCAGCTCCACCGCGGGCGTCGCCGTCCACTTTGGTCAGGATCAGGCCAGTCAACCCCACGCGCTGATTGAAGCCTTCGGCGATGCGCACGGCTTCCTGGCCGGTCATGGCGTCGGCCACCAACAGGATTTCGGCGGGCTGTGTGCGGTCGCGGATGGCGACCAGCTCGTCCATCATCTCGTCGTCAATCTGCAGACGGCCCGCTGTATCCAGGATGACCACAGTCGCGTCGGCTTTGCGAGCTGCCTCAACCCCGCGCACGCAGATGTCGGGCGGGGGAGCGGTCGTCCCCTCTTGGTAGTAGGGGATGTTGATCTGTTTGGCCAGCGTGACCAACTGCTCGACCGCCGCCGGACGGTAAGTGTCGCCCGCCACCAGGAAGGGGCGGCGGTTGTCGCGGCGCAGCATCAGCGCGAGCTTGGCGGCAGTGGTGGTCTTGCCCGACCCCTGCAGGCCCACCAGCATGATCACGCGCGGCGTCGGGCCGCTCAGGTTCAGGCGACCCGGCTGGCCGAGCGTGGCGATCAGTTCCTCGTGCACGATCTTGATCACCTGCTGGGAAGGCTTGAGGCTCTTTTGGACTTCCGCGCCGATGGCTCGTTCTTTGACGCGATTGATGAAGTCCTTGGTCACCTTGAGGTTGACGTCGGCTTCGAGCAAGGCCATGCGCACCTCGCGCATGGCAGTATTGACGTCTTCCTCCGTCAGGCGGCCTTTGCGCCCCAGTTGCTCAAAGACGCTTTGCAGGCGATCGCTCAGACTCTCAAACATGCTGGTTGTTCGCGCTTTCCTCCGAATGCCGGGATGGAATTGTAAAGGATGGCAGTGCCCCCGTCAAGCGGCAGTCTCGCGGGAGGCAGGGGGATTGCACCAAACCGCTTGCCGCTTTACCTCACGGCAAACAGCCCGCAGCGCGGGAGAAGGAGCTGGCGGATGAGGGTCATCGGGCGGGGCAAAGTCGCTGTCAACCTTTGCACGCACTCTCTCGCAGCGAGGCGCGCGGTAGAAATTCGCCACGACGGCTCTTTTTCTCTGCGCTGACAGTATCTCGGCAGTCCGCCGATGGCTCTGAGCTTCAATCATGGATGTACGGCGCGCCGGAGCGCTTCGTCTTCGGCCAGTTCACCCAGGAACCAGCGCTCTTCTTCGCTCAGCGGAGCAATGAGCAGCAGATCGGGGCGGCGTTCCCAGGTGCGGCGGATGGCTTCGCGCCGTCGCCAGCGCTCCACCGCCTGATGATCGCCGCTGAGCAGCACCTCTGGTACCACCAGGCCGCGGAACACCGGCGGGCGCGTGTAGTGCGGATATTCCAGCAGGCCCATAGCGTGCGAGTCTTCCTCGGCGGCCCAACGCGCGCCCAGCACGCCAGGAATCAGCCGGGCCACCGCATCCACAACGACCATCGCCGCCAGCTCACCGCCAGTGAGCACGTAGTCGCCGATGCTGATCTCGTCGGTGACTACCAGTTGCCGCACGCGCTCATCCACGCCTTCGTAGCGCCCGCAGATCAGGATTAGCCGGTCGTGCGCGGCCAGTTCGCAGGCCACCCGTTGTGTGAAGACGCGCCCTTGTGGGGTGAGCAAGATCACGGGCACATGCTGATCGGCTCCTCGCACGTCCTCCACCGCTTTGACCAGCGGCTCGACCATCATCACCATACCTCCTCCGCCGCCATAAGGGGTGTCGTCGGTGGTGCGATGCCTGTCGGTGGTGTAGTCGCGGATATTGTGCAGGTGAATGCTGAGCAACCCTTTTTCCTGGGCACGTTTGAGGATGCTCTCTGTCAGGGGGCCGGCGAACATGGCCGGAAACAGGGTCAGGATGTCTATGCGCATGGGATACTCTCTGTCGGTGCAAACGGTGCTGGGCCGATCGTACCACGTCCGCAGGAGAAACAGCTATGCTCGGCTGCGCGGCTGTGTTAGACTGGAGGGTATGGACGAGATGATTGATCTGCTGGTGACGAACATCGGGCAACTGTGTACAGTTCCCGCCCACGATGGCGGGCCGCAGCGCGGCGCGGCGCTCGGCGACCTGGGCCTGCTGGCCGACGCGGCAGTGGCCATCCATCGCGGCGCGATCGTTGAGGTGGGGCCATCGGCCAGGCTGGAACGGGCATACGCGGCGCGGACAGTGCTGGACGCCGGAGGGATGCTGGTCACGCCAGGCCTGGTTGATCCGCATACGCACGTTGTCTGGGCTGGCAACCGCGCGGACGAGTTCGAGCAACGTATTGCCGGAGCCACCTATCAGCAGATCATGGCGGCGGGCGGCGGCATCAACCGGACGGTGCGCGAGACGCGCGCAGCGAGCAAAGAGGCGTTGATCGCTGCCACGCGGGCGCGCCTGCTGACCATGCTGGCACATGGCACGACGACGGTTGAGTGCAAGACGGGCTATGGTCTGGAAACACGGACCGAACTTACCATGCTGGAAGTCATTCGCACCCTGGATGAAGAACTACCGCTTGACCTGGTGCCGACCTTCCTGGGTGCGCACGCTGTCCCGCCGGAATACACCGGCGATCCCGATGCTTATGTGGCGCTGCTGACCGACGAGATGTTGCCCGCTGTGGCTGCCTGGGGCGCTACATACTGGCCACAGGGCATCTTCTGCGATGTCTTCTGCGAGGTGGGGGCCTTCGACCTGGAGCAGACACGACGTATTCTCACTGCGGCGCAGAGGCTGGGCATGCCGCTCAAGGTCCATGTGGATGAGTTCGAGCCGCTGGGCGGCGCGCGCCTGGCGGCAGAGTTGGGGGCGGTCTCCGCCGACCACGTGGTGGTGACGCCAGACGACGAGATCGAAGCTCTGGGGCGCTCGAATACGGCGGTCGTGTCGCTGCCTTGTACCCCGTTTGGCCTGGGACATACCCGTTACACGCCCGCTCGCCGTTTCCTGGAAGCGGGCGCGGCGCTGGCCGTGGCCACAGACTGCAATCCAGGCACGGGCTGGAACGAGAACATGCAATTCGTGCTGGCGTTGGCGACGCGCTACCTGCGCCTGACGCCCGCCGAAGCGCTGGCGGCGGCGACGATCAACGCAGCGTTCGCCGTTGGGCGGGGGGATCGCGTAGGCAGCCTGGAAGCAGGCAAACAGGCCGATCTGGTGATCTGGACAGTGCCAGCTTACCAGCATCTCAGCTACCGCTTCGGCAGCAATCTGGCGCGAACGGTGATCCAGCGTGGGCGGGTGGTCTATGAGCTTCGAGATAGGCTGGATGTTCTGACGCAGCGATGAGGAACAAACCTCATTTGAAGTTCGTATTAGGGACAGGATCAGTGGAATGTCTCAGAATCCACATGTGAACCCAGCCATGGACGATTTACCCCTCATTCAGCGTGCCATAGAGGGAGACGAACGCGCTGCCCGGCAATTGTTCGAGAAATATCAGTTGCGCACCTTTCGTCTGGCGCTTGGCCTGCTGGGGGACGAGGCCGATGCCGAAGAGGTGGCTCAGGATGCTCTCACCTATGCCCTGTTGAACCTGCGCCTCTACCGGCCCGACCTCAGCAGCTTCAGCACCTGGTTGCACACCATCACGGTTTGCCGGGCGCGCGACAAGCGTCGGCGTAAGTTCCTGCCCAGCATCTCTCTGACGCAATGGCTGGGCCTGGGCAATCAGATTCGCGATCACACGCCCGGCCCAGAAGCGGTTGTCATCCGCAATGAGACGGAGGATCGCCTGTTGTGGGCGCTCGATCAGCTCAGCCCCAAGCTGCGCGAAGCCATTGTGTTGCGCTTCTACACCGATTGCTCGTATAAGGAGATGAGCGAGATCATGGGCTGTTCGCTCAATACAGTTCGGTCTCGGCTGCGCCTGGCTGTGGATCGGCTGCGGGAGTTGCTGGGAGAAGAACAGGTGCCATGGCTGGCGACGGAAACACTCCGTTGAAGACATCTGATGACCACCCCGACGACCTGGTGCTTCAGGAATATGCCCTGGGGCAGTCTGAGGCAGAGCAGGCAGCGGAAGTGGGTCAGCATATCGCGCAGTGTGCCCGTTGTCGCGCCAGAGTCGAGGAATGGCGGCAGTTTGGCGAACGCCTGGCTGCCGATTTGCGCCGCGATCTCGACAGGGTCACTCCCGCCGAACCTCTGGAATTCTCTCGCATTGCCCGCCAGTGGCGTGTCCCGCGGCGGCGGACATCCCCGGCGACGATCTGGCGTCTGTCGTTTCCGGCCCTGCTGCTGGGCCTGTTACTGTGGATGGCCTTCTGGCTGGTATCAGGGCGTCGCACAGCCGCTTTGCGCGCGCTCGATCTCTTGGAAGACTACGACGGGCCACCAGTCGTGCTGGCGGCGGTTACCGATAGGGGGCTGGTGGTTGTGCGCCTGGTTCCCGGCGAGGTGCGGCTGGAGCAGCGCCTGTCTTATGTTACACATCCAGCAGGTCTACAGCTCGCGCCGGACGGTGAATGGCTCGCTTTTACCCAGGACAGGATATTGCACATTCTGGGCACGCGCGCGGGCGGCGCCCATCTTGAAATTCCCCTGGCTGGGCTGGCTGGCTGGGCGTGGTCACCGGATGGCAGCGCGCTGGCCTACACCGACGGAGCAGGGCAACTATGGCTCTTCGAGCGCCACACTCTGAGCAGTCGTCTGCTGGTGCCCGCCAGCGAATCGGCGTGGGGCAAGCTGGCGTGGAACCCTGACGGGACACAGATCGCCTATGTAACGGCCAGGCCGCTTCCGCCCGTGGCTGGAGGCGCAACACACCAGAGTCTGTGGCGGGTGGACGTGCTAAGCGGCCTGCGCGTGGAACTGGCCCGGCGTTTGCCAGAGGCTGGCGCACTTCTGTCGGCGGAGGCATGGCTGGCTTCCGGTGAGGGGCTGCTGGCCTGGGAGACATCCCCCGCAGATGGGGAGAATCTGGCGACCCTATACCAGGTGGACGTAAGCGGTCATCTGCTCACCGCTCTGGATGGAAAGGTGCCTGTGCAGGGGGAGAACCTGTCCTGGCCGCTTGGGCCGCAGGCACGTGCCCTGGTGTGGGATGGGCGCAATCTGGTCATCTGGCATCTGCAGGAGCAGAAGAAACAGCCGCTGGCGGGGCAGCTCGCCTGGCCGCAGACCGTTGACTGGTCGGCGGACGGGGCGTGGCTCGCTGCAGTGCTGGCCGGAGCACCGCCAGGGCAGGGTGTGATCCTCTTTGCCCTCGAAGCGTCTACGCTGCGGGCTATCTCCCTACCGGCTGACGCGACTGAAAGGGCGATCTTCTGCGGCGGGCCGGAGCATCTGTTTGTCATCCGGCAACCGCAGGGGCGCGAGACGGCGGAAGTGTGGCTGGTGTCTCTGGTCGAGCGGGCAGCGCCCCGACGTCTCATGAGCAGTGTAGCGCTGCCAGAGGCAGGGCCGTACAACGGCTGGCGCTGGGACGACGTCTTCGCTCTGCGGGTGCTGGATTGAGGGCCACTGATTCTGCCCGTGCCCCTGGGGTCTGGCCATAGCGCATACCCGATGCCCCCAAGATGGCCTTTCGCCCTCAATCTCAGTCGAACGCGATCAACTCGCGCAGAGCTTCCAGCTTGGCTGGGCCAAGGCCGGGCACAGCATCCAGGTCTTCCAGGCGCATGAATGGCCCATGCTCAGTGCGATAGTCTACGATGGCCTGGGCCAGCGACGGGCCAATGCCCGGCAAAGTTTGCAACTCTTCCAGGGTAGCGTCGTTGATGTGTACCAATGGCGGGCGGTTGGGAGTAGGGGTAATCATTTCCGCGGTCGCCCCACGAGATGGCACGTAAACGTAATCTCCATCGTTGAGTCTCTGGCTGAGGTTCACGCGGCTGAGGTCGGCGCTGTCAGTAGCGCCGCCCGCGGCTCGAATGGCGTCCTCGACCCGACTGCCTGCTGGAAGCGACACCATGCTTTGCGGGCGGGCTACTTCTCCTACCACGTAAACCGTCAGCGCGCCTGGCGTCGGAGTGACGACGATCACCGTCACGGAAGGCGTCTGGCGGTTTGCTGCTTTGCGTGTGGGCACGTGAATTTGATCACCGTCGGCAACACGTTGTGCCAGGTTGACCCGTTCCAGGTCGGCGTTGGTGAGGGGGCCTCCGGCGGCCTGCAGCGCATCGAGCACGCGGCTGTCATAGGGCAATGTGACCACGATCTCCGGCGTGGCTACGGCACCTGTGATGTAGACGAGATACGGCTCTGGCGTGGGCGTGGCCGATGGGGTGAAGGTCGCCGAGGGGATGGGCGTAGGAGCGGGCGGCAGCACCGTGATGGTGACCGGTTTGGGACGGTTGAGCAGTAGTAGAAGCGCTCCTGCCAGCGTTGTCACGGCTACCAGCAACAGGATGGGCAGCCTGAACTGTTCCAGGATGGGCATGGGTGCGGTTCGTTCGTCGGGCACGGCACGCAGTCCTTACGCGAAAGACTCTCCCCTAATGATGCTCAGGACTGACGCTCGCGCAAGTGCGGGAAGAGCAGCACCTCGCGGATGGTGCTGCGATCGGTCAGCAGCATGACCAGACGATCCACGCCGATCCCGCAGCCTCCACATGGGGGCATGCCGTAGCGCATGGCCCGCAGGTAGTCTTCATCAATGGGGGTGGCTTCGTCGTCTTCCTCGCGGTAGAGGCGGTGCATTTCCAGGAAGCGCGCTTCCTGGTCGAGCGGATCGTTGAGTTCGGTGAAGGCATTGCCCATCTCTATGCCGCCGATGAACAACTCGAAACGCTCGACGTGCGTCGGATCGCCGGGGACGCTCTTGGCGAAGGGCGAGATGTCGCGCGGATAGTCGAGCACGAAGGTCGGCTGGATGAGGGTTGGCTCTACCGTGTCTCCCAACAGCGTATCTACCAGTTTGCCCCAGGTGGCGTCCGGTCTGGTCTGCAAGCCCGCGGCCAGCATGGCCTGGCGCAGCGACGGGGCGTCTGGATAGTCCACGTAATCTATGCCGCTGCGGGACTTGATGGCCTCGCGCAGGGTGATCCGCTGCCAGGGAGGGGTGAGATCAATAGTGTGGCCCTCAAAGGTGATGATGGTACTGCCGTTGACCCGTTGTGCCGCGTAAGCCACCATCCGCTCGGTGAGATCCATCATGCCGTGATAGTCGGTATAGGCCTGGTAGAATTCAAGCTGGGTGAACTCCGGATTGTGCTTGAAGCTCACTCCTTCGTTGCGGAAGTCGCGCCCGATCTCGTAGACGGCGTCATACATGCCCACCAGCAGCCGCTTGAGATACAGTTCAAAACTGATGCGCAGGTACAAATCCTGGTGAAGCTGATTGTGATGAGTGATGAAGGGCCGCGCCGCTGCGCCGCCGTAGATGGGTTGCAGGATAGGCGTCTCGACTTCCAGAAAACCGTGCTCGTCCAGGAAGGTGCGCAGGGCGTTGATCGTCTGGGCGCGCTTGCGGAAGACCTCGCGCGTATCCGGGTTGACGGCCAGGTCGGCGTAGCGCTGCCGGTAGCGTTCTTCCACATCGCTGAACGCGCCGTAACGCTCGACAGTGCCATCTTCATTGACGCGCTCTTTGATCACTGGCAGGGGGCTGAGCGCCTTGGCCAGCAGGACGATCTTGTCTACCAGCACGCTCACTTCGCCCGCACGGGTGCGCATCATCGCGCCGCTGGCCTGCACGAAATCGCCCAGGTCCAGGTGTCGCCGCACCAGGTCATAGGCCGCTTCGCCTACGCGGTCAATGCGCACGAATAACTGCACTCGCCCTGTGCCATCCTCGATATGGGCGAAGTAGACCTTGCCCTTGAGATTCTGGCGCACGATGCGCCCGCAGACGCTGACGGTCACCAGTGAGGGGTCGGCGGACTGGGCGGCTTCCGCCGCCTCGAAAGCGGCGACAGCCTGGCGGGCGGTGTGTGTACGCGTAACACGATTCGGGTAGGGGGAGATGCCCTGTTCAAGCAATTCGTGCAGCTTGCGCAGACGATCTTCCTCAGGGGTATTGGTTGGTTGCCACATGCGTTCGGCTTATTCTCCTGGTTACGCGGTGTGCTGGAGATAAGGCACAGCAGGAGCTGTCAAGAGAACGCCCACGCGAGCAGAGCAGGCATGGGCGTCGCACAGACTCCGGCATGGTCTGGATTATTCGATGGCCTTGATCTCGAAGGTGATGGGGCCGTCCGGCGCTTCGACAACCACTTTGTCGCCAACGCGCTTGTCCATCAGAGCGCGGCCCAGAGGACTCTTGAACGAGATTTTGCCCGCGCGCGGGTTGGCTTCTGCAGCGCCCACCAGGGTGTACACTTCCACGGTGTCCGCTCCGACTTCCTGGACAGTCACCGTGTCGCCCAGACCGACAGTGTCTTTGGGGCCATTGTCCTCGATGACCTGAGCATTGCTCAGGATCATCTCCAGGCGCATGATCTCACCTTCGATGAACGCCTGTTCATTCTTGGCGTCCTCGTATTCGGCGTTTTCGACTAACTCGCCGCCCTCTTCCAGAGCCAGGCGCAGACGTTCGGCGACTTCTTGGCGGCGTACATTACGCAGATAGTTGAGCCGTTCTTCGTATTCGCGTAGACCTTCAGGCGTCAGATAATGGACATCATCTGCCATCCCACTCCTCCATAGCTCATCATGTATCCCATTCACAGCGTTCTGGTCAGCGGCCAGAACAAAGGAATGCCCCAGCAATGACTCCTCCGCAGAGGGCCATTGCCTGGGGTATGGCTATCGAATTCGCTCCCAAAGTTTCTCGTGTCCGACAAAATCTCTACAGACAAAGAACTCCATGTTCAAAAAGACCTTCGTGCGCCGGGCGTGCACAAAGACACAGCCCCCGCTGTGCCTCTTTTGCGCCTGACTATAGAGTGTATTGTGGAATCAAAAACAAAAACAAGAGACCGCCACACAGGGCGATCCAGGTTTCTCAACTCAAGGTGCTTTATCATAACACAGGTTTCCTTGATTGTAAAGGAACGCTTTGGTTTTTTGGGCTATCCTGCACTTGACAGGCTCTGACTGGCTTGCTACACTGCCCTGTAACGACTCTGACGGAGCCAAGTACGCTGTGTCGCGCTGGCAGAGAGCCGCCGGCTGGTGCGAGGCGGTGCGTCGGCAGCGGAAATCCACTCCTGAGCACGTCGCCCTTCGATCGTTGTTGCTCAACGTAAGAGGGGTCGGGAGCGCCCGTTAACGCGCGCGAGTCGTTGACTCGCTGAGACCTGTGTCGAGAGGCACAGGTGAAACCAGGTGGCACCACGGGTCCCCTCGTCCTGGCATGTTCCGGGCGAGGGGCTTTTTTCGTCCGATGGATCGCTGAGGAGCGCGGCTATGCATCTCGACTTCATGACTCCGCAGGTCTGGAACGGACTGGTGATCGGTGTGACTCTGATCGGCGCTGCGTTCGCGATATTGCGTCTGCTGCGCGACTGGAATCTCTATCAGCTACGGCAGCGACAGTCTGACCGCCGCAGCCGCTCTTCCGCTCAAGATCGATCTGTGCCTCTACAGGACGACAACAAACACCAGATGTGATTTTCTGCTGACAGTCATCGCCGACGGCTACTTTGCAGGGAGGAACACTGATGCTCGATATCAATCTCATCCGCACCCGGCCCGACTGGGTCAAGCAACAACTGCGCAACCTCAATGACGAGGCGGCCATCGCTCGCGTTGACGCCATCCTGCAACTCGACGCGCAGCGACGCGCCCTGTTAACACAGGTGGAGGCGATCAAGGCTAACCGCAACAAACTCAACAAGCAGATGGGGCGCTTCCGCGGCAACAAGCAATTGACTCCCGCGCAGGTCGTCGGGGGCGCGCGGCGTGCCATTCAAGCTCTGGCCAACACCGACGTGGAAGGGTTCATGGCAGCCCTGGAGAACCCGACCCCTCTGGATGGGGCGCATGAGGTTTCCCCCGAAGAAGTGCAACGGGCGTTTGCCGATCTCACCGAAGCGCTGGGCGCGTTGGGAGAACGGGTTGCCGCGCTTGATGACGAGATTCGGCGGGTCGAGGAAGCGCTCAACGAGCACATGCTGTGGATTCCCAATATGCCTCATGCGAGCGTGCCGATCGGGCGCAGCGAAGCGGAAAACCGCATTGGGGAAGTGCGTGGCACGTTGCGCGCGTTCGATTTCACGCCCTTGCCACACTGGGAACTTGGGCCGGCGCTGGACATTCTCGACTTCGAGCGTGGCGTCAAGCTGGCTGGCACGCGCTTTTACCTGATCAAGGGAATGGGCGCGCGTCTGTACCGCGCCATGATTAGCTGGTTGCTGGACGTGCATACCACACAGCATGGCTACACCGAGATTTATCCGCCGTTCATGGTGCGCGAAGAGGCCATGTTCGGCTCGGCGCAGTTCCCCAAGTTCCGCGACGTGGTCTACTTTGACGCTGAGTCGCAGTTGTACATGCTGCCTACCGCCGAAGTCGCGCTGACCAACATGTTCCGCGATGAAATCCTGGACGAAGCGCAACTGCCGCTCTATTTTGTCTCGCATACGCCGTGCTTCCGCCGCGAGAAGATGAGCGCCGGGCGCGATGTGCGCGGCATCAAGCGCGTGCATCAGTTCGAGAAGGTCGAGCTATACAAGTTCACTACGCCCGAAACCAGCTACGACGAACTGGAGTCGCTCACTCAGGCGGCGGAGAACGTCTGCGGGATGCTGGGCATTCCCTATCGGCGCGTGGAGATCGTCACTGGCGACCTGGGTTTCGCCGCCGCCAAGAAATACGATATTGAGATGTGGGCACCCGGCTGCGGGGAATGGCTGGAAGTCAGCTCGTGCAGCAACACCGAGGACTTCCAGGCTCGCCGCGCTAACATTCGTTACCGTCCGGCGGACGGCGGGCGTCCGCGCTTCGTGCACACGCTCAACGGATCGGGGTTGGGCATGACGCGCACGCTGATCGCCGTGCTGGAGAATTACCAGCAGAAGGACGGCAGCGTTGTCGTGCCGGAAGTGCTGCGCCCGTACATGGGCGGGCTGGAGGTGATCGAGCCGGCGCGGTGAGCAATAGGGTTGAACCACAGAGGTCACAGAGGGCGCAGAGGAGAGCGCAGAGTCTTCGTTTGTATGACTTTCCTCTGCGCTCTCGTTGCCTTGGCGGTGAATCTTGCTTCCGGGTGCATTTCAGTTGAGTTCACGAGGGCGAGCAAAGGCTCTCAGCGATTTGTCCAGTGCGGAGGCGTTGACCTCACCCCCGCTCGGCGCTCACGCGCCTCGCGCCCCCCGCGTCGGGGAGGGGGCAAGCTGAGCGAAGCGAGGCTGGGGGTGAGGTAAGCCACGGCGCAGCAAACGGCCTGTCACATTTTGCGCACACCTTTCAGAGCTTCCGGCGCACCCTCGAACAGGCGAGCGAAGATGGTATAATAGAAGTAGAGGCTCAAGTTGGCCGGGTGATCGCGTCTCGCCTTGGGCGAGATGAGGAAAGTCCGCGCTCCACAGGGCACGGTGCTGGCTAACGGCCAGGCGGGGTGACCCGACGGCAAAGTGCAACAGAGAGGCAGAGTGCCCCCATGCGCAGGCATGTGGGGTGAGGGTGAAACGGTGCGGTAAGAGCGCACCGGCGTCTGTGGTGACACAGGCGGCCAGGCAAACCCCACCGGGAGCAAAACCAAGCAGGAACGATGGGGCGGCCCGTCCCGTTATCAGTTCCGGGTAGGTTGCTTGAGGCGTCGGGTAACCGGCGTCCCAGAGAGATGATCACCGCCCGCCTTGGCGGGTACAGAACGCGGCTTACAGGCTGGCTTGAGTCTCGCCTTTTCCACACAGGAAGCGACACTCCATGCACAAAGGCTATCTGGTTTTGAATGGTGGCCAGGCGTTCGTCCCCGAAAGTAAGGAGGCCGATCGCGCCTGGCTGAAATTGTTGCGCGGTGCACATAGCCCGCGCGTGGCGGTGGTGCCGGTAGCGGCCATGGAGAAACATCAGCGCGTCGCGGACAATGCCACGCGCTACTTCAGTCACCTGAACACCTACGCGCAGCACGTGATGATCACCAACTGGCACCTGGCCAACACCGAGACCGAATACACAGTGCTCGACAAAGTGGAGGCCATCGTCTTCACCGACGGCAGTCCGGTGGACATGATCGAGCGCCTGCGTGGCACGCATACCGAAGCGGCCTTACACCGCGCTTTGATGCGCAAAGCCGCCGTGATGGGTACCGGGGCCAGCGCGATGGCTCTGGGAGGTGTGCTGTGGTTCGCGCACGAGTGGATGCCGGGACTGGCTCTCGCTCCGCATCTGGCCTTTCTGGCTCATCACAATCTGTTCCGGATGCGTCTGACGCCCGACCGTCTGCTGGCGGGCTTGCCAGACGGGGTAACCCTGATCGGCATAGACCAGACGGCCACCCTCATCTGCCATCCAGACGACACTTATCAGGTAGTGGGGCAGGGGGGCGTGTGCGTTTATCGCAGTGCGACGCAGCTCGACGAATACCCGGCGGGGAGCACCTTCGTGCTGGGGTAGGTGGAAACGAGTGTAGAGGAGAGAAAACCGCCGGCGCAAGAGTCCGGCGGTTTCTTTTCATGCGGCGAAGCCAGAGCAGATCAAACGACGATGTTCACCATCCCGCGGTCGGCGATGAAGATCACCTTGCGCGGTTGCTTGCCGTTCATGTGCCGCTTCGCCCCTTCGGATTCCAGGGCCAGGCGCTTGGCTTCTTCCTCGCTGATGTGGGCGGGCACCTGAATGCGATCGCGCACCTTGCCGTTGACCTGCACCACCAGGGTGATCTCTTCCTCGGCGGCGACCTCCGGATCGTAAACGGGCCACGCCTGGTTGTGAATGCTGTAGGGCTGCCCGATACGCTCCCACAGTTCCTCGGCGACGAACGGCGTGAAGGGGGCCATCAGCAACAGCATGGTGCGGATGGCCTCGTCCCACACCTCGCGGCTCACATTGCGCTCGCGGGCGACCTTCTGCAGGGTGTTCTTCAGCTCCATCAAGCCAGCCATGGCCGTGTTGAAGCCGAACGTTTCCAGCCCGTCGGAGACCTTCTTGATCGTCTGGTGCACCTTGCGGCGCAGGTCGCGCTCGGCGGCAGGATCGGGAGTGCCGTCCAGCGCGCCCTCATTGACCAGCGCCCATACGTCGTTCAGCCAGCGCACCACACCGTAGATGCCTTTGCTGTCCCAGGGGCCACCCTGTTCCCAGCGGAAGGCGAACATCAGGTAGGCGCGCACCGTGTCCGCGCCGAACTCTTCGACCAGTTCGTCGGGGGCGACTACGTTGCCCTGCGTCTTGGACATCTTCTCGACATCCAGGTGATGCTTGATCTGATTGATCGTCGCATCTGGCCCGAAGCCAGGGATGTCGAAGGTGGTGTTCTTGTCGGTATCCACGACCACTTCGCGCCCGTCGGGAGTGCGCACGTGCAAGGTGGTCTCGACGCGGTTCATCACCTCTCCGGTGACCTGGGTCGCGGTCGTGGGCACCTCAGCGACCGCCTCGACGACGCGGATGCTGGTCGCCTTGAACAGCTTATCGCTCTCGAAAGCCCCACTGGCGATGATCATGTCGCCGTCGCGCGGCTCGCCCAGGATCATGCCCTGGTTGAACAGGCGCAACATCGGCTCGTCGAACATGCCCGTTGTGTCGCGCCCCATGGCTTTGGCCGCTTCTTCCGTTGGCTTGAAGATGCCGCAGTCGCGCATGGCTTTGGTGAAGAAGCGCGTGTACATCAGGTGCATGGTGGCGTGCTCGATCCCGCCCGTGTACTGGTCAACTGGCAGCCAGTAGGCCCCCTCGACCGGATCGAACGGCCCTTTGTCGTAGTGCGGGCTGAGGTAGCGGTACTGATACCACGACGAGCACATGAAGGTGTCCATGGTGTCGGTCTCGCGCGTGGCTGGGCCGCCGCATTGCGGACAGGTCGTGTGCAGGAAGCCCTCGTGATATTTCAGCGGGCTTTCGCCAGTGGGCATGAAGTCTACATCGTCGGGCAGCAGCACCGGCAGGCCTTCTTCGGGCACCGGCACGATCCCGCAGCGATCGCAATAGACAATGGGGATCGGCGCGCCCCAGTAGCGCTGACGGCTGATCAGCCAGTCGCGCAGGCGGTAATTGACGGCAGCCCGCCCGATGCCTTGTTCCTCCAGCCAGCGCGTGACCACGCTCACCGCCTGATTCTTGGTGCCGTCGTTGCTGGCGGTAGCGGGTGTGCCATCGAAGGGGCCGCTATTGACCATGACGCCTTCGCCCGGCCAGGCTTCGGTCATCTTGTCCGGGTCCAGGTCGGCCATGCCTTCCGGCTGAATGACGATGCGGATGGGCAGGTTGTACTTGCGGGCGAACTCGAAGTCGCGCTGATCGTGAGCGGGCACGGCCATGATCGCCCCGCTGCCGTAGCTGATCAGCACGTAGTCGGCGATCCAGATCGGGATGCGCTCCCCATTGACCGGGTTGATGGCATAGCCGCCAGTGAAGACGCCGGTTTTCTCTTTGCCTTCGGCGGTGCGGTCGATCTCGCTCTTGCGGGCCGCCGCCGCCACATACGCCTCGACGGCGGGGCGCTGTTCCGGCGTGGTGACTTTATCCACCAGCGGATGTTCTGGAGCCAGCACCATGAAGGTCGCGCCCCATAGCGTGTCGGGGCGGGTGGTGAAGACCTCGATCGGGTCGCCCGCCTCAGTGCGGAAGACAACCTGCGCGCCTTCGCTGCGCCCGATCCAGTTGGTCTGCATGATCTTGACGCGCTCTGGCCAGTCAATCTTGCTGTGATCGAGCAGTTCTTCGGCGTAGGCAGTGGTGCGGAAGAACCACTGTTCCAGCTCTTTCTTGATCACGGGCGTGCCGCAGCGCTCGCAGTGACGGTCTTCGCCCCATACCTGCTCACGGGCCAGGGTGGTGTTGCACGTCGGGCAGAAGTCCACCGCGGCGTTCTTGCGATAGGCCAGCCCGGCCTTGAAGAACTGCAGGAAGAACCACTGCGTCCAGCGGTAGTATTCGGGGTGGCTGGTGACGGCCTCGCGCTCCCAGTCGAACATCGCGCCCATGGTGCGCAACTGACGGCGCATGTTGGCGATGTTGCGCTCCGTCCAGAGTTTGGGGTGAATCTTGCGCTTGATGGCCGCGTTTTCGGCGTTCAGGCCAAAGGCGTCGAAGCCCATGGGGAACAGCACATTGTAGCCGCGCATCCGCAACCAGCGAGCGCGTGCGTCGGAGGGGGCCATGGCGTACCAGTGCCCAATGTGCAGGTCGCCGCTGGGGTAGGGGAGCATGGTCAGTGCGTAGAACTTGGGGCGGCTGTGATCGATTACCGACCGGTACAGACCGTCCCGTTCCCAGCGCTCGGCCCAGCGTGTTTCGATGTCCTTCGGCACGTATTTGTCTGCCATGGTGATCTACGTTCTCCATTGCGTTAACGACACTGTCTCTCAAACAGACGCAACTCACCGTCTGCCCGGCGAGCATTCAGGCCAGGCACGGACAACCGTTGGGTGGCGAGCGATGTGCCGGAGCGAAATTCAGCGCCAGCGTCGCCACAGCAGGCGGCGCAGGCGTGGCATCCGCCACAAAAACCCGCTCCGTCGTCGCCAGAAGCGCAATCGGCGGAAGATCATGATATCCCCCAGAAACACAAAAGTCCTCCTTCGCAAACCTGGCCTGCTGGCCAGGGACGAAGAGGACTCCGCGGTACCACCCTGCTTGGTGGCCTCTGAAAGAGTGGACCCAAAGGGGCTCGAACCCTTGACCTCCACAATGCCATTGTGGCGCTCTCCCAAGCTGAGCTATGGGCCCATGCGATGTGGTGTGCCACCCACTCATTATGCGTAACGGGCATCTCCGGCGCGGCTTACTGACTTTCAGCCGCGCAGCTCCCGGACGAGTTCGGCCTGAGCGCTCGTCGGGGCGCACTGCCGGGTTCGCACTGTCCCCGGCTCACTGCGACGATGGCCTACTACTTCCGTTCATCGCTGTTGGCACTATGCACTTTTTCAAGAGTGATTGTCATTCTAGCGGCGTGCGGGGCGCTTGTCAAGGCGTTTTTCGGGTGCGCGCAAGATTTGACAGGCAATTTGCAGCAGTCTGCTGCCCCTCACCCCTCAATCCCCTCGCCCTCGCGACTGCGTCGCGGGGCGAGGGGACTGCCTGTCTCTGGCACGAGCGCTCCCCTTCGCCCGCAGCGCGGGAGAAGGGGCCAGGGGATGAGGGCCATCGGGCGGGGCAAAGGCGCTGTCAACCTTTGCTCGCCCCCCGTTTTTCCGCCTGCACGCCTGGCAGAATATGCTGACTGATCGCGCAGACCATCGAATTTTGAACCAAACTCAGGCCAAGATGATAAGCATATCAGAGTACATTCTTGAGGTCTGAATTTGATCCGGGTGTCTTCTTATGGCGATGGCCGCAACGATGTCATTGTAAAGAATGAGGCCAGCCGTTATTATTAAAGCTCTACAACGCCGCAGGCATGCGGACAGGCTGCCTGCGTTGGTGTGTGTAGGGCTGGTGCGGAGTGTATGGTGGGCCGCTGTGCAGGTCCATAGAAGGGGAGAGTGACGTTTGACAGTCCTGATGGAGGTCAAAGACCTCACAACCCGGTTCCATACGGAAGAAGGCATCGTCTATGCCGTCAACGGAGTCTCCTATACGCTGCACGAAGGTGAGACTCTGGGCGTGGTGGGCGAAAGCGGCTGCGGTAAAACAGTGCATGCCCTGTCCATCATGGGGTTGATTCCTGAGCCGCCGGGCGAAATTACCAAAGGCGAGGTGATCTTCCGCGGGCGCGATTTGCTCAAGCTTTCGCCCAACAAGCGCCGCCTGGTGCGCGGGGCCGAGATCGCCATGGTCTTCCAGGACCCCATGACCTCGCTCAATCCGGTGCTCACCATCGGTCGGCAGATCACGGAGGCGTTGCGTCTGCACCTGGGCATGGACAATCAACAGGCCCGTGCCCGCGCGGCTGAGTTACTCTCGATGGTGGGCATTCCCTCCGCCAAAGAGCGCCTGGACGATTACCCGCATCAGTTCTCTGGTGGGATGCGGCAGCGCGCCATGATCGCTATGGCCCTGTCGTGCAATCCGCAGTTGCTCATCGCCGACGAGCCGACGACTGCGCTCGATGTGACCATTCAGGCACAGATTCTCGACCTGGTGCGCCGTCTGCGCGACAAGATCGGCATGGCCATGATCTGGATTTCGCACGACCTGGGCGTGGTGGCCGGTCTGGCGGACACGGTGCAGGTGATGTATGCAGGCTATATCATCGAGCGTGGCACGGCCAAGGATGTCTACGGCGACTCGCGCCATCCCTACACCATTGGGTTGCTGGGGTCGCTGCCTCGCCTGGATCGCAAGCGCTCGCGGCTGTTCTCGATCGAGGGGGCGCCGCCCGATATGCGCTACCTGCCCAAGGGCTGCCCGTTCGCGCCTCGTTGCCCGTACAAGATCGCCAAATGCGAGCACGAGAATCCGACCTTGCAACCGGTTCCGGACGGACGCTCCGATCATGTGATGGCCTGCTGGGTTGATGTGCGCAAGGAGAAGGAGCGCGGATATGAGCGAATCCAGGTTGTCTGAACCCGCTGCCAAGGTGACTCCGGGTACGTCGGCGGGGACAGTCGGCAAGCGCGTGCTGGTGGAAGTGCGGGGGCTGAAGAAGTATTTCCCGATCAAATCGGGCATTGTCTTTCAGCGCGAAGTGGCATCGGTGAAGGCGGTTGACGGCGTTTCGTTTGACATCTACGAAGGCGAGACGCTGGGGTTGGTGGGAGAAAGCGGCTGCGGTAAATCCACAACGGGCCGTACTATTTTGCAGTTGCACCGCGCCACGGAAGGTAGCGTGAAATTCGAGGGGGAAGAACTCACCACGCTACAGGGTGAGGCGCTGCGCAAGATGCGCCGCAAGATGCAGATGATCTTCCAGGACCCCTATGCCTCGCTCAACCCGCGTATGTCGGTGGGGCGCATTGTGGCCGAGCCGCTGGTGGTGCACAACATTGGCACCAAGAAAGAGCGCGAAGAGCGTGTGGCCGAGTTGCTCGAACTGGTGGGGCTGAATCCCTATTTCGTGCGGCGCTATCCTCACGAGTTCTCCGGTGGGCAGCGTCAGCGTATCGGCCTGGCGCGTGCCCTGGCGCTCAATCCCAAGTTCATTGTGGCCGACGAGCCGATCTCAGCCCTGGACGTGTCCATTCAGGCGCAGGTGGTCAACCTGCTGCAAAAGTTGCAGGAAGACCTGGGTCTGACCTATCTGTTCATCGCCCACGACCTGAGCATGGTGCGTCACCTGTGCAACCGCGTAGCGGTGATGTATCTGGGCAAGATCGTGGAAATTGCCGACAGCGAGGAACTGTACACCAATCCCCTGCACCCCTATACCCAGGCGCTGCTTTCGGCGGTGCCAGTGCCCGACCCGGTGGTGGAGGAAAAGCGGCAACGCATTATCCTGAAGGGCGACGTTCCCAGCCCGGTGAACCCGCCCAAGGGCTGTCATTTCAACACCCGCTGCCCGGTGTCGGTAGGTGTCTGCTACGAAGAAGACCCGGAACTGGTCGAAGTGCTGCCCGGTCACTGGGTAGCCTGTCACCGGGTCATATGAGCGCCGCTCCGCCGGCATCGCCGGCCAGGGGCGGTGTAGGGGAAAGAGATTAGGAGAGTTGGAATATGGCGGTAGCTGAAGGTGCAAAGCCCGTCTCTCTAGAAGAAGAAGCTCGGCCGTCAAGCCCCTGGCTTGACGCCTGGCGGCTGTTCCGGCGCAACAAGGCGGCGATGGTGGCGCTGGTGACCATCATCACCATTGTGTTCATCGCAGCCACTGCCGGTCTCTGGACGAAACTGGGGCTGCTGGACGCGCGCACCGGTGCACAGGCGCGCCACACAGTTAATCCAGTCAACGTTGAGCCGGTCGATCCCTTCCCCGATCCGGGGACGTGCGCCCGTGATGGCCAGGAACGCAATCCCTACTGGTGCAGTTGGCTGAGCGAAGAAGCCCTGCTCGACGTGAAGAACACCTATTGCTTTCGCCCGGAGCCAGACCCGACACAGCGGCAATGGTGCTATGTGTTGGGGGGCGATAGCAACGGCAAGGACTGGTTGACGCAGACAGTTTACGGGGCGCAGGTCTCATTGACGGTGGGCTTCCTGGGAGCCACCATGAGCCTGATCGTCGGCTTGGTCTATGGCGTGATCTCCGGCTTCTACGGGGGCCGCGTAGACATGATCATGATGCGCTTCGTGGACTTCATGTACGGCATCCCCTATCTGGTGCTGGTGATCCTGCTGCAGGTCTACTTCACCGAGGTCGCTCGCACCTATCAGGACTCAGGTAGGGGCGGGTTTGTGGGCTTCGTGCTCGACCTGAACAAGAGTATGGGCGGTCTACTCTTCCTTTTCGTGGCGCTTGGCGTGCTGAGCTGGATTGGCATGGCTCGCCTGGCGCGTGGTCAGGTGCTCTCGTACCGCGAGAAGGAATTTGTGGAGGCTGCCCGTGCTGTTGGTGCCAGCAACCGTCGCATCATCTTCGTGCATTTGCTGCCCAACGTGATCGGTCCGCTGATCGTCTCTGAAACGCTGGCTATCCCCGGCTATATCTTCACCGAAGCGTTCCTGAGCTTTATCGGCCTGGGGGTTCAGCCTGGCACGCCAAGCTGGGGCGCAATGATCCAGCAGGTGCGCGAACGCGGGGGCTTCTTCTCGAATCGCCATATCCTGCTAGTGCCCAGCGTGGCGCTGGTGATCACGGCGCTGGCGTTCAACTTCCTGGGCGACGGGTTGCGCGATGCGCTTGACCCCCGTTTGCGTGGCACATAGCGCCGGGTGGCGTGACTGAGGAGATGAAGTGACGTGACGAAATCATATACGCGCGCAGTAGGGGCGTTGCTGCTGGTGGGGATCAGCCTGATGCTGGCCAGCCTGGCCTGCTACTCCGGGCAGATTCCTGGGGTCTTTGAACTGACGCCCTACTATACTCCGACGGCGTTGCCCACTGTCGTGGGGGGCAAGCTGCAGGTGCTGGACAACGTATTGGTGCCGCTGGAGCCGGGCCGTCCCACCTTCGCCCTGACGATTTACCCTGAACCGCTTCTGCCCAACGCCATGAACTCCAAGCTATCGTGCCTGGGTGATTCTACGGCCAAAGTGCTCTACGCGGGCGTTGGAGCCGATGGGCAGAACTACTATCTGATCAACTGCAGCGGATCTGTGGGCTGGGCGGCAGAGAGTCGTCTGATCGGTCCGCTGGAATTCCTCCGCGAAGACCTGGGCATTGCTCAGGCTACCCCTGGTGCGCAGGCGGTGGAAATGTACGACGACCGTTTCCGTCCCATGCCTCCCAACCCATTGCAGATGTGCAAGCCGGAGACGATCGTGACCGTGTTGCAGGTAGCCTCGGCGGATGCGGACGGAGACGGCTCCCCTGAGCCGTTCTATCAGATTGACTGTCCTACTCCGGCTGGCCCGGTCAAAGGCTGGGTGACTAGCGAAAGTCTGTTTGGCCCGATCGAGATCAACATCGGCGAGCGGGCTATTGCTCTGCCGGATCCGGCGGGTGGCGACACTTTCGTTATGGCCAGCGAGCCGGGGCCAGTGGTGGCGGAAACCGCTGTAACGGGAGAGTGCCGCCCTGGTGCGATCCTGGAAGCCAAAGAGACCGAGGTTGTCAACGGCGTGGCTTACTACAAGATGGCCTGCGGTGACGTTGAGGGCTGGGTGGACGACAGCCGCTTCGTCGGCCCGCTGCGCTATGAGGTGGATCAACTGGCTGTCATTGTGGTGCCGCCGGTACTGGTCTTCGAAGATCAGTTAGCCTCGATCATGGCAGAGTATGCGGGCGAGACCCCTGCCGAAGAAGAAGCTACCACTGCCGAAGAAGAGGCCACTACCGAGCTGGTAGATGAAGCGCAGCGTCGCGTAGTGGAGTACACCCCGCCGCTGTTGCTGGCAGATGAGCCTGGCCCGGCCATTCCGCAAGGCGAAGAAGCCAATGTGGTGGGGCGTTGCGAAAGCAACACGGTCGCGCGGCTGCTGGAATTCGCGGCGGCTACTGATCAGGTCTACTACCGCATCGAGTGCTCCGAATGCGTGGCGACGGAAGTCAACGAAGATGGCGAGACTGTGTGCACCGCTACGGAGCTGCGGCAAGGGTGGACAAGCCAGGATTACCTGGAAGGGCCGGTGCCCTTCACTATCGGGCAGCATGTTGTTTTCAAGAGCAGCAGCAAGGCGATCATGACCGATGATGACGGCACCAAGTGGGGACGCATACCGGCCAATCTCACTGGCGCGGCTTCGATTGGTCAGTACACCGAGTTTGTCGGTCGCTGCCCGCTGGAGCAGGGCATGGATATCGTCGGGGTAGTGGCTGAACAGGCCCGCACCAGCAGCAAGTACAACTTCTACTATGAGGTGTCTTGCCAGGGGCAGGTCGCGGAATGGCAAGGCGAAGCGCCCCGCCGAGAGATCGTCTACCAGTCGGGCGAGCCGACCCTTATCACCGGCGTGGTGTCGGTGCGCGACCTGGAAGCTGCGCCTGAATAGGGGCGGCCCCCTGACCGAGGATGACAAGGACGGTTGAAATGGCCGAGACAACTCTCGAAGGGACTCAAAGAAGCATCCCAGCCCGTATTTTCATGGGCATTGTGGAGCGGATCGTGCGCCTGTTGGGTGGCCCCGGTATGATCAAGTTCCTCATCCGGCGCTTCCTGGCAGCGATTCCGGTGCTGTTCGCCATCATCCTGGTGACGTTCACCCTGTCGCACCTCTTGCCGGGCGGCCCCTTCAATTACAGTGGCGAAAACCGCAAGGTGCCCGAATACCTGGTGCGTCAGCTTGAAGAGAAATACGGGCTGCACAAGCCGGTGCTCTTCAATACCTGGAACGATGGCTACTTCCCCGATGGCGATGACTGGAAGATCATCACCAAGCGCACCGAGACGGTGACCATAGGCGGTAGTAAAGAGGGCGGGGCGCAGACGGTGCAGCGCGAAGTGTGGCGCATTGACCTGCTCGACTCGCAGTTCTGGAACTACCTGTGGGGCGTGTTGAAGCTGGACTTCGGCCCGTCGCTGAACAAGGCTCTGCGTGACCAGAACGTGCGCGTGAGCGACGAGATCGCCACGCGGCTGCCGGTCTCCATGCAGGTGGGCATCTTCGCGGTGATCCTGGGCTTCATGCTGGGCATCCCGTTGGGGGTGTTGGCGGCGGTCTATCACAACACTATCGTGGACTATGTGGCGATGTTCTTCGCCATCGTGGGGCAAGCCACACCGGCCATTGTGCTGGCACCGGTGCTGATCATCATCTTCGCCGTAGAGCTGGGATGGGTGCCGGTGGCCGATCAGCAGAATCAATGGCGAGAAGGGCCAGAACTATCGCTGTACTACCTGCAAATTCTGGCGCTGCCAGTGCTCACCCTGGCGACGGGCATGAGTGCCACCATCGCCCGCCTGACGCGCGCCAGCCTGCTGCAGGTGTTGCACGAGGACTACGTGCGCACGGCGCGCGCCAAAGGGTTGCGCGAGCGCGTTGTCATCTACGTGCACGCGCTCAAGAACGCGCTGATCCCCGTAGTGACGATCCTCGGCCCGCTGCTGGCGGCAGTGCTGACGGGCACGTTCGTCGTCGAACTGATCTTCGTGATTCCCGGCCTGGGCAAGGTGTTCGTGGACAGCGTGCAGGCGCGCGACTACACCATGATCATGGGCGTCTCGATCCTGTACTCGGTGTTCCTGATCATTGGCAACATCCTGGTAGACATCATGTACACCTGGCTCGACCCGCGTATCCGCTTCGATTAAGTCGGGCTGTGCTCATCGGCTGCCACGGCTTTCACGTTCCTGAAAATCACAAAACAGCCTGGGCCATCTCGGCTCAGGCTGTTCGCTGTTTCGGTACTGAATACGGGCGCAGGTTAGGGTGTCGGCGGGTTGTAGCTGATGCCGATTAATTCGGTATCCAGCCGGTAGCCGCCGAAGACGCCATAGCCATTGGTGGTGCGCGGCGCAGCGTGAATCTCGAAGGCGAAGGCGCAGAAATTCTTGCCTCCTGGCAGCCACGCTCCGGCTACTGCCTGTAACTCGGCCACCACGTAGTTGTCCAGGTCTGGGCCAACGGCGTTAGCGGTGCCGAAGAAAGTGTTGCCATGTGTCGGCTCGTCGTAGACCAGGCTGAGCGGCTGTGGTGGCGCGACGACGTCCTGCACAGCGACAGGTGTGGCCGATCCACGCAGGACACTGAGGTTGTAGGAATTGACGAAACCACCCGGCTGATGCACCCGAAAGCGTACCGTCAGCGTGGCGTTGGGGGTGGGCAGGTCGAACAGGCCGCATTCACCCGGCGCGACGCCACCCATGGCGATGCTGGCGATGTCGCCGGTGATGGGGCGGTTGTCGAGGTAGAGCTTGATCTTGTCGTCGGCTCCGGGCACTTTCTTGCCGGTGCTGTCGTAGCCCTCGATCCAGAATTCCACTGTGCGTGGGTCCTGTTCTGGCAGATAGAGCAGATTCTCGTAGTAGGAACTGCTGAGGCGAACCTTGAGAGTGCGGTGTGTGAGCACCCAACCGGGATCGGATTCGATGTTGAGGTAGTAGGGCACCGTCTGCGGCGGGCCGCCATCAACCTTCAGCGGCACAGTGGTGAAAGGCCCTACCTTGGTGCCGGTGTAGTCGGGGCTGGAGCCGATGTCGGAAATCTTGGGGTGCTCGTGGTATTCCTGCACGAAGGCCCAACCTCCGCCCGGTCGGCGGAAGCGGATGGTGTAATAGGCCACAGCGGGCTTGGCGTCGGTGAAGCAGGCGAACAGATGCAGCCGCCCAGCCCACGCGCCGCGCGTGAGCTGCGGGCCAAGCGAGTTAGTGGCAGTGATGCGGCCCTGGGCATCCAGGGTGTTGCCCAGTCCGGAGATCACCCAGATGTTGCCGATGGACTGAATGGCGCGTCCGCCCTGGCAGGCTGTCGGGCCGGGGTTGATGACACTTTCCGGCAGACACAGGTTGATGCGCTTGAAGTTGGGGATGTCGCTGAAAAGCCCTGTCTCGAACAACACGCCCGCGGTACCGCCCGTCCCACTGACGACCTGCACCAGCAAGTCGGGGCGCAGTTGGGTGGCGAGCGGTGCCCCGCCAGAGACGACATCCTCGGTTTCGGCAGCGATATCGGGCAGCGTCTGCGTGAAACGGCATAGATAGTTGCCCCGCTCATCGGTGACGGTCAGGCCCAGCGTCTGACGGTCGCCCGTGCCCGTGTATGGCCCGCCCGCCAGTTCGTCTTCGGTGCGGTCATACTCGACGAAGCGCAGCAGCAAGCCCGGCTGATTCTTCACTTCGCAGTAGAACTTGAAGGCATCTTTGAAGCGGGCGAAGTCGCGCACATATGACAGTTCGTTGTTGAAGACGGCTGTGCCCAGGGGAGGACGGGACGACCGAGCCACAACCGACATCTCTGGTGCAGCCTGACTCACGCCTGCTTCTTCGGGGGGCGCGCTGCGCAGCGGCACCATCATGGGGCGGAAGGGAGGTGGGTCAGGTTCCGGGATGGGCGGGAAGGGTATGCGTCTCTCGAACTGCCGGATGCGATCGCCGTACAACTGCTCCAGCGTCTCGCGCAGGGTGGGATGTTTCAGTAGTTCTGCAAGTTGCAGGGGCGTGTCAATGACAAAGTAGAAGGGAAAGCACGGGTTGGCCCGGCACAGGCCCGCATAGCTGCGCACCCGTCCATAGACCACATAGTCCGTGGGAGACTGCGCCATCGAACAGGTCAGTATCAGGTCGTCGTAGTCCTGATCGGCTCCGGTGTCGTTGGACAGAATATCGAAGACGATCTGTCCGCCCATGGCGGAGGGCGTGCCCAGGCGTTCGGCGGACGGTTTCCAGGTCGCCCCCTTGCCGGTGGGCAGGTGTTCGATGGCAATCGTCCACTGCGCGCCGGTGACGTGCACCGGCGGGGTAGATACATCGCCGGCATACACGCCGTCGGCGCTGTCGCTCCCCTGGATGACGAAGCGTTGCTGAAAAGCCGCTGTCTTGCTCTTGACGCTGACGGTCCAGTTGCCCTGCATAGTGATAGCCATGGTTTAGCCTTTCTGCTCATCGCGGACGATTGTTTGTAATACAGAGCAGTTCTAAGTTTATGAATAAAGTAAAGTATATGAGATTTTTGACATAAAGTAAATAACAGGAAAATTTTCACGCATCGCCAAAGGGGCCGCTACCTGGCGCGTCTGTGGCGGACTGCATACGCATGGCGGGCGTAGGTTGTCGTTTCGAGGCGGGTCGTTACAATTGAGACAGGCGGTGAAGGGGAAACGCTGGCATTCGTCAATGCGTGGAAGGGCCTGCGACGATGTTCTATGGCAGAGTCGATGTCTACTGGCCAGATGGTCCGGTGGAAAGCTACCGCGTGAACAAAGCGGCGGTGGCAGTGGGGCGTTCCACGGGCAATGACATCGTGCTCGACACCACGTCGGTCTCTCGCTATCACATCAAATTCAGCTTCAACGAATATCAGGCGCAGCTTGAAGACCTGGAGTCGGCGAACGGCACCTATGTGGACGGGGTGCGGTTGCCTCCGCATGAGCCATACCTGCTGCGCGGTGGTGAGGAAATTCAGATCGGCGACATCCGCCTGATCTACCACCCCCCGTCCTCCGCGACCGAACTGATGGTGTCGGAAGAAACTACACAGCGCGTGGTGCTCAGCCGGGCCACGTTTCGCGCCGAGCTGACCGGCCCGGATATGGCGGTCGCGCCGGGGGCACACGCGCAGGCGGTGCTCACGGTCGAGAACACGGGCGAAGAGCCGGATCACTACTTCCTGGAGATTGACGGTCTGCCCAAAGGGTGGGTACGCATTGATCGGGTGGAGCTAATGCTCGATCCGGGGGAAGCGGGCCAGGCAGTGCTCAGCTTTAAACCATTGCGGCGGAGCGAAACCCGCCCCGGCGACTATCCCTTTGTGGTGCGTGCGCGCGCCAGGTCGAAACCCGCCGAGACCATTGACGTGCCCGCCGTCCTGTCCGTCTTGCCCTATAGCGGTTTCGGGATGGCTCTGGATGATGAACACGTGGTCTTCGGGGAGCCGTTCAAGGTCTATCTGCACAACCAGGGCAACACACCGCTGACGCTCGATCTGGGTGCAGTAGACCCGGCCAGCACGTTGCACGTTCAGTTGGCTGTGCAGCGCTTACAACTGGGGCCGGGCGAGCGGCAGGCGGTGAAGGGCGAGGTCTATCCACGTCATCGGCGGCTGTGGGGCGGCTTGGTGCAGCGAGAGTTCTTCGTGATCGCGCGTTCGCACGACCCTTCTGGCTTCGTTGCTGCGGTGCCGGGCATGGTGGCCGAGCGGGGATTGTTACCCGCCTGGCTACCGCTGTTGCTGATCCCCCTGGTGGGGCTGGGACTGCTCGCCATCTCCGCTCTGGGATTGTGGTTGCTCGGCGGCGAGGAAGCGACTCCGGCGCGTCCACCCGCCATCTCTGTTTTCACCGCTGCGCCCGATGAGGTAGTGGTCGGCGAGGTGGTCACGCTCTCCTGGGCAGTGGAGGATGCCAGTGGCCTGGCCTTGCGCGTGTCTCACGGGGGCGGCGAGCAGGTCGTGAGCGTCCCCGCCGACGCGGTCACTCACGCCATGTCCTTTGACGAGAGCGGACGCTACACCATCACGCTGGAAGCGCAGGGCGGCGAGCAGGTTGCCGCGCAGAGTCTCACCGTCAGTGTACGTCCAGCAGTGGCGCTGTCGGTGGAGGTGTTGGGCGGGGCAGAACTGGTGCGCAATGTGTCGCAGGAAGTGCAAATCACCTGGGAGGTGCGCGGAGCACGCCCCTATCAGGGCGGCTACCACATCCGTGTCACGGGTTCCGACCGCAGGGGCGATCTACTGGTCTCGCCCATGCCGCTGACCGGGCAGCAGCGCGTGACGGTCGTGCCGGGCAGCGATCAGGCGGAATGGCTGGTGACGCTCTATGCGGAGGGGTTCGACGGGCTGGTTACAAGCATCGTGCAGAAAGTGCCCATCGTCTACCCGGTCTGCGAGTTGAGCGCGCGCCAAACGGTGGTGCGCAGTGGCCCCGGCGAGAGCTATTCGGCTCTCCTGCCGCCACAACCGCCGATCGGCGTGGCTGCGGGTACGCTTTCGTACTCACCGGTCGCCCGCGATCCATCGGGCGCGTGGCTGCAGGTGCCGATCGGAGTGGAGGCGCAGTTAGGCTGGGTGCTGCTGGCCGATTTCGTATGCACCAACTTCGATCCGCAGCGGCTGGTGGTGACCACCGCCTATCCGCCGCCACCGGCCACGCTCACTCCCACTCCTGCGCCGGTCTCGCCAACGCCTTTCCCGACGGCTACAGCTTTTCCAACCGCACGCGCGCCCGCCAGTACTCCGACTTCCACTCCTATACCTGGCTCATGAGGGACACCGTGTCTCGCCGCCTGACTTTTTTCTCTCTGCTCATCGTGTTGGCGGCCCCTTTCTTGCTGGCTCTGGCACCGCCGCGCCAGACGACGCTTGAGCTGTCGGTCAGCGCGGGCTACGGCGGTGTCTACCGCCGGGGCCAATGGGTGCCTGTGCGCGTTGCGGTGAGCAATACCGGCGAGAGTTTCTCCGGCGCGTTGCGCGTGCGTCCGGACAGCAGCGGAGGGTTCGAGAATACGAACTACCGCACTCCTCTCGATCTGCCGCGCGGTGCGCGCAAGCAGGTCTTTGTATACATTGCTCCGGAGCCGTACACGCGCGATCTGCGGGTGGAAGTGCTGGACGCGGACGGACGGATCATGGCATCGCGCTCGTTCGCCCTGCGCATGGCCGAACCCGAAGACGTGCTCCTGGCCGTGGTGACCGAATCGCCGCTGGGAGCTGTTGATCTCACAGCCCGCGTGCCTGGCGTAGGCTCGGCCTATCAGGTGAACTGGCGGGTAGCGCATCTGCCGCCGCTGGTCCAGGCGTTGGCCGGGCTGGACGTGCTGCTGATTCATGATGCAGACACCGGCGCGCTGAGTGTCGAACAGGTGCAGGCGCTCGAACGCTGGGTGCTGGCGGGAGGGCATCTGCTGGTGGTTGGCGGCGACGCCTGGCAGCGCACAACAGCGGGGATCGCACACCTGCTGCCCGTTGATCTGCAGGGGACGGTGGTGCGCCAGGGACTTGACGCTCTGGCCGATTTCGTGCGCCTGCCCGCCGAGCCGCTGCGCGAGCGGGCTGTGGTCACCCGCGTCGCGCTGAGGGCGGGCGCAAGCGTCCTGGCAGCGCAGGACGATCTGCCCCTGGTGGTGCGCTGGCCTTACGGCGCTGGCTGGGTAGACTTTCTGGCCGCCGATCCGCAGGCTGAACCGTTGCGGTCCTGGAACGGTCTGCCGCAGCTTTGGTACGCCCTGATAGCTGCAGGCGGGCAGCGGCCCAGTTGGGGGCGTGGCATCAGCGACTGGACTGCGGCCCGGCAGGGTACGCTGACGCTATATCACAGTGTGTTGCCTGGCCTAGTGCAACTGTGCGTTTTCCTGGCCGCCTATATTGTGCTGATCGGACCGGTGAACTACACAGTGCTGCGCTGGCTCAATCGGCGCGAGTGGGCCTGGGTCACTACGCCGGTGCTGATCGCGCTTTTCAGCGTGCTGGCCTATCAGGTCGGTTTCAACCTGCGTGGCAACGAGCCAACGATCAGCCGTCTGACGGTTGTGCGCCAATGGATGGGCCAGGCCGAGGCGCAGGTCACTGCGCTGGTCGGCGTGCAAGCGCCGCGACGGGCTGCCTACGACGTGGTCGCCGGGCGGGGTTTCACCCTGCGGCCATTGCCGGATTCTGGCGTGGGCACGGCGGTGACAGTGGAGGAGGGGACGCGCTACAGCGCTGCCTCTGTGCCCATTGACGCCGGCACGATCGCCAGTTTCGCTGCCGAAGGGTTTGCCGCAGCGTTGCCTTTCGCCGCAGAAGCGAACTGGACGTTGGCCGGAGGCTATGCGCCGCGACTGGTGGGGCACGTGACCAACGAATCCGACGCACTGTGGCGCGACGCAGTGTTGCTGATCAAAGGCGAGGCGCGGTATCTGGGCGATCTCGCCCCTGGTCAGACGACCTCTTTCGATCTCGCCATCGGGCCGCAGGACCCCGGCCCGCTGACGTTGGGTAGCGCCCTGTCGCGCAACCTGTATCTGTGGCCGTCCTGGCAGTTCACGCGACAGACGCCCGGCTGGTGCTTTGACTATCGCGGCCTGGCATTGACTCTGACCGACGTGATGCAGGGCGAGCGCTTCACCTGCGCCGCGCGCGGAGTCTCGCGCCACGAGCAGGAAATCCGCCGCCGCTACCGACTGCTGGCCGCGCTGGCGGTAGACTACGATCTCAGCGGGGGGCGGGGCATGGGAGCTTATATCTTTGCGTGGAGTGACAGGCCGCTGGCCGAGATCGAAATGCCCGGCAATTCGCCGAAGGCCGAGGATACGACCCTGCTGATCCTGGAAATTCCGGTGAGTGTGAGCGCGGCGGACGCCCTGGTGCAGATACCACCTGGCTTGACGACCTGGACAGTGGCGGAGAGACAAGACCCGCGCACTCTGACTTCTATCACCCCTGACTCGTTCGAAATTCCCGAAGGCTCGCAGGCAGCCTTTCAGTTCAGGCCTATGCCGCCCCTCTTGCTGGCCGAAGTCCAGGCGGTGGACGTGCTTTTCGAGGGGCAGGGCACGTTGTTGGTCGAAGTATGGGACTGGGAAGCACAGGAATGGCAGGTGCTGGAATTTGCACCGGACGCGACCATGGTTCGCCTGACCCCTGGCGATCGCTACGCTGGGCCAGGGGGGGCGGTCAATGTACGTATCTCTTCGACCGGCGGTTTGGCGTACAATAACATAGACTATGTGCGCATCGTCTATCACGGGCGACTGTCACGCTGAGCGCAGGCGGAAGACTGGCAACAGGTAGCAGGTAATGAGCGCAGCGGGCAACGAATACGTCATCGAGACGCGCGGGCTGGTCAAGCGCTATGGCAAGCTGGTGGCGGTGGACGACCTGTGGTTGCAGGTGCCGCGAGGCGCTATCTATGGCTTTGTGGGGCCGAACGGCGCGGGCAAAACCACGACCATGCGTATCCTGGCCACGCTGATCCCGCCTACTGCTGGCGAAGCCTTCATTGACGGCTATTCGGTCACCGGGTATCCGCGCGAGGTGCGCCGCCGCATCGGCTATATGCCAGACTTTTTCGGCGTCTACGACGATATGAAGGTGTGGGAGTATCTCGACTTCTTTGCCGCCTGCTACGAGATTCCCGCCCGCGAACGGCCCGCCCTCATTGACGATCTGCTGGCGCTGGTAGATCTGACACACCGGCGCGACGATATGGTCGAGAAGCTCAGTCGGGGTATGAAGCAACGTCTGAGTCTGGCGCGCACGTTGGCCCACGATCCCGACGTACTTATTCTCGACGAGCCGGCGTCTGGCCTCGACCCGCGCGCGCGTATCGAGGTGCGCGAACTGCTGGTCGAAATGGCGCGGATGGGCAAGACCATCTTCTTCTCGTCGCATATCCTGGCCGACGTGGCTGAAATATGTACACATCTGGGGATTATCGAGGCGGGCAATCTGGTCGCCCAGGGCACGGTAGAGGAGATTCGACGGCAGTTGTTGCCGGTGCGCGAGATCACCATTGCCTTGCTCGACCGTGTAGAAGACGCCCGGCGCATTCTCAGAGAGATGACAGGCGTCGCACAGGTGCGCGACTTGCCCGATGAAGGGGGACGCAAGCGGCTGCGCGTGGACTTCACCGGCGACGATGCGGCGCTCAGCGCGCTGTTGCAGGCGCTGGCGCAGCGGGGTCTGCCGGTGGTGACCTTTTCAGAAGAGATGCGCGATCTGGAGTCCGTCTTCATGCGGGCGACCAGAGGCATTGTCTCCTAGAGCGCGTTATGCACTTTTGATCCCTTACCCCCTGGCCTCTGCTCGCCTTGCGACGCAGCCGCGAGGAAGAGAGATGCGGGGGTGGGGGAAAATAGTACGCAAAAGTTCATGACGGCCTCCAGGTGAGATACGGAGATGGCGCTGATGACGGGGCGAGCTGCAGCATGGCGCAGGGGAACGGGGTTGCTGCTACGCAATCCGGTGATGGTCAAAGAACTGCGCGGGCGGATGCGCGGAGCGCGGGCGTTTAGCGTGCTCACCATCTACCTGACACTGCTGGGCGTCTTCGCTGTGCTGGTCTACATTGCCGTGACCGAGTCTTCGACCAGCGTGAGCGGGCAGGCCGATGTCGGCGAGATCGGGCGAACCTTGTTCGGCGGCGTGGTGGCTGTCGAAATGCTGCTGATCGCCTTTCTGGCTCCGGCTTTCACGTCGGGGGCGATCAGCGGGGAGCGGGAACATCAGACGTTCGAATTGCTGCGGGCGACGTTGTTGCCTGCCTATGCCCTGGTGCTGGGCAAACTGACCTCGGCCATGCTCTATGTGTTACTGCTGTTGCTGGCAGCGATCCCGTTGCAGAGTATCGCCTTTTTCTTCGGCGGGGTCTCTGAGACCGAATTGCTCCTGGCGCTGGTGGTGCTATCCGTGTCCGCGCTGTTCTTTTGCTCGGTAGGGGTGTACTTCTCGGCGCGATCGTGGCGCACGCTTTCGGCCAGCCTGCTGGCCCTGGGTGTGACGCTGTTCTTCATGTTCGGCCTTCCTCTGCTGGTGGGGATGATCTGGCTGCTGGCGGATTTCTCGCTGGACAGTGTCGGAGGGTCGGCCTTCGAGGTAGCCATGCTCTATGGCACAGGGGCAGTGCTGAGTCTGAATCCGCCCGCCACCGCTTTGCTGACCCAATATCTGCTTGTCAACCGACACACTGCCGGACTATTCTCGTATACATTAGTGAACGGTGACTCCGTGACCCTGATAGCGCCCTGGATACCTTTCACGGTGTTTTACCTGGCGCTGGCTGGGATATTCCTGTTCCTGGCAGTGCGCAGGGTGCACGTGGTCATGGAATAGATCGGCCTGACGACCGCAGGTATGCCCGGAGAAGGTCACCATGAACGCCATTCTGGCCGAACAACTGACCGTCACCTTAAGCCGACGGGTACGCCGCTGGGATCGGCGGCTACGCCTGGTGAACACGATCACCTGGGTGCCGCGCGGGATGGTGCTGGGCCTGGCTGTCGGGGTGGCTCTGGCGACGGCGGCGCGGTTGCGGCCCTGGCTGTTGCCGGAGGAAGTCTTGCGCCTGACGGTCGCGCTGACAGGTGCAGTGACCCTGCTGATCTTGCTGGTGATCTGGGGCTGGCCCCGCTCGGTGACGCGCAACGCGCGCTACTTCGATCAGCGCTTCGACCTCAAGGAGCGGGTCAGCACAGCGCTCGAACTGCTGGCTGGACGCATTCCCGCTTCTCCGCTGCTGGCCGAATGGCAACTCACTGACACGGCACAGGCGACGGCGCGGGTGCGGGCAGCGGCGCATTTGCCCCTGCGCGTGCGCTGGCGCGAGGTGCTGGTCGCGCTCTTGCTGGCAGGGGCGCTGGCCTGGCTGCTCACCACCAATCCGCAGGCAGAACGGCTCCGCGCTCGCCGAGAACTCGACGCGGCTATTGCTACGCAGGCGGCAGCTTTGGAGGAAGCCATCCAGGCGGTGGAGGAAAACGCGCAACTCTCCCCTGCTGAACAGATGGCATTGACTGAACCTTTGCGCGAAGCTCTGGAAATCCTGTCACAGCCCGGCATCTCGCGCGAGGAAGCGGTCGCGGCACTGGCAGAGGCATCGCAGGCGCTAGGCGACCTGGCGGATGGCCTGTTGCCCGAAGCCGCAGCGCCCTATGAGCAGGCTGCGCGGGAATTGGCACAGTCGGAGATGACAGGGCGGGTTGCCCAGGCGCTGCGTCAGCCGGACCTGGGCGAAGCCGCCGAGGCGGTGGAAGGCGTGGCCCGTGACCTGGCACAGTCCGGTCTCAGCGAGTCGCAGCGCCAAGACCTGGCCAGGCAGTTTGAGGCAGCGGCGGAGGCTCTACAGGCCCAGAATCCGGCTTTGTCGCAAAATCTGCGCGATGTGGCCGAGGCGCTGCGTCGCGGAGATATGGCGGCGGCGCAGCAGGCGTTGAATCAGACAGCCCAGGTGTTGCGCGCCCAGCAGGAACAGCTTGAGCAATCGGCCCTGGCGGACGCGGCCCGCGCAGCGCAGCAACAGGCGGCAACGGGGCAGCGGGCGGTAGCCCAGGCGGGGCACGAAGAGTCTACGGCGGGAGTCTCGGAGGAGCTGTCTGGCGCTGCATCGTCTATGGCGGAAGAGCAGGGCGCTGCCGGGCAGGGGCAGGCGCAACCTGGCGCAGGCGAGGTACAATCTGGCGCTGAAGCGCAGAGCGCCCCAGGGAGCGAGGATTCCGGCACGACCGGCGCTGGCCCCGTGGGCAGTCAGGCGGAGGAGGCGGGAGAAACTGGCGCGGGGGCGGGCGAATCCTTTGCGCCAGCGGGGCAGTCTGCTGATGCGGAACAGGGCGAGGGCGAGGCCGCGTTGGGAGCGGGGAGCGGCGAGGGCGGCGCGGGCGTAGATACTACCACCGGCGCACAGGTTGAAGGGGGAACCGGACAGGTACCCTTCAGTGCGCCCGAAGGCGAGTTCCACGACTATACACCGCAACATGCCCCTACGACGCTGGGGGGCCAAAGCGATCAATTGCTGGATGTGGGCGGAGCTATCCCTGAAGGGCAGGGCCTGCCGTTGCAAGAAGGCGAATTGGCCCCTAATCCAGCGGGTGAGGCGGCGCTGACATATACGGGGGCGCTGAGGGCGTTTCGAGCGGTTGTCAGTCAGGCGCTCGAAAGCGGGCGCATCCCGCTCGATCAGCGCGATGTCATTCACGACTATTTCTCGTCTCTGGCGCGCTAGCGTACCGGAAGGGAGAACGGAGACGATGCCGATCAGGCGTCTGAGCTGGTCTATCGCGCTGCTGGCGTTGATCATCATGATCAGTGGTTGCATCCAGCCTGTGAGCACCGTTGACCTGACGCGGACAGCACTGGCCCCCTTTGCAGTTGTGCCTACGGCCACCTCTATAGTGATACCTGCGGGTGCCACCCCTTCGCCGACACTGCTGGTTGAGCAGTTCATCCTCAGCCGTGGTGAGCAGCCGAACGGTTTGCAGGTGTGGTATGACCAGCCGCAGGCATTCGACCGACTGCAGGGATTCTCGTATACAGGGATGACAGGGGTGCCGTGTGTCGGGTATCTGCTCTCGACGGCGATCGGCGGCGTCTGGCAGCCCAACAACGGCGCGCTGGTCTGCGCCGACTCTCCCGCTACTGAAGCGTTCGCCGCCGTGACGTATTTCCTGACTTCCACCGGCGACCCCACCACAATCGTCTTTGGGCGGGTGATGAATCCAGCCGCGACAGCCGTTGCGGTTGTGTTCAACGATGGCACCAGTCAGCAGACAGCGCCGCAGGCTGGCGGGTTTCTGATCGTCCGGCCCGATGTAGTTGCTGCCACGGTCATCACCGCCATCAACGCCGAGGGCAACACGGTTGTCCCCAATATCCCGCAGTTGCCAGTGTAGGGGCAAAGTGTCTTCGGTCGCCGGCTGACCCCCGTGTGAGGACAGAGAGACGATGGATCAAGATATGAGCGTGGAACCGATCGGCGTGGAAGACTTTCATCAGACGGCCCAGGCCATCCTGGCCGAAGTGGGCAAGGTCATCGTGGGGCAGCAGACTGTTGTGGAACAGGTGCTGATCTGTCTGATCGCGGGGGGACATGCCCTGCTGGAGGGAGTGCCGGGCCTGGGCAAGACGATGCTGGTGCGCACGCTGGCGGAAGTGCTGGACTTGAAGTTCTCGCGCATTCAGTTCACACCAGACCTGATGCCTGCTGATATCATCGGCACCAACATCATGGAAGAGGGCGAGGATGGCCGGCGCACGTTTCGTTTCGAGGCCGGGCCGGTCTTCGCCAACCTGGTGCTGGCCGACGAGATCAACCGGGCCACGCCCAAGACGCAGTCGGCTTTGCTGGAGGCCATGCAGGAGAAGACAGTGACAGTGGCGAACACGCGCTATACCCTGGCGCTGCCTTTCTTCGTGCTCGCCACGCAGAACCCGATCGAGATGGAGGGCACCTATCCGTTGCCCGAAGCGCAACTCGACCGCTTTCTGTTCAAGGTGGACGTGCTATTCCCCTCGACGGACGAGCTGGTCGAGATCATGGGGCGCACGACTGGCGCGGCCCTGCCGCAGGTGACCCGGGTGGCCGACGGCCCGCGCATTCTGGCAATGGGCGAACTGGCACGGCAGGTGCCGATCGCCTCGCACGTCAGCCACTATATCGCGCAACTCATCACGGCCACTCATCCGGTGTACACTGATGCGCCCAACAGCCTGGTGCGCCGCTATGTGCGCTACGGGGCCAGTCCGCGCGGGGCGCAGGCGTTGGTGTTGGGGGCCAAAGTCCATGCGCTGCTGACCGGGCGCTATAACGTGGCCTTTGAGGACGTGCGGGCGGTGGCGCACGCCGCTCTCCGACACCGGCTGCTGCTCAACTTCGAGGGTCTGGCCGAGGGCATACGCCCGGACGATGTCATAGACGATTTGCTAGAGCGCGTACCTGTGCCAGCGGGAGGCTGAGGCCATGAGCGAACAGACCCTGCTCGAACGGCTGCTGACTGCGCCCAACGCCGACGACTTGTGGCGTCTGCATCCGTACCTGCTGGCCATTGATGGGGCGGAGGCCGTCGCCGCCCGCGAGGTGGCTCGCCTGTTCTATTGCTATCTGTCGTGTGTGACAGGCAAGCTCGTTTCGAAGGAACACAGTTCGGCGGCAGCGCATCTGGCGGCTGGCTCGGTGGGCGTGATTGCCATGCAGGATGTATTGGAGGCGCTCGCCAGCGACCGCAAGCGCGCCATCGGCAATTTGCTCTCCGGCGGGCTGGCGGCAACACTGGAGACATTGGGCACCTTCGAGCACGTTAAGGCATGGGAGCGCGAGTTTGCTTCGGTGCACGAGGAGGCCGTCTGGCACCTGTATCGGCTGTGGTGGGAACTATCGGTAGAGACACAGCCGGAGTTGACCTTCGAACGGCGGCGTGTTCTGCTCGACACACTTTTGGCCGCGGTACGCGACACTCGCCGCGAACCCGCCATACGAGTTGCCCTGGTGGTGCGGCTGTTCCAGTATCTGCTGGCTATTCGGCTGGCGGGGTTGTTGCCCGCGCTGTGTGAACAAGGAGTGTTGCAGGCATGAGCACCGAGATTGCCATCGAGACGCGCAACCTGTGCAAGACGTTCGGTCGCAGAGCCAGCAAACGGATCGAGGCGGTCAAACACCTCAATCTTGAGGTGCGCGCCGGGCAGGTCTACGGTTTTCTGGGGCCGAACGGCGCGGGCAAGTCCACCACCATCCGCATGATGCTCGATCTCATTCACTCCACCGCTGGCGATGTGTACCTCTACGGCAGGCATGTGCATCGCCATCACGAAATTTTGCGACGGGTAGGTACTCTGGTAGAAGGCGCTACCTTCTATAACTTCCTGAGCGGGCGCAGAAACCTTGAGGTGCTGGCGCGCACGGCCAACTGCTACGATCCCCGGCGCATCGAGCAGTTGTTGGAACAGGTGGGGCTGGCCGAACGCGCCAATCAGCGCGTCAAACGATATTCAACAGGCATGAAGCAGCGGTTGGGGTTAGCGGCGGCGTTGCTGAGCGATCCAGACCTGCTGATCCTGGACGAGCCGACCAACGGCCTTGACCCTGGCGGGATGCACGAAATCCGCACCTTCATCCGGCGGCTGGTGGACGAGCAGGGCAAGACGGTGTTTCTGTCCAGCCATCTGCTGGGCGAGGTCGAGCAGGTATGCGACCGGGTGGCGATTATCAACCTGGGCGAAATCGTGCGCGAAGGGGCGGTTGACGAATTGCTGGCGGGCAAGAGCACTCTGCGCGTGGAAGCGCGGCCTTTGCAGCGGGCTGCCGAAGTGCTGCGGCAGTACTGGCCGATCGTCACCAACGAAACGTGGCTGACGGTCAGCGCCAGTCACGAAGATTCGCCTCACGTCGTCCGCCGTCTGGTCGAAGCGGGGGTGGACGTTTATCAGGTCGCGGCGCAGCGGCAGACGCTGGAAGAATATTTCCTGGCGGTAGTGCGGGAGAACGGAAGCCATGCGTAACCTGTTTCGTGCCGAGTGGATCAAGATCGCCGGCAATCGCTGGGTTGCTGGCTGCCTGATCTGGATTTTCCCGATTGGGGCTGTGGCATTCTTCGCAGTCGCCGGGCTGGTTCTGGCGCTATCGTCATCAGCGCGCACAGGTTTGCGCCAGGACGAGGTGTTCCTGTGGACAGAACAGGCGATCGGCGTGTGGAATTTTCCTAACAATCCGGTCGGACGGCTGATCCTGCTCGGCTTCACGGCAGTGGTCTTCGCTGGCGAATATCAGTGGCAGACGTGGAAGAATGTGGTGCCCCGTAACCGCCGTGCCGCGCTGATCCTGATCAAATTCCTGGCGTTGGGCGCGTTCGTCGTGCTGGCCTTTTCGCTGATGTCCGCTCTGTGGACAGCGGGCTGGGCGGTGCTGACGCGCATCGCGGACGTATCTTACGGCCCGCGCATCACCTGGGCGGTGCTGCAGGATTTTGGGGAAGACTACGCGCTGGCGGCAGGGCTGGCCTTCACCTCGACGCTCATCGCAGCAGGGTATGCGGCTCTGGCGGCGATGTTCACCCGCTCGATCCTGGGCGGCGTCATTGCCGGGTTCGCCCTGACATTCGTCGAGAATCTCTCGATTGTCGCCCTGATGTTGATCGGCTGGTTTCTGGATATCCCCAGGATTGTGCATCTGTATCGGTTCACGCCGGGCTACAACCTGATCAACGTGGCGAGCTGGATCAACGACAATGCTCCGAACACCATGCGTCCCTTCGAGGAAAGCAAATATTCCGACATCGTCTTCTCGGATAGCCTGGGATTTTCGGTGGCGCTTCTGGCGTTGTGGGTGTTCGGTCTAATCGCGCTGACAGTCACTCTCTTTCAGCGCCAGGATATCACTTCCTGACGAGGACGGTGCCCAGGTAGCCCATCATGGCCGACAAATCTCTGTTCGACGAGCAGACGCTGCGCAAGCTGGAACGGCTGACCATTCTGGCCAATCAGGTACGCGCCGGGGCGATCAAGGGCGAGCGGCGTTCGACCAAGCGCGGCACCAGCATCGAGTTCGCCGACTACCGGCCTTATGCGCGCGGGGACGACCTGCGCCGGGTGGACTGGAACATTTACGCGCGGCTGGAGCGCCCCTTCATTAAGTTACACGAAGACGAGGAAGACCTGGCGGTGCACCTGATTCTGGATGCTTCGGCCAGCATGGACTGGCCACGCACCGGCGAGCGCGATCAGCACAAGTTCCTCTACGCGCGACGGCTGGTGGCCGGGCTGGCTTATATCGCACTGGGCGGCGGCGACCAGGTCACTATCGCGACGGTGCGCGGCGATGGCATGGCGCTGTGGGGGCCTTGGCGCGGGCGAGGGCGGACGCTCGATCTGCTTGGCTGGCTGACAGCAAGCTATACCCGTGGCGCGGTGCGTCTGGAAGAAGCATTGGCTGCTTATGCCCGGCGCATGGCGCGGGCAGGCGTGTGCATTGTGATCTCCGATCTCATGTCGCCAGAGGGGTTTGAGCGGGGATTGCGGGCCTTGCAGGGGCGTGGTCACGAATTGACCCTCATCCAGGTGCTATCGCCCGACGAAGTTGACCCCGTGCTGGCGGGCGACCTGAAACTGATTGACGTGGAGACGGGCGTCGCCCAGGAAGTGACCATAGATGAGGCCATGAAGCGCCTGTATGTCCAGCGGTTGCAGG
>CAKZOB010000051.1 GCA_937135955.1 uncultured Anaerolineales bacterium | reverse complement strand
AGGCGGCCAGCGCGCGCGAGTGGTTCTTCCCAGGGCCGGTGGGCATCAGCAGTCGCAGCGGTGGGATCACTACCAGCCTGGCCTACTACCTGGCCCGCGCGGGCATCGGCGCTTCGACGCTGGTACACGTCGGCGGCGATCCCATTGTGGGGCTACCTCATCCCGCTATCCTGCGCCTCTTCGAGCAAGACCCGGCTACCCAGGTGGTGGTGATGTTCGGCGAGATCGGCACCTCTCAGGAAGAGCAGGTGGCCGATCTAATCGAGGCTGGCGAGTTGACCAAGCCGGTCATTGCCTATATTGGGGGCAAGAGCGCGCGGGGCGGCACGCGCTTCAGTCACGCCGGGGCGATCATCGAAGGCGGACGCGGCACACATGCGGGCAAAGTCGAGCGCCTGCGCGCCGCCGGAGCGATCGTAGTAGACGCCTTTGACGACATCCCGCATGTGGTGCGAGACGTGCTGACGGGGCGGGGCATCCCGCTGAGAGAGGAACAATCCCGATGAGCGAAGGCGACATGCACTGGAAGACCGCGATCACGGAGGTCAGGCCCAACGAAGTGCGCCTGCGCGGGTACCGTATTGACGAGTTGATGGGGCGCGTCACCTTCGCCCAGGCGATCTATCTCGCCCTGACCGGTAGCCTGCCCGGCGACCGGGTGGCCCCGCTGCTGGATGCCATCCTGGTCTCATCCATTGATCACGGCGCGACGCCCCCTTCGACGTTGGCGGCGCGCACCGTTGCCAGCACCGGCGCGCCGCTCAATGCCGCCGTTGCCGCCGGTATTTTGAGCATCAACCGCCATCATGGAGGGGCGATCGAGGACTGTATGCGCCTCATCCTCAGGATCATCGCAGCGGCTGACGGTGATCCCGCCAAACTGGAGCAGGTGGCGGAGACCGTCGTAGCCGAATACCGGGCCAGGAAAGAACGCCTGCCAGGGCTGGGACACCGGCTTCACAGCGCCGACCCGCGCACAGCCCGGCTGTTTGCGCTCGCCGAAGAAGCGGGGGTCTCCGCTCAGGGGGTGCAGGCCCTGCAGGGGCTTGCTGCTGCGTTCGCCCGGCAGAGCGGGCGCGAGCTGCCCGTGAACGTAGACGGTGCGATCGCGGCGATTCTGGTTGATCTGGCGGTCTCGCCAGAAATGGCGAATGCCTTTTTCATCATGGCGCGGGTGCCGGGGCTGGTCGCTCATAGCCTGGAGGAGCAGGCCCGCGAGCGGCCTGTCCGGCCCATTCACCCGACCGACCATGGTTATGATGGCCCTTCGGCACGGGCGTTTTCGTCCGCTGAAGCGAAAGTCAAAAGTCCTGATCAGAGTGGATAGGAGAAGTTTGGGAAATGAAAAAGATATGGTGGCCAGCAGTCATTGTCGTGCTCCTGCTCAGCCCTCTTACAGTGTACGGTCAAGGGGGAGGATCGGTTGTCGCAGATAGCTTTGTCTCGGCAACCCTGGGGCGTCCGTATGAGTTCAACGTCTATCTTCCTGCCGGATACGAGGGGTCGGATGCGCGCTATCCGACGGTCTATCTACTGCACGGGCGCGGTGACACCAAAGACGCCTGGTTGAACATCCGCGACACGCTCGACAGGATGACCGCGGAAGGAGCGATTCCGCCGGTGATCGCCGTGCTGCCAGATGCGCCCTCCTTGAGCGCCGCTGGATACTACATTGACTCGCAATATCAAGGTGGCGAGGCTCTGGAGAGCGCTTTCTTCAACGAGTTGATCCCCTATATGGACGCTACCTACCGCACTCTGGCTGATTCGGCCAGCCGCATTGTGGGCGGTTACTCAATGGGGGGCTATGGCGCGATGCGCTATGCTCTGGCACATCCGGAGATGTTCATGGGGGCGTTGATTCTCAGCCCTGCTGTGTATACCCCGCTCCCGCCTGCCGATTCGAGCACGCGCGAGTTCGGCGCATTTGGCAAGGGCGATGTCTTGTTCGATGAGGAAATCTACCAGAGCCTCAACTATCCCGCCGTGCTTGAGACCTTCGAGCGTGGCGGGCAACCGCTCTACGTCTTCATCGCGGTGGGCGACGACGAATGGAAGCACCCCAACCCTGAAGATCAGCTTCACGACCTGGACCTGGAAGCGCACCTGTTGTTCAATCGCCTGGCGCGGGTGAGCGACATTGCAGCAGAGTTCCGCGTCTATAACGGCGGGCACGACTGGGACGTGTGGCAGCATGGCTTCGAAGAAGGCATGAGCTATCTCGCCAATTACCTGAAGACCTCCGAAGGAGAAGAAGCGGTAGGTGCGGCGCTCGGTGGGGAGTTGCTGGGGACGCCTGAGATGGACTTCGCTGGTGGCGTGGCGTTCGACAGCGAAGGAGCGCTGATCCATGCGTTGGGCGCGGCGGGTCCCATAGGCGATCAACCGCATCATGGGGATTTGGATGTAGTGGTCATCAAGCGCGGCACCGATGGCAGCATTCTGTGGACGCAGCAGATTGGCACCGGTGCCACCGACCGTCCCTATGGCGTGGCGGTTGACGCGGCCAACAATATCCTGGTGGTCGGCTACACCAGCGGCAACCTCGATGGGGCGCACGCAGCTAATGAGGGCAACGATCCATTCGTGATCAAGCTGGCACCCGATGGTACTGTGCTGTGGATCACACAGTTTGGCGATGCTGACGCAGCCGATCGCGGCTACGGGTTGGCTGTGGCACCAGACGGGGCCATCTACGTCACAGGCTACACCAAGGGAGTGCTGGACGGGGCCAACGCGGGTGACAAGGACGTATACTGCGCGCGGATCAGCCCGCAGGGCGAGATCGAGTGGATACGACAATTTGGCGGCGAAGGCGAGGACAAGGGGCAGGCCATTGCTGCTACGGCTGATGGCGTGATCGTGGCTGGGATGACTGGCAGCGACCTGGCCGGGTCACAGGGCGACATTGATGGCTTCCTGGTGTACTTTGATGCGGCAGGAAACGAACTGTGGAGGCGACAGTTTGGCACGCCAGGCTGGGACGAGGCTACGGGAGTCGCGGCTGCCGACGGGCAGTTTGTAGTGACGGGTTTCGTCTCTGGCGACTTTGCGGGCGCCCTCGTTGGAGACAAGGACCTCATGGTCGCTTTCTTCGATGCCGGGGGCGAACTGGTGAGAGCCGTTCAGGTAGGGACGCCGCTCAATGACAAAGGTGCAGATGTCAGGTTCGATGCGGCCAGCAATGTCATCGTGGCCGGTTACACGGATGGCAACCTGGCGGGCAGTGTTGGCCGGTTCGATGTCGTGCTCCTCAAGTATGCGCCTGACGGCGAGCAACTGGGGATGTGGCAATGGGGGACGCCGGAAGACGATGGGGCCGACGAGTGGGCGGAAGAAAACCTGTTCCTGGCCACTGGTCAGGGAGAGGCCCTGGCGATCACAGGTCTGACATCAGGGCAGGTGGGCGAGACTGCGCCTGTCGGCGGGGGTGATGTCTTTCTGACTCTATTGAACGCCGAGTGATAGCCATCGGCCAGGTCCCCCGCGGACAGGAGCGAATTCCTCAGCTCCAAAGAGCTAGAAGCACCGCCTGACCTCGTAGAAGCGTGTCCGCCAGGATTCCCGCTGGCGGCACGCTTCACTCAGCTTCGCTCAGGGCAAGCGCAATCGGTGGGCAATCAGCCTGTCAGCGGATGTGCCATAGTGGTCAATCAGGCTGACGTTACGGTTCGTGAGAGTGACTTTGGCGTTGTGTTAGGGAGGGGTGAGCAGGAAACGGCGCAGACCGCACGAGTTGTGGATATCCTGGCCGGCGACCCGCCCGCGCTGAACTGAAATTTGCAAGGCAGCGCGGTCTGCGGTATATGTAAAAGCACGGGGGAGATGGGCCTTACGGCTCATTGGGGCACCTCTTTAACGAATTATTAACCGGCTGTGTATGAGCGGTTCGTGGGGAAGCAATGCGCTGCGCAACACAGCCTGGTAGTGAGGTGGGGTCGCGCCGACGATAGGGTCCCTTTCGCCGAAAATCGTCGTATTATAGAGTCACCAGCGAACGCCCAGGCTCACCAAGCGGGGGGATTCTATGGGCACAACCGCCTGGTATGTGCTACACAGCAAACCACGCAAAGAGCAGCAGGTCAATGCCTACTTACAGGCGCAGGGTTTTGAGACGTTCTACCCTACGCTGCGCGTGCAACCGGTTAATCCCCGCGCGTCCAAAATCCGCCCGTACTTCCCGCGCTACCTGTTCATCCGCGCCGACCTGGACGAGGTTGGCGTTTCGGCGTTGCAGTGGGTGCCGGGCGCAATTGGGCTAGTGGAGTTCGACGGCTACGTCGCGCCGGTGCCGGACTCAGTGGTGCACGAACTGAAGCGACGTGTGGCGGCGATCGAGGCGGCGGGCGGCCTGACCTTCGACGGGTTGCAGCCGGGCGACCCGGTGCGCATCACGCACGGGCCGTTCGCTGGCTACGAGGCGATCTTCGACATGCGGCTCAGCGGGTCGGAGCGGGTACAGGTCTTGTTGCAGATGCTGGGCCGGCTGGTGAAGGTGCAGGTCAACGCGGGGGCGATTGAGAAGCGGCGCGTGCGCGGGTAGGGGGTAGCGCCGCGCGGCGGCTTCGAAAGTCGTCACCTGCCAGATAGGATGAGTCCGGGCCGCGTGCGGATGTTCGCATGTCGGAACGGCGGAGCGTGGCTTATGTCTAATAATCTCAGTGATAAGACAGTATGTCGTTCTTGCGGGCAAGTTGCTTCATTCCATGACACAGGAATACACGGCAATGGTGGGGCTAGGCTGGTTGAATGTTCAAGATGTGGAACGGTATTGGTTGATCAGAAGTGCGCTCCCCATATCGTCACAAGTATATATAACAACCTTTTCGAGACAGGATCTTATCAAGCCTATCGCAGGGAGTTCGAAAAACTTCAGTCGGGCAAGAAAATCCGGATCCCTTATCGAGCTTGGTTACTGCGAAGTATAGAGCGAACTATGGCTGGCCGCAGAATGATTGAAATAGGCGGGGCATCTGGCACTTTTGGGATGGTAGCTGTTTCACGGGGGTGGCACTATGATTGGATTTGATATTTCTGAGACTGCTGTGAACCTATCAAGACAACTGGGTTTGGATGCTAGACTGTTCGAAGTCGATAACGTTCCTCCTTTATGTCAGCAGTCCGCCGATTGTGTTGTGATGTGGGAGGTGATCGAACACGTGTGGAACGTCCATGAATACCTAGTAAGAATATATGAAAGTCTTACTGATGGGGGAGCGTTATTGTTGAGCACTCCCAACTTCGAACAAAGAGGCTACAAGGAGTCGTTAGCCAAGCCTGGTTTGGGGTCTCCTCCTATTCACATCAACTTCTATACCACTAGATCGTTGGAATCAACTCTCCAAGCAGCAGGTTTTCACAAAATTCATATTTTTGTTCGGAGATTATATTTTTTTAAGCTATCAAAAGTTAATGTAGTTAAATATGCTAAAATGTTTCTCGGATTTGAACCCGGAAAAACGATATATGTAATAGTTAATAAATAGTGTAGCCGAGACATATGATGTCTAAATCGCTCACAACAATCTTCGTATATGCTTGGGACCCTTATGAATCTGCTTGGCCGGTATTCTGCTATGGTCTGCGCAAATATTGGCCTGATTGTCCATATCCATTAGTTTTCATTACTAACCAGCTTGAGTCTCCTTGTGGTAAAACAATCAAAGTTGGTAGTATTAATAATTTCTATCAAAAAATGGTTCTTGCTTTAGAACAAATAGAGACGCCCTTTATTTTGTTTATGCATGAAGATTATTGGATTAAAGATTTTGTATGTACAGATAACATAAAATATTATGTATCATTATTAAGGCAGGAAATCGCGGAATACATTCGTTTGATTCCTATGCCACCCCCTGACCGGGATTTTCCTCTTGACAATCGCTTAGGAATCATAAATACGAACTCAGAATATCGAGTATCTTTTATGGCGTCCCTTTGGCGGGTGTCAACACTTCAAAATTTAATGGATCCGGCTCTTAGCCTTTGGGAACATGAAAAATATGGCACTAGGTTGTCCGCCTCGTATGGCGAACGCTTCCTATCAGTTAAAAAGCGTTCATATGGTATAGATTATGTTGCCACAGCGATTAGTAATAGAAGATGGTCAAAAGCGGCTTATGAATATGTTGAAAAGGAGGGTTTATTTGTCGATTTCAGTAGACTTATCCCACCGCCAAAGTACGAAGTGCTTGTGAGCGATATCCGCTCGATTGCATATCGAGTAAAGCGTCGAATTGCCAAGAAGATGGCGAGAGCTAGAGCGACTAGAACTCCTGGATAAAGGTGGGAAGTACGCCCAGCGTTTATTTCGGCGATGCGCCAGAACTAAAAGTATTCGATAGTTGCGTAAAAATCCTCGTTCGGGTAATGACTCTGGATGAGGCTGACCTGTGCTTTCTGCCGATGAGCTGGAACCATTATCTGCAACACAAGCGGGTTGCGGATGCGCTCCGGTTTGCCGCAGAAGCACGCGCTGCCGGTAAACTGGTCGGCATATGGGCTGATGGCGACTTTGAGAAGATTGTCCCGATCGAGAACGCTATTTTGTTTCAACCTGGACTGAATCGCTCACGGCGTAGGTTGCCGCGTTATGCTTTCGAGGTTCCCACCTTTGTGCGAGACTATGTTGAAGTCTATAAGGATGGGAAGTTGCCAATCCACAAGAAACAGGAAAAGCCTCTCATTGGCTTTTGTGGTCAGGCGGCAGGTAGGTTGCCTGGCCTGATGGTGTGGCTGGCAAAGGGCTTGCAACTCAGGGTTCTGCATTTGTTTGGGCGTTCTCCAGAAGTGCCGCCACCGCTTTCTCCTCCCTGGCGGTTGCGCGGAAAAGTGTTGCGTCTGCTGGCGCAAAGTCCACTGGTCGAGACTAACTTCATTATCCGCAATCGCTACAGGGCTGGAGTCCGCAGTAAGCAGGAACGGGATGATCCCTGGCATCCCACTAATGTGGAGTTTGTCAACAACATTTTCGACACAGACTATACGGTTTGCATTCGCGGGGGAGGGAATTTCTCCAAGAGGCTGTACGAGACGCTCTGTTGTGGCAGAATTCCGATCTTTGTGGATACAGACAGCGTCCTACCTTATGATTTCGCAATAGACTGGAAGCGCTACTGTGTGTGGGTAGACAAGAGTGAAGTGCCCTTTATTGCCGAAAAGGTGGCTGACTTCCATGCCAGTTTGTCAGCAGAAGACTTTGAGAACTTGCAAGTACAATGTCGCCAGCTTTGGCTGGATAGGTTGAGCAAGCAAGGGTTCTTCAATCATTTTCACGAGCACTTCGAGTATGTACTAGGGCGGCGGAGCGTGCCCAGTGGAAACTGACATCGTGCAGGAAGTCATCGAAGAGACTGCGACCGAGCAGAAGGCCGCAACGACCTCCGTCGTTGCTCCGGCTACGCGCGCCGAGCCGAAGCCTGCCTATCACCTGCGCATCGAGCCATCGCGAGGATGGGTATCGCTCAAGCTGCGCGAGCTGTGGGAGTATCGCGAGCTGCTCTACTTCCTCACCTGGCGCGATGTGAAGGTGCGCTACAAACAGACTGTGTTGGGCGCGGCCTGGGCGATCATTCAGCCCTTCTTCACCATGGTTGTCTTCAGCCTGTTCTTCGGCAACCTGGCGAAAATCCCCTCGGACGGCATCCCGTATCCTATTTTTAGCTACGCGGCGCTCGTCCCCTGGACGTTCTTCGCCAACGGGATGAGCCAATCGTCCAACAGCCTGGTGGGGGCGGCCAACCTGATCAAGAAAATCTACTTCCCGCGCCTGGTGATCCCCATTTCGGCGGTAGTCTCCGGCGTGGTGGACTTTGCGTTGGCGTTCATCGTGCTGCTGGGGATGATGCTCGCCTATGGCATTGTCCCAACGATCAACGTGATTTTCCTGCCGCTGTTGCTGCTGCTGGCGTTCGTCACGGCGCTGGGCGTGGGCATGTGGCTCTCGGCCATGAACGTGCAGTTCCGCGACGTGCGCTACACTGTCCCCTTTCTGACGCAATTCTGGATGTTCGCCACGCCGATCGCCTATCCCAGTAGCCTGATCGAGAATGACCTGCTGCGCACCATCTACGGCATCAACCCGATGACCGGCGTGATCGAGGGCTTCCGCTGGGCGCTGCTGGACACGAATACTGCGCCAGGGCCGATGATCATCGTCTCGTCGCTGGCGGCAGTGGCGTTGCTGGTCAGCGGGGCGTTCTATTTCCGGCGCATGGAGAAGACGTTCGCCGCTGTGGTGTGAAGGGCGGATTGCGGATTGCGAATCGCGGATTGCGAATTGAACTGCGGATTTGAAAATTCGAAATCCGAAATTGGGTGAGGGGGGATGGATAAAAACGAGTTAGAAGCCCGGACGAAAGAATTCGCCCTGCGGGTGGTTCAGTTCGTCGGGGCGCTGCCGAAGAACAGGGTAGCTGATGTGCTGGGACATCAGTTATTGAGGTCGGGCACGTCCATCGGCGCAAACTATCGCGAGGCTAGCCGCGCTGAGTCTCGTAATGACTTCATCCACAAGATTGGTGTTGTGGAGAAGGAAGCCAGCGAGACACAATATTGGCTGGAATTGCTTCAACAAGCCGATCTTGGTGACCAGGAGGAACGTCGTTGGTTGCTGAGAGAAGCCGGTGAACTGCTGGCCATCTTCACCGCCTCTGGCAAGACGGCCAAAGAGCGGCGAGATCGAGGATGATGAAACTCAATTCGCACTTCGCAATCCGCAATCCGAAATTACCATGAGCAACATCGCCATTCGCGTTGAAGGTCTGGGCAAGATGTATCGCATCGGCGGCAAGCAGGAGCGCTACCGCACCTTGCGCGACACGCTGACCGATGCCTTCACTGCGCCGTTCCGGCGGGCGAGCAGTTTGCTGCGCGGGCAGGCTTACGGCGCGGCAAACCTGAACGAGACGATCTGGGCGCTGAAGGACGTCTCGTTCGAGGTCAAGCACGGCGAGGTGGTGGGCATCATCGGGCGCAACGGGGCGGGCAAGAGCACGCTGCTGAAGATCCTCTCGCGCATCACCGAGCCGACCGAGGGCTACGCGGATGTGTACGGGCGGGTCGGGTCGCTGCTGGAGGTGGGCACGGGCTTTCACCCGGAACTGACCGGGCGCGAGAACATCTACCTGAACGGGGCGATCCTGGGCATGAGCCGCGCCGAGATTGACCGCAAGTTCGATGAGATCGTAGCCTTCGCCGAGATTGAGAAGTTCATTGACACGCCGGTCAAGCACTATTCCAGTGGGATGGGGCTGCGGCTGGGCTTTGCCGTCGCCGCGCACCTAGAGCCGGAGATTCTGGTGGTGGACGAGGTGCTGGCGGTGGGCGACGCGCAGTTCCAGAAGAAGTGCCTGGGCAAGATGAGCGAGGTGGCGGGCGAGGGAAGAACGGTGCTGTTTGTGAGCCATAATATGGATGCTGTAGCTACGCTTTGTAGTCGCGCATTTGTCTTCGATGCAGGAGCCAGGGTCTTCGGCGGTAGTTCGTCTGAGGCGATAGATTTTTACTATGATTCAATATTTGGTCGCACCAAAAAGCAGTCACACATAGTCTTTGAGCAACCAGCGACCTTGCAACACACTGCAACGATTACACGTATCGAAATTCTTGACGTTCATAGGAATCCCGTTTCCGCTATTCATACTTGGGATGAAGTAGTATTCAGAATTCAATACGCCGCAATAGATAGGATAGAAAAGGGCTCAATCATCTTGGACATCCGAGATCGCAAAGATCAAAGATTACTTGTTATGGATTCCGGGTTGAAGGTACCTATTCGGAAAGGTGTGCATCAAATCGACTGCGTTGTGTCTCGCATGCCTTTAGCATCTGGGGAGTATTTTCTTTCGGCGGGAATCGCGGTGTCGAATTCCCAGTGGATTTGGCGCGAACCCCACGTCGGCTTCTTGCAGATTGTGGGCCAAGACGTTTTTGGAATAGGACGGCCCCCGGCTTATTCGCGGATGATGTTTGCTGTAGAGCATCGGTGGGTTGATTCGAGTGGCGATCATACAGCGCCAGTCAAGTGACGTGATGAGAGATTACGGCAAGAAAACTGTTGTCGGACGGCAGCTTGTGTGGTGGAAAGCGCAAGCAGACGAACGATATTGGTACACGTGTTTCGCTCACCAGATTGATTCCTCTCATCTCGTGGCTGGAAATGACAATTCACGCCTTATCAATCTTCTGAAGAGCTACCTGCCTAAAGAGGGGCGTATCTTGGAAGCCGGGTGTGGAACAGGGTGGCTTGTCTCAGCTTTGCAACAGCGAGGTTATGATATAGAGGGTGTCGACTACTCAGAGCCCCTGGTTCATGAAGTTCTTGAGAAATACCCGTCCTTGTCAATTCGAGTCGGTGATGTTTGTTCTCTAAGTGTAACCGATAATTACTATAGCGGATATATCTCGTTAGGTGTCATTGAACACCGGCAAGCTGGCTGCGATCCCTTCTTGCGTGAAGCCTATCGCATAGTTGCCCCGCTGGGGATTCTCTGCATCAGTGTGCCATTTTTCAATCCTTTAAGACGCTTGAAGAGCAAATTGGGCCTCTTCCAAGGCCGGACAGACGGTTTAGGATTTTACCAATACGGTTTCACCAGGGATCATTTTAAGACTATTCTGGAAAGACATGGATTCAGAGTATTGAACTTTGAGTTTTACGGCTCTCTGCGTTGTATTGAGGAGGATTTACCGTGGCTCGATCGAATTCTGCGCACCCATGGTATTTGGCGATGGAGAAAGCGGGTTGACCTTCTCGATCCTCTGGGCATTGTGCCACACATGATCATGGCTGTCGCCGAGAAACCTGAATAAAGTGTAGCGTGCACAACCAGTTCTCTTCCCCCCCCAGCACACACACAAGCTCCTACCTCAGCGCACCCCTCCCCTCGCGCACGCACGGCTCCGCCGCCGACCCCCGGCGCGCGCTCGATGAGTGGGTCGGCGGGGCGGCTGGACGCCCGGCAGCTCAACGGGCACTCTGGCGGTTTTGATGCGCGTCGTTGAGGTCACCTACTCCTGGCCCGCCGAGACATTTATTGTCCGGCATGCGCTTGCTCTTGCCGAAACTGGCTCTGTTGACCTGACGATCGCCTCTAAAAGTCCGGCGGAGCCGGACTCGGCCAGCATCGAGAGCGCTGCTATCGCTCCTGTCTCGGTTGTACCTCTTCCAAACTTTGATCACATGACAACGGCACAGAAGATGCTGACGGCGACCAGGGTTTTATGGTTCAGAGCGCCAGACGGGTATGGAAAGGCGCGCGACAAAGCGATTCTGCGCACGCTGTCGAGCCTCAAACCCGACCTGGTCCATTTCCATTTCGGCAGCCTGGCGGTGATGCTGGCTCGCTATCCCCAAGCGCTCGGAATATCCTATAGCGTAAGCCTGCGCGGCTCAGATGTCCAGGTCATGCCGCTAGAGAACGAGCCGTACACGACCAGGCTTCGCGAGGCCCTCAACGGCGCTAGCGGTGTTCACACGGTATCCAATGATATTGCCCGGCAGGCTCGCGTGACGTGTGGGTTTGACGGGGTGACTACAACGATTCGCACCTGCGTGCCGTTCCCCCAACGTGTGCTTTCCCAGCCGCCCCTGGCGGGACCATTACGATTCGTATCGGTCGGGCGGTTGTATTGGCATAAGGCATTCCCGGACCTAGTGCGCGCCATGGCGCTCATTCCGAATGCTACTCTGGATATTATAGGTGATGGTCCCGAGCGCGAGCATCTGCTCTACCTCATTCATCAACTGGGGCTGCAGTCGCGCGTCCGGCTGCTAGGCAAGCTGCCTTATGCCCAGTTCGAGGAGGTCCTTGCGCAGTCGCATGCTTTCGTCCAGTCCAGTATCGCCGAAGGCTTCAGCAACGCGCTGGCCGAAGCGATGGCTTTAGGCAAGGCTGTTTTTGCTACGGACGTTGGCGGGACAGGGGAGGTCTTGGTTGACGGGCAAAATGGCATCATTATGCCCACAGGCGACCCGCAAGGCATGGCTGAGAAGTTGATGCTGGCTAGAGACGCGGCACTAGTACAGCGGTTGGGCGAAGCAGCACGCCGCACAGCGCAGGAGGAGTTCTCGATGCCGCGCCATGCTCAGCAATTCTGCGATTTCTACAGGCGGGCGCTGTATGGATGAGCGCAGGCAGGTGATCCGGCTGCTGCATGTCTGTAGCATCCTTCAAGAAACCCCCACCCTGCTGCCGGTTCCCCCCGTCGCGGGTGGGGCGCCCTGTTGGAACGTCTACCGGCTGCATGAGGCCCTATCCCAGATGGATTCTCACACGGTCGAGGCGCAGGTGATATCGGCCTGTGAGCCTCATCAACTCCCTCAGCTTCAGGCGTATCCCCGCCAAGCCCGTTACCATTGGGTAGTGCTGCCGTCGTGGGAACGGCGCCTAAGTCATGCGCTTCATCAGGCTAGCCCCTATTCCATGGCAGTGCTCAGGCGCACTCTTGGTGCCACAACCTGGCTTTCCTACCGCTACTTACGGCAGGTGCGCCGCTACTGGCAGGCGCATTCCTTCGACCTGATGATCGTGGATGACGCACCGCAAAACCTGCAGTACTTGAGCCGCTTTGTCCCGCGTGAAAAGCTTGCCTTTTTCTTTCGTGGACAGATCGGGATGAGCCGGCGCTATCTGAATCGCTGCGGTCTGCTAATCACCTCCAACAATAACCTTGTCCGCTACATCGAAGAAGTTCTGCCGCCGTCAGGCCCAAGACCGCGTATTGCTGTAGTGCCCAACTCGCTGGGGCCTGAGTTTGCGCGTGTGACACCCAAAGAGCAGATTTTATCTGGGCCAGTGAAAACGATCATCTTCGTGGGGCGTTTCGTGCCGGTGAAGGGGGTGCGCGAGCTTGTCAAGGCGTTTCAAATCGTTCATGAGCGCTTCCCAGATACTCACCTGCGCATCGTGGGCAGCAGCGCGTATGATCCGGCGCATACGGATACGTTGAGCGAGTACGAGAAAGAGGTGCGCGCGCTGGCGGCGACGCTACCGCCGGGCGCCGTGTCGTTTGCTGGATTCGTGCCCTACGAGCGCATCCCGCACGAATACCTGGCGGCCGACATCGCCGTCTTCCCTTCGCTCTGCGTGGAGGGGTTCGGCATGGTGGCGCTGGAGGCCATGCGCTGCGGCCTGCCGGTGATCGTCTCCAACCGGCCAGGGTTCACGTCACTGGTGAAGCACGGCGAGAACGGGCTGGTGGTGAATGAGCCGGAGAATTCTAAAGAGCTTGCACAGGTGATCATGTATCTGCTAGATACTCCTCAGCGTGCCATTGATATAGCGAAAATGGGACTCGAAACGGCCATACGCTATACGCCCCTGGTCGCTGCGGATGCATTCGTAGACGCCTTGAGGCAAAATGGGATTGGCAATAAGACAGGATTGCGCAACAGTGGATAAGACGAGGGCAGAAGTCACGTTGCAGACAGCAATGATTACCAAGAGGCGTATTCCCAGAACAATGGCTGCGGTTGCAGCCACGTTTGTGCCTGCGGCAAGGCTGTTTGGCTACCGGAGCACCTCTCTGCTAGCCAGCGCTACTGTGTGGAATCTGGCGCGCAGCCTTTTCAGCGGTCCGAGATATCAGGGCTACCAAACAACAACATTGCTGACCTTTTCTGTATATCCGGACTTGACAAGGATCTGGTATTACTTCGCACAAAGAAACCTGGACGCGGATGTCAAGGTCATGGTTGTTGACTGTTGTGGTTCGCTTCGAAAGAGCCATTTCCCCGAAGCTCAAGTCGTGCGCTTCTGGAATTTCAGCCATTCTCGAAAGATTGACTTTTTCATCAGGTACATCGTTGGGACTCGTTATGTATGGATATGTGATGATGATGTGATGCTGGTTAATCCCGGTGTAGCCAAGCAGGCTCATCAGCTGATCGGCCAAGACAGGGTGGCTGCAGTCAGTTTGGCTCCAAGGGGTTGGCAACTCAAAGTGAACGGTGAGATGCACAAGGGAATGGGCAGCTATTGCCTGCTCTTTGATCGTGGTGTGTTTCTCTCTGAAGACCTATCTTTCAGCCCTGCAAAAACCACTGATCCGAGTGTCGGGCGCATCAGCGGGTATTACGACACAGGTGACTATGCCAACCGGCAGTTACTTGAACGGGGGTACACGATCGAGTTCTTGGTTGGAGAAGCGGAGTGTGATTATGTGTGCGGTTTCGTAGGCACCAGTACAGCCAGGCTGAGCTTGCTTGCGGGACGCCAGAAAGTGTTAGAGGAACTGTCTTCGTTAAACATGCAAACCCGGGTATACCGACTGGTAGGTTACTATTGTGACTGGCTGGTTACAGAGCTTTATCGGCAGATTTTTGAAGAAGCTCCCCAATGGACGCCAGACTTTTCAGAACAGGAGATTCTTGAACTAATGGCCGGACTAGAAGGTGAGTTCAGAGAAGTGGCTTTTCATCAAGTGGAGCGGTACAGGTCGCATTATCAGACAATGCTGGATGCCTCCAGAAACCATTAATGCAGCGCGAGAAGGAAATAGGTCTGTGCAGCCGTTTGTTTCGGTGATTCTCCCCACCTACAACCGCGCTCATCTGCTACCGCGTGCCATTCAGTCGGTGCTCAACCAGCAGTACGAGAACCTGCAAATAGTCGTTGTCGACGATGGGTCTACCGATGACACGCCTGCGGTGGTTGCTTCCATTGGAGACCCGCGCATTGACTATGTGCGCTTTGAGCAAAACCGCGGCATTGGATCAGCGCGGCATGAGGGAGTCAGTCGTGCGCGTGGCGAGTTTATTGCTTTCATTGACTCCGACGATGTCTGGCTGCCCGGCAAACTCGAATTGCAGGTGCACCTGTTCAAAAAACACCTGCATCTCGACCTGATTTTCGGCAATTACCTCAACATTAATTACGTGGCTGGTACCAGGGAACTGGGCTTTGACAAAGACGAGATCAGGCTGAATGGCTTGGCCGCCGAGCCCCTAGAAGATGGCGTCTGGGAGATTCTATCCGGCTACCAGCAAGCAACACTTGAACGGAGTTTCATGGCCACGCCGACCGTTATGTTCCGCGCCGGATTAACTGAAGCGGCCGGCAACTTCGAACCATCCCTTAGCGGCCCCGAAGATTTCGAATTCTGGTGGCGGCTGGCTGCGCATGGCGCGCGCTTTGCCTACACCGAGCAGCCTTTGATCGAGCGGCACAAGGATAACCAGAGCATTACATCACAGACGATTCGCTTTGCGCCGCACTACTTGCGCGCGCTCGAGCTATGCGAACGGACTTCTCGCCAGCATGGGCAGAATGACCTGCTTCCCGCGCTCCGCCGGGCCAAACACCGCACCTGGTGCGGGCTGATTCACGCCCATGCCTTGCAGGGCGAGCGGCGAAAGGCGCTGCGCTGCTTCGCGCAGAGCCTGCGCTATGGGGTGTCGCAACAGGCATTTGTGTATACAGCAGCGGCACTCGCCGGCCCTGCCGCCATTAACCAAGCCAAGCGGCTTCGTCGCGCATTCACCGAAAGCAAACAGACCTCATGATGAAAATCCTGTTTGTATCCTATGCGTACTGGCCGCCTGATTTCGGCGGCGAACTGCTCATTTCCATTGAGCGCTTCGAGTCACTGGCCGGACGCGGACATCAGATTGTGGTGTTGACTTCAGGGCAACCGGGCTTCCTACGCCGCGAAGAACGCGATGGGATCACGATCCTGCGTTCACCCATGATCGGCAGGCGTCGCTTTGCGCGGCTCATTCGCCGCATCGTGTTTGCTTTCTGGAGTCTGTATTACCTGCTGCGACTGGACTACAGTATTTTGCATTGGTTGTCTCTGTCAGGCATCAATCTGGCCAGCGACGCAGTGATCGCATGGGGCTTCGGTTGGGTCGCGCATCGCCGCGGGGCGCGCGTGATCACGGTCCATGCCCTGGCTGACCAGGAGCAGCAGGCGCTCGATATGGAAGGCGCACGGGGCCGGTGGAAGCGCATCTTGCTCGGCCAGGTGGATCATATTGTCGCCGTGAGTCCGGCGCTCTTCCAGCCCCTAGTCGTGCGCTTCCCTGGCAAAGCCGCGCTGATCGTCTACGGAGTACGCGACGATCTCTTTGTCCCCCTGGATCAGGAGCGCAGCACCCTGCGCCAGCAGAAACAGGTACCGCGGGATGGCGTTGTCTTCAGCTTCTTAGGTAGTGTGGGCAGGCGCAAAGGATTCGACACCCTGGCCCAGGCATTCGCCGAACTGGCACCCGAACATCCCGATTGGCGCCTCTGGGTGGTCGGTCCGCACTCTCGCCAGGAAAGCCAGAACATCGTTGGCCAGGAAGTCGAGGAGGTGTGCCAGCCGCTCCGCGGTTGCGAGGCGCAAGTCGTGTACTGGGGGCGCATCAACGACCGCCCGCGGTTAGCGCGGATTCTGGCAGCCAGCGATGTGTTTGTGTTCCCCAGCCGGCGGGAGGGAATGGGTGTCGCCCCACTCGAGGCCATGGCTGCAGGTGTGCCAGTGATTATCGCGCGGTTGCCCGGCATCACCGATCTGGCCAACATTCACGAGCAGACAGGCCTATACGTCGAACCTGGCAACGTCGAGCAACTCAAGGAAGCCATGCGCCGGCTTGGAGAAGACCCAGAACTCAGACAGCGGATGGGGCAGGCGGCGCGCCAGCGCATTGTGGAAGCATTCTCGTGGGATCAGTATGTGTCGCGCTGGGAGCAGCTCTACGCGCGCGGTGAGATCGAGCAGCCATGAGCGTCAGGGGATTAGCAGACGACCGCGCTGTGCGTGAGGCGGCGGTGGTCATCGCCGG
>CAKZOB010000050.1 GCA_937135955.1 uncultured Anaerolineales bacterium | reverse complement strand
TTAAGCCCACCCGCGCCGATGGTACTGGGGGGGCAGCCCCCTGGGAGAGTAGGTCGTTGCCAATCCCCTGGCCTGTTGTTTTTTGTAGGCTTTCGATCTTTCGCGATTTCGATCTAAGCCAGGCTCTTGGGTGCCTGGCTTTTTGTTTGTGTAGCGCCTTCACTTTATCCTCGCCTGTATCCTCTGATTTTTCCTAAAGACTGTTTTCAGAATCGGGGTGCCTGTGCTATCTTTGTGCAAGGTTGCTTGAACGATTCTTAGCGGTTTGACATGGCATGGGCTTTATGCTAATCTCTCAGGTGTTTGTTCTAATCAGAACAATTAGCATTGAGCCAACTGCATAATACGGAGAATCTTACCGTGCCATCAGACTTCGCACCGATCGTGTCCTTGCTGGTCTTGGCCGTCGTGGTCAGTGTGCTCATTGCGTTCATCTCGCGTCTGTTTGGCCCCTATCGCCCTACTGCCCGCAAGCTGGCTCCCTATGAAAGCGGTATGCGCCCCTATGGGGAGGCAATCCGACGCATACCGGTCAAGTTCTACCGCGTGGCAGTGCTTTTCATCCTGTTCGATATCGAAGTGATCTTCTTCCTGCCGTGGGCGGTGGTCTTCCGCGATTACGGTCTCTACGGCCTGACTATCATGGGCGTGTTCTTCTTCATTCTGGCGGTCGGCTTTATCTATGAGTGGAAGGTTGGAGGGCTGGAATGGGATTGACGTCGAAACTCGGTGATTTGGGTGTCGTAACGGTCAGGCTGGAAGATGCTGTGAATTGGGCGCGAACTCGCGCCATGTGGCCTATGCTCTTTGGCCTTGCGTGCTGCGCTATTGAAATGATGAGCACGCAGGCCTCTGTCTATGATCTTTCGCGCTTCGGCATGGAGTTGATGCGCCCCAGCCCGCGGCAGAGTGACCTGATGATCGTGGCCGGGCGAGTCACGCGCAAGATGGCTCCTGTCTTGCGTCAGTTGTATGACCAGATGCCCGAACCCAAATGGGTGATCAGCATGGGCGATTGTGCATCGTGTGGCGGAATCTTCAACAACTATGCGATCGTCCAGGGGGTGGATGAGATCGTGCCCGTTGATGTCTACGTGGCCGGTTGTCCGCCACGCCCCGAACAGTTGATTCACGGCATCATCACCCTGCACGAGCGTATCAAGCAAGAGCGTATTACCGACTGGGCATGAGTTATGTTCAGTCCAGGCTGCGAAGCAAAAAAGGATAATGGCAATGCTCGATCCGGTTGAGGCGATCACCAATGCGTTTCCCGACGCCATCCAGGATGTTATCGAATTTCGCGGCGAGATCACCCTGGTCGTTGACAGCGACCGCATTGTGAGCGTCTGTCGCTTCTGCCGCGACACCAAGGGGCTGGAATATAACTTTCTGTCCGATGTGTCGGGGGTGGACTACTATCCGCAGGAGCCTCGCTTCGCGGTGTCCTATCATCTGTATTCGATGGTGCACAACCGCTCACTGCGGCTCAAGGTGTATCTCCCTAGCGATAATCCGGTGGTGTCTAGCGTCACTTCGATCTATCCGGCGGCGAACTGGTCGGAGCGGGAAGTTTACGATCTGTTCGGGGTGTACTTCACCGATCATCCGGACCTGCGCCGGCTCTTGATGCCAGAGGGATGGGATGGGCACCCGCTGCGCAAAGACTATCCGTTGGGGTACGAAACGGTGCAGTTTTCGTTCAACTTCGATGAGATTGACAGGCACAAACCCTACGCGCGAGAGTAGGCACTTAAGCGGCCATGTGGAGTAGCGGGAATGACTGGATTACAGGATAGCGTTTGGGAAGGGGACATCCAGCAGCTCAAGGGGCTGGTGTCGGAACGTGCGCTCAGCGGCGAGACCATGGTGCTCAACATGGGGCCGCAACATCCCAGCACGCACGGCGTGCTGCGCCTGATGTTGGAACTGGATGGCGAGGAAATTGTGAGTTGCGTGCCTGACATCGGTTACCTGCACACGGGCATTGAGAAATCCATGGAGTCCAAGCGGTACGAGCAGGCGATCACCATGACCGACCGCATGGACTATCTCAACCCCATGGGCAACAATTTGGTCTATTGCCTGGCCATCGAGAAACTGTGCGAGCTGGATGTCCCGCTGCGGGCACAGTATCTGCGCGTCTTGCTGGCGGAATTGACGCGCATCAACAGTCACCTGGTGTGGCTGGGTACGCATGCGCTGGACATCGGGGCCATGAGCGTCTTTTTGTACTGCTTCCGGGAGCGCGAGAAGATTCTCGACATCTTCGAGATGGTTTCCGGGCAGCGTATGATGAGCACGTATTTTCGACCGGGTGGCCTGTGGCGCGATGTGCCAGAAGAATTCGAGCCGGCGGTGCGCGATTTTATTGACTACTTCCCCGCGCGCATTGATGACTATGAACGCCTGCTGACCAATAATCCCTTGTGGCTGGATCGCACACAGGGTATTGGTTTCCTCTCGGCTGAGGATGCGATTCGCCTGGGGTGCACCGGGCCGGTGCTGCGCGGTTCGGGGGTCAACTGGGATATTCGCAAGGCGATTCCCTACAGCAGCTACGATCATTTCGAATTTGATGTGCCCCTGGGCACGCACGGAGACATCTACGATCGTTATTTGATCCGCATAGAAGAGATGCGGCAGAGCCTGCGCATTGTGCGGCAGGCATTGGACAATCTACCCAAGGGGCCGGTGCGCTCGAACAATCGCAAGTATGTGCCGCCGCCGCGTTCGGAACTGGGCACGAGCATGGAAGCCGTGATCCATCACTTCAAGCTGTGGACGGAAGGTTTCCGTCCGCCAAAGGGTGAGGTGTATGTGCGGGTCGAAAGTCCGCGCGGTGAGTTGGGGTGCTATCTGGTCAGCGATGGCAGTCCGCGTCCCTGGCGGGTGCATTTCCGCACACCGAGCTTCATTCACCTCAGTGCGTTGCCACACATTGCTAAGGGACATCTGATCGCCGATCTGGTGGGGATCATTGGCACCATTGATATTGTGCTGGGCGATGCCGATCGCTAAATGTTGGCGACGAGCACCGCGTGTGCTACTGCAGGAGTAGGGTCGTGCTGGCTGAGAAATATGCTGACCGGATCGCGAAGATCTTCGCCAAGTATCCGGACAAACGGTCTGGCGTGATGGCTCTGCTGTACTTGGCCCAGGAAGAGTACGGCTGGGTGACGCCGGAGGCCCTGGAAGAAGTGGCTGCGCTGTGCGACATTGATCCCACGCAGGTGCAGTCCATTGCCGGCTTCTACACCATGTATTCCGAGAAGCCAAAGGGGAGATACTGGTTGCAGGTGTGCACCGATCTGCCCTGTGCTCTGCGCGGCGCGGATGAGTTCTACCGGCAACTGTGCGAGTATCTGGGGCTGAGCGAAGAAGGTGGCACGACTGCGGATGGTCTGTTCACCGTGGAACCGGTGATGTGCCTGGCTGCGTGCGACAAAGCGCCTATGCTTCAGTGCAATTTCCATTATCACGAGAACCTGGACATGGAAAAGATGAAAGCACTGATCGAGCAATGGCGTGCTGAGGCAAGCCGCAGCGATGGAGACCGGGGTTAGAAGTCCGAGATGCAGGTGCGTGAGTACGAACTGGTCACTCTGACGGCGGACGACTACGACAGCGTGCGCGCCCTGTGGGAGGCTGCCAATCTGTCTATCCGTCCCAACGGGCGCGATAGCGCCGAGCAGTTCGCCCGGCAACTTGCTGGCGGGACGCAGACGGCGATAGGCGCGCGGGCGGGAGAGTTGCTGGTGGGGGTTGTCGTCGCAACTCACGATGGGCGCAAAGGATGGATCAATCGCCTGGCTGTCCATCCAGACTTTCGCCGACGGGGAATTGGACAGGCGCTCATCGCCGAGGCCGAGCGCGTGTTGCATGCGCAGGGGATACACATCATCGGCGTCTTGATCGAGGACTGGAACACGGCCAGTCTGGCCCTGTTCGAAAAAACAGGTTACACGCGACACTCAGGTATTGTCTACTTTACCAAGCGCGATTCACCTGATGTCTAGGTCGTTGGGAGCATCTTTCCATGGCACACATTCTGCTGCGCAATCGCGACATTGCTGACATCTGGCAGTTTGAGACCTATGTGGCACATGGTGGCTACGAGGGACTGCGGAAAGCCATCAAAGAGCACACCCCCGCCGAGGTGATCCAGATCGTTATGGATTCCAATCTGCGCGGACGGGGAGGGGCGGGCTTTCCTACTGGCCGCAAGTGGTCATTCATCCCCAAAGATGCCCCGATCAAATATGTGGTGGTCAACGCGGACGAGAGCGAGCCGGGTACCTTCAAAGACCGCGAACTGTTGGAGAAGAATCCGCATCAGGTGATCGAAGGGGCGATGATCGCCGCCTACGCCATCCAGGCAACGGCGGTCTATGTCTATTGCCGGGGTGAGTTCTGGGACTTGGCTCATGCCCTGGAAGAGCGCATCGAGGAAGCGCGCCGGGCTAACCTGCTGGGCGAGGATATCCTTGGCTCCGGCTGGAGCTGCAACATGTACGTTCATCTGGGCGCGGGGGCGTACATTTGCGGCGAAGAGAGCGCGCTGCTCAACAGCCTGCAAGGATTGCTGGGGCAGCCGCGTGTGCGCCCGCCTTTTCCGGCGCAGATGGGCGGTGGCCTGTACTATCAGCCGACTGTCGTCAACAACGTGGAGACACTGGCGAACGTCCCCTGGATCGTCCTCAACGGGGCTGCTGCATACAAAGAGATCGGCACACCTGAGAGTCCGGGGCCGAAAATCTTCTGCGTGAGCGGGCATGTTGAGCGACCGGGCAACTACGAATTGCCGCTGGGTCTGACATTCCGTGAACTGATCTACGAGCATGCGGGCGGCATTCCCAATGGCAAGCGGTTGAAGGGCATTTTGCCTTCCGGGGCCAGCGGGCCGGTGTTGCGGGCGACTGACGAGGTGCTCGATGCGCCGCTCACGTATGAAAGCGTGGCCGCGCTGGGCAGCACATTGGGATCGGCTTCGTTCATTTTGATGGACGAAGATACGGATATGGTGTGGGCGGCGGCCAAGATGATTCACTTTTTCAAGCACGAAAGCTGCGGCAAGTGCACACCCTGTCGCGAGGGTACCTACTGGCTGGAAAGAATCTATGAGCGATTACTGGACGGCAGAGGCACACCGCGCGACCTGGAGCTACTGGAAAGCGTTCCCCGGCAGATTCAGGGGTTGACCCTCTGCGCGCTGGGGGACTTTGCGTGCAATCCAGTGCTGAGCACGCTGCAGCATTTCCGGGAGGAGTACGAGCGCTACGTGGGGCTGACGGATGCTGTCCCCCAAGCGGCGATCGCTGGCGCGTAATATGGATGTGATCGCACATAGCGCAGCTACAAGTGGACAGATGATGACGCCGGAGATAGCTTTGCTCAGCCATCTGATCGAACACAGTCCAGCACACCCTGTGTATTACCTGCTGCGCGGCGAGGAATGGCTGGCCTGTGGCTATCCCGATAGAGCCAGGCTTGATTTTCTGGCTGCCAGAGAGCGCGCGGCGGAGTTGTTCGCGCAGGCAGAGTGGGGCTACGTCTTCCAGGCGTATGTAGATCGGGCTGAGGCCGGTTTGCGCGAATGCCGGTGAGATGGCCCAGCAAACAGACAGGTACAGGCAACGGCTCTGACTTTTTGAGGAGCACTATGGCTGACACCGTTACGATTTTGATTGATGGTCAGGAGTACCAGGTTCCGGCGGGCATGAACCTGGTGGATGCGGCCAAGCTGCACGGTATCACCATCCCGGTGTTCTGCTATCATCCCAAGATGGCACCGGTAGGTATGTGCCGCATGTGCATGGTTGAACTGGGCAACGTGGTGATCAACCGCGAGACAGGGCAGCCGGAGCGGGACGAGCAGGGGAATCCTGTGGTGCGCTGGATGCCGAAGCTGCAGACGGCCTGCACGCAAACGGTCAGCGCTGGCATGGCCGTGCGCACTACTACTGAGGCGGTGCGCGAGGCTCGCGACAGCATTATCGAGTTTCTGCTCACCAGCCATCCGCTCGACTGCCCAATTTGCGACAAGGGTGGCGAATGCCCGCTGCAGAACCTGACGATGGCCTATGGGCCGGGTGAGTCGCGCTTTATCTATGATGACAAGCTGCACCTCGATAAGCATGTGCCGCTCGGCGAACTGATCTATCTGGATCGGGAACGCTGCATTCAGTGCGCCCGTTGCACGCGCTTCTGCGCGGAAGTGGTGGGCGACGATGTGCTGGCGTTTCACGAGCGCGGCAGACGTCTGCAGATTGTGACGATCAGCGATCCGCCATTCAATACCAAGTTCAGCGGCAACACGACCGACATCTGCCCTGTGGGGGCGCTGACCACCGCTGATTTTCGCTTTGGTGCGCGGCCCTGGGAACTGGACGAAGTGCCCAGCATATGCCCTCATTGCCCGGTGGGATGCAATATCAGCGCAAGCACGCGCCAGGACCGGGATTTTGGCGGCATGAAGATCATCAAGCGCATCATGCCGCGTCAGAACGAGGCGGTCAACGAAATCTGGATTTGCGACAAGGGGCGCTTCGGACATCATCATAGCCGCGCCGAGGAGCGGCTGACCGAACCTATGATCCGCCGCGACGGAGCATGGGTGACAGTGGATTGGGACACGGCCTACGCCGAGATCGCGGCGCGGTTGACCCAACACGGCGCGAAGACGGGTTTTCTGGCCGATTCTAGCCTGAGCAACGAGGACCTGTGGGAACTGCGCAAGCTAGCCCGCCTGACGCACAGTGACTGTGCGCTGGGCGTGTGGCCGGCGATCATGACTGGCTGGGAGCAGGTCACTCAGGTAGGAGTTGGGGTCGGCACACGCCTGCGCGACCTCGGTAAGGGTAGCGGTATCCTGGTCATTGCGTCTGACTTGGAAGAGGAAGCACCCATCTGGTGGTTGCAGGTCAAGCAGGCTGCCGATCGGGGCGCGAAAGTGGTGGTAGCCAACGGGCGGCCTACTAAACTGGATCGCTATGCGACGACCGTGTTGCGCTATAGCTATGGCGAAGCTGTTGCAGTCCTAAACGGGTTCGCGGCGGTTGCCCGGCGCAACAACGCCCTGGACGAATCGTTCATTGCAGCGCGGGCCGAAGGCTACGCCGAACTGGAAGCAGCGCTAAAGGGGGTGAGGGTACCCAAGCCTGTGGCCGAGGCAGCCGAAGCGTTGCTGGGCGTGGAGAACCTGGTGATCTTCGTTGGCGGCGAGGGGGTCACGCTGGCGCAACATCGCGAATTGATGCAGGCGGCGGCCAATTTGCTGATTCTCACAGGACACGCCGGGCGTCCCTACAACGGGCTGATTCCAGTGTGGCCAGGGGCTAATTTCCAGGGAGCGCTGGATATGGCCTTCACGCCAGAGGCGACCGAGTCTATGCTTGAAGCGCGCCCGACAATGTGGGTGATTGCCGAGGCCGATCCGGTGGCTGAAGATGCCCGTATGGCCGAGGCTGTGGCAGAGGCAGAGTTTGTTGTGGTTGCCACTCAATTCATGACCCCTACCGCCGAGCGCGCACATGTGGTATTGCCAGTGCAGAGTTTCGCCGAGCGGGAGGGAACTTTCACCAACGGTATGCGTCGTGTACAACGTTTCTACATGGCGCAGACTCCTCTTGAGGGGACGTTGCCAGGGTGGAAAGTCTTTGCACACATCAGTTCGCGCATGAAGGGCGGCACAAAACCGCGCATCTCGCCCAGCCTGGTCATGCGCGATATCACGCAGCATGTGTTGCGCTACGCAGAGATGAGTTACCCGCGCCTAGCGCAGGTAGAACCGCAGTTCCCGCTGGTGGGTGGAGAAGACCTGTATTATGGCGGCACGGCATATAGCAACCGCGGCGGATTGGGGTTGCAGTGGGCGACCAATGCGGAAAAGGAGCAATATAAGCTGACGCTGCGGCCAGTTGACACATCGCGGCCCAAGCGCGACGGTCTGATGGCTGTGCCGATCCGCCTGCTTTACAACCGCGAGCCACTGTTCGTCCCCAGCACGTTGATGCACAGGCGCGTCCCGGAACTCTACGTGCAACTGAACACTGAAGACGCGCAAACGCTGGGCGTTGCCGATGGGGAGCAGGTCATGCTGAGGGCGGACGGCGTGGATCTGCTTGCCAAGGCGCGTGTGGATGGGGAAGCGCCAGCAGGAGTGGTGCTGGTACCGCGCCGCTTGGCGTCAACGCCGGTGCCGGAGGCTCTGGCAGTATGCGCCGTGCAGAAGAGGGAGGGATAGGTCTGGTATGTTTGGCCCAGGGGAATCCAGCATTATCGTGGAATGTGCCGGTAATAGCACTTGCACGGTGATCCACTCGATCCTGACCAGCCTGATCCTGTTCGTGGTGCTGCTGACAGGTTTTGCTTATACCACGGTGCTTGAGCGCCGTTTCCTGGCGTTCTTGCAGGCACGTGTTGGCCCGAACCGCGCTGGTCCCTATGGATTGCTGCAGCCAGTGGCGGATGGCATCAAGTTGATCTTCAAGGAAGATATCACCCCGGCGCAGGCGCAGAAGGTGGTGTTCTGGATTGCGCCTATTGTAAAAACAGTGCCCGCGCTGATCGTGCTTGCCGTCGTGCCCTTTGGCCCGAAGATCACCGTGCCCTGGTTCGATGGCAAATGGTATCGCCTGTCGCAGGGGCTGGTAGATGTCAACGTTGGGGTGCTGTGGTTGCTGGGGATCACCAGCGTTGGCATCTACGGGATCGTGCTGGCCGGCTGGTCGAGCAACAACAAGTATGCCATGCTGGGCGGACTGCGTTCCTCTGCGCAGATGGTCAGCTATGAACTGAGCATGGGGCTGGCCATGGTTGTGCCGGTGATGCTGGCAGGTTCGATGAGCATCGGTGACATCATTGAAGCGCAGAACGAGACGCCCATCCTGGGCTGGTTCGTGTTCCGCAATCCGGTAGCAGCAGCGATCATGGCGGTGGCCTTGTTGGCCGAGGTGAACCGCGCCCCGTTCGACATGCCCGAAGCCGAACAGGAACTGACCGCGGGCTATCATTCTGAATACAGCGGCATGAAGTTCGCCATGTTCTTCCTGGCGGAGTACATCGGCATGATTGTGGTGAGCGCTATAGGCGCGGCGATGTACTTTGGGGGCTATCATTTCTTCCTGGTGGACAAGGCCCCGTTGCTCGGCCCGGTGGTCTTCGGGTTGAAGGTGGTCGTGCTGTTGATCGTCATGATCTGGGTGCGCGGTACGCTGCCCCGCATTCGTTACGACCGGCTGATGGCCTTCGGCTGGAAGGTGATGCTGCCTCTGGCGTTGATAGCCGTGGCCTGGACAGCAGTGGCGGTCATTCTGGAGGAAACCTATGGCAGCCAGGCGACAGTGATTATGTCCGTGGTCGCCTGGGTGTTGTTCTTGGCGGGCGCGGCCTACTGGCTGGAGCGTGTGGGGCGCAAGCCGGAACCGGTTGGGGCCAAGCGTGTCGAATTAGTTTCCCTGTCCGGCGATGCGGGCATGGGTTTGCTGACGATGCACGCCGTGGACAAAATGCTTGGCGTACCGGTAGCGCTTTCGCGCGCCGTGGCGGGCAAAGAAGGTGGACAGAATCCGGGTGCTGCATCCGGTGAGGGCGAGCGTCACGAGTAAGCACGGTCAGAGAGAGCGAAGGAGTATTGGATGAATCTGATACACGGTTTTGCGACAACGTTCAAGCATATCCTGGAAGGGCCGGTCACCATTCAGTATCCGGAGCAGGAGCGCCCGCTTCGCGAACGCTATAAGGGTCGCCATGCGCTCAAGCGCTACGACAACGGTCTGGAGAAGTGTATCGGCTGTGCGCTGTGCGCGGCGGCGTGTCCGGCGGATGCGATCTGGGTGGAAGCGGCAGAGAACACTGACGAGGAGCGCTACAGCCCTGGGGAGCGCTACGCCAAGACCTATGAGATCAACATGCTGCGCTGCATCTTTTGCGGCTATTGCGAAGATGCCTGCCCTACCGAGGCCATTGTGCTGGAGCATGAGTATCGGTTGAGTTTCACTGACCGGCGCGATGCGATCTACACCAAAGAAATGCTGCTCGATCCACCGCCGCCGGGCGTGCCTGGGACACCTCAGAAGACCGAACCGGGCAAGTTCGTTAAGGCGATTCCCATCATGGAGGATCCCAAATAAAGTGGTGGGGACGTTTGGTTACGCGCCTGTCTTGCGCTACACTGCGCTTCACCGGGATCGGGCTGAGCACTGCGTGCCTTGATCACGCGAATCAGGACGGTTACGTATGGAACTGACCCTCTTTCTCATTGTTGGGGCGATCGCCATCGTGTCGGCGGCGATGATGCTCATCAGCGAGAACGCGGTGTATAGCGCGCTGTTTTTGATCTTGAACTTCGCTTGCATTGCGTTCCTGTTTCTGATGCTACATGCGCCCTTTCTGGCCATGGTGCAGATCACGGTCTATGCTGGCGCCATCATGGTCTTGTTCCTCTTCGTGATCATGTTGCTCGGTGCAGAGCGCGTGGTGCCAGGCTTTCAGCCACGTTTCCGCTGGTTCACACCGATAGTCGTGGTGCTGGCACTGGTTTTTCTGGTGATCGCCAGCATCGCCGTGATCAACGGTGAAGTGGATACGACCGAGCCGCGCAAGTCGCAGCCCTACGTGCGCGTCGTGCATGTGCTCGACGGGGCAGGGACGCTCGACTTTTACCTGGGAGACCAACGGGTGGCGCAGGGGCTGGCATTTGGGCAGGCATCAGAGTACCTGCAATGGCGCGACGGCGAGTATCAGTTGACGGCTGTAGAGGCCGGGCAGGACCCGCAGGGAGCGACGCCTCTGCTTGATCAGATGATCGCGCTGGAAAAGGGCAAATCCTACTCGCTGACAGCGGTGGGTCGCCTGGGAGAGGCGGCTCCGCAGTTGGTGACGGCGGCGCATACGCTCGATTACAGCGATCAGAAAGACGGCCTGCGCGCTGTGGTGGTGAATGCTCTGCCGGATCGCCTGCGGGTTGACCTGCGCGATATGGATACCAACGAGACGCTGGTTGGGGCGCTGCGGTATGGCGAAACACGCGAGTTCCAGCTATCCAAAGGGGTGCGCAGCCTGGCCCTGTATCCCACTGGCAGTCAACGCACGCCAATTGCTGAATTGCCGGAGCAGGAGTTGGAGGCAAACACACTGGTGTTGTGGGTGTTCGCCGAGCAGCGACAGCCGGATAACTCATTCCGAGACGTCATCGTCAACCTGCGCGCCGATGCGACGACTACCTTCGGCAGTCCCACGCACATTGGCCGCCTCCTGCTTTCCAATTATGTGTTGCCTTTCCAATTGGTGGGGTTGCTTCTGCTGGTGGCCATGATTGGGGCCATCGTATTGACGCACGAGGCACTGGGGCCGCGTCCGCGCCTGGTACGCCGACTGGCCAATCCGCCTGCGGTGGTCAGTCAGACCGCGCCGACCGAACCCTCGAAATAGGGCAGGGCAGACTGAGGGGGAACACATGGGATCATCGGGCGTTAGCATTGAGCTGTATGTATTGTTGAGTGCGGTGCTCTTTATCATGGGCACGATAGGGGTTCTGCTGCGCCGCAACGCCATCCTCGTCTTCATGTCGGTGGAATTGATGCTGAACGCCGCCAATCTGGCTCTGGTGGCATTTGCTCGTCAGTGGGCCGGCGGGGATGGGCACCTGATGGTGTTCTTTGTCATGACAGTGGCAGCCGCTGAGGTGGCAGTGGGTCTGGCATTGATCGTAGCCATCTTCCGCACCAAGAAGAGCATAGACATTGACAACCTGCACCTGTTCAAGGAATAGGCGGTTGGGGGTACCTGGCTCAGTCTGGCGCATGACCCAAAGGAACGGCCATGGAGAACTTCTTTAACCTTGTACCGCTTGTCGTCTTGATTCCCCTGGCAGGGATGCTGATCAATCTGTTCGCTGGCAAGCACCTGGGCGAACGGGGCGTGGGGATTGTCGGCGCAGGGGCCAGCGCGTTGACGTTCTTTGTGGCGGTGTTGCTGTGGATCGCGCAGGTCAACACAGGCTACAAAGCGGCAGTGGTGGATATGCCCTTGCTCGCCGACTGGATCACGATCCCATCAGCTAACGTGACCATTCCCTGGGCATTCCGGGTGGACACGCTCAGCGTGACGATGATGCTGGTCGTGACGGGCGTGGGCACGCTTATTCACATCTACGCCATTGGTTACATGCATGGTGACGAGCGTTTCCCGCGCTTCTTCGTCTATATGAACATGTTCCTGTTGTTCATGCTCATCCTGGTCACCGGCAACAACTTCCTGATGATGTTTGTCGGCTGGGAGGGCGTAGGACTGTGCTCGTACCTGCTGATCGGCTTCTGGTTCGACAAGCCCAAGGGCGTCGGCTGGCGCAATAGCGACGCCGCGCGGAAGGCGTTCATCGTCAACCGGGTGGGCGATTTTGGGCTGGTGCTGGGAGTGTTGATCACCTTCTGGACGTTTGGCACGCTCGACTTCTATCACCCTGGCGAGGAGCCTATCGCTCATCATGCCGAAGCCGCTGAAGAGCCGCGTCTGTTTGTTCCCCCGATCCCGCAGGAAGAAAAAGCGCATCAGCCGGAGGGACCGCTGGGGGTGTTCAATCAGGCTGAGGTCTGGCTGGAGGAAGGCGGGCACAAGGTTGACTTCGGGATGGTGTCGTTGAGCTTCGAGACGACGCTGACCTTGATCACGCTCCTCTTTTTGCTGGGGGCGACGGGTAAGAGCGCCCAAATCCCGCTGTTTGTGTGGTTGCCGGACGCTATGGCTGGCCCTACGCCTGTCAGCGCGCTCATTCACGCCGCGACCATGGTCACCGCGGGTGTGTACATGATGGTACGGGCGAATGTCTTCTACCACGCAGCGGAGTTGACCTCGTTCGTGGTGGCGGTGATCGGTGCGACGACGGCGCTGGTGGCCGGTTTCATCGCGGTTGGGCAGTGGGACATCAAACGGGTGCTGGCCTACAGCACAGTGAGTCAGCTTGGCTTCATGGTGGCAGCGGTGGGCGTGGGCGCTTACGCTGCGGCTATGTTCCATCTGGTGACACACGCCTGTTTCAAGGCCTTGTTGTTCCTTGGGTCCGGTTCGGTGATTCACGGGATGGAGCATGGTCACCATCACGTCACGCATGGGCACCCCAGTCACCTGGACGATGACTTCGACCCGCAGGATATGCGCTTCATGGGCGGCCTCAAGGAGCGGATGCCCGTCACCTACTGGACATATCTCTTCGGGACGCTTGCTCTGGCTGGCATCATTCCCTTCGCCGGATTCTGGTCGAAGGACGAAATCCTGCTGGACTCGCTCAAGGCGGGGGTGAACAAGGGGTTACTGGGCGGCTATATTGCCTTCGTGCTGTTGCTGACGGCGGCGGCCTTCACAGCCTTTTACATGTGGCGGCAGGTCAGCCTGATCTTCCTGGGTAAGCCGCGCCATGCTGCGGCAGCCCATGCCGAAGAATCAGCGCGAGTGATGACTGTGCCGCTGATCATCCTGGCGGCGCTCAGTCTGCTGATCGGGTTCATCAACGTGCCGGGCGGCTTCCCCATCCTCGACTGGATTCTGGGCAAGCATCAGTTCACTAGCTTCCTGGAACATAGCGTGACCTATGCTCACGCTGGCACGTTCAACTTCCTGCTAGCGACGTTTGCGGTGTTGCTGGCGTTGGGGGCGATCTATCTGGCACGTTCGGTCTATAGCGAGCCAGTGCTGGCGACGCTGCGCCGCGATCCTCTGGAAGTCGATCCACGCACGCAGCGGGGCTTTGCCCTGGCTAACGCCAAGCTGTATTGGGACGAGTTCTACTTCACCTACATTGTCTATCCCTATCGCAACGCGGCCTACTGGCTGGCGCAAGAAGTAGACTGGCGCTTCTGGCACGACTATGTGCATAACCGGCTGATCCGCGATCCGTTCAATGCGGCAACCGCTGTGCTGACCTGGCGCGTGGACAAGGGCCTTATTGACCGCGCATTCGACGGCCTGGGGTGGCTCACGCGGCGGGTGGGGCAGCGTCTGCGCACCATTCAGACGGGCTACGTGCATATGTACGCGCTGAGCGTGCTCTTCGGCGCGCTGCTGGTGATGTTCCTAATCCTTGTGCCTTTGATCCGCGACTGGCTTGGCCTGTAACACAGAGGGATCAAACTTATGGAAGATATCTCGCTGGTCACTGTAGTCTTCATGCTCCCCCTGGTGGGCCTGGTGCTCATGCTGCTGTTCGCACGCACGGAACAGGGCTACCGCTGGGGGGCGTTGGTTACCTCGCTGGTGACATTCGGCGTGTCGCTATTGCTGCTGCGCAACTTCGATACGGGTGTCTCCGGCCTGCAGATGGTGCAGAAGGTAGACTGGATCACAGCCGATTCGTTCACCATCCGCTACTATGTGGGGGTAGACGGCATCAGCATCTGGCTGGTAATGCTGACCACCTTTATCATGCCGCTGGCTATTCTGGCGTCTTTCAATCCCATCAAAGATCGCGTGCGGCTGTATTACCTCTTCATGGTCTTGATGGAATGGGCCATGCTGGGGGTCTTCGTGGCGCAGGACCTGTTCCTGTTCTACATCTTCTGGGAAGTGACGCTGGTGCCGATGTACTTCCTGATCGGCATCTGGGGGGCAGAAGACCGCATCTATGCCGCCGTGAAGTTCTTCTTGTATACCATGGCGGGCAGCCTGCTCATGTTGCTGGCGATTCTGTGGCTGGGTAACAAGGCCGGGACGTTCAGCCTTCCCGATATCCTGGCCAAGCTGGAAACCGGCGAGCTATCCTTCAGCACCAACACGGCGCGCTGGCTGTTCCTGGCCTTCGGTATAGCCTTTGCCATCAAAGTGCCCATGTGGCCCCTGCACTCGTGGTTGCCCGATGCGCACGTGCAGGCCCCCACGGCTGGCTCGGTGATCCTGGCCGGCGTACTGCTGAAGATGGGCACCTATGGTTTTGTGCGCTTCAACCTGCCGCTCTTCCCGGAAGCGAGTAAGACCTTCGCTCCCTATGTAGCGGTGTTGGCGGTGATCGGGATCATCTACGGGGCATGGGTGAGCTACGGCCAGAAGGATGTCAAGAAACTGGTCGCCTATTCGTCCATCAGTCACCTGGGGTTCGTCATGCTGGGCATCTTCGCGCTGAATCCGGCGGGCATCCAGGGCGGTATCCTGCAGATGGTCAACCATGGGATCAGCACAGGCGGCCTGTTTCTCCTGGTGGGCGTGCTTTATGAGCGTCGGCACACCAAGCTGATGAGCGCCTTCGGCGGCATCTGGCGGGCGATGCCTCTGTACAGCGGGATTGCGCTGGTGATCGTGCTCTCCAGCATGGGGCTGCCGGGATTGAACGGCTTCGTAGGCGAGTTTACCATTCTGCTTGGCTCGGCGGGATCGTCCGTCCTGAGCTGGTGGTTCACCTTCTTCGCAGCCATCGGCATCATTCTGGCGGCGGTGTACATGCTGTACATGTTCAACACGGTCTTCATGGGCGCGCTGGACAAAGAGGAGAACAAGCGCCTGCCCGATCTCAACTGGCAGGAACTGTGGTCGCTGGTGCCGATCCTGGTCATGGTGTTCGTCATCGGCCTGCAGGCGGGGTACTTCTTTAAGTTCATGGATGGGTCGGTGCAAGAACTGGTTGATCAGGTGAACACCTACGTGATGACGGCGGCTGGCCAATGAAGGCGGTGAGGGGCCATGTTTAGTGTTCCGGACCTGAGCGATCTCAACGCTGGGGCAGCGCTACCGGCAATTTTCCTGGGTGCCTATGCCTGTCTGTTGATGATCGTTGACCTGTTCATCCCCCGGACGCGCAAGCAGATCACCGTGGCGTTGACCCTTGTTGGTTTGGGCGCAGCGCTGGCCCTCTCTCTGCTGGCACTGGGAGATGTGGTTGAGTTTGGCGACGGAGCGGTAGCCTTCGGTGGCATGTATGTAGCCGATCGCTTCAGTGACGCGGTCAATGTCACTGTGTTGATCACGGCCATCCTGGGCGTTTTGGTCGCCTACAATTACCTGGAGCGCATTCGACGACAGCGCAGCGAGTACTACTATCTGCTGCTGTTCACCACGCTGGGCGTCATGGTCATGGGGGCGGCAGGGGACCTGGTGATCGTCTTCGTGGCGCTCGAACTGCTCTCCATCCCTCTGTACATCCTTAGCGGGTTCCGCTGGCCGCAGGAAGCGTCGGAAGAGAGCGCCTTGAAGTATTTCATCCTGGGCGCGTTTTCGTCCGGCTTCCTGGTCTATGGAATCGCGCTTGTCTATGGGGCAACCGGCACCACGGACTTTCGCGCTCTCTGGCAGAGTATCGGGCAGATTGTGGCTGACGATGCCTCCAGCAAGTATCTGCTGCTGGTAGGAACGGGTCTGGTGCTGGTAGGGCTGGGCTTCAAGGTGGCAGCGGTACCCTTCCATATGTGGACGCCGGATGTCTACCAGGGAGCACCGACCTCGGTGGTGGCCTATATGAGCGTAGCGGCCAAGATCGGCGGTTTTGCGGCTCTGGCCCGCGTGTTGGGTGCCGGCATGGGGAATCTGACGCTCGGCGGTGAGGCTGCAGCCGCGTGGCAGAGCACAGTGTGGATCATCGCCGCGCTGACGATGATCCTGGGCAATGTGGTGGCCATCGTGCAGAGCGATCTCAAGCGCCTGCTGGCCTATTCCAGCATTGCGCACGCAGGCTATCTGCTGATTGGTGTGGCCGCCGTGGGGACACCTGCTGTGACTGATGAAGCGGTACGCGCCGTCGTCATGTACCTGGTCGCCTATGCCTTTACCAACGTAGGTGCGTTTGCGGTGATCATCGCAGTAGAGAAGGACGACGCCTCGAATACCGGGTTGGATAGTATGCGCGGCCTGGCGGCCCGGCAACCGTTGCTGGCGGCTTCGATGGCGGTGTTCATGCTTAGCCTGACCGGCATCCCGTTAACTGCGGGTTTTGTCGGCAAGTGGTTTGTCTTCAAGTCAGCGGTGGCGGCAGACCTGATCCCTGTCGCCGTCATTGGTGTCCTGACCAGCCTGGTTTCTGCTTACTACTATCTGCGCATCGTGTGGTATATGTATTTCGAACAGGGCAAGGGAGAAGCCTATGTGCCTGCTCCCCTGGCCTGGGCGATCAGCATTGCGACGGTGGGCACGCTGGCGCTGGGCATCTTCCCTTATCTGCTGTCTGATCTGGCGAACGGGATCACACTGGCCTTTGGTCGGTGATGGTTTCCGGATACCGAAGCCTTTGCATTAACGGGGGGAGCCATACGGCTGCCCCCGGTGTGTATACGCTGGTAAAAGGGTAGACTGGTATGAGAATGCTACGCCGTGCTCTATGGGGAGGGCTGGCAGCCGGCCTGGGATACTGGCTCATGCGTTTCTTCCGCCCCAGACACTCCACACTGGTGCTCAACGAAAAGGTAGTCATCGTCACCGGCGCGTCGTCTGGGCTGGGGCGCGCGCTGGCCTTTGCCTTTGCGCGACGGGCGGCTAAGGTGGTATTGGTCGCCCGGCGCGAAGACCGGCTGGAAATGGTACGGCGGGAGATCGAGCCGTATACTTCCGCGGTATTGGTCATCCCCGCTGATCTCTCGGACGAAGCACAGTTGCAGCGCGTGGTAGACCTGACGCTAGAGCGTTTTGGCCGGATTGATGTGCTGGTCAACAACGCAGGCATTTTTATGGGCGGGCCATTCATCGAGCAGGACCCGCGCCGTATCGAGCAGATGGTTCGCGTCAACCTGTGGGCGGCCATTCGTCTGACACAACTGGTTCTGCCGTCCATGTTGGCGCACAACCATGGCTATATCCTCAACATCGGTTCTGGCCTCAGCCGGGCTGCGGTGCCCATGTTCGCTCCCTATGTAGCTACCAAATATGGTCTGGCGGGCTTTTCCGACGCGCTGCGCCGCGAACTGCACCGCACTGGCGTACACGTCACGCTGGTGCTGCCCGGTTGGATGCATACTGACATGCTCTCCCCAGAGGTCGAGAATCTGGTAGAGCGATATGGTTTTCCGGTGGAGCATCCTGATTTCGTTGCCGAGCGAGCCGTGCTGGGGTTGGTGCGCGGGGAACATGAGATCGTCCTGGGCGGTTTCCTGGCCCGGCTGGGGGTGCTTGTCGAACGCTATGCCCCGGTGCTGCTCAACATCTACTGGAAACTGTGGATGACACCGGAGTGGGCTTCTACGATGAGCAAAATCGGGTATTCCACAGAGAATAACGACCGCTAGGGCGCATTCCAGGTGGGTGTATACAAAGGTTGCCAGCAGTTTGCCTGACGCGGGGGCGTTTGCCTCAGCAAACGGCCCGACACATTCCGCACGCACCCTTACCAGATTATTCCTGTTGCCAGTCTAGCCGCCAACGTGTGACGGCCTGGCGCGTGCTGTCGAACGCCAGGTCGGGCAAGGGATCGTCGGGGCCGAGCCAGAGGATGGCGTCGGCGTCATCCTGGGGGTATGCCGCCCCGCCGGTGACCTTGGCCGTGTAGGTGATGATGATGGATGCGCCCAGTC
>CAKZOB010000049.1 GCA_937135955.1 uncultured Anaerolineales bacterium | reverse complement strand
TTTTAGATCGAGCGAGGAAGCCAGATGCGTTACAGTCAGCGTTTACAGGAAGCCAATGATCTCATCAAATCTGAGCATTATCGCCAGGCCATCGAAACAGCGGGGGGAGCGATTGAGAATCTGCTCCGCGAATTATTTGATGAATTACTTGCTAAACTCCCTCAGCGCGATGCAGACCGTTTGCGACTGGCTCAGAGCAAAGCCGGGCCGGGCAAAGGCGGGAAGATGACCTTCGGCAACTGGGTGCACTTCTATCAGAATGAGCGCATCTACGATTGGTTGACCGATACGCTGGGCTATAATCTGCGTTACTTCAACCCCGGCACGCTGATGACGATTCTCGGCGTGCGCAACGAGTGCACTCACCAGGATTACCAGCCGACCCGTGCCGAAGCCGAGTTGGTGCGGAATAATCTCATCGTCTTCCTACAAGAAACCGACCGCCTATTTGATGGCGTCAAGACGGAGACAGTGCCTGTCGAGGCCAAAAAGGAGCGCGCTTACGGCCATCTCCCCGCCTGGACCGCGAATGCTGTCCCGCACCGGGACATCCGCGACCGTCGCTTTGACCTGGGTGTCTTCGCCGCCGACCTGGGCAAGGTCGCTGCCGGTGAAAGCGAGCCAGAATATCAAGACCCGGAAACGTTCTACAACCTGACCTATATCACGCGCGGACTGCGTGCGCAGTTGGTTTCGATGCTGCGGCGCTTGTCGGGCGACTCAAAAGCCAGTTCGGTGGTACATCTCCATACCACCTTTGGCGGCGGCAAAACGCACACAATGCTGGCCATGTATCACCTGGCGAAACATGGTGCAGTCCTGGCCGAGCGCGACGATGTGCGCAAGCTGATGCTCGAAGCGCGTGTGGAAACGCTGCCACAAGCACAGGTCGCTGTGATTGACGGCGATATGCTGACGCCCAGCCAGCCGCGCGTCACCCCCGAAGGTATTACCCTCAACACCATCTGGGGTGAAATCGCCTACCAACTTGGCGGTCCAGAACTGTACGAACTGCTGCGCCGGAGCGATGAGGAGCGCACTGCTCCCGGCACCGATCTGCTGCATGAAATCTTGAGCTACGCCGGACCTTCCCTGATCTTGATGGACGAACTGCTCAACTACGCCACTAAAGCGTCTGGCGTGAAAGTGGGCCGCTCCTACCTGGTCGATCAACTGCAAGCCTTCCTCAAAGCACTGACCCAAGCTGTAGATCGTCACCCGCAGGCCATGCTGGTGATCACGATGACCAGCCATGTGCAAGAGATGTTCGGTGAACAGGCCCTCCGCCTGTACGACAGCCTCAAGCGTATCCTGGCGCGGGTCGAGCGCACCGAAATCACGGCGGAAAGCACCGAAATCTACGAGATTCTGCGCCGCCGCCTGTTTGAGACGGTGGGTGATCCATCAGTTGCGCGTCGCGTCGCGGCTGAATACTGGGAATACTACCGGCAGAACAGCGAAGTCTTCCCCGAACATGTGCTTGATCCCGTCTATAAACAAACACTGGAAGCAGCCTATCCTTTCCATCCAGAGCTGATCGATGTACTGCGTGATCGGTGGGGCACGATCCAGGGTTTTCAGAAGACACGTGGTGTCTTGCGCCTGTTAGCGCTGGTCGTCAGCAACCTATACCGTCGCAATCACGGCGCACCGTTGATCCAGATCGGCCATATTGACCTGGGCGATCCCGAAATCCGCCAGGAACTGCTCAACTACACCGGCAGCATGCACCGTTACGAGTCGGCCATCGGTTCGGACATCGCCGGGCTGCCCGACTCAAAAGCCGAGCAGATCGATCGGCGGATCGGGCGCGACTACTACAAGTTCGGCTTGTGCGAAGGCTTGGCAACATCGATCTTCCTCTATTCGCACAGTGGCCGCATGGGCTTCACCGGGGGCACGCGCCCTCAGTTATGGCTGGGTGTCCTTCAACCGGATTTACTCCCCGCTATGGCTGCCGACGCCCTTGACAAACTCCAGGGCCAGATGTGGTATCTGGAGCAAGAGGGCGCACTGATGCGCCTGGGTATCGACCCGAACCTGAACATGATGCTGGTGCAGCGTATGGACGCGATGCGCCAGGAAGAGCGCGCCATTTCTGACCGCATCCGTCAGGCAATTGAAGAACTGGTAGGAGATCGGTTTGGCCGGGCGATAGTTTGGCCGGACGATCCGCGCGAGGTACGCGACAACGACCGCCTGAAACTGGTGGTTGGACCGCTTCACCTGCCCTGGGTCGAAGAAGAAACCGACAGCCCCGCCCGGCGTTATGTTGAGGATATTCTGAACAACGCAGGTGGCACTCATCGGCAGTATCGAAATACCGTCGTGTTTGTAATGGCTGCACCCGGCAGCAAGACAACCGTTGAAAACGCTGCGATTCGCCTGTTAGCCCTGGATGACATCAAACGCACTGCTAGCAGCCAGCTCACCGACCGCCAGGATGTCGAATTCAAACATCAATATGACGACGCAAAGACCGCGCTGCCTTCCGCTGTGTGGGGCGCATATACAGTTGCCATCGCACCTGCCCATAACAATGTGTGGGTAGGATGGGAGCCTGGTGTCCGATCGTACCGTCCTGGCGATTCGCTTAGCCAGCGGGTGTGGGAACGATTGAAGGATGGGCAGCGGTTGCTCGAACGCTTTGACCCGGATTTCCTTCTCAAGCGGGATGATGAGCGTTTCAAGTATCTCTGGCCCGCCGAACAGGAAGTTGTATGCGTCAGTGCCCTGTGGGACTACTTCGCACGTTACACCTATTTACCTCTGCTCGCCGGGCCAAACGTGCTGCAGGATACTATCGCGTGGGGAGTTGAGCGCGGCCTCTTCGCATATTGTCTAGGGGATCCCGAAGGATATCGATTCGATACTATCTTTTTTGAACAGCGCGTGCGAGCCGAGCAGTGTGTCGTGAGCGATCATGCCTGGTTGCTGAATGCAAATGTGGCTCGCGAGCTATTGGGGGAATCTGAGCCGGAAATCACCGAGGCCGATGATAGAGATCATGGGCTGGATGTTGTTGAACCTGAACCGAGCGGCGTTGGGGATCAACTTCCGGTGGTTGGCCCTGAGCATTACGCTGGATTGATCGTCGAAACCCGCATTGATCCCCTTCGTTGGCGCGAGTTCTTCAATGCGGTGATCCAGCCACTTGTACAGGCAGGTGCACATCTGGAGATTACGCTCAATCTCACGGCTGACCACAGCGAGGGTTTCGATCCTGATCTCATCGATCTGCGCGTCCGTGAGAGCATCACACAATTAGATCGAGGGGCAAGGATACGAATAGTCCATAGGTGAGATGTACTACTAGGCTTCTTGGCGAACGGTTTCCAGGTAGGCATTGACGGTATCAAGAGGGCGTTTGCCCAGGTTGCGATAGCCGTGATGTGGACGCTCGGTGTTGTAGTAGACCAGCCAGGCGTCCAGGTCGCGCTGTAAGGCCTCCACTGTCTCGTAGAAGGTCGTACGAAATGCTGAGCGAAAGAATTCGTCCAGTACCGTGCGGTGGAAGCGCTCAACGAAGCCATTGGTCTGCGGTCGGCGCACGCGCGTGCGGCGATGCTCGATGTCATTGAGGGCCAGATAGACTTCGTAGGGATGGCTGTCCGTCCCGCAGAACTCGCGGCCATTGTCGGTCAGCACGGCGGTGACGGGCAGAGCACGCTCCCGGTAGAAGGGAAGCACGTCGTTATGCAGCACCGCCACCGCGGCTTCCGGTTGCTTGGACGTGTGCAGGAAACCGAAGGCCGTGCTGCCGTAGGTGTCTACCACCGTGTGCAGGTAGACCTTGCCTACCCCTTTGAGCCGTCCCACGTAGAACGTGTCAGCACACAGCAGTTCACCAGGACGACTGCTCTCCACATGGCGTTCGCGGAAACAGGGATTGGCTTTCTCTATCTGGGCCACCTGTTCGGCGGTCAGTTCAATCGCCTGTCTGGCCGCTTGCTCTTCAAGCTTCAGCAGCCGCTCAAACTTGCTGCCCATGCCGTGCTTGATCAGGATGTTCTGCACTGTCGGTGAGCTGACCGACACCCCTTCCAATTTGAGCATATCACTCAGCCGCGTGCAACCCCACGCTGGATGCGTCAGGCTCAGCGCCAGAATACGCTCCACTACTTCGGGCGGGGTCGTGAAGGGATGCTCCTTGGGGATCGGTGGCAGATCCTTGAGCCCCTCCAGCCCATGCGTCTGGAAACGCCGCTTGTACTCGTAGAACTGGGTCCGCGACATCCCCCGCTGGCGACACGCTTCACTCACATTGCCCAGCGCCTGGGCCAGTTCCAGCACACTCAACCGGTGGTGAGCCAACTTCTCTTCGGCGGTCAGGGGTCCCTCTCCTTTTTGCTGCTGCTATTATCCATCCGATCTGTTCGGAGAGAAACCTAGTTGTACATTTGAGTACGTCACGGTATTCTACAATCGACAACGACTTCATTCAGCTTTGGGCTATTGCTCGCCGGTTGATTATGAAGCCGCCTATTCACACTGAGAGTCTCCTACAAAAAAACCTCCACCAAAGTGGATCAACCTCAAGCTGGAAACTACCACAGGGAAGCAGGTGACGCGCATGATCAAACGACTGATTATCGGGCTGTACATGCTCGTGATTCTGGCAGGGCTGATCGTGCCCGTGCCGCAAGTGGTCAAGGGTCAGGATACAGTCACCTACGAAGAAGTGATGCGCCTGGGTGAGGGCACGATCAATGCCGTATCGTGGCGGCCCGATGGACAAATGATCGCGGTAGGGACCAGCCTTGGCCTTGTTCTTTATTCAACACAGCTTGAGAAAATCACGCAGTTGTCTGAGCAGCGCGTTGAGACACTATTTTGGCATCCGGGCGGGAAAGAAATCGCGATGTTAGGACCAGATGGTGTCACGATCCAGGATGCAGCAACTGGTTACGTGATTCGAAGGATGCCGGAGGAAATTGGACTGGGCGGCTGGAATGCTGATGGTAGCCTGTTTGCGACAGTTAATCTTGAAGCGATCCACATTTGGGACAGTGGATTGAACGAAGTCCTTTCATCATTTAACCCATATGTGGAACCGTCGAATCTCGATTGCCAGGTTCATAACTGCCTTAGCATTTATCGAGGTGCCCTGACATGGCATCCGAATGGCATATATATTGCATTTCACTGGCCCTACTATGATTACGGCGTGACCACTTGGAATGCACTCTCTGGAGAGATGGTCTTTCCTGCCGTCAGTTTTGGCGAAGAAGCCCCTCCAGTCTGGAGTCCAGATGGAACGCAGTTAGTCGTGTTCGAGGCCTATGGATGGATTGAGATTTGGGAGGCAAGTAGCGACGAACGCCTGATGGTGATTGAAGTTTTAGATGACGAATCAGGATCCCATTATGTATGGACGCCCGACTGGAACGCGGATGGTTCGCTGTTAGCCTATGGAACCTCCGGTGCTATTTACGTATGGGACACTCGTGTGAATGAACTTAACACTGTTTTTCGATTTGAAGGCTCGGGGCATGGTGATGGGGGAAGGAGACAGGTTGCCTGGAGCCCCGATGATAGCCGTTTATTGACTTCTACACCGAACAGTCTTCAGATTGTGAATGTGCAGACTGGTGAAGTCTTGGCGGCGCAAGAAGTCTATACAGGAGAAGTGAACGCAGTCGCCTGGAGTTCGGATGGCACGCGAGTAGCCGCCGGATATGGCGGATGGGAAGTCATGGGTGACAATCAAGTGCGCATTTGGGACGCTGCTCAGGGTGGGCGGTTGGCGGGACTCTGCGAAGGTCATATAGGCGCAGTTCTCTCGGTCGCCTGGAGTCCAGATGATACGAAACTCGCTAGCGCGGCTGGAGGATGGTATGCGCCAGATGGGAGTATACGGATTTGGGACAGCGCAACATGTACGTTTTTATACAGAGACGCTATTGACATACCTTTTGCCGAGACGGTCATGTGGAGTGCAGATGGCAACCACGTGTTTGCCAATATTGGCGATAGCGCTTTCGTTTTGGATAACACCTTAGCCAGTTACACACTACTTGTGAATGATAAAGGAAGAAGCCCTGTCAGGGGAGCTATATGGAGTCCCGATGAGACCAAAGTGGCGGGATATGGAACAGGCGGGTCAGTAAGGCTTTTTGATGCTGCACGCGGTGGTATCCTTCATATTCTGGAGGGTCATTCCTATGAGGATTATCCTGTTGGCTTGGATATAATGGTTGAAAAAATGGCCTGGAGTCCAGATAGCAGCCGGATAGCCAGCAGCGGCGATGGAAACACCGTGCGTGTCTGGGACGCTGAGACAGGAGAACCGCTGCTTCTTTTATACGGTCACGAGGGTAGAGTGATGTCTGTGGCCTGGAGTCCCGATGGTAGCCAGTTAGCCAGCGCGAGCGCCGATCACACGATCCGGATTTGGGATGCAAACGATGGAAGCCTAATGTCGGTGTTGGAAGGGCACACGGATTGGGTGTTTGCTGTCGCGTGGAGTCCAGATGGTAGACAGTTAGCCAGCAGTGGCTTGGATGGCACCGTGCGGATTTGGGAACAAAGTAAATAACCTGAGTTCGGGATAAAAAGGGCAAGACACCTCTCTGCGAAAGCGGGATCAGTCCAAAGATAGAGAAATGACAAACCCGCTCCGGATTTCTTCACTAGTCACGCCCCGGTCACGTCGATCTATCACAGTTGTGATATGGGTCTATCTGACGAGGTGAAACAATGCGAACCGATCGATGGGTACTGAGATGCCTTACCGTGCTTGTCGTGCTGACCACAGGAATTGCTGCTGCACAGGATGATTCGTATCCTGTCATCACACCCGAGACTATCGCCCAGGCGCAGGAAGTCCAGCGTCTGGGAGGCAGCGTTATGGAACCAGTGGTTGCCTGGTCGCCGGACGGCGCCCGGTTGGCAGTGGGGGGACACGGCGGCTTCTGGCTTTACCCATCCCTGGAACAGGCCCCGGTTTTTCACCCTCTGAACGGTACTTTCCAGGTCATGAGGGTTTTGTTTGCGCCACAGGGCAACCTGGTGTTTCTGGGCGATGGGAAAGAAGTAGTAGCCTACGACCTAGCTCAGAACTCCATCCAGTACACCCTTGAAGGTATCTGGCCCCTGGCCTTCAGCAACAGCGGGGACTGGCTGGCCTACGAAGTTGACGATGGCGTGCACATCAGCAGGGTGGATACCGGTGAGACCGTCTACGACCTGTCCTATACCATCCAGGACTTATCCCATATGGAGAGCCCCCATTGGCCGAAAGAGACCGAACCGGGAGACAGTTATACTCAAGAGAACTCCGTTACCTTTGCGCATTTTCTGCCCAACGACAGCAGCCTGATCGTTAGATGGGATACCTACTATTCGGCCACCTGGGAAGGCATAACAAACTCCGGCTATGACGTGTGGTCGTTGGCGGGAGATCAACCGTCGGTCAAAGAGGCTGAAGACATCTACTCCTTCCTGCCGGAGCGATTCGGCTTTCTCTCTGTAAAGCCGGATGGACAGGTTTTTGTGATCGAAAAAGGTTCCGTCGTCACTGAAAATGGCCGTGTCGTACTCGAGCAGGACGGACCGCAGCTCAATGATGATCAGATGAACATGTTGCCACCAGGCTGGAACTTATCCAATCGAGTGAATGTTCCGCCCGAGGTCTGGACCGTAGCTTTTTCATACGACCTACCGGATGACAGTGGGGCAGATGCTCCCTCCTATGTGACGGGTGTCTGGGATGTCAGGACCGGGGAGCAGATTGGCCGGATTCCGGCGGCGGGTGCACTGGTTCTCAGCCCGGACAGCAACCGGATCGTGATCGACACAACCGTCTATGACGTGGCTACCGGGGAAATCGTCGCCCGGCTGCAAAGTGACAACTACCGTATTCTGCCTGGAACCAACCGGCTTCTGCTGTTGAAGTCGGATAACACCATTCACCTGCTCGATGCAGCGAACCTGGAGGACATCGCCACGCTGGATATTGCTCGCAGCGATATCAATGAACGTACCACTGCTGACCAGAGCTATCACATTTCGCCGGAGACCCACACCATACTTTTCCGCACGCGGGATGCCAAACGCCTGGTGCGAATCGATCTGGATGATGGGGATACCCTCGCAGTGTTCGAGACTCCCGGCATGTCCATCGGATTCGTCATGTACACTCCGGACTACCACTACCTCGTCACCAATTCTTACTATGAGAACAGGGGCAATCTCGTGCTTTGGGATATCGCGTCGGGCCAGCCCGTCGAGCTACCTTCGATGACACAGATTGCACACCCCATTCTTTCTCCGAACAGCCTGCTGATCTTGTGGCATTCCGAAGTTGATCTGGATGTTAACGAGGTGATACTCTATGATGTCGCTTTGGCTGCACCAGTGATGGCTTTCCCTGTCGAACCCACCGAAGATCGGATTCCGTCCCCAGCACCTAAGATTAGTTTCAGTCCGAGAAGCACCTATCTGGGAATCAACAACTCCAGGCGGTTTGACGTGTGGGACTGGAAGGCCGGCGAACTGGTACTGTCGCTGGACAACATTCTCGACCCGACATATGGCACGGAGGCTCTGACATTCAGTCCGGACGACAGCCTGTTGGCATACGAAACCCACTTAGGAGAATACGTCGAGGTTATTTCTGTGCCGGAGGGTGAACTCATCCAGCAGATAAACGTCGACCTTGTGATCAGTTCTCTCAGATTTGATACAGACACAATCTTGAGACTGGAATCGATGTGGCCGGAAGATCAGGATGATGAATGTTATGACATTACCACCGGACTCCGGAGTGAGTGTCCTGCGCCGGGGCCGATACCTCCTTCACTGGAAACCGATACGATGCGATTTTACGGAACTGGCATCGTGACGGACCTGTCTGGGGAAGAACTGGCACATCTTGCACTGCCCGATTATGTCTTTCGCCTGGTTCTATCAAACGACCAAACCCGGTTATGGGTTGAATACCCGGACGGGACGTTAGGGGTCTGGGCGATTGTACTTGAATAGCCGTACTGCCCGCGCCTCAGTTTGGGCGTGGGCAACGATCTGGCGAGGTGAAACGATGCGAACCAATTGTTTCGGTTCTTCGAGGAAATTCATATAAAGCGAAGCTCAGAGACATCTTGACCACTTATACCAAACCAGGATGAAAAAGTAGAAAATAGAAGGAGGAAAAAACAATCAGGAGAACAAGCGATGACGGAACAAATTCGCCAATTGAAGTTAAGTGACAGTGAGAAACAGGTACAGGAAACGGGAGTGTAAGATAATTCGGAGTGTGCCTCGGAGAGCGCCAAACGAGGGTTGTGAACCCACGCCC
>CAKZOB010000048.1 GCA_937135955.1 uncultured Anaerolineales bacterium | reverse complement strand
CAGCGCTCCCGCCTCGGTGATGCGCGGGCGGGCCAGCGGTTTGCCCAGGATGTCGGCGGTGATCTGCAACCAGGCGTCGGAACGCGCGCCGCCACCTGTGGCGCGGTATTCGCCAATGGTGATCCCCGCCGCGGCCAGATGCTCCAGCCCTTCGCGGAAGTAGTAGGTCACACCTTCCAGCAGCCCTTTGACAAACTCTCCGCGCGTGGTCTCCAGCGATAGCCCGGCGATGATGCCATAGGGGTGCTCGTCGAAGCGAGGCGGGCCGGTAGGGGCGAACTGCGGCAACACCAGCAGATCGGTGGGGGCGGCGGGCATCTCCGCCAGCAGATGATCGTAGACATCCTCACCATGCGCGCGCGCCTGCGCGTGCTCCAGCGCCGCGAAGGTGTCGCGGAACCACTTCAACAGCGCGCCGCCGGTCAGGTTGTAGTAGAAACTGACGTACAACGCCGGCACGGCGTGGTGTTCGACCGACAGGCCAGCGGCGATCATGCGTTGAGCAGGCGGGAAGTGATCATAGATGGGAGTCAGGCAGGCGTAAGTGCCCAGTCCGTAGACGCCCATGCCGGGCCGGATGCCTCCCGCGCCCAGGGCCGTGGCGCATTGATCGTGCGTGCCCACTACAAGGGTCGCGCCCGCGGGTAGGCCCGTTGCCTGCGCCGCTTCCTTCGACACTGTCCCGATAGCCGTGCCCGCCGGAGCCAGTGCGGGCAGCTTGTCGGCGGGCATTCCCACGTAGTCCAGCGTCTGCGCCGACCAGGTCTCGGCCTGCACGTCCAGGAACAATGAACGGTTCGCCAGGGCGTAGTCGGTGACCGGCTCGCCGCCGAGCAAAAAACTCACCAGATCGGCCCAGAAGAGGAATTTGTAAGCGCGCTCGAATAGCTCCGGGCGGTGATCGCGCAGCCAGATCAGCTTGGGGCCGCCGTAGACGCCGCTGGGGATATTGCCGCTGTGATTGAAAAAGGTCACCGGATCGAGCGCAGCCAGGCGGGCCAGCGTCTCCGCCCCGCGCGTATCGAACCCCAACAGGCAGTGGCCGAGAATCTGGCGTTCCGCCGAGACGGGCGTCATCGCCTCGCCCATTGAGGCGACACACACGGCCACCGCCGGATCGCCCGCCGTCTGCGCGGTCGCTTCGTGCAGCGCATCCTGGATTTGCCCCCAGACAGCGGCGCTGTCCAGTTCGGCCCAGCCGGGCTGCGGGCGGAGCACGTTGTATTCGCGATGGGCGGTGGCGATCACCTGGCCGTCGGTAGACAGAACAAGTACTTTACAACCGGTCGTCCCAACATCAATCCCTATTAAACTCATAAAAATCTATCCTTCCTGATGTGCGCTTTTGTGAGGGATTACCTCCGGCATTGCCTCTATTCGCACGGCGGGCAGGTGCTCTGCCGCACGATCAACTGAGGATAGAGCACCCGCTGATGAATGGGCGTGTTGCGGTTGTCAATCAGCGCAACTAAATATTCCACGCTCTGTTCGCCCAGCGCCGCGAAGTTCTGGCGGACGGTGGTCAGCGGCGGCTCAAAATAGGCAGCTTCTGGGATGTCATCGAAGCCGACGACCGATACATCCTGTGGCACGCGCAACCCATGTTCGCGCAGCGCGCGAATCGCCCCCAACGCCATCTGATCGTTGCCCACTACCAGCGCGGTGAACGACGCTCTCTGGGCCAGCAACTGCCGGGCAGCATGATAGCCGCTGGCCGCAGTCCAATCGCCTTCCACATGCGGGCCAGGTTCCAGCCCTGCCGCGTCCAGCGTCTCGATCCAGCTTCGATGGCGCGCCAATGCGCCGTGCCAGTAGAGCGGGCCGGAGATTTCGCACAGGCGGCGATGTCCCAGGTCGAGCAGGTGTTGCGTGGCCAGGCGGCTACCGTAGTGCTGATCAATGACCACCGAGGGCAGTTTGGCTCCCAGGTTGGTGTCTATCTGCACGAAGGGGATATCGCCACACAGTGCCATCACGTCCGCGGTGCGCAGCCCGACGACGGGCGTGATCAGCACCAGGCCATCTACCACGCTGCCGCCCAGCGCGTCAATGGCCGCGCAGACTTCGGCGGGCGTCAGCGTCTGAATGGTAGAGAGGGTGACGCCATAGCCGCGCGCTTTGGCCGTCTGCTCGACATTGGTGACCATCTGCGCCGGGCCATAGTGATCAATGCCGTAGGTGACAATGCCCAGCATACACGAACGCTGCGTGGCCAGGCTACGCGCGGCGCGGTTGGGGCGGTAACCCAGTTTGCGAATGGCGTCCTGCACGCGGCGGCGGGTATCGTCGGAGACGTAAGGATGATCGTTAACCACCCGTGACACCGTCTGCGACGACACGCCAGCCACACGGGCAACGTCTTCCAGGGTCACACGTCGAGAATCGGGTTCGGCCATCAGCTTTCTACCGCCTGGCGTCGTCAATTGCTAGCGCTAACATCATAGCATGGGACAAAGGGACAGGTCAAGCAGCGCTTGTCGCACCGGCCAAGGGGAACGAGTTCCCTTGAGAATAGCGCCAACAAGCCAACAACACACCCATCCGGAATCTTCCCCCCGCCCTCTTGACTCCACTACAAAGAGTGTTATATACTGAGAGCGTGTTTGCGCTAACGGATTGTATCATTTCCTCAAAAAGCGGTTGGTCCGGACTGTCTGAGCACTCCTTTACCTGGAGTGTGAGTTTCTTGTTGCCGGGCCGCCTGCGTGCAGGAGGATGTATAAGCGTTCTGGAGCTAGTATAGACCCCTTTGACGTTCCGTGATTGGCAGTTCATCGCAGGGCATCGCCGCGCGCCAGCTCCAGAGTCACGCTGGCGAGTCTGGTGTGCTTCAGTCGGGTTAGGACACAAGGAACAATCGTACGGCAGTTGGACAACCAGAATGGGGGGGAGCGGTCGGATAAGCGGGCAAGACTGGCTCGCTCCACGAGACGGTCGGTTGTCCGGCAATTTCGCCGGAAACAAAAAGTACGTTTTAGTGTTTAGGAGGTTCTACGATGAAACGCCTGTTCCTGTTCGTCCTGTCCCTCACACTGGCTCTTGCTCTGCTCGCTCCGCTGCAGGGCAAGGCGCTCGCCCAGGGGAGCATCACCAAAGCCCCCTATGGGACCACCGCCGATGGTGTCGCTGTAGATGAGTACACGCTGACCAATGCCAATGGGGTAGAGGTCAAGATCATCACCTATGGCGGCATCATCACCTCGGTCAAAGTGCCGGATCGCTATGGCAACCTGGTCAATGTCACGCTGGGGTTCACCAACCTGCAGGACTACGAGACCAGGAACACCAACTACTTCGGGGCCATCATTGGCCGCTACGGGAACCGCATTGCCGGTGGCAAGTTCACCCTTGATGGCGTGGAATACACGCTCGCCGTCAATAACGGACCGAACCACCTGCACGGCGGCCTCAAGGGTTTCGACAAGGTAGTCTGGGCTGCGCAGGAAGTCGAGGCCGAGGATGGCGTCGCGCTGGAGCTGAGCTACCGCAGCGCCGACATGGAAGAAGGCTATCCCGGCAACCTCGATGTCAAAGTGGTCTACACGCTGACCAATAAGAACGAGTTGCGCCTTGACTACACCGCCACCACCGATAAGCCCACCGTTGTCAACCTGACCAACCATGCCTACTGGAACCTGAAGGGCGAAGGTTCTGGCAGCATTGATGGTCATATCCTGTGGGTCAATGCGGATCGCTACACGCCGACCGACGATCACCTGATCCCGACCGGCGAGCTGGCCCCCGTCGAGGGCACGCCCTTCGACTTCCGCACCCCCAAGGTGATCGGCCCGATGACGCGCTCGACTTATCCGCAACTGATGGGCGGCGACGCGCGCGGGCTTGACCACAACTTCGTGCTCAACCGGCCCAGCCTGGATGACAAGTCCATGATCATGGCGGCGGTGCTCTATGAGCCGGACCTGGGCCGCACGCTGGAAATCTGGACGACCGAGCCTGGCCTCCAGATCTACTGCGGCAACTACTTCGGTCAGTGGAGCGATGAAGCGCAGCCGTGGATCGGCCCCAGCGGGAACTTCTACCGCCAGGGCGATGGGTGCGCGCTGGAGACCCAGCACTTCCCGGACTCGCCGAACAAGCCGGATTGGCCCAGCACCGTCCTGCGGCCCGGTGAGACCTATCAGACGACCACCATCTTCAAGTTCGACGTAGACTAACCGTCAACTGGGCGGGGAGCGCCCGGCTGGTGCTCCCTGCCCCCATCACAAAGGAGAGAGGCCCGCGCATTGACAAGCATGGTAAGCGATCATAAGCTAAGGGTGACCGGGGGAAGGTAAACCCAGCTCTGTATGGGCGGGTTACCCTCCCAGGCCGGGAGGCCCTCCCAGAAGGAGGCCCCGAAAGAGTGAACCGTATCATTACAAACTACTAAGGAGGATGTTAAGATGAGGAAAGTGGGAATTGTTCTTGCTCTTGCCCTGGTGCTGGCGCTGATGCTGCCGACGGCAGTCTACGGCCAGGGTTCCAACGGGCCGAAGGAGAAGTGGTGCAGCGGGACGAAGATCGTCTTCTTCCCTGGCGGCCCGGCGGGCGGTGTCTTTGCGGTGAACGTCTACAACGGCGCGCGTCAGGCGGCCAGCGACCTGGGCGCGGATGTTGAATATGTCTGGTCGGACTGGGACCCGCAGAAGATGATCCAGCAGTTCTCCGAAGCGATGGCCATGAATCCCGATGGCATTGCCATCATGGGCCATCCGGGTGAGGACGCCTTCGAGCCGCTGGTGGACGAGGCGATTGCCAAGGGCATCATCGTCACCAGCCAGAACACGACCCTGCCGCGCATCGAGGCCAAGTACGCCGGGGTGGGCTTTGGCTATGTGGGCCAGGAACTGTATCAGACCGGTTACAACCTGGGCAAGGAAGCCGTTCGGCGCGCTGGCCTGAAGGAAGGCGACCGCGCCATGGTCTGGGGCCTGCTCTCGCAGCCCACGCGCGGCCTGCGCACCCAGGGCGTGATTGATGCCTTCAAGGAAGCGGGGCTGACGGTGGACTATCTGGAGATTGACGCCGCTACCAATGCCGATCCGCCCGCGGGCATCCCCACCTTCGTGGCCTACGTGTCGTCCAACCCCGATGTCAAGATCGTGGTGACCGATCACGGTGGGTTGACCGCCACGCTGCAGTCCTATCTGGAAGCGGCGGGCAAGGGGCCGGATGACATCTACGGTGCGGGCTTCGACCTCTCGCCGGCCACCGTACAGGCTATCCGCAGTGGCTACACCGACCTGGTCATTGACCAGCAGCAGTGGCTGCAGGGCTATCTGCCTATCCTGCAGATCTGCCTGACCAAGCACTTCGCCTTCTCCGGCCTGCACATTGACACGGGCGGTGGCTTCGCCAGCGCCGATAATGTCGATCTGCTGGCTCCGCTGGTAGAGGCAGTCATTCGTTAACATCGGAGGCACTGTTGTGACCTCAGGGGCAAGGGAGTATACTTGCCCCTGAGTGTACCTGGCATCTCCGAGGAGCAAGCGGCCTCGCCTGAAGTGTCCGCACCGCCCATAGCTTGCTCTGATGATCTGGCTATGGGTGCGTTTCACACTCCTGCGCCGCTTGCTCCTCTGGTTTGGAAAGGGAACGTGATCCATGGGCTACATCCTCGAAATGCGTAACATCTCCAAATCGTTCGGTGAGGTACAGTCGCTGAGCAACGTAGATTTCCGCGTTGGCGAAAACGAGATCGTCGGCCTGCTGGGCGACAACGGCGCGGGCAAGTCCACGCTGATCAAGATCGTCACCGGCTACTACCGGCCCGACAGCGGCGAGATTTATTTCCGCGGCAAAAAGGTAGAAAACCTCACCGTGCCCAAGGCGCGCGAGTTGGGCGTGGAGACCGTGTATCAAGAGCGCGCACTGGCCGAATTGCAAACCCTGTGGCGTAATATCTTCTTGGGGCGCGAGTTGTCCAACCGCCTGGGCGTGCTCGACATCCGGAAGATGAAGGAAGAGACGCACCGCCTGATGGTGGACAAGATGGGCTACACCTCTTCGGCGGTGAACCCCGATTCGGTGATCAAGACTTTCTCTGGTGGCGAAAAACAGGGCGTGGCCATCACGCGAGCGCTCTATTTTCACGCCGACCTGATCATCCTGGACGAGCCGACCATGGGCCTGTCGTTGCAGGAGACGCGCAAGCTGCTCGACTTCGTGCGCGATATTAAAGCGGCGGGCAAGTCGGCTATTTTCATTGATCACAACGTCTTCCATGTGTACTCTGTCGCCGATCGCGTGGTGGTGCTGGATCGTGGGCGTGTCGCTGGCGAATTCCAGACCAAGGACATCACGCTGGATGACCTGATGGAGAAAATGTACCGGGTGGCGCAGACGGGCAGCCTGGACTGAGACGTTTGGGGTGATCTCGCTGCATTTGCTTTGGCAACGGTGTTAAGGAAAGGTGCTGCATGACTGCACACGTACGGAATCAAAGCCAGGAAGTCCCGCAGAGCCTGTGGGGATCGCGCATTGTGCCCTTTGCCCGCAAGAACGGGCTGCAAATAGGCATTGTCGGCGTCCTGTTCGGCCTGTGGATACTGTTCATTGTTGGTGCGCCCGACACGTTCCTCAAGTCGGACATTTACCGCGCCCTGATGACCTCGACGCCCTACTGGGGTGTGATTGCCCTGCCCCTGACGATGGTCATCATCGCCGGCGACATTGACCTGTCGTTTATCTCGATCATGGCGGTGGGCATGGTCGTCTTCTGGCAGGTCTACGACTGGACGGGTAGCCTGGGGGTAGCCTTTGCGGGGTGTCTGGCGTCGGGCTTCCTGGTGGGGTTGCTCAACGGCATTATTGTGGTCGGGTTGGGTATTCCTCCGCTCATCGCCACCATTGGCACGCAATTCTTCTGGCGCGGTGTAGTGGAAGTGGTCCGCGAGGGGCAGGGCGAGTCGTTGGTGATCGCCAGGGGGACAGTGCTGCGCGATGTCCTGGTCGGCAAGATCGGTGGCTATATTCCCGCACAATTGATCTGGATGGTGCTGATCGCTCTGGCTGTATGGTTCCTGCTCAACCGGCACAAATTTGGCGCACATACCTACCTGATCGGCGACAACGAAGCCAGCGCCCGCCTGATGGGCGTCAATGTGGGCCGCACGCGCATGTTGCTCTTCGCCCTAGTGGGCCTGGCTGCGGCCTTTGGCGGGGTGGTGCAGAGCCTGGACGTGTGGTATTTCTGGCCCAACCTGGGCGAAGGGTACCTGATGAACACCCTGGCCGCCGTATTTCTGGGGGGGACGTCGGTCTTCGGCGGCACGGGCACCATCCTGGGCACCTTCGTCGGCTGCTTCATCATCGGCGCGATCCAGCCGGGGATCATCGCCATTGGCCTCACGGGCTACTGGACGAAGCTGATTTATGGTCTGATCATCACCGTGTCCGTCGCCATGCATACTGTGCTGCGCAAGCGCATCAGCTAGGCGACTTCCTGCGCGTCTGGCGCGCTGGCGAGCACAGCAACAACGTATACAGGGACAGGTAATGACGACCACGCAACAATCCTGGTGGACGGTCGAGCTGGAAGGCATGCCCGATTTCGAGGCGGCCATGAAACGAGTCTATGCGTGGTTCGAGGGGGAGATCATCGATCGTCCCCCTATTCGTTTCATAGCCCACAATGCCTTCGTCGAGCAGGCCAATCAAGCCTACCCGTCGGACAATCTCAAAGAGCGCTGGTTCGACGCTGAATTTCAGGTCGAGACGTTCCTCAAATCCATCGAGGGGCAGCGCTTCTACGGGGAGACCTTCCCCGTCTTCTGGCCCAACCTGGGGCCGGAGGTCTACGCCGCCTTCTACGGCGCGACGCTCGAATATGGCGAGGTCACCTCATGGTCGGTGCCTTTCGTGCGCACCTGGGACGACATGGCCCGCCTGAAGCTCGACATGAGCAACGAGTATTTTGTCGCGCTGGAAAAAATCACACACCTGGCCATCGAACGGCTGCGCGGCAAGGCGCTGGTCGGCTACACCGACCTGCACCCCGGCGTAGACTGCGCTGCCGCCTGGCGCGACCCGCAACAACTGTGCATTGATCTGATCGAAAGCCCCGAACAGGCGCGCCAACTGATTCACCTCGCCATTGACGATTTCGAGCGCATCTACGATCACTTCGACGCCATGCTCAAGGCTGCCGGGCAGCTTTCGGTAAGCTGGATGGGCATTCCCACCTTCGGGCGGATGCACATCCCCAGTTGCGACTTCTCGGCGCTGATCTCGCCTCGCCTGTTTGAAGAATTCTGCCTGCCGGTGCTGCAGCGCGAAGTCAAGACAAGGACGCACAACATTTTCCACGTAGACGGCAAGGGCGTTGCCCGTCACCTGGACATGATCCTCAGCGTGCCCGAAGTACATGCCATTCAGTGGGTGCAAGGGGTGGGCGACGATCAGCCAATCATGCAATGGGTGCCGCTCATCAAGCGCATTCAGGCACGCCGCCCTGTCATCGTTGACCTGAGCAAGCACGAACTGGACGACTTCATGGCCGCGGTCGAGCCGGAGGGCATCTTCCTGTGGGTGGCCGCCGACAGCGAAGAAGAGCAGCAAGACCTGCTGCGACGGGTGGCCCGTTGGGGCGGCAGGCGTGTATTTTGAGGCAGTGAACGGTTGTCAGTAGTCGGTGATCAGTCTTCGGCGATCGGTTGCAGGGTTGAACTTCGCCTGCACTGTGCACTATCCGCAAGACTGGGCGGCGGGGCAACCGCCCTGCTGATCACTGACGCCTGATTACCGAAAACTCCCTAACCGAAAGGAAAACCCATGAAACCGCGCGAACGTATCCTGGCCGCGCTGAGCCACGAAGAGCCAGACCGCTGTCCGATGCAGATCAGTTTCACGCCGGAGTTTGCCGAACGCCTGCGCGCCGACCTGCAGGTGAAGGGCCAGCGCGTGCACAACCCGCACGGCGGCGGCAATACCTACGAACTGGAGCGGGCGCTGGGCGAAGATATGCTGCTCACGTCAGTCGGCTGGGCCAACTCCTACTATCAGCAGGTCGGCCCCTATGTGGACGAATGGGGCGTGGGCTGGGATGCGCAGCCCTATGAGACGCCCTTCGGCACCGGCCACTATACCGAGATCGTCGCGCACCCCCTGGCCGACGACCGCGCCATCCTCTCCTACACCCCGCCCGACCCCAACCGCCCGGAGCTATACACCGAAGCGGCCCGCGTGGTGCGCGAGTTCAAGGATGAATACTGGATCGTCGGGGTGACGGTGACGACCATCTTCGAGACGGCCTGGGCGCTGCGCGGCCTGCAGCAGATGCTGATTGATTTCGTCGAAAACCCCGACCTGGCCGACGCCATCCTGGACATCCCCTACCGCTATCACCTGACGGCGGCGAAGAAACTGGTCGAACTCGGCGTGGATATGATCTGGATCGGCGACGACGTGGGCGCGCAGAACGGGATGCTGATCTCGCCGCGGCACTGGCGGCGCTTCCTCAAGCCACGTATGGCTAACTTCATCAGCGAACTGAAGGCGCTCAACCCGGCGATCAAGGTCGCCTATCATTCCGACGGCAACATCCTGCCCATCATCCCCGAACTGATCGAAGTGGGCGTGGACATCCTCAACCCGATTCAGCCGGCGTGCATGGACCCTGCCGAGATCAAGCGACAGTTCGGCGACCGGCTGTGCTTCTGGGGCAGCATTGACGAGCAACACACCCTGCCCTATGGCACGCCGGAAGACGTGCGCCAGGAAGTGTTGCTGCGCCTGCGCACCATCGGCAAGGGCGGCGGCCTGATCATCGGCCCGACCCATCACGTGCAGCTCGACACGCCCATGGAAAACTTCTGGGCGATGGTCAACACCATCCGCGAGACGGCCTACCGCGATCTATGAATGGCGTCACTGGCCTCTACCTCACCCCCAAAGAACGGATGCAGCGGGCGTTGCGCTACGAACCGGTAGACCGCCTGCCCACACAGATCAACTATACTGGCGCGGTGGGCGAGCGGCTGGCCGCACATTTTGGCGTGACACAAGCTGAGTTGCCGCGCCGCCTGGGCAATCACCTATTGCGCGTGGACATCAGCCATACTCCCCGCCTGAGCGCCGACGGGCGGGTTGCCTACGACTGGTGGAGCGTGGGCTGGGACACGCAGGAAGAGGGCTATTTCGTCCGGCACAGCCCCCTGGCCGAGACCCAAAACCTGGACGCCTTCCCCTGGCCCGATCCACACGCTCCCGACCTGCTGCGCGACGCCGAACGCATTATCGCCGAGGATGGCGGGCAGCACTTCGTCGCGCCCAACTTTGGCTTCGCCCTGTTCGAGCGGGCGTGGACGCTGCGCGGCTTCGACACTTTCCTGATGGACATGGCGACTGATCCAGACTATGCCGGGGAGTTGCTCGACCGCATCGTCGCCATTCAGGAAGTCCTGATCGGGCGTTTCCTGGCGCTGGGCGTGGACGGGGTCTACTTCGGCGACGACTACGGGGCGCAGAAATCCACACTTTTCTCCCCGCGTATGTGGCGGGCGCTGATCAAGCCCCGCCTGGAGCGGCTGTTCGCGCTAGTGCGGGCGGCGGGTTTGCCGGTCATCCTGCACTCCGACGGCGACATTGCCCCCATCCTGCCCGACCTGGTGGAGATCGGCCTGACGGCGCTCAACCCGGTGCAGCCAGAGGTGATCGATCATGCCTGGTTGCGGGCGAATTTCGGCGGGCGGCTGGCCTTCTACGGCGGCATTTCCACGCAGACGGTGCTACCGCACGGCTCGCCGGACGACGTGCGCGCAGCGGTGTGGGCAGCAGCGCGCACCCTGGCCCCCGACGGCACGGGCCTGATCATTGCGCCATCGCACCGCATGATGCAGGATATTCCCCTGGAGAACATCCAGGCGTTGCTGGACGCTTTCGCGGAGCTGGAGGGTGACTCGTGGAAGCTGTGAGTGAACGCGCCACATATGTCCGCGGGGCCTTTGCCGCGCTCTATGGCACAGAACCGACCCTTTGGGTACAGGCTCCGGGCCGCGTAGACCTGATGGGCAGTCACACTGACTACAATGAGGGCTATGTGCTGACCATGCCCATTGACCGCAATACCTGGATCGCCGCCCGTCCTCGCGACGATCGGCTGGTGCGCATCCACTCGCTGAACCTGGAGAGCGGCGAGACCTTCGGCCTGGGTGATCTTCAGCGCGGCGACGCCGCACCCTGGACGAATTATGTGCGCGGCGTGGCGAAGGTGTTGCAGGACGAGGGCTACACGCTGAGCGGCTTCGACGGGCTGGTGCACAGCACCGTGCCCTTCAGCAGCGGGCTGAGTTCGTCGGCGGCGCTGGAAGTGGCGACGGCGACGCTGTTCAACGAGTTGTGCGGCCTGGGCCTCGATCCGGTGCGGCTGGCCGTGCTCTGTCAGCGAGCGGAAAACACCTTCGTCGGCGTCAATTGCGGCATCCTCGATCAGTACACCTCGGCGGCGGGGCGCGCGGGACATGTCCTGTTACTGGACTGCCGCCATCTGACGCACACCGTCCCGCCCCTGCATCCAGAGGTCGCCATCGTCATCTGCGACACGCGCTACAAGCGCGCCCTGACCGGTTCCGAATATCCACAGCGCCGCGCGCAGTGCGAAGCAGCGGCGGCAACGCTGGCGCAGCGCTACCCCGGTGTGCGGACGCTGCGCGACGTGACCCTGGAGCAACTGAACGCCGCGCGAACCCTGCTCGACGACACAACCTACCGCCGGGCGCGCTTCATCATCCAGGAAAATCAGCGCGTCCTCGATCTGGCCGAGGCGCTTTCCTCAAAAGATGTGCCCTGCATCGCCGCGCTGACGGCGGAATCGTTCGCTGGCGCGCGTGACCTGTACGAGATCGTCGTGCCGCAGATGGAGGCGATGATCGCGGCCATGCGCTGCGCGCCCGGCGTGCTGGGCGCGCGACAGGCGGGCGCGGGCTTCGGCGGGTGCATGGTCGCGTTTGTCGAGCGCGGCTGCGTGAAGGCGTTCGGCGACCATGTCCGCGCCGCCTATCAGGCCGCGACAGGTATCGAGGGCGCGGTCTTCCCTGTCGAGGCAGCGGCGGGCGCGGGACCTTTGACAGTCGGCTAGTGGGGCTATGCATTAGCCACAAGCCCCCCCTCACCCCTCAATCCCCTCGCCCAACGCTGTGGGCGAGGGGACTTACTTTCTCTCGCCCAGGCACTCCCCTTCGCCCGCCGCGCGGGAGCAGGGGCCGGGGGTTGAGGGCCATCGGCTCAAGATGTGGGTAATGATAAGCCGACGCGGGGAGGGGGCGCGAGGCGCGCCAGCGCCGAGTGGGGGTGAGGTCAACCAGAAGTTCACACCTGGGCTTATTTCTGCTCATGATTCTGCTGGCTGGTGTTGATGCGATTACGCTGTGTATACACCCCGCTCCCTTACCGTTTGGTGCGATCCTGTGGTACTGTATCTGGTGTGTGGCACATCGTAACGAAGGAGTGAGCGGTGAAACTGGCAGTGATCGGCGGGGGCGGCGTGCGCGCGCCCCTGTTTGTGGCGTCGGCGCTGCGCCGTGCCAGCACTATCGGCCTGGACGAAATCTGTTTGATGGATATTGACGGCCCCAAGCTGGCCCTGACGGGCGCGCTGGCGCAGGGCGTGGCGCGCAAAGCGGGTAGCGCGGTGCGGATCAGCACCACCACCGACGCGCGGGCAGCGCTTGATGGGGCATCGTTCGTGGTGACGACGATCCGCGTGGGCGGCGACGAGGGCCGCGTGCGCGATGAGCGGATCGCGCTGCGCTATGGCGTGTTGGGCCAGGAGACGACCGGCCCCGGCGGTTTCGCCATGGCGCTGCGCAGCATTCCGGCCATTCTGGACTATGCCCGCCTGCGCGACGACCTGTGTCCCGACGCCTGGATGTTCAACTTCACCAATCCGGCAGGGCTGGTAGCACAGGCGCTGCACGAGGCGGGCTTCGGGCGCGCGGTGGGCATCTGCGATTCGGCTAACGGAGCGCAGCACGCTATCGCTGCGCGGCTGGGCGTGCCGCCCAATGACTTGCGGGCCGAGGTCTTCGGGCTGAATCATCTGTCGTGGACGCGGCGCGTGCTCTACCAGGGCGAAGACGTGCTGCCGCGCTTCCTGGCCGACCCTGCCTTTCTGCGCGAGACGCTGCTCAACGTCTTCGAGCCGGAACTGGTGCAGCACATGGGCATGTGGCTCAACGAATACCTCTACTACTATTACTACGCCGAGCGCGCCGTGCAGGCCATCGCGTCCGAAGAGCGCACGCGCGGCGAAGAGGTGCTGGCGCTCAACCGCGACCTGTTGGCGCAACTCCGGCAGGTTGATCCGGAGCGCGATCTCGACGCGGCCCTGGCCATCTACTACCGCTACAATCAGCGCCGCTCCGCTACCTACATGCACTACGCCCAACAGAACGCCCTCACGCCAGAAGAAGCCGATGCACAGTTCCAGACGACTTTTATGCAGGTCAACCCGGAAGAGGGCGAGGGCTACGCAGGCGTGGCGCTGGATATCATGACGGCGCTGGTCACCGGCGAGCCGCTCTACACGGCGCTGAACGTGCCCAACGGGGGCGCGATCGCCGCCATGCGCTCCGACGACGTGGTCGAGGTGAGTTGCGTGGTAGATAGGGACGGTGTGCGCCCGTTGCCCATCGGCGATGTGCCCGAAAATCCGGCCTTGCTGATGCTGGTGATCAAACATTACGAGCGTCTGACCGTGCGCGCCATAGCTGAGCGCTCGCGCGCGCTGGCAGTTGACGCCCTGATGGCGCACCCGCTGGTGCTGTCGTATTCGCGGGCGCGCGCCCTGGTGGACGATTATCTGGCCGCGCACGCGCCCTATGTAGGGGAGTGGAAATAAGAGACCGTTTGAAAAGCCCCCCTCAACCCCCGGCCCCTTCTCCCTCTGAGGAGCGAAGGGGAGACGGGCCAGGTTTTCCCCCTCGCCCCATTGAGGGAGAGGGGTGGCGCACCGCGCCGGGGTGAGGGGTTATCAAATGGTCTCTAACAATTGAAGGAGTTTGCCCTATGGACTTAACTCAACGCATCGCCGCCGCGCGCGGTCAGACCCCCGCCGACCTGCTGTTGACCAACCTCAGGCTGGTCAACGTCTTCACCGGCGAAATCTACCCGACCCAGATCGCCATCAAAGATGAGGTGATCGTCGGCGTGGGCGAGGGCTACAGCGCCGCCGAGACGCTTGACCTGGGCGGGCGCTACGTCGCCCCCGGTCTGATTGACGCGCACGTGCACATCGAAAGCAGCCTGTGCACCCCGCCCGAATTCAGCCGCGCGGCCCTGGCGCACGGCGTCACTACTGTGATCACCGACCCCCACGAGATCGCCAACGTGCACGGGCTGGACGGCATCCGCTACATGCTCGACACGGCGGAGGGTGGCCCGCTGAGCATGTTCGTCATGGCGTCGAGTTGTGTACCGGCCACGCACATGGAGACAGCGGGCGCGTCGCTGGACGCCGCCGCCTTGCAAACGCTGCTCGCTCACCCCTGGGTGCTGGGTCTGGCCGAGATGATGAACTATCCCGGCGTCGTCTTCGCCGATGCGGGGGTGCTGGCCAAGATCGAGGCGTTCCGCGGGCGCGTGCTGGACGGCCATTGCCCTGGCCTGAGCGGGCGCAACCTCAACGCCTACGTCGCAGCGGGCATCGGTAGCGATCACGAATGCACCACGGTCGAGGAGGCGCGCGAGAAACTGCGCAAGGGCATGGTGATCTTCATCCGCGAAGCCACCAATGCCCAGAATCTGCGGGCGCTATTGCCGCTGGTCACGCCGGAAAACAGCCGCCGCCTGTGCTGGTGTACCGACGACCGTCAGCCTGCCGACCTGCTCGACGACGGCTCGATCGATCACATGATCCGCGTCGCCATCGCCGAGGGGGGCCTGGAGCCGGTGACGGCGATCCGCATGGGCACGCTCAACACGGCAGAGTACTTCCGCCTGTACGATCGGGGTGCGATCGCACCGGGCCGCCGCGCCGACCTGTTCGCCTTCTCTGTGCTGGATGCGCCGCGCGCCGAGTTGGTCTTTGCGGGTGGCAGGTTGGTGGCGCGGGATGGGGAACTGCTGACAGATATCCCCGCGCCCCAGGTGACGCCGTTACCGCGCTCGGTGCGCGTCAACTGGGATGCGGTGGACTTCGCCATCCCCGCGCGGGGGACGCGCGTGCGTGTCATCGGCAGCCTGGAGAACCAACTGATCACTGAGCAGCGCATCGAAGAGGCCCGCATCCGGGACGGTCGGGCTGTGGCCGATCCCGCCCGCGACCTGCTCAAGATGGCCGTCATCGAGCGGCACCGCGCCTCTGGCAACATGGGCAAAGGGTTCATCCAGGGCATCGGCCTGAAGCGGGGAGCGATCGCCGGGACCGTGGCGCACGATCATCACAACCTGGTGGTGATTGGCGCGGACGATGTCAGCATGATGACCGCTGCCCGTGCCGTCGAGCGCCTGGGCGGCGGGTTGGTAGCTGTCAATGGGGAACAGGTGTTGGCCGAATTGCCCCTGCCTGTCGGCGGGCTGATGAGCGACCGGCCCATCAGCGAGGTGCGCGCCGCCCTGGATCGCCTGCTGGCGGTAGCACGCCAGGAACTGGGATCGCCATTGCACGACCCATTCATGGCCATGAGCTTCATGGCCCTGGAGGTGATCCCCAGCCTCAAACTGACCGACGTGGGCCTGGTGGACGTAGATCGCTTCGAAGTGGTAGACCTGTTCGTCAGTTGAGCGCAAGATTTCCCTCATCCCCAGCCCCTGGCACTCGCTTGCCGATCGGGGTGGGGATGAGGGCTGTTAATCACACGCCTGCTCAGGCTGCTTCGGCGGGCTTTTCCTCCAGGTGCGAGGTGCAGTTGGGGCAACGCACCGCCGCGATGGGAATCTGCGTGTGGCAGAAGGGGCATTCCTTCGTTGTCAGCGCGGCGGGCGGCGCGGGCTTCTCCCGAAACAGGCGATTCATCTGCTTGACCAGCAGAAAGACCGCGAAGGCCACGATGATGAAGTTGATCACGGCATTGAGGAACAGCCCGTAGTTGATCGTGGCGGCTCCCGCGTCTCTGGCTGCGGCCAGCGAGCTATAGTCACCGCCGGACAGATTGATGAACAGGTTGGAGAAGTCAATGTCGTTGAGGAGGTAGCCGATGGGCGGCATGATGATGTCGTTGACCAGGGAATTCACCACGCCATTGAAGGCAACGCCGATGATGATACCCACAGCCAAGTCAATCACATTGCCGCGCATGGCGAACTGCTTGAATTCTTCAAAGAACTGTTTCATGGCCCTTGCTCCCTTGGGAAATTTAATGCGCTGATAGCTATCTTTCTTACCAGGCATTATAGCACGGCTTCTAATTCCAGTTCGTCGCGCAAGGGGATGCCATCCAGGCCGGTGAGGGGGATTTCCGGCTTCAGGCGGCGAGCTTCGGTCACCGCGTCAGGATAGACAGCTACCAGGTGAAAGCCGCGCTTCTGGTAGAAGCGCAGGGCAAACACATTGTCGTTGGTGGTGATCAGCCACAGGCGACGGCACCCGTGTTCCTGGGCCAGTTGCCGGATGGCGGTCAGCAGGGCGGTACCCACGCCCTGCCCCTCCGGCAGGCTGTCCAGCGAGACGATCTCCCATTCCGCCCCGGCTGTCCGGTAGAGCAACAGGCCCGCGCGTTCGTCACCATACCAGGCTACCAACCCTGGTAGTTGAGTCAGATCGTGCGCGATGCCCCGCGTGACCATGCGCGTGCTGCCCCAGCGCTCTATCAGCAGGGCATTGGCCCAGGGACGATCGGCCTCACCGAGAGGGCGCACGCGGATTGTGGGAGCGGTATCGCCCGGCATCAGGAGCTAGGCGCGATACTGCGCACGCGCCATATAGATCGCCCCCACCAGCAGGATAGTGATCACGCCGACAATCACGATCAGCAAGCCATAACCTCGCTGATTCTCCGTTTCCTCTTGCTTCTGCTGCGGCCAGGTGCTCAGGTAGGCTTGCAGATCGGTTAGTCGAGCCTCGTCCAGCGGGCCGCCCTGCGCCTGCCCAAAAGCGGGCAATGAGGGATCGCCGTGACCTTCGCGGGCCACGCGCACGATGTCCGCCGGTGCTCCCGTGAGGGGCGGGAAAGCTGCTGCGCCGCGCCCGGCCCCGTTGACGCCGTGACAGCCCGCGCAGTAAGTGGCGTAGGTCACCGCGCCCGCCCTGGGGTTGCCGGAGATACCCTCAAGCTGTGCTGGTAGGTCGCCGATGTTCGGTTCTGGCAGCGGGGGGATATCTTCGCTCTCCCAGGTGCCCAGGTAGGCCAGTAAATCGCCGATCTGCGCTTCGTCCAGCAGAGCGCCGTAGGCAGGCATGGCCAAACCCTCCGCTGGCGCGACGCCATCTTCGATGGCCTGGCGAGCCGCTTCTGGTTCAAAGGCAACAGGGACAAGCGCGTCCTGAGCTTCGCCGCGCGGCCCGTGGCACGCCTGGCAGAACTCGGCATAAAGTGCCGCTCCGCGCAACGCTGCGATACCGGCGTCGTCTCCTTCGCCTTCTTCTCCCTGGCCGGTCTCCTCGCCGTGCCCTCCCTGGGCCAGGACAGGCGCTCCCACCCCAAGCAGGAGCGCTGCGCCAGTCAGCAGGGCCAGAATCGCCATCCATCGTTTCATCGGTCTTTCCTCCTGGTGCGCCTGTGCGGGTTGTATTATACCACTGTGTCCTCGTGTGCGATGGCAGCAGCTTCGCGGGGCGTTTCGTGTCTGCGTATACTTTAGGGCTGGATCATCGCATCAAAACCAGCCAGCAGAACCATGGGCAGAAGTAAGCTCAGATGTGATCTTCTGGTTGACCTCACCCCCGCTCGGCGCTCGCGCGCCTCGCTGCCCCCTCCCCGCGTCGGGGGCAAACCGAGCGCAGCGAGGTTGGGGGTGAGGTCAACCACAGCGCAGGGCCTGTCACATTTGCTCGCACCTCTCAAAGTGGGTGCATTTCAGGTTAGTTCGCAATACCCGACAAGCCCGAACAGGTCTGATGCATTATCAGCCGACCGTGAGCTTTCGTGAAATGCACCCATACTTTACGCCGGGCAACGCTTGTGCTATTCTGCGCATTAAGAGCGCATCGCACCTCGCGCGTTGGCCCGTTCACTGTGAGCATGAGCAGGAGGAAACTCCGATGGTCACGCCCCAACAACTCGTGCAAAGCCCCTTTTTCGCCGGCTTGCCAGAAGAGCTGCTTGCCCCCTTTGCTGCCCTGGCCCAGGAAGTGACCTGCGCCGCCGGAGAGGCGCTCTTCCGCGAAGGAGAAGAAGCCTGTTGTCTATACCTGCTGCTTAGCGGCAAGATCAATGTGCAAATTCAGCCGACGGCCATGACGCAACCGCTGACCATCGTCTCGCTGAGCACTTATGGGCAACTGGTCGGCTGGTCGGGCTTCATGCCGCCCAACTACTACACGGCTTCTGCCATCTGCCAGGAAGACAGCCATCTGCTTTCTTTCGACGGAGCGGCTTTCAACCGTCTGCTGGAGCAAAACCCGGCCTTGGGGTTGGTGATCATGCGCCGTATCGCTGAGGTGATCAGCCAACGCCTGCGTACCATTCAGGGCGTGGTGCTCAAGACGCTATATCATCACGACGAGCAGTAGAGTTACAGCGGCTACCAGCCCTGTTGGGTTTTGGGTAGACTATGCCGAAACGCTGGTGAACGTCTGGCTGATGACACGGGTATGAGCGACAAACGCAGCATTTTCTTCGACGAATGGCGGGCCTGCCTGCGCGCGCACTATGTGTATGTGCTGCGCACCAACGACACGGTCACCGAGCCGACCTTGCGTCACGTGCTGCATCAGACGGGCATCACCGAAGAAGAACTGTCCGCCCTGCAGGCAGAAGCTCTGGGCGCACCGCTGCCGCCCGCAGATGTTTCTCCTGCTCCAGACTCCGCGGCTTTTGTCCAGCCCGCGCCGGACTTTTTCGAGGAGGCCGAGGCCGTCGCCGAAAATCTGCCCGAAGAACCGCCTCCGGTGGCCCCTGGGCAGTTGCCGCTGTTTTGAGATGCCCTGGCGCGGCAACGCCTGTTTCTTACGCGCATCCTACACTGGCTGCTTGTGATCTGCGGTACAATCTGCCAGGGATCAGGCTGGCTCTTCGCCCCTGGCCTCAGAGGCGGCTCCATGACTCATGAACTGATACTCAAACAGGAACTGGCCTTCCTGCGCGAACAGGTGAACGCTGCCGATCTCAAGATCGGTCGCCTGGAAAGCGCGCTGGAAGCGTGCGAAAGCGAACTGGAAGCCAGGGGCGTGCGAGCGCTACTGGACTCGGCGCACCTGGAACGTGAGGTCTTGAACGAACTGGTGATGGGACAGGTCAAGGCCGACGCCGTGTCTCTGGAAGCGGCGATCCTGGAACTCCGCCAGCAGACCCAGCGCGCCGTCAGCGCACAGTCTCAACGCTGGCAACACGGTCACCCGACGCCCTCTGCTTATTGGGAACAGCAAGTCCGGCAGGCCTTCCTGAGCGAGTTGCTGGGGCGTTACCGGGCCTGGAAAGAGGGTCGCCCTTATTATGATTATGCGCCCGCGGATAGCGGGGAGGCTTCTACCTTTCCAGAGCCGGGTTATGCCCTGCCCTGGTATCCGTCTACCAGCCAGGCAGGGGAGCAATCATTGCCATCGTCCCCTGTCACACCACCCCCTACGGCGGAAATACTGGTGGAGGCACTCGAACGAGCCGGTTGTCGCCCCGATCATCTGACGGTGATTGCCGAGCCAGACGGTTTCGTGCTGGCGACAGGATATGCTCACAGCGTGGCCGAGCGCGAGCAGTGCACTCAGGTGCTGGCGGGCGTCGAGGGAGTGCAAGAGTTGCTGACAGGGATCGTGATCGTCGACGGGGCGCGCTGCCCCGTCTGCCACAATCAGCGCCTCAACGGGCGGAGACGGTAGGGCGCTCCTTCAGCGCTCTGTGGAAAACCGAATAGACTTGATCATGGCGTCTACTGTCGCCTGGGGGATGCGCGCCTTGGCTGGCCCCAGGTAGTCTATGCGCAGCCACAGCATAATCCCGCTGTGTGGGACGTAAACATCCCAGGCCGCCTCGGTGAGCCTGCCCTTGCTGGTGAAGACATAGTAGAAAGCCGGAAGACCGCTCACAGTGATCTGCTGGCGTTCGTAGGTCACCTGTGCGCCGGGGTCTGTGGCGAATCCTCTCTGATACCACTCGTACTTGGTCTTGGCCCAACTGGCGTTGTCATAGGCGGGTGAGCCGGGCGGCACGTCCATGACGATGATCGAGAAGCGCTCGTCGGGCAGTGGTTCGCCGCTCAGGGCCGTCCGCATACTCTGGGCGATCATCGCCCCCAGATCGATCTGCGTGCCAGCGAAATACTCCACTTCGTTATACAACGCATGGTTGGCGATGCCACACACAGGATAGCCGAAGGCCTCGCGCAGGCAGCGTGCATCCCAGCCTTTGGGATAGTTGATGGTGAACAGCTCCGCATCGAGCGCTTTCATGGCTGGTACGCGCTCACCAGAGCGCTTGAGCCAGCCCTGGTTTTCGGCCACCATCAGCGCCATCATCACCAGCGAGAAAAGTACCAGCGCGCCCAGCGTCAGCAACAGCACGCGCCGCGCGCCTCGCTCGTCGAAAGCCGGTGCCTGCGCCGTTTCGACTTCTTCTGCGGGCGTCCCCGCCGTCCCTGTGTCCCCGCCCGTCGCTGGCGCGATCCTGTCCAGGTTGGCGAAGGGGCTGTCAACCGGCTCGCCGGTGAAGGGGTCTATGCCCGCCGAAGTCTGCGCGGCGAATTCTTCGAACGTGGGGATTTCGCCCGTTGCGGCTGGCTCTGGAGCGCGGGGTAACGCCAGAGCGCGAATTGTCGTCGGACGGGCCGAGACGGCGGGGACACGCGGGGAAGTGGTGGGAGAAGCCGCGATCTGGAAGAAAGAGTCGTCGGGTTCGTCGTCGGGCGGAGCAGAGAGCGCGGCCAGGCGGGCGCGTGCCTTCTCGTGTGTGGGATCGAGCAGCACCACCCGTTCCAGGCACTGACGCACCGCCTCGGGTTTGGTGACGATGTGCGCCATCAACCACCAGGCGCGGGCATCTTCCCGGTGCTGTTCCAGGTAGGGTTTGAGCACTGCGCCAGCCTGTTGGCGTTGCCCGGCCCTCAACAGGCGATAGGCTTCGACGAGTTCGGGCGGAGTAGATGCCTCATTCATGGGTCTTGTTTCCTCGTGGCTTCTCAGCCCGCACGGCTGATAATGCGGTTCCTGTACGGGAATCGCCCTCATTGCCCCATAGTATATCCGGAGTCGCAGGCTATGCACGGTAGGGTGTGCGCGAAGGCTGTCAGCGAACTGTGATTGTGGCCTGGCCGATGCCGCCCTCAGCCCGTGCGACGGGCGAAGCGGCGGCGCAGCCTGCGTCGTCCTGCAAACCAGGCCAGCAACAGCGCGATCGCCACACCGACCAGCAGCCCCGGCGTGCTCTGCACGAAGCGCAGGGCGTAGGTCCCCACGGTCAGCAAGATGGTGCTCACGGCGATCAGCGTCCACAGCCCGGCCAGCGCCCCGAAAATGGCGAAGATACGCTCGTCGCGCGAGAACAGCTCGCGGCGGCGTAGCTTGTCGCGCAATGGCTTGCCGATGAAGGCCAGGCTGCGCTCGCGGAGGCGCGGCATCTCCAGCCAGTCCATCAAGATGTAGTAACCGTCTAGCTTCAGCAGGGGGTTGAGGTTGGTAAAGCTGGTCAGGTAGGTGAGCAGGGCGAACTGGAACAGGATGCCCTGGATCACCGGCCCTGGCCCGGCCAGCACCAGCAGGCTCGCCAGTCCCCCCAGAAAGAAGCCCGAATGCGGCCCGGCCCAGCTCACCACCAGGCGCGGACGGCGCGGCTCCATCCAGATATCGGTGGTGTCCACAAAAGCGGCGGGCATTCCAAAGTGCAGCATGAGGCCTCCGCGCTGTACAGTGCGCCCGTAATGCTTGGTGGCGATGGCGTGCGCCCACTCGTGGATCAGCAATGTGCACGCCTGCAGCACATAGAGCGTCAGCAGACCCGCGATCGCGCCCGCGCCACCCAGCACTGCCACCCGCCGATCCACCAGGCCAAAGAGCAGCGCCAGGAATGCCACCCCGCCCGCCAGCATGACGGCCAGCATCAGCCATTGCACTGGCGGGGTGAAGAACCAGCGCCCGATCGCCTGGTAGGAACGGGAGATCAGCCCGTCAATGCTCCCGATGGCGATCTCGCTGTGAATGAAGGCGCGGATAGCACGCCGCCACCAGACGTTGGCCCGGCGTTCCGCCACACTGCGATCCACCGCGCCATAGACATTTACCAGCGGGGCGATGAAGCCCTTCTGCTGCAACTGTTCGAGCAGCGCAATCAGGCTGCCGATGGCCAGCCTGCCATAGGTCAGCATATAGGCGATGGCTATGTCCTGCACGCTGGCCTGCCCGTCCATCTGCTCCCACAGGAAGACCTGTTCCGCGCTCAGGCGCAGATAGGCATCGGTGCGCAGATTCTTGAGAATCCAGTAGGTCTCGCCGCGGGCGTCGGTCAATTTCTTGAGCGCGTAACCAGGCAGGCGTTGCGGGCGAAACGAGGCCAGGTCGCGGGCGCGCACCTGTTGCGCGAAGATGCTCTCGCCGGGGCGGGCCATCACCAGCGTTTCCTCAGCGGAGCGCTGCCAGACGCCGCCGGCCTCCTCGCGCAACAGCAGCAACGTGCCGTGAACATCAGCCGCGGCGGCGGCGTTGGTCTGCGCCAGGACCGCCTCCCAGATGGGCAACAGCCCTTCTTTGGGCAGGATCAGGGTTTCGTCGTTGGCCTCGCGCCACACGTCGCGGCGGGGCTGCTTGAGGGCGTCGGCTTGCAGCAATACCGTCTCGTTGTCGAAGGTGTCCCACACCCCGCCAACGCTGCCGGTGACGATCAGACCCCACAACCCCATACCCTCTGGCAGGGGAGCAGCGGCCCGTCTGGCGATCTGCCGGTCGAGCTGTTCCCACAACCCGCCGGTTTCTTTGATCGCAGCGCCCAGATTGCGGTAGATGTTGGCCATGGGCAACAGTTCGCGGATAAGGGCGGTCAACCGCCCAGGCGGAAGAGCAGCGTCGTCTCGCCGACTGTGATCACCGCGCCGTCACTTAGGAGAAGCGGCTCGTCGGCCCCGGCGGGGACGCCATTGACCAGGGTGCCGTTGGCGCTGCCCAGGTCCTGGATCGTCCACACACCGCCTTCGCCCAGGGCCAGCGCACAGTGCGGGCGCGAGACGGCGCGATCCTGCAGCGAGATGTCCCAGCTTGCCTCGCGCGTCGCCCGCCCGATGGTCACGCGCGGTGTCAGCAGGGGGATCACCGCGCCTTCTTGCGGCCCAGACGTGATGTGCAGTGTGGGCTGACCGCTGCCGCTCACCGGCACGATCAGCGTCCCCGTCTGGCGGGCGTGTTCTTTCTCCTGCTCGGTGACAATAGCCGAGAAGTGCAGCACCGGCACATAGAGCCGGATCACGTCACCGTGCGCCAGCGGGAACGGATCGCTGAGCTTCTTGTCGTTGACGAAGGTGCCGTTGGCGCTGCCCAGATCAGTCAGCATGAAGACTCCGTCGCGGAAGCTGATCACGGCGTGCTGGCGCGACACATGCCTTTCGGGGATGTGAATCTGATTGTCGGCGCTGCGCCCGATGGTCGCGGTCGCGCCGGCCAGCAATACGTACTCGCGGTGTTCGCCCGTCTGCGGATCGTCCCAGGTGATTTTCGCCAGCGCCGAACCCTGCTCGCTCATGCGTTCCCCCTCTGGAAGCCCAGGCGATCAGTCAAGATAGGGCATTTCGATAGGCTCCGGCTGCGGTTTGCAGATGCCGCACCACACGGCGTCGGCCACGACCAGCGACTTGGGCACTTTCTTGCCCCCGACGTAGACAGAGATGATATAGGTCATCGGTTTGATATGGTTGGCGCACACCGCCCGTCCGCACCAGCGACAGATCGCCTGCGCCTGCTCCCCGCAGTGAATGCACTTCATGGTCGCGCTCTCCGGTTGTGGCAGTAAGAAGTCTCGTTCAAAAACTGTGAAGAGTATACAACAAATCGGCTGGGCGCGTCCGTTTTTGTCCTTCCCCTGCAGGGGGATTGCCTCAAACTGCTTGCCGCTTTACCTCACCCCCGCTCGGCGCTGGCGCGAGGCTGGGGGTGAGGTCAACCACAGCCCAGCACACGGCCTGTCACAGTTTGCGCGCACCTCTCAAATGGGGTGCATTTCCCGACAGGCCCGACGGGTCTGCTGCATGATCAGCCGCCCGCGAACTTCCGTGAAATGCGCTCTGCGCGCGCTCAAGATTTGCGCCCGCCCAGAGCCGCCTGCTACACTAGACGCATATCGTCAAGGGAGGTTCTGGCGTGCCCGCACAGGCGCTTTATCTCCGGTGGCGACCGCGCACTTTCGAGGATGTCATCGGGCAGGAACACATCACCCACACCCTGCGCAATGCCCTGCGCCAGGGGCGTATCCGGCACGCCTATCTGTTCAGCGGGCCGCGCGGCACGGGCAAAACGTCTACGGCGCGGTTGCTGGCTAAGGCGGTTAACTGTCTGGACGACACTCCCGACCGCCGTCCCTGCGACGTGTGCGCGCACTGTGTGGCTGTTAACGAAGGGCGCTTCCTCGATCTGATCGAGATAGACGCGGCCTCGCATACGGGCGTGGACGACGTGCGCGACCTGCGCGATCGCATCGCCTTCGCCCCTGGCGAGGGGCGCTACAAAATCTACATCATAGACGAAGTGCACCGCTTTTCTGGCGCGGCCTTCGACGCGCTGCTGAAAACCCTGGAAGAACCGCCCGCACATGCCATCTTCGTGCTGGCGACTACTGAGATCGCCAAGGTACCAGCGACGATCAAGAGCCGCTGTCAGGTGTTCGAATTCCGGCGGGTGTCGCTGGCGGAAGTGACCGCGCGCCTGGCGCAGATTGCCGCCGCGGAGGGAGTGTCGGTCGAACCCGCCGCGCTCGAACTGATCGCCCGCGAGGGCACGGGCAGCGTGCGCGACAGCATCAGCCTGCTCGATCAGCTCATCGCCGATCCCTCTGTCCCCATCACGCTGGCCATGGCCGAGCAGATTCTGGGCACGGCCAGCAGTCAGCACGTGATCGATCTGATGGATGCGCTGATCGAGGGAAACGCCGCGCGTGGCCTGGACGTGATCAACGTGGCGATTGATGGCGGGGCCGACCCACGGCAGTTCGGGCAGCAGGTCATCGCGCACCTGCGGCAGGTCTTGTTGACGCGCCTGGCCGGAGACGCGCTGGTAGACGCTACCGAAGAGCGCCGCGCTGTGCTGCGTCAGCAGGCCGCGCAGATCGGCCAGGGGGCGCTGCTGACGGCCCTGCGCGCCTTCAACAATGCGGTGGCCGAATGGCGCGGCGGCTGGCAACCGCAATTGCCGCTGGAAATGGCCTTCCTGGAGGCGCTCAAACCGGTTGCCGAGCCGGAACCCGTGGCAGCGCCCGCCAGAGTCGAACCTCCGCGTCCGCCCGCCCCGCAGCGTCCGGCAGCCGATGAGACGCCGCCTCCGCCGCGTGCCGAGGGGGTGACCAGCGTGCGCCTGAGCGATGTGCTGGAAGCCTGGCCGCGCATACAAAAGCTCGCCCGCGAGCGGGATCGTTCGCTACCGGCGTTGCTGGAGCATGTCACACCGCGCGAAGTACGCGGAGAAGTGCTCATCCTCAGCGTGCCCAGTCCTTTCTTCAAGCAGAAGGTGGAAGCCGAAGACAAGCGCGCCGTGCTGGACAGTCTGTTCTACCAGCTATTGGGCGCGCATCTGAAGTTCACGGTGATCGTGATAGATGAAGCGCAGGTCAAAGCGCCCGGTGCCAACAGCGCCCTGGCGACCGACGACGTGCTGGCCTTTGGCGTCAATGAACTGGGCGGAGAATTGACCGAACTGGACGAATGAGCGCCTGTCCGCTGGCAGTAGGACGTTGCAGGCGCTTTGCTACGGGAGAAAAGGAGCAGGTACGCGTGGCTAAAAGACGACATGGTGGCAGTGGATTCGGTGGGCCGGCGGGCGGAATGCCCAACCAGGCCGCGCTCATGCGCCAGATTCAGAAGATGCAGGAGGAGATGGAGGCCGCCCAGGCCGCGCTGGGCGAGGAGACGCTGGAAGTGAGCGTGGGCGGCGGCGCGGTGACGGTTGTCATCACCGGCCATCAGCAGGTGCGCTCGATCACCATCAGCCCCGACGCCATAGACACCACTGATGAGGAATGGCTGACCGATCTGCAGGACTTGCTGGTCGCGGCGGTCAATCAGGCTATTGAAAAGAGCCAGGCCTACGCCGCCGAGAAGATGCAGAGCATCACCGGCGGGCTGCAATCCATGTTGCCCGGCGGCCTGTTTTGATCGCGCGCGGCAGGGGGATGGGTGAGCGGTGAGCCAGGCAGTTCCCAAACCGGTCACGCAGTTGATTGAGGCGTTTTCGCGCCTGCCGGGGATCGGGCCGAAGACGGCTTCGCGGCTGACCTATTACCTGCTACGCGCGCCGGACGAGCTTTCGCAAACGCTGGCCACGGCCATCGCCGACCTCAAAGCCAAGACGCGCACCTGCTCTGTGTGTTACAACATCACCGAAGACGACCCCTGCGCCATCTGCCGCGACGAGAACCGCGATAGCTCGACGATCGTGGTGGTGGAGGAACCGCTGGACGTGCTGGCTGTGGAGCGCACCGGCGCGTATCAGGGGCGCTATCATGTGTTGCACGGGGCGATCTCGCCTGTGGAGGGCATCGGGCCGGAAGACCTGAAGATACGCGAGCTGGTGGCACGGGTGTCGGCGGGGGGTGTGCGCGAGGTCATCATCGCCACCAACCCCGGCATCGAAGGCGACGCGACGGCGATGTACCTGCAGCGCCAACTGGCCCCTACTGGCGTCAAGATCACGCGCCTGGCGCGGGGGTTGCCCACCGGCGGCGACCTGGAATATGTGGACTCCGTGACGCTGCTGCGGGCGTTGCAGGGGCGGCACGAGATGTAAACGGGCACCGAACGGCGCCCGCTATACTGGAGAGGGTCGGGGCGTATTGAGCGCCCCGCTTTGTGTGCAAAACGAGGAATTTGAACCATGGCCAAAATCGTCTTCATTGGGGCGGGCAGCACGGTCTTCGCCAAGAACCTGATGGGCGACATCCTGCACTTTCCGGAGCTGGCAGAGTCCACGCTGACGCTCTTCGACATAGATGCCGACCGGCTGAGCACGTCGGAGATCGTGGCGCACAAGGTGGCGCAGGCGCTCAACGCGCATCCGACGATCGAAGTGACGACGGATCGCCGCGCTGCGCTGGACGGCGCGGACTACGCCATCTGCATGATCCAGGTGGCCGGTTACAAGCCGGGCACGGTGATTGACTTCGAGATTCCCAAGAAATACGGCCTGCGGGCTACTATCGCCGACACGCTGGGCGTGGGTGGGATCATGCGGGCGCTGCGCACCATCCCTGTGCTGCTCGACATGTGCCGCGACATGGAAGAGCTATGCCCGGACGTGACCTTCCTCAACTACGTCAACCCGATGGCCATGAACACCTGGGCCATCTGTCGTGCCAGCCGCATCAAGAACGTGGGACTATGCCACAGTGTACAGAGCACGGCCATGAAGCTGGCCCAGGATATCGGCGTGCCATATGAGGAGATCAACTATGTGTGCGCGGGCATCAACCATATGGCCTTCTATCTGCGTTTCGAGCGCAACGGCGAAGACCTCTATCCCCTGCTGTTCAAGGTGATCGAGGAAGGGCGCGTGCCAGACTGGAACCGCGTGCGCTACGAAATGCTGCGTCGCCTGGGTTACTTCGTCACCGAATCCAGCGAGCACTTCGCCGAATACGTGCCCTGGTTCATCAAGCGCGACCGCCCCGATCTGATCGAGCGCTTCAACATCCCGCTGGACGAGTACATCCGCCGCTGCGAGGTGCAGATCGCCGAGTGGGACGCCATGCGCGCCGCTTACGAAGACCCGTCGCTCTCGATCGAGGTCGTGCCCAGTCACGAATACGGCGGGCTGATCATTCACAGCCTGGAAACAGGTGTGCCGCGCGTGATCTACGGCAATGTGATGAACGACGGCCTGATTGACAACCTGCCGCGCGAGTCGTGCGTGGAAGTGCCCTGCCTGGTAGACAAGAACGGCATTCAGCCCGTGCGCATAGGCAGCCTGCCGCCGCACCTGGCCGCGCTGATCCAGACCAACATCAATGTGCAGGCGCTCACCGTTGAGGCCGCGTTGACTGGCAAACGCGAACACATTTATCACGCCGCCATGCTCGATCCGCACACGGCTGCCGAACTGGACCTCGACCAGATTTGGGCGCTGGTGGATGAACTGATCGAAGCCCATGGCGATTGGCTGCCCGCTTTCCACTAACCGTCTCCGGCTTCCAGCCTTCGGCCCATTGAGGGCTGGAAGCCATTTCGCCTTTTTTCAAACTACTTTGTGAAAACTCAAGGAAATTGCCCTTGACGACCCCGCCGGGCAATGGTAAGATGTTGGCACACTAAGGGAACGACGCGCTCCGCGATAGCGGGCGCAGTTCTGACAAACTGAACGACAGGAAAGGGGGTTGCAACGGCGAGCATCCTGAAAACCGTGAAAGTTTTCAGCTTGTCGTGCCCCCGCCCTCGCTGGCGGGTTTTTGTTGGCCCCTGAAAGACCTGTGGTTCTGAGACAAAGCGCACCTTAACAACAGCATAGTGACAGGAAGCCGACGTGCGGAAGGAGAGCGGTCCCTGAGGAGGGGCTGGAAGG
>CAKZOB010000047.1 GCA_937135955.1 uncultured Anaerolineales bacterium | reverse complement strand
CTTCATGACCGCCAACCGCCGCTTGGCCCTCAGCGCCCACGACGCGGGGCTGGCGGAGTTCCAACACCTGCTGGCGTACAAGGCTGAAAGCGCCGGTACGCTGGTGGTGACCGTGAACCCCGCCTACACCTCGCAGGTGTGCGCGGCCTGTGGCGCAGTGGTCGAGAAGGATTTGAGCGTTCGGGTTCATGCCTGTCCTCATTGCGGCTACACGGCAGACCGCGACGTGAACGCCGCTCGGAATATCTTGGTTTTAGCGGTCGAGTCGGCCCGGACAGGGCCGCCAGGCGCTAACGTGGCCGGTTGCGGCGAGCGTAGCCTGGGAAGCTCCCCGCTAAAGCGGGGAGAGCCGTCACACCGTGCTCCTCAGACGGTCAGGCGAGTTGGAAAAGCGTCAGGAGGGATGCGGGGCGCATCCCTCCTGAGAACCAAGACTACTGGCGATAGAGGATCTTCAGGTTCTGGGTCAGGTTCTGCAGCGCCTGCTCAACCGGCGCGCCCGCTACAGCCACTTCCTGCATGGCCTGAATGATGAACTGAGCAGCCGCGCCGTACTGTGGGTCGTAAGGCCCACCGATCATGGAAGGCAGGATTTCGTTGAGATAGGCCTGGCTGACCGGATCGCTCAACAGGTCGGCATACTGTTCGGCGGCGCTCTTCAGCGGCGGGATCATGCCCATGGGGATGATGTACTCCTTGACGGCGATCTCGCTGCTGCTGAAGAACTCGATGAACTTCCAGGCGATGTCGGGGTGCTTGGTCTGAGAAGAGATGCCGATCTGATGCAGGTCGGCCAGGGTGACCGGCGTCCCATTGCCGCCCACGGGCACGGTGGTCACGGCAAAGGTGTCATAGAAAGCCTGGCCTTCCAGGGCCGGGTTCAGGCTGCGCAGAATACCCACGAAGTACGGCCCATCGAGCTTCATGGCGATGCGATCTTTGGCCATCAGTTCGCGTTCTTCCTTGATCTGCTGGCCAATTGGCGTATAGCCTTCCTGGGCCACCATCTGCAACCACTCGAACGCTTCTACGACTTCCGGCTTGGTGAAGTCATAGTCTCCATTATACATGGGACGCGCACCAGTGGTGAGTATCCACGGCCAGAAACCCGTGAGCGCGTAGTCAATCTTGGTGGTGTCAATGCCGATGGCGTAGACATCCTCTAGCAGGTTGGCCTTGAGAGTGGCCATGACCTGATTCAACTCCTCCATGGTGCGCGGAGGCTGATTGGGGTCAAGGCCGGCCTGCTCGAACAGCTTCTTGTTCCACCACAGACCGTGCGGAGTCATGCCCTGCGGCACAGCGTAGAGCTTGCCTTCGTAGGTGCCCGCCTGCAGGCCACCTTCCCAGTTGTCGGCCAGGTATTCGGGCGACGCAACGGTGTTGAGATCGAGCAACGCGCCCATCCCACCCAGTTCGAAGGGCCAGGCTCCGTTCAACAGCATGATGTCCGGCGGATTGCCTCCCGCAGACATGGTGATGAGCTGCTGACGGACCTGATCGAAGGGGATAGGGATGTTCTCGATGGTGACGCCGGGGTTCTCTGCCTGGAAAGCGTCAATCACTTTCTGGACGCGGGCGCGGCTGGCTTCCTCAGCGGAAACCCAGTTGGCGAAGCGCAACACAATTTGCTCCTGCGCAGCGACCCGCACAGGCACCGCCTGGCTGCCCATGGCGATCAGAATGAGCGCAACGATCATTGCGCTAACAAGAGACTTGGCAGAACGCATGGAACAAAACTCCTTTCGTGGTTCGAGAAGCGTCTATAGGTATCGGCTTATAGGGTTAATTGGTTCTTTCAGAGTAGCGCCTCCTTCCTGGAATACGCTGGCGAGGCAATCGTGTGGCACGCATTCGGTGAACAGACAAAGTCGGCAAAGTCGAGGCATATTCCTTGAAATCTCATCCCATTTTTCATTGTGCGCCCACACGACAGGTTTTCACAATGACAGAAATGACCATCTCCTAGACTATCTTATGATTCTGCCTGGTCATACAGGGGAGGGGCATGGAACTGAGCCAGTTCCTGTTCATTCCGGTAATCGCGAGGGGGAATCCCGATTACTTTCTTGAAAATGCGGGAAAAATAGTAAGGATCGTCATATCCCACCTCCCAGGCAATCTCGCGTATGGTTTTTTGAGTAACTGATAGTAACATGCACGCATGTTGCATCTTAAGATGGATAAAATAGTCAACTGGAGAGTAGCCAGTCTGTTCTTTAAAGAGACGAATAAAGTGCGATTTGGACAGGCGGGCATGGGCAGCCATCTCATCCAGGGTCAGGCGACTGTGCAGATTGCGCCGCAGGAAATTTTGTGTCTCCTCCAGGTTATGAAAGCGACTGGTACGCAGTGTCGGCGAAAAGGCCCGGTTGTTGAAGAACAGCGCCCCCAGCAGGTGATGCAACGTTTGTGAAATGTAGATCATCCGTTGCAGCACGAAACTCCCCAGAAAAGACTCGTAACATTCCCTGAATAACGTTACTGCGGTGGCAGTCGTGTGAGGGTCCACGGACATGGTGTAGACCTTTGGGGGCAGCAGGCTGGCATAGTAGTCGGCGACGACCCCTACGAAGTGCACCCAATGAATTGTCCAGGGATCGGGTTCCCCCGCGCCATAGATATGGGGTGTGTTCCTGGGAATCAGAACCGCCTGATTGGCTGTGAGGGGATAGCGCGTATCGTCAATCTCGCACCAGCCCGTGCCCGCCACGCACAGGATCAAAATGTGTTCCGGTGCGCCCTCGCTACGTGCGCAATAGTGATATCGTGCATGGGGGAAGAATCCGATATCGGTAGGAATAAGCTGGTAGAGCAGAGGGTGTTGACGCAGGCGTTCAAGGATGGGGCGCGGCACGACGTAGAGAATCTGGTCGCGAAATCCCTCACGAATGCGAATGGTACCGTTCATCTGGGGCACCTCTTGCTTCACCTGCCATCCGGATCATCTACATGAGGTCGTAATAACATAGTCTATCATATCGCTGTTTTTTGCCATTGCCTGGGCCTTTCCCCTCATGATAGAGTGCAATCAGCACATCAAGGAGGGCGCGGTAGCTATGCATCCCGATCAAGTCATGGCCTGGGCAGAGACAATCGTTATCCCCACCTATCGGGTGGGCCAACCGGACAGGAACCCCATGTTCCTGGAGAAGCGGGTCTACCAGGGCAGCAGCGGGGTGGTATATCCCCACCCCATCATCGAGCAGGTCTTCGACGAAAAGGAAGCCAGGCCCTATACTGCCGTTTTCCTGGAAAATCGCTATCTCAAGATCATGCTCCTGCCAGAACTGGGCGGGCGGGTGCAGATGGCCCTGGACAAGACCAACGGCTATCACTTCGTGTACTACAATCGCGTGATCAAACCGGCCCTGGTTGGGTTGACTGGTCCCTGGGTGTCGGGCGGCATCGAATTCAACTGGCCGCAGCACCATCGCCCCAGCACCTTCGAGCCGGTGGATTATCGCATCCAGGAAAACCCAGACGGCAGCAAGACGGTCTGGTTCAGCGAGATCGAGCGCATGTTCCGCACCAAGGGCATGGCGGGTTTCACCCTCTACCCCGACCGAGCCTACCTGGAAGTGCGGGTTCAGCTTTACAACCGCACCAGCGAACCGCAAACCTTCTTGTGGTGGGCCAATCCGGCGGTACACGTCAACGACGACTATCAGTCGGTCTTCCCGCCGGATGTGTACGCGGTGATGGATCACGGCAAGCGCGATGTATCGGACTTTCCGATCGCCACGGGAGTGTATTACAAGGTCAACTACGCACCAGGGACCGACATCTCGCGCTACAAGAACCTCCCCGTCCCCACCTCCTACATGGCCTATCACTCCGATTTCGACTTTCTGGGCTGTTACGATCACGGCGTTCAGGCGGGCATGGTGCACGTTGCCAATCACCATGTTGTCCCAGGCAAGAAGCAGTGGACATGGGGCAACGGTGACTTCGGGCGGGCCTGGGATCGGCAGCTCACCGATGAAGACGGCCCCTATGTGGAGCTGATGTGCGGAGCCTATACGGACAATCAGCCCGATTTCTCGTGGCTGATGCCCGGTGAGGAAAAGCGCTTCACCCAGGTCTTCATGCCGTTCAAACGGATTGGCCCGCCGAAAAATGCCAGCAAAGACGCGGTGATCAATCTGGAAGTAACCGGCGAGGTGGCCACCCTGGGGGTTTACCTGAGCAGTCCGCGCACGGTGCAGGTGGAGCTATGGGCAGCGGGTCAGAAGCTCTTTGCTCAGGGAGCCGCGCTCTCGCCAGAAATCACGCTTCAGCGCACAGTCGTCTTGCCCAAAGGCACCGCCCCTCAGCAGGTGACACTGCGCGTCCTGGCGGACGGGCAGGAATTGATCTCCTTCACACCCTTGCCTGAGACAAAGCCAGCCATTCCAGACCCAGCCACCGCCGCCAGGCCCCCTCAGGAGATCGTCTCCAACGAGGAGCTGTATCTCAACGGGCTGCACCTGGAGCAATACCGTCACGCCACTTACGAGCCTGAACCCTACTACGAAGAAGCGCTACGGCGCGATCCGGGAGACGCGCGCTGCAACAATGCGCTGGGGTTGTTGCTCTATCGCCGTGCGAAGTTCGCCGAGGCCGAAGGCTACTTCCGGCGAGCAATTCAGCGGCTCACCCTGCGCAATCCGAATCCTTACGACGGAGAACCCTTCTACAACCTCGGTCTGGCTCTCAAGATGCAGGGGCGTTTCCAGGAAGCATTTGATGCTTTCTACAAGGCCGTCTGGAACGCGGCCTGGCGCAGCCCGGCCTATTTTGAACTGGCGCGGCTTGCCGCTCGTTCCGGGCGCTGCGACGAGGCCGTCGAGCTAGCCGACAACGCCCTGGTGACAAATGCTCACCATCACAAGGCCCGCCATTTGAAAGCGGCGGCCCTGCGTCACCTACGGCGTGTGGACGAAGCGCTTGGCGAAGTGCAACACAGTCTGTCTCTGGATTGCCTGGACTTCGGGGCCTGGTACGAGCGTTTTCTGTTGACGGGCGACTCCACCTATCGCGAGTTGATGCGCGGCAATGTCCATTCTTACATCGAGATCGCGCTCGATTATGCGCACGCAGGCTTTTTCAGCGACGCCATTGCCCTGCTGGACGAAGCACCTCTCACCGATCCCATGGTGAAATACTTCCAGGGATGGGTTTGTCTGCAGGCTGGCCAAGCAGAACAGGCTAGCGAGTGCTTCCAGCAGGCGCGGGAGCTGCCGCCGGACTATTGCTTTCCCAATCAACTAGAAGCAGTGCCAGCCCTGCAAGCTGCGATCGCGCACTGTCCCGAAGACGCCCGCGCACCTTACTACCTGGGCAACTTCTGGTATGCTCATCGGCGCTACGAAGAGGCGATTGCCGCCTGGGAACGCGCTCAGGCGCTCGCCCCCTCCTTTCCCACCGTGTACCGCAACCTGGGGCTGGCGACCATGAACAAGCGCCGTGACCCCGCCCGCGCTCTGCAGCTTTATGAGCAAGCATTTGCACTCGATCCGACGGACGCGCGCGTCTTCTTTGAACTGGATCAACTGCGCAAGAGACTCGGTCATGAGCCGGCGGCCCGTCTGGCCGACCTGGAGCGTCACGCAGCGCTGGTGAAGCAGCGCGACGATCTCACCATCGAGCGGGTCACCCTGCTGAATGTGCTCGGTCGCCCCGCCGAGGCGCTGGATATCCTGCTGAGCCGCACCTTCCACCCCTGGGAAGGGGGCGAGGGCAAAGTGACCGGTCAGTATGTGCTCAGTCTGGTTCAGCTTGCCAGAGGCCGTCTGGCGGCAGGACAACCCGCCGAGGCGATCTCGTTGTTAGAGCGGGCGCAGGTGTATCCGCCCAACCTCGGTGAGGGCAAACTGATCAGCGCTCAGGAGAATCACATCTTCTACTTTCTCGGCTGCGCCTATGAAACCCTGGGGCAACCCGAACGCGCCCTGGCCTGTTTCCAGCGAGCTTCGGAGGGCACCCTGGAGCCAACCTCTCCCATGTACTACAACGATCAGCCGCCGGATATGATCTTCTATCAGGGGTTGGCGCTGAAAAAGCTCAACCGGCCCGAAGGAGCACAGCGCGTTTTCGCGCGGTTGGTCGAGTATGGGCAGACGCATCTCAACGATCAGGTGGTGATGGACTATTTCGCGGTGTCGTTGCCCGACTTCCTGGTCTTTGACGAGGACTTGAACCGGCGCAACCGCCTCCACTGCCACTACATGATGGCGCTGGGCTATCTCGGCCAGGGGCAGTACGATCAGGCGGAAGAACAGTTTGGCCTCATCTTGGGCGAAGAGCCGCATCATCTGGGGGCCACAATTCACCTGGCCATGTTGCGCGAGTGGAAAGTCACTGAAGTAGAAGGGAGATGAAGGGCGCTCCCCACGACGCCTCTCTCACCCTTGCGGAGCCGAGCGCCTCGCTACGCCCGGCGTGCTTTCTCCCCAAAGCAGATCATGTGCTTGCCTGCAAATCTCCCTCGCCCAGCGCTGGGCGAGGGAGACCTGTTCGCTCTACGCATTAGCCCCCTCAGTCCCTAACACGACAGAAAGGGACAGGGGACGGAAGAAAAACATCACGCACGCTAGCGCGAAACGCGCCCGGAGGCGTCGCCCGCCATGAGCTTCTCCACTTCTTCGACTGTCACCAGGTTGAAGTCGCCGTAGATGGAGTGTTTCAGGCACGAGGCGGCGATGGCGAACTCCAGGGCGCGCTGACGGTCGTCGTAGGTCCGCAGGCCGTAGATCAGGCCGCCGACGAAGGCATCGCCGCCGCCCACGCGATCCACGATATGGGTAATGTCGTAGGTGGTACCGGTGTAGAAGCGCCCGCCGTCCCATAGCACACCCGACCACGTGTTGTGACTGGCCGAGAGCGAACCGCGCAGCGTGATGGCGATCGTCTTGAGGGAGGGGAAGCGGGCGTTCAGTTGCTCGCAGACGCTGCGATATTTCTCCGCCTCGACTTTGCCCGCGATCACGTCGGTGTCCGGCGCGTGAATGCCGAAGACCTGCGCGGCGTCTTCCTCGTTGCCCACCGCTACGTCGCACAGGCTGACCAACTCAGCCATCACCTCGCCCGCTCTCCTGCCCCAGCGCCATAGCTTTTTGCGATAGTTCAGGTCGCACGAGACAGTCAGGCCCATCTCGCGGGCGGTTTGGACGGCCTCCAGGCAGACGGCGGCAGTGCCCGCAGCGATGGCGGGGGTGATACCCGTCCAGTGAAACCAATCGGCATCGGCGAAGGCGGCGCGCCAGTCAATCATGCCCGGCTCGATGGTGGCGATGGATGAGTAGGCGCGGTCGTAGACCACCTTGCTGCCGCGCTGTGCCGCCCCCATCTCCAGGAAATAAATGCCCAGCCGTTCTCCCCCGCGTATGATCTTATCCGTGCCGATGCCATGCCCGCGCAGAAATTGCAGGCAGGCGTCGCCCAGGTCGTTGGCGGGCAGGCGGGTGACGAAGTCCACCGGCACGCCGTAGTGCGCCAGCGAGGCGGCCACGTTGGCCTCGCCGCCGCCAAACGTCACGTCGAACGACGTAGTTTGGGTCAGGCGCAACATGCCGGGTGGCGTCAGGCGCATCATGATCTCCCCAAACGTCACGATTTTTTGGGACATGCAAATCTCTCCCTCATGGCACAGTCTTCAGCCGTCGGCGTTCAGCCATCAGCAAACAACGCCATCTATTATAGCGGGAGTCGGGCTGTTCCCTCAGCGCCAGGGCGCGTTTTGTTGCCGGCGGCGGATCAGGTCGCGGTAGAAGGCCAGCAGGTCAGCATCCTGTCGGCTGCCCCAGATCATCGGCTCGCGGCTGGACTCCAGGCCCAGCGCCCCGCCTTTGCCCTGGCGCTGTGTCAGGCCGACCTCGGTGCCGTAATAGATGACCGGCGGGCCGGGCAGGCGCATCTGTACCTCAGCGGCGCGGCGCAACGCTGCTTTGTCGCCGCCAGCGGCGAACAGGAAGCGATCCATGTCGTGATTGTCCAGGGAGGTTGGGCGGATGAAGTCGCCCTCGCCCGCAAAATACACCTCGTGACGGGCTGCGAAGCGCTCGAAGTCGGCCTCGCTCCAGGCGCGGTAGGCGAACGTCTTGCGCAGCGCATCGGTCACGTGAAAGTCCAGGCAACCATCCAGCCGCCCGATGTAGGCTAGCCAGGCTGAGGGCTGATCCACGATCTCGCCGAAGCAGAAGCAATCCGGCTTGACTGCACGGCAGGCGGCGCGGAAGTCCGCCCAGAAGCCAGGCCCCGGCCCGTTGGCATAGTCCAGCCGGTAGCCGTCTACGTCGAACTCGCGCAGCCAGTAGCGGGCGATATCCAGCATCCAGGCGCGCGCGTCGGGGTGTGCCAGATTGAGCTGCGGCATGGAGCGCACGCCGAAGAAGGTGCGGTAGCCGATCGGCGAATCGTCGAAGGTGAACCAGGCGCGGTAGGGGCTGTTTGGGTTGTGCAGCGCTTCCTGAAAGATGGGGTGCTGGTGCGACAGATGGTTGCACACCAGGTCGAGCAGCACGCGGATGCCCCGCGCATGAGCCGCCTCGACCAGAGCGTGCAGCGCCTCGTCGCCCCCCAGGCGCGGTTCAGTGCGCGTGTAGTCCATCACGTCGTAGCCGTGATGCGACGGGCTGACCCAGGTCGGGCTGAGCCAGATACACGTCGCGCCCAGGCTGGCGATGTAGTCCACTTTGTCGCGCACGCCCCACAGCGTCCCGCCAAAGAAACCGCGCAGCGAATCCGGTCGCAGCCATTCGCGCCCGTCACCGGGGTAGAAACGATCTACAAAAACCTGGTAGATGACCGCTTCTCGCGCCCAGTCCGGCGGTCGCAGACGATCCACGTGATAGTCGAACACCAGCCCGTCGCCTGGGGCAGGTGGCACGATCGCCGTCTTTTCCTCGCCGAGGAAGAAGGCCGCCGCCGCGCGTTCGGCGAGGTCCTGCACGGGGGGCCAGTCCGCGAAGACCTCCGGCCCGTCATCGGCCCACACGCCGATGCGATAGCGCACGACTGAACCTTCTGGCAGCGGGGGCAAAGTGCCCTGCCAGCGCGTCACATAGCCCCAGGCGATCGTGTCCCATTCGATAGCCACCTGTTGCAAGTCCACGACCTGCCCGTTGGCGGGCACGCCGCGCGAACCGGCGGGGACGCTGCCATCCAGTGTGTAGTAACAGGCAACAGCGTCCGCCGTGAAGTCGGTGCCAACCCGCACCGTCAGGGTGACAGGTTGACCGGGAGAAGGATCGCGGGGGGACAGCGCGAAGCCGTGCTGTACTCCCCATCGCGCCGTCCGGTGATGGACGACTTTCAGTTCGTCAGTGGCAAAGGTGCCGAAAATGAATTCCACAGAAGACCGCCAGAATTCAACTCGCTGCCAGAATTGCGGACTGCGGGTGGCGAATTTGACATTCCGTACTCCGCAATCCCGCAATTCGAAGTCGAAATGTGGTCGCGCCTAGCCCTTGACCGCACCCTCGGTCAGGCCGCTGACAAAGAAGCGCTGGAAGCTGAGAATCAGCACGACGATGGGGATGGCGCCGATCAGCGCCCCCGCCGAAAAGACGCCCCACTCGCGGTTGAAGCTGTCGCTGATGAAGCGGTTGAGGCCAACGGCCAGTGTCTGCACGTCTTTGTCCTTCAGCAGCGTCAACGAGATGATCACGTCGCCATAGGTGCCGATGAAGGACAGAATGCCCACCACCGCCAGCACCGGACGCACCAGCGGGATGATGATCCGCCAGAAGATCAACCAGTCCGACGCGCCGTCAATGCGCGCCGACTCGTCCAGGTCGCGCGGGATGGAGTCGAAGAAGCCCTTCATCAGCCAGGTGTTGATGCCCAGCGCCCCGCCCAGGTAGACCAGGATCAGCCCGCCGTGCGTGTTCAGCCCCAGCCACGACACATGCCGCCCGATGGTCTGAATGAGCAGGAAGGTCGCGACGATGGTCAGCGAGTTCGGGAAGACCTGCACGATGAACACGGTCAACATCAGGCTACGCCGCCCGCGGAAACGAAAGCGCGAGAAGGCATAGGCGCTGATGGCACTGACCAGCACCGTCAGAAACGCGGTGATCGAAGCCACCTTGATCGAGTTCCACATCCAGCGGCCAAAGGGGTGAATGTCGCTGCTGAGCAGCCTGTCGTAGTTGCCCAGGCCGGCGTTGCGCGGGATGAGGCGCTGCGTGTTGAGCGTGCCCGTCTGATCGAACGACGCCGAGATGATCCAGATGATGGGAAAGAAGGCGAAGAACAACGCCAGGATCACCAGGAACAGCCGCAGCAGGTAGTTCAGCCAGCGGTCGCGCGCCATCTTGTTGTGCATGACGTAGCTGAGGCTAGACATTTTCTGAAATCTCCTCCCACGAGCGCGTGAAGCGGAAGTTGAAGACCGTGATCAGCGCCACGATGAGGAAGATCACCAGGGTGATCGTGGAAGCAAAGCCGTAGTCTGCGCCGCGCCCGCTGCCGAAGGCCAGCTCGTAGGTATAGGTGATCAGGATGTCGCTGTGACCAGCGGGCTGATCGGGCGAGATGGGCGGGCCGCCCTTATTGAACAGCTCAACGATGGTGAAGTTGTTGAAGTTGAAGGCAAACGAGGCGATCAGCAACGGTCCCACTGCCACCAGCAACATGGGCAGCGTCAGGTGACGGAACTGCTGGAAGGCGTTTGCGCCATCCACCCGCGCCGCCTCGTAAATGTCACCCGGCAGCGATTGCAGCGCACCGGTGGTGATCAACATCATGTAGGGGAAGCCCAGCCACAGTTGAATGAGCAGGATGGCCACCTTCACCCAGAGGGCGCTCGATGTCCAACGCGGCCCCGTGTCAATGAAGGGCAGCGAGGTCAGGAATTTGTTGATCACGCCGAGTTGCTCGTTGAGCAGGCCCTTCCACACCAGCACGCTGATGAAAGCGGGCATGGCGTAGGGCACCAGCAACAGGGTGCGCAGCACCGCGCGCCCCGGCGTGAACCTGACATTGAGCAGCAGCGCCAGGAACAGCCCAAACCAGAAGGTGATGAACACGGTGAAGAAGGCGTGCGCGAACGTCCACAGGAAGACGCGGATGAACGGCCCGCGAATTTTGTCGCTTTCGATCAGGCGTTTGAAGTTGTCCAGGCCGATCGGCACGTAGTAGCCGGGGCGGATCACCGGCAACGGTTGCCCTTCGGCATCGGTCACCTGGCCCTGCGCGTTCTTGTACGGCCCGTCAACCGGTGTATACGTGCCCCGGATGGCTTTGTAGGTCACGCCGGTCTCGTTGTCGTAGAGCGTGCCGTCGTCGTTGAGGGTGTATTTGCGCTCGAAGCGCCCGGCCTGCTTGGTGGGGTTCTTGGGGTTGAGCATGAATTTCTCATCCTCTTCCCCGAACTCGGTCTTGGCCAGCACGCTATCCAGGATGGCAATTGTCTTGGCAAAGGGCACCCGTTCCCAGCCCGGCAGGCCGGTGGGAATGCCGTCCTCATCCAGGGTGTTCTCGCCCAGATCGATCTCGCTCAAGGGTGTGGCCTGGCCTGGCTCGGCAAAGAGCGCTTCGCCCTCACCATCTGTCGGGATCAGCCACAGCGCCCAGCGATTGGGGTCTTCCAGCGAACGGAACGCCGTCCAGCTATAGGTCTTGGCGTCTTCTGGCAAAAAAGTGCGGCTGAGCAACACGTCTTCCGCCTGCACGCGCGTCAGTAGGTTGCCGTCTTTATAGTTGGTGAAGGCCACATACAGTGTGAAAATGGTGGGATAAATAATCATCAGAATAAGTAAGGTCAGGCCAGGGGCAAACCAGCGATAGGGATACATGCCCTCAAAGAGGAAAGCGACGTTGATCGCCACCGTGATCACGGCGGCGAAGATCGCCAGGAGATATTCCCCATCGTTGACCAGCCGGGTGACAAACCAGATGGCAAAAGCATCAATCAGTGCCAGCGCTATCAGCCGCAACACTGTGATCAACAGCGAGCGGGACGAGAACAACGCGGCAGGCGGGCGAGATAAAGCACCCCTTGCAGTTTCCATGGCATTCTGCGCGCCCAACCGACCTGCCGGTCAGCGATAGCGCGCCTCCTCCTTTCGGATCATGCTCCTGGTGGGGCAAGGGGTCGGCATGGTGTGCCGACCCCTGCACAGGGCATTCGAGAATGCTCGAGCGGACCGGTTTACTCAGCAGCCGCCGCCGCGCGGATGGTTTCCGCCGCCTTGGCCGCTAGTTCTGCTGCATCGGCATCGGGATTCTGCATGGCCAGGGTGATGGCGTCCGTCCAGGCCGACCACACTGCCGACATGGCGGGGATACCCGGCATCGGCTGCCCTGCCTCGGCAGCGACAGCCAGCGCCGCCAGATAGGGGTCTTCGACCTTGGCCTGTGCCGACAGCAGCGCGGGAGCGCGGTTACCCTTTTCATAGAGGGCGAGCTGCGTCTCTTCGGAAGCCACCCACTCGGTCAGGAACGCCTGCGCCAACAGTGGATTCTGGCTGAAGGCGCTGATCATGAACGCCTGCGCGCCGATGAATGGACGGCCAGGGCCGCCGGGGCCAGCCGGGATGGGCGCAATGTCGAAGGGCACGCCCGCGTCCAGGAAGCGCTGAATGTTCCACGGGCCAGTGATGTACATGGCCGCTTCACCATCCTGGAAGAGCGCCTCAGCCGCGCCGCCGTCCAGGCCGCTGGGGATCAGGCCGTCTTTGAGCAGGCCCTGCAACCACTTCAGCGCCGCGATCGAGCCTTCGTTATCCACGCCTACATCCTGGGCGTTGTAGTCGCCCTCTTCGGTCAGGCCGAAGATGTAGCCGCCGAAGGCCGTCTGAATGGGATAGAAGTGATAGGGGTCGCCTTCCTGACGGATGAAGCCGTACTTGGCCTTGCCCTCTTCCATCAGCGCCTTAGAGACTTCGACCACCTCGTCCCAGGTCGCGGGCGGGGTTGGCACCAGTTCGGTGTTGTAGAAGAAGCCGACATTCTCCACCGCATAGGGCACGCCGTACAGCTCGCCTTCCCACGAGAAGGCGGTGATGGCCACCGGCGCGAACTCTTCCACGCGCTCACCCAGGTCAATGGGGGCCAGCAGGCCGTTGGTCACCAGTTCGCCCACCCAGTCGTGCGCGCCAATGATGATGTCGGGGCCTTCGCCCGCCGGGCCAGCGATGCGCAGTTGGTCGCGGATGTCGCCGAAGCCGAGCTGCTGCACCACCAGGTCAACGCCGTACTCTTCCTCGAACGCGACTCCCAGTTCTTCGATGACGGCGGCGCGGGTCTCGTCGGCCCAGATCAACAGGGTAGGGGTCTCTTGCGCCGAGGTCATGGCGGGCAGCGCCCCCAGCACCAGCGCAATCACCAGCAACAATGCTAAATGCTTTTTCATAGGTTCCTCCATTTGCATGTAACCTGATGCAAGACGATAGAAACAAGCCAACGATAGGGTGAATTACCGGGCAAACCTTATGCGATCAGGTGGTTGAGTGGCCTCTACAGAAAACGACTCCTTTCTCTGTCCGCCACAGGGCGTTGCCCGTCCCCAGCGCCAGAAATGCAACAAGGCACCCCGCCCGACAACGGTATACTGGGCTGCCTTGCCTGAGCTTCTGTGCACTTGGAGACTGGCCAAAACACCTATCTCGACGCTCCAAAACAAATATCTTCTGCGCAGGGCAGCCGCCTGAATGGGACGACGATCCCCTGACAACCCATGATAGGTCAAGCCACATTATAAACAAGCGCCGCGGGCAAAGGCAAAAAAACGGACAAACAGAAGGCAGGGGGGCGCCTTCGCCCCAGCCATGAAGCCCGTGTCGGGACTCGCTTTGCCGACCGCCATATCTGGCCAGAAGTGACAAACGCTAGAAAGAGATGTGATGGTTTTCACTGCATTCACAATCAGTTTTCGCCCATTATGAAACTGGAGCACCTTTAGGTGATTTATTAGTTATAAAGAATATTATTGTACTTAATTCTTTGCCTTGCTCACCGTGCTTACCGGGCGTGAGACGGCAATCGGTATGTACTATGCAAATAGGAAGGTGGAAGAGAACAACCCTATGGAAAAACTCACTCTCGAAGTCCCTGCTATGTACGGAGATCATCATGTTTTGGAGGTGCGGCGTCTGCTATCTGCGTTGCCGGGCATCGCGGATATCTACGCCAGCAGCGCTTTCCAGGTCGTCGAGGTCACTTACGATCCGCAGGTCATCGCAGCAGAGCAGATTCGCGCTCCCCTGGAACAGGCGGGCTATCTCGACCCGCTGCCTGTCCCGGTAGAAACCGATCAGGCCGCTTACCAGGCTGATGATCCCAACGTCTTTTTCCGTCATTCTGCTGCCTACGCCCAGGCCGGGCCGACGGTCAGCTTTGCGCAGCGTGTCTCCTATGCCGGGCGTCCGCTCTGGCCGTGCCCTGGCATGGGGCCATTGCAGAGAATGGATGAAGGGGAATAAACCATGCCCAAAGAAAAACGTAGCCCCGAAGAACTGAGCGCCGATCCCGCTGCTCAACAGATGCTGATCCGTGCCGAAGAATTGGGTCTGAGCACCGCCTTCACCCGCGCGGAAGAGCTGGCCCCCTGCAACATCGGCGGGGCGGGCATGTGTTGCAAGCTCTGCGGGATGGGGCCGTGCCGCCTGACCAAAGATGGGCAAACCGGCATCTGTGGCGCAACCATTGACACCATTCAGGCGCGTAACTTCATCCGCGCCATTGCGGCGGGCGCAGCCGCGCACTCTGATCACGGGCGCGACATGGCTTTCACGCTCAAGGCGGTCGCGCATGGGCAGGCCGAAGGCTATACCATCCGCGATATAGCCAAACTGCGCATCGTCGCCTCCAAGTACAACATCCCCATCGAGGGCCGCTCGCCCGAAGAAATCGCCAACGACCTGGCCGACCTGTATATCGCGCAGTTCGGTCAGCAGAATGGGGTGCTTGCCCCTGTCATCCGCGCCCCCAGGAAGCGTCAGAAACTCTGGCAGGAACGGCGGATCATGCCGCGCGGCATTGACCGCGAAGTGGTGGAGGCGTTGCATCGCACACACATTGGCGACGATCAGGACCCGGAACATATCCTGGAACACGCCGTCCGCACGGCGCTTTCGGACGGCTGGGGAGGCAGCCTGATCGCCACCGACATTTCCGACATCCTCTTCGGCACCCCTGCCCCCATCCTGGGCCAAGCCAACCTGGGCGTGCTCAAACAGGACATGGTCAACGTGATCGTGCACGGGCACGAGCCGACGCTCAGCGAGATGATCGTGGCCGCTTCGCAAGACCCGGAGATCATCGCCTATGCCCGCAAGGCGGGAGCGAAGGGCGTCAATCTCTCCGGCATCTGCTGCACGGCCAACGAAATCCTGATGCGCCAGGGCATTCCGGCAGCGGGCAACTTCCTGCACCAGGAATTGGCCATCCTCACCGGCGCAGTCGAAGCGATGGTGGTGGATGTACAGTGCATCATGCAGGCGCTGGTGCAGTTGGCAGGCAACTTCCACACCAAGATCATCACTACCTCGCCCAAGGTGAAGATCAAGGGTGCCCTGCATATCGAATTCGACGAGCACAAAGCGCTGACCATCGCCAAGCAAATCCTGCGCGAAGCCATTGACAACTTCAAGAACCGCGGCGAGACGCACATCCCCGACGTGCGCGAAGACCTCATCCCTGGTTTCTCGCACGAATACATCAACTATATGCTGGGCGGCAGCTACCGCGCCTCCTTCCGCCCGCTCAACGATGCCATCATGGCGGGGCGCATTCGCGGCGTGGCGGCCATCGTCGGCTGCAACAACCCGCGCAGCAAACAGGATTACCTGCATACCTATGTCACCAAAGAGCTGTTACGCCAGGATGTGCTGGTGGTGGAAACCGGCTGCGGGGCCATCGCCAGCGCCAAGCTGGGGTTGCTGCTCGGTGAGGCTGGCCTGGAGCATGTCGGGCCGGGCCTGCGCGAGGTCTGCGAGACAGTGGGTATCCCGCCGGTGCTGCACATGGGATCGTGCGTGGACAACTCGCGCATCCTGACCGTGCTGACGCAGATGGTCGAAGAAGGCGGCCTGGGCGACGACATTGATCAGATTCCTGCCGTCGGCCTGGCCCCGGAATGGATGAGCGAGAAAGCGCTCTCGATTGGCACTTACTGCGTAGCGTCCGGCGTGTACGTCATCTTCGGCGGCTCTTCGCCCATCAGCGGCATGCCCGATCGCGTCTCCGATAGCGACCGCGTGCTGCGCTACATCAGCGAAGGGTGGGAAGCGCTCTATGGCGGCAAGATGGAGTTCGTCGCCGACCCCGACGAGATGATCCGCCGCACCCTGGCGCACATAGACAAGAAACGCGCAGCGCTCAATCTGCCGGCCTACGATCCGGCGCGCTTTGGGCGCAGTGGTGACCGTCGCATGCTGGAGCTGGAAGAATTGCCGCTAGCCGAACGCCGGGCGGCGCTCTACGGTGTGCCCGCCAAATAGGAGAACCAGAGTATGTCCCGATATATTGCCACTCGCGCGATTCGCGGCGCGAATGCGCTGGTAACCGAAGCGGAATTGATGCTTAAGAAGGCGCTGGCCGAAAAAGGGCCAGATACACCGGTAGCTTTCCCTAATACGGCGTACTATCTGCCTGTGATCTACGGCATGACCGGGCGTGAAGTGACCAGGCTGGGCGACCTGCAGCCGGTGTTGGAACATGCCCGCGCGTTGTTGCACCCGGCCCCAGCACCGCGCAAATGGACGCCCTATCTGGGCGAGGCGCTCGATAGCGGCATGGCTACGCTGCTCGCCGCCGAAACCATCGAGGCCATTCGCTTTGTCTATGGCCTGCAACCCGAACCGTTCCCCGGCCTGGAACTGGCTGGCGGCACGGCCTACGGCAGCAATGGCAGCGGCAACGTCGGCCATCTCAACGGCCCCATTGACGATATTCAGCTTCGCTCGTGGGGCATCCAACTGGTGGATGGGCGTATGCCCGGCTTCGCGGCGATCGTGGGCGCGGCCAAGTCCAACGAGGTGGCCGTCAAGATTGTGCGCGAACTGCAACGCCGCAACATCCTGTGCTTCCTGTGTGGCAACGTCAACGGGCGCAGCATCATTCACCAACTGGTGGAAGAAGGGGTTGAGCTGGGCTACGACACCTACACCGTCCCCTTCAGCACCGACACCATCAGCGCCATCTACGCCCTGGGCTTCGCCACGCGCTCGGCGCTGACCTTCGGCGGCATCAAGCCTGGTCAGGCGCGCGACATCCTGCTGTATAACAAGCAGCGTGTATTTGCCTTCGTGTTGGCCCTGGGCGAGGTGGACGATCTGAAGTACGCGGCGGCGGCGGGGGCCATCAACTTTGGCTTTCCGGTCATTGCCGACACGGTCATCCCCGAAATCCTGCCCACCGGCGTCACCACCTATGAGCATGTGGTCAGCATGCCTTTCAACGAGATCGAGGGCAAAGACGACCTGGAGCGCGCCGAAATCCTGGTGCAGAAGTGCATCGAGGTGCGCGGCGTGAAGATCAAGGTCGCCGACGTGCCGGTGCCGGTGCCCTATGGCTCGGCCTTCGAGGGCGAGGTGGTGCGCAAGGCCGATATGCGCGTCGAGTTCGGCGGCAAATATTCGCGCTGCTTCGAATATCTGCGCATGGTAGACATGGACGAAGTCCAGGATGGCAAAGTGGAGGTCGTCGGCCCTGGCTTCGACGAAATCGAGCCGCAGGGGCATATGGACCTGGGCATCGTCATCGAGGTGGCGGGCCGCAAGATGCAGAAGGACTTCGAGCCGGTGCTCGAACGCCAGGTACACTACTTCATCAACGGTGCGTCGGGCATTCAGCACATCGGGCAGCGCGACATCGCCTGGATTCGCATCTCCAACGCCGCCGCCGAGAAGGGCTTCAGCCTGGAACACTTTGGCAAGATTCTGCACGCCCGCTATCACGCCGATTTCGGCGCGATTGTAGACAAGGTGCAGGTGACGCTCTACACCGACAAGGCCGAGATCGAGAAATGGCTGGCGCGGGCGCGCGAAGCCTACGACTATCGCAACAAGCGCCTGGCCGACCTCACCGACACGGCGGTGGACGAATTTTTCTCGTGCACTTTATGTCAGAGTTTCGCGCCCAATCACGTCTGCATTGTCAGCCCCGAACGGCTGGGCCTGTGCGGTGCGTACAACTGGCTGGACTGCAAGGCGTCCTATAGCATCAACCCCACCGGCCCCAATCAGCCGATCAAGCTGGGGGCCTGCCTCGATCCGGTCAAGGGCTACTGGGAAGGCACCAACGAATACGCCGCCATCGGCTCGCACGGCACTGTGCAGAAGGTATCCATGTACTCGATCATGGAAAACCCGATGACTGCTTGCCTCACCGCCGATGCTGAGGTGATCATAGATGGCCGTCTGACGACCATCAGGGAATGGGTAGACGCTCACTATGGTCAGCTAGGGCCGTTCGACTCAGTCGCTACGACTCTCGACGATGCTGGCCAAATCACGCCGAGCCGCGTGCTTGGTGTTCATCGCAATCCTGCACCGCCGTTCCTGGTGGAACTGGAGACCAAATCCGGCCAGCGGTTGACCCTGACGCCCAACCACCCCCTCGCCGTTGATCGCCCTGAAGGACAGGTCTGGGTTCGGGCGGACGAGGTGCAGGTCAATGACCGGGTGTATGCGGCCAGACATATCAAGGTTCAGGAACATACCCCACTGGCAATAGACTTGCTGCCGGACGGCTGGCGCATTGCCGATGACACCCTGATCGCCGAAGCCTGGGCAAAACTGGAGGCGGCTTACGGCTCCAAGGCAGCAGCCCGGCGCGCATGGCCGGAACTGCCAGACGCGCGCTCAAGCTGGTCGCTCGCCCTCTATCGCAAGGTTTGCGAAGGTCTGGGCGAAGACTGGGCCAAGATCAAGACACGCATCCAGCGAGTCGCTCCGCCAGCCGGAAATCCGGTTCAACGGCTGCCGGAAATCTCGCCTGACCTGCTCTACCTGCTTGGGTTCCTGGCCTCAGGTGGGTCGCTGAACCGCGTGGGCGAGAGCCAATGCCAGGTCTTCTTCACCAACACCGAACCTGCCCTGCTGAGCCATGTGCAGACGGTCTATGAGCGCGTCTTCCCAGACAAGTCGTTGGGCCGCCGCGAAAAGACTCACAGCGGCAGAATTGGGACACGCTCCATCACTCCGACCAAGACAGGGATGGAACTCTATGGTTCCAACGCTCTTCTTGGCGCTCTGGCCGATGCCCTGGGCGTCCGACGGGCCGACTCTCCCACCTGGGATTTGAGACGTCTTTTCACGTTGCCCGAAACGCATATCGCCGCGTTCATAGCAGGCGTCTTCGACGGAGACGGCTCAGTACGGGTTCGGGAACAGAATGGTTGGATCGTCGGAGAGGCGTACCTGTGCCACAGCGACGAGCAAGCCGCGCGTCATATGGCGCTTCTGCTGAGACGGCTCGGCATTGTGGCCCATTTCAGCGCAGGCCCGATCTACAAGCTCACCCTGCACGGCGCTGACCTGCGACGGTTTGCCTCGCTCATTCACAGCCATCACCCCGCGCGAGCCGAAAAGCTGGCCATGCTGAAGGCTGAAAATGCTGCTGAACTGGATAAGTCCCAGTCGGAAGTGTTGCCATATGCCGCTGGACAGCTACTGGCTCAGGCAGACGCTGCGGGAACATTGAGCACGTCCACGCGCTACCACTACGCAAGCGGGCGTTCACGGCCCGTCAGGGGAAATGTGGCGCGTGTCCTGGAAGCTCTGCCCGATATGGCCTCAACGCTGCAACCCTGGCTTGAACGCGATGACCTGCTGGACACAGTGACACGCGCCGAGATGATCAGCAATGACGGCAGGTATGAGTACGTCTACAACCTGAGCCTGTTGGACATCAACAGCTACCTGGCCAACGGCCTGCTGGTCAAGAACTGCGGCTGCTTCGAGTGCATCGTGATGTACATCCCCGAAGCCAACGGCGTGATGGTAGTCAGCCGCGAAGATACCAGCATGACCCCCGCCGGCATGACCTTCAGCACCCTGGCCGGTATGGCGGGCGGCGGTCTGCAGACGCCGGGCGTGATGGGCGTGGGCAAGTACTACCTGATCAGCCCCAAGTTCATCTCCGCCGACGGTGGCCTCAAGCGCGTGGTGTGGATGAGCAGCATCCTCAAAGAGACCATGGGCGAGGAACTGCGCGCCGCCGCCGAACGCGAGGGCGTGCCCGACCTGATTGACAAGATCGCCGACGAGCGGACGGTCACCGACGTGGACGAATTGGTCGCCTGGCTGGAGGAGCACAATCATCCCGCCCTGGCCATGCCGCCCATGGGGGCCGAAGCAGCCGCCGAACCGGAGGCAGTCCCCGTCGAAGCGATGGCCGAGCCTGTAGCCCTCGAAGAGGCGCTGCCTGTTGCCCCCGCGCAGCCCGCACCCGCCCCACAAGCGGAGCCTGTATCTACCTCCGCACCTGTTGAGAGCGAACCTGTAGTAGCAGAACCCGCTGTAGAACCGCTGGCAACGATGACGCCCGAACCTGCACCTACTCCCGCGCCATCCGGCGAGACCGGGCAGCCCGAAACTCCCGCGCCGGCTCAGCCCGCCGCGCCGCCGACACCGGCGGCTTTGGGCGACGCCAGCGCCGCGTTCTTCGATCAACTCCGGCGCGCCCTGGCCGCTGGCTTGCTGGCCGCTGCCAAAGAACTGGGGGCCGATGTGAGCGGCGCTCTGCCGCCCGCCCCACCCGCGCCGCCGAAGGCCAACGTGGCTCCGCCGCCCGCCGCTCCGGTGACGCCCGCCGCGCCGCCCGCGCCAGCGGCTGAACCCGCTGCCCAGGCCACGCCCGCCGAACCGGTCAAGGCGGAAGCGCCCGCCCCGCCCAAACCCGCTGCGCCGCCTAAGAAAGCGCTGCCGCCGGAAAAGCCCTGGATGACCGCCGAAACCAAGACGGAGATCGTCCGGGAGAAGTGGACGGGCAGAGTGCGCGAGGTGACGCTCGGCGCGACCAAAGAGCAGGGCGGTACCCGTGCCCGCACCCTCACCGTCGGCGGACAGACGGCCTTGCCCTTCATGTTCTTCGAGGGCGAAATCCCGCACCGGCCTGCCGTCGCCATCGAGATCATGGACAAGCGCCCGGCGGAGTGGTCGCCGCTGTTGCTCAAAGCCTGGGGCGACGTGGTGAACGACCCGGCGCAGTGGGCCAAAGCCGCCGAAAACGCCGGAGCCGATGCCCTGGTGCTGGCGTTGAGCCTCACCGACCCCGACGGCAAACCTAACACGCCAGAGCGCGCCGTCGCCATCACCAAAGCGGTGCTGGGGGCGACCGGCCTGCCGCTGATCGTGTGGGGGCCGGGCCAGGCGGAAGCCGACAATGCCCTGCTGGTGCCCATTGCCGAAGCGACAGCGGGTGAACGGCTGGCGCTGGGCATCTGCGAAGACAAGAACTACCGCACCATCGTGGCGACCGCGCTGGCCAACAACCATGTGGTCATCGCGCGCACAGCGATGGATGTCAACCTGGCCAAGCAACTCAATATCCTGGTCAGCGATATGGGCCTGCCGCTCGACCGCGTGCTGATGGATCCGACAACGGGCGCTCTCGGCTACGGCATCGAGTACGGCTACTCGGTGATGGAGCGCCTGCGTTTGGCGGCCCTGCAGGGCGACGCCATGACGCAGCTCCCCATGATCGTCACGCCGGGTTACGAAGCCTGGAAGGCCAAAGAGTCCAAGGTGGGCACCGGTGTGCCCGAAGCCTGGGGCGACTGGGAAGCCCGCGCCATTCACTGGGAGACGCTCACCGCCATGGCGCTGATTGAGTCCGCCGCTGATATCGTGGTGCTGCGCCATCCGGAAAGCGTGCGGCGCGTGCGGCTGGCCATTGACGATCTGATGAGCGCCAAATAGACATGACCGCTCTGGGGCGGCTGCGGCTGCCCCAGAGCAGTTGCTCAATTGCCGGAGCGTTGCGGGCCATGAACGAACGCCGCCTGGTGCGCGACCTGATGACCGTCGGAGTCCCTACCTGCGCGCCCGACACGCCAGTGCGCGACCTGGCCCGTCTGATGCTGGAGAAGGACGTGGAAGGGGTGATCGTGCTCGATCACGAGGGGCACGCTGTGGGCATGGTATCGCCAGACGAACTGATCGCGGCCTATCAGCACGACGACCCGCGTTCCCTGACCGCCGAGGCGATCATGCGCGAAGACGTGCCGGAACTACCGCCCGACATCCCCCTGACCGCCGCCGCCCAACTGATGCGCGATCAGCGCGTGCGCGTCGTCTTCCTGACGCACAACGCGGCGGGCATCACCTACCCGGCGGCCATGCTCACCTACCGGCATTTCCTGCGCCATCTGGCCGCGTGCACCGACGCCGAACTGGCCGACCTGGGCATCTACGCCCGCCGTCTGTCGCCCATGCAGATGTTCCTGCAAAAGCGCGAAGCGGCCCGGCGTCGCCGCCTGGGGCTGCCGGGCACAGCGCCTCAGCAAAAGGGGGAGCGCCCATGACCGGACGTCTGCTGGTGCGCGACCTGATCGGCCCGGCGGTCACCTGTGCGCCAGACCTGCCCCTGGCCGAGGTAGCCCGTCTGCTGCTGACACAGCACCTGGAAGCGGTGATCGTGCTCAACGAAGACGGGCACGCCGTGGGTATGGTGTCGCAGGACGAAGTAGTGGAGGGCTACGGACGCCCCAACCGCGACTCACTCACCGCCGAAGCCGTGATGAACGAGCGCATCCCGCAGGTGCGCCCCGACCTGCCCCTGGCCGCTGCGGCGCAGATCATGCGCGACCTGGGTGTGCGGGCGCTGTTCGTCATGCCTCAGCGCGGCGGCATTACCTATCCGGCAGCCATGCTTTCCTACCGCCAACTGCTGCGGCACCTGGCTGCCCGCAGCGATGATGAACTGAACGATTTGGGCATCAACGTGGTGCGCCAGCCATCGCCCAGGCCGCCTACCACTCCCTGACCTGGGGCTTGGCGCACCGTTCTAGCAGGAGAAAACCATGGCACTCTCAGGCATTCAGATTTACCAGCTTCTGCCGCAGACCAACTGCAAGGAATGCGGTTTCCCGACGTGCATGGCCTTCGCCATGAAACTGGCCGCCAAGCAAGCCGAATTGACCGCCTGCCCCTATGTCAGCGATGAGGCGAAGGAGAAACTTTCCGCCGCCGCCCAACCTCCCGTGCGCCTGATCACGCTCAGAGCGGACGATCATGAGGTGAAAGCGGGCAATGAGACGGTGCTCTTCCGCCACGAAAAGCGCTTCTTCAACAAACCCGGGCTGTTCGTGCGTGTGCGCGATAACGAGCCGCTCGATGCGCTCAAAGCGCGCGTCGCTGCCGCCAACGCCTACCGCGTCAGCTACGTGGGCATGGACTTGAGCCTGGACGGGTTCGCCGTTGAAGCGGCGTCGGGCGATCCGGTGACGTTCGCCGACGCGGTGAGCGCCGTGCGCGAGGTGAGCGAGCGCCCGCTGATCCTGATGGGCCGCGATCCGACGGTGATCGCTGCCGGGCTGAAGCCCATTGACGGCGAAACACCGTTGATCGTCGGGGCCGACGCGGGCAACTGGGAAGCGATGGCCGACCTGGCCAAAGGCGCGGGCGCGGCCCTGGCCGTGATCGCCGACACGCTCGATGGCCTGATGGCCCTGAGCAGCCGGCTGAAGGACAAAGGGGTGGAGAACCTGGTGCTGGCCCCTACGGTTCGTCGGCTGGGGTCGTCGCTGGGCTTCTATACGCAGCTGCGCCGCCTGGCGCTGAAGAAGAACTTCCGTTCGGCGGGATACTCCATCCTGGCCGTCCCCGGCGATGCGCCCGATGAGGCGACCGAGTCGCTGCTGGCGGCGCAGGCCATCGCCAAGTACGCCGGTTTTGTGGTGCTGGACACTTTCACGCCCGAACTGGCCTACGCGCTGCTGGTGCTGCGCGAGAACCTCTACACCGACCCGCAGAAGCCGATTCAGGTACAGCCGGGCGTCTACGAGTTCAACAGCCCGACGCCAGAATCGCCGGTGCTGGTCACCACCAACTTCAGCATCACCTACTTCAGCGTGGCCAACGAGGTCGAAGGCTCTGGTCAGCCGGCGCACCTGCTGGTGACCGACGCCGAGGGCATGAGCGTGCTGACAGCCTGGGCCGCGGGCAAGTTCGATGCCGAGCGCATTGCCAAGGCGGTCAAGGAGTTCAGCCTGAACGATAAGATCAGCCGCAAGCGCATTGTGCTGCCCGGCCATGTGGCGGTGCTCTCCGGCGAGCTGGAAGAGGAACTGCCGGGCTGGGAAGTGCGTGTCGGCCCGCGCGAGGCAGTGGACATTCCGGCGTTCATGAAACAGGCGCTCTAAAGCGGGTGCGATGGCCGATCATACCGTTGTCTTCGACACCGCTCCGGCTCCGATCCAGGTGCCAACGGGGACGTTGCTCACCGAAGCCGCGCGCCTGGCCGGAGTTGAACTGACGCAGCCGTGCGGCGGGCAGGGGCGCTGTGGCCGTTGCGCCGTGCAGGTGCTGGAAGGAAAAGTGCGGCGGCGCAGCACCCTGCGCCTGACCGCCGAAGACGTAGCGGCAGGCTATGCCCTGGCCTGCCAGACTGTGGTAGAAGGCGATGTGCGCGTCGTCGTCCCGCCGCAAGAGAAGATCGAGCGGCGACTGACGACCGACCGCACCGCCATTGAGGTGACCGTCCCCGCTGGCTACGATCCGCGTCACGCGCAGACCATTCACCGCGTCGCGCTGACCCTGCCCCCGCCCAGCATGGACGATCAGACCGACGACTGGGCGCGTATCCAGCGCGGTCTGCGTCAGCACGCCGACCTGGCCGACGTGAAGCTGTCACTGGCGCAGATGCGGCGCATTGGCCGGACGCTGCGCGAGGCCAACTGGCAGGTGACGGCAGTGCTCGACGCAGAGGCATGGGACTGCCCCAACTGTCCCGCCCGCCTGATCGATCTGCTGCCCGGCCATGTGCCGGACGATGCGCCCCTGTGGGGTGTGGCCGTAGATATCGGCACCACCACCGTCACCGTCTGGCTGGTAGACCTGCGCACCGGGCAGGTGGAGGCGCAGGCCGCCGAGTACAACGCGCAGATCGCCCGCGGTGAGGATGTCATCTCGCGCATCATTTACTCGGCGAAGAACGGCAACGGCGACGAACTGCGACGCCTGGTGCTGGGCACGATCAACGCCCTGATCGAGGCCGTCTGCAAGCGTGTGGAGGCCGATCCGGCGACGATCTACAAGGCCACCATCGCCGGCAACAGCACCATGATGCACCTGTTGCTGGGGATACCAGCCAGCTCGATCCGCCTGATGCCGTTCGTCACGGCCATCAATCACATCCCCACCCTGCGCGCTGAGGAAGTGGGCCTGATCATTCACCCCGAAGCGACGGTGGACTGCCTGCCGGGCGTGGCCAGCTACGTCGGGGCAGACATCACCGCGGGGGTGCTCTCGTCGGGACTGGCCGACACCGACAAGGTGACCCTGTTCATTGACGTGGGCACCAATGGCGAGATCGTACTGGGCAACCGCGACTGGCTGGTGACGGTAGCCGCCTCCGCCGGGCCTGCCTTCGAAGGCGGCGGCGTGTTGCACGGGATGCGCGCTACGCGCGGTGCCATCGAGGAAGTGTGGATCAACGGGCAGACCTACGAACCGACCTACCGGGTGGTGGGCAATGTCAAGCCGCGCGGCATCTGCGGCAGCGGCCTGATCTCCCTGGCGGCCGAGATGTTCCTGACCGGCCTGGTGGATAAGGGCGGGCACATCAACCTGAACCTGCCCACGCCGCGCGTGCGCGTCGGCGAGCACGGGCCGGAGTATGTGGTCTGCTGGGCCGCCGAGAGCGGCGAGGGGCACGACATCGTCATCACCCATGTGGACATAGACAACCTGCTGCGCACCAAAGCGGCCATCTACGCCGGTTTCACCGTGCTGGCGCAGAGCGTGGGCGTGCCCCTGGAGACGGTCGAGCAGGTGCTGGTCGGCGGATCGTTCGGCAAGTATATCAACGTGGAGAAGGCGGTGGAGATCGGCCTGCTGCCCGACATGCCCTGGGATCGCTTTCACTTCCTGGGCAACACCGCCGTGCGCGGGGCGTACCTGGCGTTGCTGGATCGCGACGCCCGCGCCCGCATCCGCGAGATTGCCAGCCGCATGACCTACATCGAGCTGTCGGCTGACAATACCTTCTACGAAGCGTTCACCTCGGCGCTGTTCCTGCCTCACACCGATCTGTCGCGCTTTCCGTCGGTGCAGGCAGCCATCGCCGCCAGGAATCACGAGTCATAGCGTGCCGACCGGGCAGAACCGGTCTTGGAAAAGGACAAAGAGCGATGTACATCATTGGCGAGAATATTCACATTATTTCGGAGAAAGTGAAAGCGGCCCTGGCCGCCAAAGATCGCGAGTTCTTCATGGACCTGGCCGTGCGTCAGGTGGAGGCGGGCGCACAGGCCATTGACGTCAACCTCGGCCCTCGCAAGAAAGACTGGGAGGAAGTCTTCCCCTGGATCGTCGAGACGCTGGAGGCGGTGGTAGACGTGCCGCTGGTCTTCGACAGCACCAACATCCAGGGCATCGAGGCCGGGTTGCGGAAGGTCACCAAGGCTCAGCCGATCATCAACTCGACTTCCGCCGAGCCGGAACGTCTGGAGAAAGTGCCCTTGCTGGCCAAGCGGTACGATACCAAGCTCATCGCGCTGACCATGGGCAGCAGCGGCATCCCCGTCAGCGCCGACGAGCGCGTCAACATCGCTGTCGAGTATCTCATCCCGCGCATGGTGGAGATTGACTTCCCCATCCAGAACCTGATCATTGACCCGCTGGTGCTGACCGTCTCCGGTTGCCAGGAGTATTGCCCGGAGTGCATCGAGGCGGTGCGCACCCTGCCCTATGTATGGGACCCCTCGCCGATGGTCTCGGTGGGTCTATCTAACGTGTCCAACGCCGTCCCGCGCGAGAATCGCCCGCTGATCAACCGCGTCTATTGCGCCATGCTGATGGGCGCGGGCCTGCAGATGATGATCGCCGATCCGCTGGACGAGAAGCTCAGAGAAGTCATCCGTATCATCGAGCAGCGCGACGACAGCACCGCGGTAGGTCGGCTCTACCTGAGGATTCACGACCGCATTCAGGCCATGGAGCACCCGCAGCCCGAAGATGTAGACATGAGCGATCCGGAGCAGGTGGCGATCTGGAAGACAGTGCAAATCCTGCTCAACAAAGTGATCTACGCCGACGGCTATTTGCAGCAATAGTCATGAGAGCAATAGTCATGAGTCAGACCGCCGAAAGTGATGTTATTCGTGATACAAAACTGAAATTCTGCACTGAGACCGGATTATGCTATCGTCTACAATGACAGACGGTGGCACAGTCCGGTGATCTTGGATTGACCGAGAGGCTCTTATCGCAGAGCAAAGGAAGCAGCTAATGCCCGGTTTCACGCCTGCCCGCCGTTGGCAACCGCCATATTACCCCTTCAAGCGCGAACCGTTCCGCCGTCGCCTGTTGGCCCGCATCGAGCGCATGGTCAAAGGGCCGCTGTTTGGCTGCCGCATGTGCGGCAACTGCCTGCTGCAGGAGACTGCCTTCATCTGCCCGATGGAGTGCCCCAAGGGGGCGCGTAACGGGCCATGCGGCGGCTCGACCGAAGAACACTGCTATGTAGACCCTACGCGCCCCTGCGTGTGGTACAAGATTTACGAGCGCTCCTTCAAGATGGGCCGCCAGGAGAAGCTGCTGGAAGTGTTGCCGCCGCTGGATTGGGACAAGGTGGGCACTGAAACCTGGGGCGATGTCTATCATCAGATTCGCAAGGTGGGGACGGGCAAGTTCGTCAAGGGGATGCTCTCGCGCGATCCGGCCAAACGCGCCGCCAACTGGGACTCCGTCTTCCGCCCCATCCGTCAGCCGGACTGGTGGCAGGGCGATGACCAATATCACCCACCGGCCTACACCGAGCCGATCTCCGAACTGGAACGTCGCCTGCGGGCGGGCGAATTCGTGGTGACGGCGGAGGTCGCGCCGCCGCTCAGCACCGCGACGAACAAGCTGTGCCAAAACATCGAGCTGGTGCGCCCCTATGTGGCCGCCGTCAACTTCACCGACAACCCGTCGGCCACGGCGCGCATGTCTAGCCTGGCGTGCAGCATCATGGCCATGCAGCACGGCGCAGAGCCAGTGATGCAGTTGCAGGGCCGCGATCGCACGCGGGCCACTATTCAGTCCGAAGTGCTCGGCGCGAGCGCGCTGGGTGTGCGCAACATCCTGGTGCTCTCCGGCGATAGCGGGCGCATGGGGCCGCCGCCGCTGGGTCGGCTGGACGTGATCGATCTGGATTCGGTGCAGATGCTGTGGCTGCTGCGCCGGATGCGCGACGAAGGGCACTACCTGGACGGTCGCCCGATCAAGTTCCCGCCCAAGGTCTTCCTGGGCGCAGCGGCTGCGCCGTTCGCCTCGCGCCCGGAATTCCAGGCCATCCGCGAGCACAAGAAGGTCAACGCGGGCGCGCAGTTCCTGCAAACCAACCTGGTCTACGACCCGGATCGCCTCGAAATCTGGCTCAATGAGCTGGCCAAACGGGACATCCTGGACAAGGTCTACATCCTGGTGGGCCTGACGCCGCTCAAGTCGCTGAAGATGGCGCTGTATATGCACAACGAAGTACCGGGTGTATTCATCCCCGAACGGCTGCTCAAGCGGCTGGAAGCGGCGGGCGACGGTGTGCAGGAAGAAGCGGTGACCATTACCCTGGAGCTGATCGAAGCCATCCGCGGCAAGCAGGGCGTGCACGGCATTCACCTGATGGCCGTTGGCTGGGAGGAGATCGTCCCGCGCATCGTCACCGAGGCCGGGCTGTTGCCGCCCGACTTCGTGCCGCCTCAGGAAGCGCCTGAAGAGGCAGTCGCCGGGTAACGAATTGCCTTACCTTACCCCCTGCTCGGCCTTTGCCGAGCGTAGCGAGACCAGGGGGTGAGATGGATAGCGAGCGACGGGCTTCGGAAGTCTGAAACGGAGGACTACTGGACTGCACCCTGTGCTCATGTAGACGATCTCGCTGCCAGAGGCTACCAACTGACAACTGAACACTGATCCTGAGGACTCCCCATGAAAATCGCTATCAGCGGTAAAGGCGGTGTGGGCAAGACAACGCTGGCCGCCCTGCTCGCCCAGGTCTACGCCGACGCGGGCCGCCAGGTGCTAGCCGTAGATGCCGATCCGGCTCCCTGCCTGGCCGGAGCGTTGGGCTTCCCGCCCGAACTACGCGCCCGGTTGCGCCCCATCGCCGAGATGGAAGAACTAATCGAAGAGCGCACGGGGGCCAAGCCGGGCACCATCGGCGGCTTCTTCACGCTCAACCCGCGCGTGGACGACCTGCCGGAGCGTTTCAGCGTGGTGCACCGTGGCGTGCGCCTGCTGGAGATGGGGTCGGTAGACCTGGGCGGGTCAGGCTGCATCTGCCCGGAGAGCGCCATGCTCAAGACGCTTTTCACACACCTGCTCTTCCGGCAGGACGACATCCTGATCCTGGACATGTACGCGGGCGTGGAGCACCTGGGCCGAGCGACTGTGGACTTCGTGGACGCGATGATCATCGTCGTTGAGCCGACACGGCGCAGTCTAGGCACCGCCGCGCAGATCAAGAAGCTGGCGCACGACATCGGCCTGACGCGGCTGTGGCTGGTGGGTAACAAAGTGCGCGACGACGATGAGGCAGCCTTCCTGACCGCCGAAACCCCCGGCCTGCCTGTGCTGGGCATCCTGCCCGCAGACCTGGCTGTGCAGGAAGCCGATCGGCGCGGCATCGCCGTCTACGACTACGTGCCGGCCCTGCGGCAGGCCGCCGAACAGATGGCAACCCGGCTGGTTGCGGAGATCGAACGATGACGACGACCATTGCGCTGGCGGGCAAGGGCGGCACCGGCAAGACAACCATCGCCGCCATGATCATCAAGTACCTGGCTCAGAACAGGGGCGGCTCGATCCTGGCCATTGACGCCGACCCCAGCAGCAACCTCAACATGGTGCTGGGGCTGGAACTGGAATGGACGGTGGGCGACATCCGCGAGGGGCTGCTGGAGAAGGTCAAGGAGTCGCTGACAGCGGGCGGCGCGGCCATGGGCACAATTGGCGGGGGCATGACCAAGCGCGATTACCTGGATTACGAAGTCCGCGCGGCGGTGGCCGAAGGGTCGCGTTTCGACCTGATCGCCATGGGCCGCCCGGAAGGGCCAGGCTGCTACTGCGCCGTTAATCACAACCTGCGCGAAGTGGTGGATAGCATCAGCCGCAACTACCGCTACGTGGTCATTGACAACGAGGCGGGCATGGAGCACCTCAGCCGCCGCACCACGCGCGACGTAGATTTTCTGCTGGTGGTCAGCGATCCCACGCAGCGCGGCATTGTCGCCGCGGAGCGCATCGCCGCCTTCCGCCATGAACTGGACATTAACATCAAGCAGACGTATCTAATCGTCAACAACCTGCCCCTGCAGACCATCCCCGCCCCCTTGCAGGCACAGATTGACCGGCTCGACATCCCCCTGCTAGGGATAGTGCCCGCCGATGACGAGCTGGCCGAAAGCGAATTCAGCGGACGCCCCTTGATCGAACTGGGCGACGATTCGCCGGTCTACCGGGCGGTGGCGGCCATGATGGAGCGCATCCTGTAGCGCCCTGTGCGCCCGACCAAAATCATCCCCAACTGATGACAGTTGGGGATTGTTTTTTCAGGGCCAGGTGTTACGATGACGGTAGAAATGGTGCATCCAGCACCATCAAGTGTCCAACAGGAGAAGGCTACACGTTATGGCAACACCCACCAAAGAAACCTCTTTAGAAACAACCAACAGCATGTTGGCGACAACCCTCGCCCTCTTCGACTCGACCTTCGAGCGCCTGCAACTGGACGAGGGCATCGCCTCCATCATGCGTCAGACCGAAGTGGAGATGACCGTCACCATCCCCATCATCGCGGACGACGGGCGCATCCGCACTTTCAAGGGCTATCGCGTGCAACACTCGTCGGCGCGCGGCCCCAGCAAGGGCGGCATCCGCTATCACCCCGACGTAGATATCGAGGAAGTGCGCGCGCTGGCCATGCTCATGACGCTTAAGTGTGCCGCTGTTAACATCCCCTTCGGCGGAGCCAAGGGCGGCATCTGCGTCAACCCGGCGGAACTCTCCGCACACGAACTGGAACGCCTGACACGTCGCTTCGCCAAGATGATCGCGCCCATCCTGGGCGGCAAGCGCGACATCCCCGCGCCCGACATGAACACCAACGAACAGACGATGGCCTGGTTCATGGACGAAATCTCGTCCATCCAGGGCTACTACTCGCCGGAGATCACCACCGGTAAGCCGGTCATCCTGGGCGGGTCGGAAGGGCGCACCGAGGCGACCGGTCGCGGTGTGGCCATCGCCACGGTCGAACTACTGCGCAAATTGGGGCGCGATCCGCAGGGTGCGCGGGTCGTGGTGCAGGGCTACGGCAACGTGGGCTACTACGCCGCCAACATCCTGGCCAGCGAATACGGCTGCCAGATTCTGGCCGTCAGCGATATCTCCGATGCGCTCTACAACCCCAAGGGGCTTGACCTGGCCGCCATCAATCAGCATGTGGCGCACAGCCCCGGTCGTCTGCTGAAGGGCTTTGCGGGCGATGCCGAGCACATCACCAACGCCGAGTTGCTCACGTTGGATACGGACGTGCTCATCCCCGCCGCCATCGAGAATCAGATCACCGGCAAGAACGCGAGCCAGATTCGCGCACAGTTTATCGTCGAAGGGGCCAACGGCCCGACGACTTACGAGGCTGACGCCATTCTGCGCGATCGCGGCATCTACGTGGTGCCCGACATCCTGGCCAACGCGGGCGGTGTGATCGTCTCGTACTTCGAATGGGTGCAGGACCTGCAATTCTACTTCTGGGAGATTGACGAAGTCCGCCGGCAGCTCTACCGGAAGATGAGCCGCAGCTTCGAGGAAGCCTGGGCGATGGCTCAGGAGCGCGGCGTTGATCTGCGCTCGGCGGTGTACATGCTGGCTGTACAGCGCGTCGCCGACGCCATTCAGAAGCGCGGGTTCGTCTCGTCCGGCGGGTAAGGCAAGCCTGCTACAGGATGGAAAGGGGCGGGCGGATGAACCCGCCCCTATGCTTTCACCGCGCCGGAGATCATGCCGCGGATGAAACTGCGCTGGAACAGCAGATAGATCACTATCACCGGCAACGAGACAATCGTCGAGGCTGCGGCCATCACCGGCACGTCGGCGGAATAGCGCCCGCGCAACAGCGCCAGTCCCACGGGCAGCGTGCGATAGTCCGTCCCCCCTACCACCAGCACCAGGAAGAACTCGTTCCACGTCCACATGAAGACCAGCACGACCAGCGACATCAGTGCCGGGCCGGAGAGCGGCAGCAAGATTTTCCATAGCACGTTGCGCGGCGAAAAGGGCGAGGTGTTGCAACCGTCCACCACCGCCGCGTCAATCAGGTCGCGCGGCATGTTCTTGAAGTGCGCCCGCATCCAGAACGTGCCAAAGGAAAAGCTCAGCCCGATCTGCGGCAGGATCAGCGCCCAGTAGGAGTCGCGCAGGCCCAGCCGATCCATCAGGTGCCACAGGGGGATGATCACCGCCTCGGTGGGGGCCATCAGCCCCAGCACGATCACCAGCAACAGCAGCCGCTCGCCAGGGAAGGAGATCAGCCCGAAAGCGTAGCCGGAGAGCAAAGAACACAGCGTGGAGACGACTACCACCGGCACAACCACGATCACGCTGTTGACGAAGAAATCGTTGAAGCGCGCGCCTTCCCAGGCGTTGACGTAGTTCTGGGTGCGCCATTGTTCCGGCAACGTGAACAATCCGCGCGAAAGCTCGGTCTTGGCCTTGAAGGAAGTGAGAATATTGCCCACGAAGGGCATGATGGCAATCAGCAGAAAGAAGATCAGCACGCCATAGGTGAAGGCCTGTTGCCGCCGCTTAACGCGCATTTTCCCGCTCCTCCCGCCGCGATTGCACGTAGAAGGTGATCGCCGAGACCGAGACGATCAGCACGGTCATCACCAGGGCCATCGCCGCGCCGTAACCCACTTCGTGATACTCGAAAGCCCGCTCGTAGATCAACATGCTGACGACCTGCGTCTCGCGGCCTGGCCCGCCCCGCGTGAGCACGAAGACCAGGTCGAAGACGCGCAGCGCCGCGATGAAAGTGACCACGAAGGCCACCAGCAACTGTTGTTGCAGGCCGGGCAGGGTGACATGGCGAAACTCGTGCCACAGGTTGGCCCCGTCCACGCGGGCCGCGTCGTAGAGTTCGTCGGAGATAGACTGCACGCCGGCGATGAACAGCACCATGCACAGCCCATACTCCACCCACGTGCCCACCAGGCCCGCGGCGTAAGGTGCCCAGGTGAAGTCGCCCAGCCAGGGCCTGGCCAGTTCGGTCAGGCCAATCTCGCGCAAAAAGCTGTTGAGCGGCCCGCGGTAGTCGAACATCCAGCGCCAGATGATGCCCACCACGACCGCGCTCATCACCTGGGGGACGAACAACCCCACGCGGAAGATAGTCATACCGCGCAGGTGACGGCGGGTCATCAGCGAGGTGAGCAGCAGGGCAACCAGGATGGGCAGGATGGTGTAGAAGAGGACGAAGAAGGCATTGTTGCCCAGCGCATTCCAGAAGAATTCGTCCTTCGCCAGGCGCTCGTAGTTGGCCAAGCCAACGTACCTGGGCGTGGTGAAGCCCGTCCACTCGGTCAGGCTATAGCGCACGGTGCTGACGATGGGCCACAGCACAAAGACCAGGTAGATGACAAAGCCCGGCAGGATGTACAGGTAGGCCTGATAGGGTCGTTCGTAGGGACGGCGGGCGGAAACAGCATCGCCACGCAACAAAGTTTTCATTAGCTTGCCTCTGCCAATTGATTAGGAGCAAGCGCAAAACAAGCAAAGGGGATGGCTGACAACCATCCCCTTGATCTTGATGCGCTCAGTATAGCCTAGCCGCCGCGATATTCCGCTTCGACATCGGCCACGAACTCTTCGGGCGTGACCTGCTTGCCCATCAACTCCTGGATGTTGGCGGCGATGTTGGGCGCTGTCCAGTCCAGCCAGTGCCCGACCGCGTTGGCCTTGTTGACGGCCTGCCATACGTCGAACACGTCGGCGGTGAGCGTGCCCGGCGTCAGCAGCGCCGGATCGAGGGCGGTCGCCGGGAAGAAGCCCCGTTCGAAGAGCAACTCGGCAGCGCGCGGCCCGGTCACCAGATCAATATATTCGGCGGCCAGGTCGGGGTACTTGGTGCCCGCGCGGATGCCGTAGGCCAGGCCCACACCGCCCGGCACAATGGCAGGAACGCCCTCTTGCTCCGACGGGAAGGCGAAGAAGCCCACCGCTTCGTCACCCAGTTCTTCAATGATGCTGCCGGTCATCCAGTTGCCAGTGATCCACATCGCGCCTTCCTGATTGAGGAATGCGCCGAAGGTCGCCCCGTCGTAGTCCATGCCCGCGAAGCCCGGCGAGAAGTAGCCCTTGTCCACCCACTCCACCAGCTTCTGGGCGGCTTTCAGGTTGGCCTCGGTGTCGAAGGTGCCATTTTCGAGGCGATACATGAAGGCGTCCAGCTCTTCCAGGGTGATATAGACGCCCTGCAACACGCTGAACTCGTGAATGGCGGGCCAGCCGTCCAGGCTGCCGAAGACGATCGGCGTGATGCCCGCTTCGAGCAGTTTGTCCATCAGCGCTTCCATCTCGGCCAGGGTCTTGGGAATCTCCAGGCCCTGCTCCTCGAAGATGCTGCGATGGTAGTACACGCCCACTACTTCCGCCGTGTTCGAGACGCCATACAGGTTGCCCACGCCGAACTGTTTGCCGTCGGCGCTGAAGCTGTTGCGGCTGTGCAGGCCCATGGCGTAGCGATCCCACCAGCCATACTTGTCGGCATAGTCGTTGAGCGGCAGCAACAACCCTGCCTCGACCAGCGCGCCCATGCCGCTGTAGCCCTGGTTGATCATGGTCACGTCGGGGCCGCTGTCGCTGGAGAGTTCCAGGGGCAGGATGTTGGTCAGGTCATCGGTGGCGTAGGTCGCGCGTTTGATCGTCACGCCCGGATGCGCCGCCTCGAACTCATCGTTGAGGATTTCGATCATTTCCTGCTCGGCGTCGCGCGTCCAGTTGTCCCATACCACTAAAGTGATCTGTTCCTGGGCCACGGCAGGGCTGCTCAGCGGCAAAGCGCCTGCACTCACCAGGGCGACGACCAGCAGAATGGGCAGAAGACGAGGCAATTTCATAATGGGTATCCCTCCTCCCAAAAGACACTAAATGACAAGAAAGTGCTCGGCGGATATATTCAGCGGGCAGCTTACCTGTCTCTCCTTTCCCCTCCACGCTCGCCCTGCTGTTCGGTAATCGTTTCCCGCCTTGTATTTCCGATTATAATGACACCTTCCCCCGTCTCAAAGTGCCAATCCTCACTTCAGGTGTGTGAGGGGCCGTGAGAGCATAGAATTCAGAGCAGGTGCACAGGGTACAGGGGGAAACCATGCAGCACGAAACCGGAACATTTGCAGGACCGGATGGCGTCGAAATTTTCACTCAGTGCTGGTTGCCAGACGAAGGCGTGCCGCGAGCGGCGGTGCTGATTGCGCACGGCTATGCCGAACACAGCGGGCGCTACGCCCATGTAGCCGCTCACCTGGTGGAACGCGGGTACGCCGTCTACGCGCTGGATCACCGCGGGCATGGTCGGTCGGGCGGCGCGCGGGCGCAGGTGCATGACTTCGACGAATACGTCTCCGATCTGCGCACCTATTTCGAGCAAATACGCGCGCGCCATCTCAATCCACCGCTCTTCCTCTACGGGCACAGCATGGGATCGCTGATCGCGCTGCTTTTTGCCTTGCGCTGGCAGGACGAACTGGCCGGGCTGATCACCACGGGCACGGCGTTGCGCCTGGGCGGTGTGAGGGCGTGGCTGGTGCCCGCGGTGAAACTGCTCAGTCAATGGCAGCCAGGCTGGTCGCCCATTCCTGTCCTGGAAGCGGCGGGCATCAGCCGCGATCCAGCGGTGATCGAGCGCTACGTGCACGATCCGCTGGTATACCGTGGGCCGATGCGCCTGGGCCTGGCCGCAGCGCTGCTGCGCGCCAGCCGTACCTGCGCAGAACGGTTGGGAGAGCTGCGCCTGCCCTATCTGGCATTGCACGGCGGAGCCGATCCGCTCACCCTGCCAGAGGGCGCAGCGCTGATTCGCGCGCGATCGGGGTCAGCGGATACCACCGTACATGTCTTCGAAGGGCTGTACCACGAAGTGCACAACGAACCGGAGCGCGAGCAGGTGCTGACGTGTGTTGTCGAGTGGCTGGATGCCCATGTCGAACAGCCTCAGCTGGCTCTGCGCCCTCAGCATGTCGGCGGTTCAAAATAACTGCCCCAAAAGTGAATGTTCTTCCCATGATCGGGTGCATGGGGAGGTTGTCAGCGACTTCGCCCCGCCCCATGACCCTCAGCCTCCTGGAAAGTAAGTCCCCTCGCCCCGCGACGCGGTCGCGACGGAGAGGGGATGGAGGGGTGAAGGGCAATTGCCCGTCACAGTTTGCGCGCACCCCCATACTCAGGGTAATCGCATCAAAACCAGCCAGCAGAACCATGGGCAGAAGTAAGCTCAGAGAAGCGTCATGTGATCTTCTGGTTGACCTCACCCCCGCTCGCCCGCGTCGGGGAGGGGGCAAGCTGAGCGAAGCGAGGCGGGGGGTGAGGTAAAGCGGCAAGCGGCTTGACGCAATCTTCCTGCCCCCATACTCGTAGCAGTTGGCATCAGACTGATAGTAGTTTACAATCAGTATACCGTTTCGATTTAGAACTACTAGGCGGATGACCATGTCGCTCCTGGAGAATCTTAGCGCCATCGGCTTCACGGAATATGAGGCCAAGGTGTATCTGGCCCTGCTCAAAGAATATCCCGCCACCGGCTATCAACTCAGCAAGCAGGCCGGTATCCCGCGCTCGATGGTGTACGAGGCCCTGGGGCGGCTGGAAGTGCGCGGCGCGGTGCTCAAGGCAGAGGAGGCCAGGGTCACGCTCTATCGCCCACTGCCGCCGGACGTGCTGCTCAACCGCCTGGAGCAGACATATGCCCGCCTGCTGGACGCGCTGCGCCGCGACCTCAACGCGATCTACTTGGCCCAGGAAGTGGGGCATTTGTGGATGCTGCGGGGTGAGGAGCGCATCCTCAACTATGCCGAGCACATGCTGGAACACACCGAGCGCGAGGTGATGCTGGTGCTGAATGACGCTCACCTGCGCCGGCTGCATGCGGCCATTGTCGCGGCGGACGAGCGCAACGTCTACCTTGGCGCGCTGCTGACGGGCGAAGCGCCGCTCGAAGTGGGCGTCACCATCCATCACCCACCCCACGAAACCGCGCTGCACAACCTGGGCGACAGTCTGGTGGTGGTGACCGACGAACGCGAGGTGCTGATCGCCAGCACGCAAGGCACCGAGTACACGGCTACCATCACCGCCAACAACAACATGGTGCGCATCAGCCGGCAATTCGTGTGGATGGAGCTGTTCGCGCACCGTATCTTCTCGCGGCTTCCCGCTGAGGCGCTGCAACAACTCTCTGACGACGAGCGCGCCGCGCTGCAGACCGTGACCGGATGGTCCGCGAGCACCTGAGGCCGAGCAGGCCGTCACATGGTATTCATCGAGTAGACAAGGAGCAACATACCACCATGTCTCACCTGACCGCCCAGGAATCCCCTTCCCTGAAAGTGGCGCGCCCGCTGTGGCGCGCGCCGCGTTGGTGGCAGCGGCGATTGCTGGAGCCTGCCTTCGTCCTCATCACTCTCGGCGCTATCCTGCTCAGCCTGGCCGCCGGACGGCTCGGCCTGAGCGACTCGCAAGTGACCGCCCTGGGCGTGATTGCCTATGTAGCGGGGGGCTTCTACGGCTTTCAGGAAGGCGTCAAGAGTCTGCTGGCGCGCGAACTGAATATTGACTTGCTGATGGTGCTGGCAGCCCTGGGCGCTGCCGCGGTGGGCGAATGGCGCGACGGGGCCGTCTTGCTGTTCCTGTTCTCGCTGAGCAATGTTTTGCAAAACTACGCCATGGGGCGCAGCCGGCGGGCCATTCAGGCGCTCTTCAAGCTCTACCCAGAAGAGGCGCGCATCCACACGCCAACCGGCGTGAAGACCGTGCCAGTTAACGATCTGGAAGTCGGGCAGGTGGTGCTCATTCAGCCCGGCGAGCGCATCCCCACCGACGGCGAAGTAGTCGCCGGGCAAAGCGCAGTAGATCAGGCGACGATCACCGGCGAAGCGTTGCCGGTGGACAAAGGGCCGGGGGACAAAGTCTTCGCGGGCACGCTCAACCAGAACGGTTCGCTGGATGTGCGCGTCACCCGACACGCGGCGCAGTCCACCCTGGCACGCATCATCGCTATGGTCGAAGAGGCGCAGGCGCGCAAAGCGCCCACGCAGCGCTTTCTGGACGAATTCGAGAAGCGTTATGCGCTGCTCGTCATCGCTGCCGCCGCTGCTGTCGCCTTGCTGCCCTGGCTGGTGCTGGACTGGCACTTTCACGATAGTTTCTACCGGGCGATGGTCTTGCTGGTAGTAGCCTCGCCCTGCGCCCTGGTGATCTCGGTACCGGCGGCGTTCCTGTCGGCCATCGCAGCGGGAGCGCGGCACGGCGTCATCTTCAAGGGCGGGGCGCATCTGGAACAGATGAGCACGATCAAGGTGGTGGCCTTCGACAAAACCGGCACGCTGACCGAGGGGCGCCCCGTGGTGACCGACATTCTGCCCTATGGCGATCATAGCGCTGACGATCTGCTGAGAACGGCGGCATCGCTGGAAGCGCGCTCCGGCCATCCTCTGGCTCAGGCTGTCTATGCGGCAGCCGCTGCGCGCGGTCTGACGCTGGAGGCAGTGACTGAATTCTACGCCGATACCGGCCAGGGCGTGGCCGGCCTGGTAGGAGACACCCTGGTGCGCGTCGGGAGGCTGCGCTATATCACCGAGTGCGCGGGGCAGCCGCCCGCCGACCTGCTGGCCGTGCACGACCGCCTGCGCGACGAAGGCAAAACGGTGCTGTTCGTGTGCTACAACGATAGCTGGATGGGCGCGCTGGCCGTGGCCGACCGGCTGCGCCCACAAGCGGCGCAGATCGTGGCAGAACTGCACCGCGAGGGAGTCGAGCATGTCATCATGCTCACCGGTGACAACGCGGTGGTGGCCCGGCACATCGCCGAACAGACTGGCGTTGACGAGATTCGGGCGGAACTAATGCCGGACGAGAAAGCGACCATCATGACTGAACTCGAACGCACCTATGGACCGGTGGCTATGGTGGGCGATGGCGTCAACGACGCGCCCGCGCTGGCCGCGGCGACGGTGGGCATTGCCATGGGTGCGGCAGGCACCGACGTGGCGCTGGAAACAGCGGACGTAGTGCTGATGGGCGACCGGCTCGAAGCCATCCCCTACACCATCCGGCTTAGCCGCAAGGCCCGGCGCGTGGTCTGGCAGAACATCGCCTTCGCGCTGGGAGTGATCAGCGTGCTGGTGATCGGGACGTTCGCCGTCAACCTGCCGCTACCGCTGGGAGTGATCGGTCACGAGGGCAGCACGGTGGTGGTGGTGCTCAACGGGCTGCGTCTGCTGTTCGGGCGCGTGAGGAACTGAGACGGCGCGCGGCCTGCCGCGCCTGGAACATCCTCTATGCATTACCCACAAGTCTCCCCTCACCCCTACATCCCCTCTCCCTCGCGACTGCGTCGCGGGGCGAGGGTCTCGCCCAGGCGCTCCCCTTCGCCCGCAGCGCGGGCGAGAAGGGGCCGGGGGATGAGGGCCATCGGCTCAAGATGTGGGTAATGATAAGGAGGTCAGAGAGAGGCGCTGGGGCACACGTCAGACACGGCCCCGCCGCTGCGCCGACAGCTCGCGATAGAGCGCGCGTAGATTGGCCTGGTGAAGCTCCTGCACCAAGCCATTGAGCGGAATGCGGCTTTTGCCGCAGGACTCAATGGAGATGCCGGTGAGTGCTTCCGGCGGCTTGCCCCGTTCGAGCGCCGCTTCCACGTGACGGCGAATGATTGCCAGATAGTTCAGGTCGGACTGAATGACTTCCTCGACTTCGCCGCGCAGCACTACTTCCCCGTGTCCCTGTACCACGTTTTCGAACCCGCCGTTTTGCAGGGCATGCAGGCTGTTCACGAAGTCCTCGTAGCTCCCGTCCACAAAGTAGGGCAGGGCCATCAACGTATCGGCGGCGAACAGCACGCGATCTTCCTTCACCAGGCATACGATGGAGTCCGGGCTGTGGCCGGGCGAGTGCCGCAACTCGACCGTCTTGTTGCCCAGGTGCAGGGTGAGCGTGCCGCTATCGAAGACCAGATGCGGCAGCACGATGCTGACATCGCGCAGCTCGCTGCTGTTCTGCTGAGCGATGGCCAGGCCCTGACGCCCGCGCGTGTCGAGCAGTTCATAGCACCGCGCGTGCGCGATCACCTGCGCGTCGGGGAAAAAACAGGTGCCGTAAGTATGGTCGGCGTGATAGTGCGTGTTGATGATGTAGCGCACCGGGCAGCCCAGCCGGTTTTCAACGAAGTGCTTGATGGCACGCGCTTCTTCTGGGAAGACCAGTGTGTCTATCAGGATCGCACCCTCGGAGGTGATGACAGCACCAGCAGTAACCTGAGCATATAGTTCGCTGGTGAACACATAAATATCATCGGCGACCCGTTCTCGCTGCATCGTTCGTTGTGTCCCTGGTCTGGGTTACGGTGAGGCACAAGGTGCGCTCAGTATAGCCTTTTGACTGGCGGGAATCAAGACTTTACCCGTTTTGTAATACGGGTGAATAGATGTAAGACAATGGGGGGTGATAAAGGCGAAAAAACACCCGGCAAGAGGTGCCGGGCGCGGGATAAGACCTCCCGCCATGCCGTGTGCCGCTATGTTTTGAACCTGCTTTCGCAGGTGGGCACCTAGCGCACACTTCCGCTTTGGACAAGTCCTAATGCGTCCGTGTCACGACCTCGGTACCCCATGTGTGGGTGTTGGCTCAAAACCGATGTGCGGATCACGGGCACGGCAGGGTAGCATCGTTATACCACGCTTCGCCGGGGCTGTAAAGGCAGAATCAGGACAACTCGCAGCCAGAGGGTGGAGCATTGTCCCTATACGCGGTGTGGCGCTTCCGTATGATCTGAGTAGACATAGCGGGTTCGGCATACATCGTTTGTCTGATCTGCACACCAGTTCGGTTCGTGGGCTTGATAAGCGAGGGGGCCGTGCAGCAGCCTCTGAGAATTGATGCGCTTGTTCCGGCAGAAATGGCCCGGCAGGCCGAAACTGTGGGCGCGTCCAAGGCCAGGATGGACACGGTAACTATGTTCACCCTGGCGGTGCTGGCGGGGGCGTTTATCAGCCTGGGCGCTGTCTTCGCCACGTCGGTCGCCGCTGGCGGGGGTATACCGTACGGTCTGAGCCGTCTGTTAACCGGTCTGGTCTTCTGCCTGGGCCTGATTCTCGTCATTGTAGCTGGCGCGGAGCTGTTCACCGGCAACACGCTGATCGTCATGGCCTGGGCAGCAGGGGACGTGAGCACACGAGCGCTACTGCGCAACTGGGCGATCGTCTATCTGGGCAACTTCACCGGCGCGCTGGGAACAGTGATATTGGTGTTTCTGGCCAAGCAATACACCTTCGGTCCCCCAGGGGCCGAAGTCGGGCGCACGGCGCTGAGCATTGCCACTGCCAAGTGCGATCTGGGCTTTGGGCAGGCGGTGGCCTCGGGCACTATGTGCAACGCTATGGTGTGCCTGGCCGTGTGGTTGACCTTCAGCGCGCACAGCACCACCGACAAGATTCTGGCGATCCTCTTTCCCATCACCGGCTTTGTGGCGGCTGGTTTTGAGCACAGCGTGGCCAATATGTACTTCGTCGGGCAGGGGCTGGCCATCCAGGAATTGGCGGGGGATTGGGTGAGCGCCCACGCAGCGGACCTCAATCTGTCCGCGCTGACGGTTGGCAATTTTCTGCTCAAGAATCTGCTACCCGTCACTCTAGGCAATATCATCGGAGGTGCCGTTCTGGTAGCGCTTGTGTACTGGTTTGTCTATCTGCGTCCACGACGCACCGGGTCAGGAGGAAACTCGTGAAGGCCTACGTGTTGATCAAAGTGCGCACAGGCGAGGTCACTTCGGTAGTCAAGCACCTGCACCGCGTGAAGGCGATCCGTTCAGCGGAGATGACCTTTGGCGAATATGACGCCATCGCCGTTGTCGAAGCGGGCGATCTGGAGGCGTTGGGCACTGTGATCGCAGCGCAGGTTCAAACGATTCCGGGCATCCTCAGCACCAATACTTGCCTGGCGGTGGAGATCGAAAACTAGTCAGAAGTGTTGGTCTGGCCTCGCTGCTGCTGGCACCTGGGGCGCACTTGCTGCCTGATTGCTCCGGAAACACAGGCTTTCAGCGGGGTTTGCGCGCCCACACGAACAGGGTATTGCCTGCCGTGCCTGTCCTTCCTCTGCGCCCCTCGCTGGCCCTGGACACTGCATCCAGCAGGTAATTGTTGGCCTGGCGCAGCACACGCCGACCGAAGGAGGTCGCCGGCAGGCTGAGGGGCGGTGTCTGTCCGGCGGCACTTGTTGGTGTGCTCGCCGGCCCTTTTCGTCTCATCTGCTGGATGTCGTGCAAGGGGTTAGGCCAGCGCGCCAGCGGATTCCAACTGGACATAAAGCCTGCTTCCAGGCCCAGGTCGGCGAGCAGCCGCCGCACGAAAGCGGGCGTGAAATAATACAGGTGTTCGATGATGAAGCCGCGCCACGTCTGCCCCAGCAGACGGGCGACGCGGTGCTCCGCCGAGGCCACGTTTGGCACGCTGAAGAAAAGCACGCCCCCCGGACGCAGCAATGCCGCGCTGTCGCGCAGGAAATCCACCGGCGCGCGCAGGTGCTCGACCACCGCCTGCATGACCACCACATCAAGCGAACCGGCGGGAAGCTCCAGCTCGCGAAAGTCACCGCAGTGAATGGGCACGCCCAGAACCTGACTGGCGTGCCGCGCGGCGACCTGCGAAAGTTCCGTGCCCATCACCTGCCAGCCGCGCCGCTGCGCTTCCTGCAAGAGCTGTCCGGCCCCACAGCCAATATCCAGCACCTGCACGGGGGTGGAGCGCGCTGCCGATTCCGCTGAAGGCTGCGCCTCAGTCACAGCGAGCAGGCGGTCCGCCATGTCCAGAATGTGGGTCGCCCGCGCCTGCTGATCGCTCTCGAAGCCCTCGCTGGCCCCCCGTGTCCCGTAGACCTTGTCGTAAAAACGCGCAATGGCGGTTTCCGTCAGGCGCGGATTCATATAGACCAGGTCGCACGTCTGGCACTGGCAGAAATGGATACGCTCCTCTCCCAACCGGAGCACCGATGCGCCCAGCCGGTGCATGGGCAACGGTAGCCTGGCAGGGGGGGCAGCGTCGCCAAGCGGCGCGTGCGATCGGTGCCACAATAATCGCAGACCACGTATTCCAGATCGCTGTCGGGGCCGCAGGACGTAGGGTTGAGAACGCTGTGACTGCGAAGGGAGTTGGTCATCTTTGGGTATCCAGTGTAGCGTCGCGGCGATCGTCGACCTGACAACAAAAACCGCCGTGCGAATTATCGCTCACACGGCGGCTGTTGCAAGCGGGCGACGGGACTCGAACCCGTGACCTTCTCCTTGGCAAGGAGACGTTCTACCACTGAACCACGCCCGCACTTCTCTATGCGCCCGACAGTATAGATCAGGTTGGCACTTTTGGCAAGACCTATTTTCGCCTAAAAGCCGGGCACATTGTCAGCGCGTCCCCCCTGGCGTATACTTGGCAGCAAGAAGAGTACACCTTTGGCGAACCGAGTGGGGTGACCGCGCCGGATCATAGCCCATACCCTGAACTCACGACTCAATGCTCCTAACGCAACGCTCAATTCTTTGATCAGGAAAGGAGAAAGCGACATGGCGATCACAGTGACCTGGCTGGGCCACTCGGCCTATTCTCTGCAGATCGGCGCGCACCGTGTGCTGATTGACCCCTTCCTCACAGGCAATCCGCTGGCCCCCCTCAAGGCGGAGACCATGCAGGCCGACTTCATCCTGATCTCGCATGGGCACGGCGATCACGTAGGCGATGCACCGGCCATCGCCAAGCGCACCGGCGCGACGGTCGTCGCCAACAACGAGATTGGCATCTGGCTGCGCGCCAAACATGGCCTGGAACACGTGCACGGGATTAATCCGGGCGGCGGCGTGCAGTTACCGTTCGGGCGTGTGGAATTGACCATCGCCCATCACAGTTCCTCCCTGCCGGATGGCAGCTATGGGGGACAGCCCAATGGTATCCTGATCAAGACGGAGGCCGGGCCAAAGCTTTATCACGCGGGAGACACGGCGGTCTTTCTGGAGATGCAACTGATCGGCGAAGAGGGCGTTGACCTGGCCATGCTGCCCATCGGCGATTACTTCACCATGGGCATTGATGGCTCGCTGAAAGCGATCAAACTGCTGCGCCCCAAAGTGGTAATGCCCATGCACTACAACACCTTCGATCTGATCAAGGCCGACGTGTCGCAGTGGATGCAACGGGTGCAGACCGAGACGGACGCCCGTCCAGTGGTGTTGCAGCCAGGCGAGAGCTTCTCGCTCCAGTGACGTAGCCCTGCCTGTAAGGTGATGGGGCGTATGACAGCGCAATCTCCGACCACCGTGCAGACAAGGCAACTCCCACGCGTGCGTCTGCGCTGGGCGCGTGCCCTGGCCATTGCCCTGCTCAGCATTCTGACGACGCTGATGGCGCTGGAAATCGGCTTCCGCCTGATGCCGCAGTTCATCCCGCTGGAAGCGTGTCGCTCTTCGCTGACTCTGGCGCACGCCTATTGCGAGAGCGCCTTTCGTGTCTACGACCGTCCGCTGCGGCTGGGCTACACGTTCAAGCCCGGCTACACCTACGACGGCCCCTGGAATCCCGCCGATCCCAATGTGATCAACGCCAGAGAGGCCACCTGCGGAGACATCCCTGACCATACTTTTCATTACGTAGTGCGCGCCGACGATCACGGTTTTGTGGGCAACGAGTCGCCCTGGCGCGATCACTACGACATCGTTGTCACCGGCGATTCGTTCACCGGCAATTTTGCGCCTGTGTGGTGGATCGATTTGCTGGGCGAACAAACCGGCATGAGCGTGCTCAACCTGGGCATGGAGGGCTGGGGGCCGCTGGCGCAGGTGGAAGCTGTGCGTCAGTATGGGCTGGACAAATCGCCGCGCTGGGTGGTGATGACCTACTTCGAGGGCAACGACCTGTTCGAGGTGGGCGAATACACCCGCCGCCGCGAGTCCGGCCTGGACTGGCGCACCTATCAGTTGCACCTGGTCAGCCCGCCGGAGCGATTGATCATGCCGCATATGCTGCGCTTCTGGGCGGATTCGTTGTGGCACCTGGTGCGTCCGCAGCCGAAGGTGTGCCGCTTCCCCATGACCGTATCCACCAATGTGCATCACTTCCAGACAGTCTTCTTCCACACGCACATTGCACAGCTAAGCTGGTCGCGCGAGCAAATCTTGCGCTCGTGGGAATGGCAGCGCGCCACCCAGGCAATTCTGTCTCTGCGCGATGAGGTCGAGGCGCAGGGCGCGCGTTTCCTGCTGGTCTTCGTGCCCGCCAAGGAGCATCTCTACTGGAGCCGCATCTGGGATCCGGTGGACATCGGGCACTTCCTGGAACTGACCGTGCCGTTGCTGAGCTATCAGGAATTCACGGACATCGTGGACGATCAGATGGAGTTGGTGGAGGAGTTCGCGGCGGCGAATCATATCCGCCTGCTCAACCTGACGGGCGAAATCTGGTGGCGCACAATGACGGAAGGCACGGAGTTCTACAACTATTCCGATCCTCACTGGAACGAAGCGGGTAACCGGCTGGTAGCACAGTTGGTGGCGCAGACTGTACTAGAGGCCGAGCACGAGGGGTCATAGCCGTCACTCTTTCCGGCGGGTGTATCTGGCCCGCGCTGGGCACGGGCGCTGAGGGAAAGTTGGTCTCTGCGGGCGAAAGGGGGCATGCAAAATACGACGGGCACTTTGCAGCAGTCTGCTGCCCCTCACCCCTGCCTCCCTTCTCCCTCGCGACTGCGTCGCGGGCCGAGGGGACTTACTATCTCTCGTACGAGTGCTTCCTTTCGCCCGCAGCGCGGGAAAACGGGCCGGGGGATGAGGGTCATCGGGCGCGGCAAAGCCGCTGACAGCCTTTGCACGCACTCCCCAGAGAACTTGGCCCTTGCCAAGCCCACAGGGCTACGGTACACTACGGATACTTACGGGGCGTAGCGCAGTCTGGCTAGCGCGCATCGTTCGGGTCGATGAGGTCCCCGGTTCAAATCCGGGCGCCCCGACAGATTTTTGACCAAATTTGGATCACTTTGGGCCCCCATGTAAGTGTGGCCCGTAGTATCCAACTGGTAAGGTGCCGCCCAGGGTGAAAACTCTGGGCATTTTTGTAGCAACGCGCGGCGCTCACCGAACGCCCGTGCTATTGCCACGCCCACCCACTTCGGTACAATCGAAGTTGGCGCGCGTGGCGATGGCACGTCGCGCCGGGCCGTCGTCGTGACTATCGCACGGCGACGGCCATTTTTTGCCCTTGTTCCTCTTCTTCATCATTCACTAGGGCGTGTTTGCAAAGTCGCGCCAGACCATTATACTGCGGCGCATGAGCAAACGACACGAACTAACCGACGAACA
>CAKZOB010000046.1 GCA_937135955.1 uncultured Anaerolineales bacterium | reverse complement strand
CGTCCCCGATCTGCGCCAGCGCGATCAGCTCTCCGTCACAGGGGGCGCGTAACACGCGATCCGCCTCATGCCCCTGCACGCTGCCAGGCCGTCCCGTATCTGGTTCCGCCGCCCCTTGCCAGATCACGCGCCCCAGAAAATGACCGCGCTTCGTCTCGATCACGGCGTGACAGTCGGTGCCCGCCACAAATCCTGGCCCCAGGGCGATTACCAGCGAGGCATCGGACAGCGTCGTCCCCAGGTTGCGCTTGGCCAGACGGGCATCTACCACCACCGCCGGGCGCAGCGCCCGTATGCTTTCGCCAGCCGGATCAATCAGCACCGGGACTTCGCCCGCTGCCCATAGAGCAGCAGCCTCCTCCAGCCCGGTGACGAGGCGTGCCGTAATCCCCTCTACGGTAATCTGCCCCTCATAGACCGCAGAAGCAAAGGCCACCGTTCGCCGGATGGCAAGCGGGCGCTCCAGTTCAGTCACCAGAACCGGAAAGCCCGCCTTCACCAGCCGGTAGACGACGCCAGAGGCCAGGTCTCCCCCGCCCCGGACGATGACCGAAACGTCCCTAAATAACACCCAGCCCCTTCTCGCGCAGTTTGAAGACCACTCGTTCGGGAATGAGTGGAATCTGTTCGAACCAGATGCCCGTCGCGTCGTGCAGCGCGCCAGTAATCGCCGGAGCCAACGGGATGAACGGCATCTCGGCCATTCCGCGCGCTCCCCAGGGACCACGTGGATCAGCGTATTCCAGGATGACCGACTTCGTTTCCTTTGGAATATCCCAGACAGTGGGGATCAGATAGGTAGACAGATAGGGGTTCAGGATGCGCCCCTGTTCCGTCACCAGGTTTTCCATGATGGCATAGCCCAGCGCTTGCACAACCGCGCCCTCGACCTGTCCCTCAATCAATTGAGGGTTGATGGCCTTGCCCACATCGTGCGCTGAAACAACACGCACCACCTCGATCTGACCGGTTTCCACATCCACCTCGACCTCGGCGAACTGAGCCACATAACCGTAGGCGAAGTTTGGCTCGGCCCGTCCGGTTTCGGGATCGTACGGTGTGGTGCGTGGCGCACGGTACTGATAGGTAGCGATGGCTGGGCGTTCTTCGTTGCGCCATTTCTCCAGCGCCAGTTGGGCCGCGCCCTTGATGGCATTGCCCGCCATGAACGTCATACGCGATGCAGACGCGCTGCCGGAGTTGCCGGTATGCGCTGTGTCGTGCCCGATCAACTCCACTTTCTCGACCGGCACGCCGACCGCTTCCGCCGCCATCTGCACAAAGGCAGTATGTGCGCCCTGCCCCACATCTGCCCCCGCCTCGCGCACTACTACTCGCTCGATCTCGGTCTCACCGTACAGTTCAACAGTGGCCCAGTTCTCCTCCGGCGCGCCGAAGCTGAAGCCGACATTCTTGAAGCCCATTGCCACGCCTACCCCGCGCCGCCTGGTCGGGTCGGTGGGCTGCTGCAGCGGCAACCGTCGCCAGCCGTCTTCCGTGTGCTCCCAATAGCCGCTCTGGAGCGCCCCTTCCGCCAGCACGCGATCCAGCGTCACCCCAGGCGGCAAAGGCGTCCCCACGACGGCGATACTGCCGTCGCGCAGCACATTTTTCAGGCGCAGTTCCACCAGGTCCATCCCCAGCGCCTCGGCCAGTTTGTTCATCTGGTTTTCAGCAGCAAAGCACGCCTGCGGCCCGCCGAAACCACGAAAGGCCCCGCTGGGGACATTGTTGGTGTAGACGGCGTACGAGTCCACCTTGGCGTTGGGAATTTCATAGGGGCCACAGACCATCAGATGAGCATTGCCCAACACTTTGGGCGACGTATAGGCATACGCTCCGGCATCCGCGATGATCACCGCCTCCGCCGCGACCAGCTTGCCTTCCCTGGTCGCTCCCCATTTGGCACGGATGGTCATGGGGTGACGCTTGTGATGCCCAATGATCGATTCCTCGCGGCTCCAAATGATCTTGACCGGACGGCCCACCTTCATTGCCGCCAGCGCCAGCACAATCTGGACCGACATATCTTCGCGACCGCCGAAGGCCCCACCTATGGCCGGGTAGATGACACGCACCCTCTCTTCGGGCAGATCGAGCGCATGGGCGATCTGCTGCCGGTCTTTGTGCACCCACTGACCGGCTACGATCACCGTGACCCGCCCTTCTTCGTCAATGTAGCCCAGACCCGCTTCGGGTTGCAGGTAAGCGTGCTCCTGGAAACCAGTGCGGTATTCCCCCTCGACGATAACCTCGGCCTGTGCCCAACCCGCCTCCACGTCTCCATGACGAATGCGGTAATGCGTCAGGATGTTGTTGGGAGCATGAGGGTGCAACTGCGGCGCGTCCTCTTGCATGGCCTGGTGCGGATCGTCCACGATCGGCAGGTCTTCATAGGTGATCTCAATGAGACGGACAGCTTCCGCGGCGGCTTCTTCCGTGTCTGCGACCACCAGCGCCACCTGGTCGCTGATACAGCGCACAATGTCGGCGCCCTCTTTGGTGCTCCCTGGCCCACACAATACCGGCTGATCGGGAATGCCCAACCCATACTCATTGACCGGCACGTCCTTGGCTGTCAGGACAGCCACCACGCCGGGATGGGCTTCGGCTTTGGAGGTGTCAATGGATGTGATACGGGCATGGACGCGATCCGAAAAACGGATCTTCATCCACAGTTGCCCTTCCAGGTTGATGTCACCGGGGAAGGGCGTCTCGCCGGTGACTTTTCCCACTGCATCCAGACGCCGCACCGTCTGGCCAATCACAAACTCTTGGGCACTCACAGGTAGCCTTCACTCCTTTTAAGCACTCTTCACCAACGGGTCAAGCGACACAGCCTCACTTGCGCTGTCTTTTCAGTTCACGTTCCTGGCGCTTGAGTTCCTTGAGCTGTTTCTTGAGTTCCTTGGCCACTTTTTTCTTGTTCGCCGGCGATGGCCCCATCTGTTTGAGCACTTTTCGTTCCGGGTCGGTGTTGTAGGTAGCCATACCGACGGTCAACATCACCAGACCCATGATGATAAGCCATAGTACTGCAGCGACCAGTATTTCCACTATGTTGTTGCCATGATATCTCTCATACTTGTTGTACCAGCTATAGCGCTCCATACGTTGACGCAGGTCGTGGTAGGACTGATCAATGGTCTCGCTGCGCTCCCGCCCAAAGTCAACGAGGGGAAAAGAGATGAAATAGGAAAACACCGCCACCGCCACCGCCAGCGACAGGCCCATGATCGGCACCCATCGCCGGGAACGAGACGGCTGCTTGGCACGCGCATACCGGGTCATGTCAGTCCCTCTCCTTCCACCTGCGCCGGATCAGACTCTGTTCTTTGCGGCCATGGCTTCAGCAGCCAGCTCGAAAGCCTGCACGATCTTGTAGTAGCCGGTGCAGCGGCACAGGTTACCAGTGATGCTCTGCTCAATCTGCTCGCGAGTTGGGCGCGGATGTTCTTCCAGCAACTTCGCCCCAGCCATCAGGAAGCCGGGTGTGCAATAGCCGCACTGCACCGCTCCCGTGTCCACAAATGCCTGCTGAATAGGATGCAGCACGCCGTCCTGCGCCAGCCCCTCGACGGTGACAATTTGCGCTCCGTGCGCGCGCGGAGCGGGCACCAGGCAGGCCATCACTGCTACACCGTCCAGGAACACCGTGCACGCGCCGCATTCTCCCTCGGCACAGCCTTCTTTGGTGCCTGTCAATCCCACATCTTCGCGCAGGAAGCGCAGCAGCGTCTTATTCGAAGCACCAGTGATCGAGTATTGCCGCCCGTTGACTGTAGTGACAATCGTATCACCCAGGTCGTCCTCGTGCCGCACCAGCGCTGGCAACGGCTCCTGCACCGTCGCCCGGTGCTCGCCCCACAACATGGCCGGGTCTTGAGGCCACCCAGCCCGCTCAGTGCCATCGCGCAGGGCGCGCAACGCCCGCGCTATCAACACCCGGCACATTTCCGTCCGATAGGCTGCTCCACTGCGCACGTCGTCAATAGGAGTCGGAGCAGCGGCAGCCAGCCGCGCCGCTTCGCGGATCACCTCGTCGGTCAGACGTTTGCCCTTGAGATATTGCTCAGCCACCGGCACGCGCAGAATGGTCGGGGCCACGCTGCCCAGCGTGATCGCGGCGCTGACAATCACTTCACCATCGAAACCGAGCACAACCGCCGCATTGACCACAGAAATCGCCTGGGCTTTGCGCAACCCCAGCTTGAGAAAGATGCCGCGTTCGTGCTGGGCCAGGGCCGGGAACGTGATCGCCGTCAGCATCTCATCGGGGGCCATTGCCGTCCGCCGTACCCCCTGGTAAAAAGAGGGAAAATCAAGCGTGCGTTCGCCGCGCGTTGAGGCCAGCGTCACCGTCGCGCCCAACGCCCACAAGGGCGTGATGGTATCGTTGGCCGGGCTGGCTGTGATGACATTCCCCGCCACCGTGCCCCGATTGCGAATCTGCGGCGCGCCTACGCTCCACGCTGCCTGGGCCAACGGCAACGCCCGCTCGACGATTACCGGGCTGGCGACCAGATGGTTGTGAGTAACCAGCGGGCCAAGCTGAATCGTGTCGCCATGCACCGTGATATGATCCAGGCCCGAAACGCGGCTGATGTCAATCAGTGTATCCACACCGGGGCGCTGACCGCGTTCCAGTTCCAGCAACAGGTCGGTTGCGCCCGCTACGATGCGTGCCCGTTCGCCATGCTGCGCCAGCAATTCAAGCGCTTCGTCTACAGACGTGACGCTATAATAGTTTTGCCACATGTACCAGTCCCTTTGCCTGTCTGCCTTGCCAAAAGCTATAGTAGCACACTCACCGGCAATTGCCTAAGGCCATACGTCCCGCTCAACCAATGTCAATGAGCATATAAGGATTGACGTTGAGCACCGTAGTGCCCAGGTATACAGTTTGCCGTGTGCGGCGTCTGTCCCACGTATCCACGTGCCCGTGTAGCAAATACATGGGCCGCCCCAGACGGATCAGGGTGCGAAAAGCTGTGAAACCACGGTGCGCCCAGTCGTCAGGCAGATCGTGAATGCCCCGCGGCGGAGAGTGCGCCACCAGCACGTGCACGCCGTAGCCAGCCCGTAGGCGACGAATCATCATCCGCGGCAACAGGCGTAGTACTTTAGCCATCATTTCCTGATCGGTGTATTGCACCGGCCCTTTGTTGTAGGCAATCGAGCCTTCCAGCCCGGCAAACAGATAGCCGTGATAGCGCACAAAGCGCAGATGCAGGTTATCCCCCCCCGGTGGAGAAACGGCATAACTGGTATCGTGATTGCCGCGCACAAACAGCAAGGGCACGCTGAGCGTCGTCCCCAGAAAGTCCAGGTAGTGAATGGGCAGGTCGCCACAACTGACCAGGACGTCAACCCCGCCGTAGGCCTGCCGGAGATAATCCACATTGTGCAGTTGCGGCTGCACAACATCGCTGACAGCCAGAATCTTCACAGCTTCCTGTTCACCGGTCACCCTGCACGACCTGTTTCATGGGCGGAGACCAGCGCAAGGGATCGCCACTCCCACCGCGCTGCACCTGGATGACCTCCGCCAGAATGCTTACCGCGATCTCTTTGGGCGTCTCCGCCCCAATGGACAGCCCGATCGGTGCATAGACGCGCTCTAGATCGGCTTGCGACACCCCCTGCGCCTGCAAGGTTTCCACTGTCAGCGCCCAGCGACGGCGGCTGCCGATCAGTCCAATATAGGGTGCAGGCGTCTTCAGCAGCGCGGGCAACAAGGTTTCGTCTACGCTCAACCCGCGCGTCACCGCCACCACATACGTCGAAGCCGAGACAGAAGCCCGGTTGATCAGCTCGTCTCCCGCAGCCTCGACATAACCATCCATGCCGGGTACCTGCTCCGGCGTGGCGTAACCGGGGCGGTCGTCGGCGACAATCACACGGTAGCCCAGCCACTTGGCAAGTTCTGCGACCGCTCTGCCCACATGCCCGCAGCCGATCACCAGTACCGTGGGCAGGGGCAACAGCGGCTCCACGTAGACCTTCACCGTCCCGCCGCACACGCCCGGATCGCCCGCTTCGAGATCGGCCAGGTTGTACGTAAACAGGCGACACCGACCATCGCGCAGGGCCTGTTGCGCTTCAGCGATGACCAACGCCTCCATCTGCCCGCCGCCGACCGTGCCCACGATCTGCCCGTCTGGCCAGACCAGCATCTTGCTGCCAGCCTGACGCGGCACCGACCCCTGGGTTTCCACCACGATGGCCAGCGCTGCAGGACGCCCTTCCCGCTGTGCTGTCAGCGCTGCTTCAAAGACAGCTTGCTCTTCGCTCATACTCGTACCATCACATCCTGGCGTGTAAGGCTCGCCAGACCTTCTCCGGCAACAACGGCCCATGCGTCAGGCGGATGCCCGCCGCATCGTACAGCGCGTTCGCCAGCGCTGGCCCAACGCCGTCCAGGGGAATCTCTGCCACAGCCTTGGCCCCAAATGGCCCGCTCGGTTCATACGTTTCGACAAAAATGACGCCCATCTGCGGCATTTCGTCAGCCCGATAAATCTTGTACGCTCCGAAGCGCGGATTGATCATGCGCCCGTTCTCATCGAAAGCCATTTCTTCACAATGCCCGTAGCCGAGCGCCTGCGTCATGCCGCCCTCGATCTGCCCGCTGGCCGTCACCGGGTTGACGATCACCCCCCCGTCCACTGCCATCACCATCTCGTCTACCGTGAACTGGCCCGTTTCCGTGTCTAGCGTCACAGTCACGAACTGCGCAGCAAAAGGCGGTGGCGATTCCGGGCTGACATAACTGGCCGTCGCCATGATCTGATGCTGCTTTTCATGATGTAGGCTGTTGAGCGCGATCTCGCGATGGCTCACGCTGCGGCCATCCGGCGCATGGACAGCCCGGTCGCGCAGCACCAGCTCGTCGGGGGTCACTGGCGGGAAATCACCCTGCTTGTTCAACATGCGCGCGGCTACTTCGCGCATCTGCGTCGCGACCTTCTCTGCCGCCAGCACCACCGCCCGCCCGGAGACATAGGTCGTGCTCGACGCATAAGCCCCTTTGTCGAACGGCGTGAAGTCGGTATCTGACGAATAGGTGATGAAGTCTTCCGGCGCACAGCCGAGCACCTCCGCCGCCATCTGTGTCAGCACCGTATCGGAGCCAGTGCCCAGGTCAGTCGCGCCGACCAGCAGGTTGAACGAGCCATCGTCATTGATCTTGATGCTGGCCGCGCCCATGTCCAGGCGAGGGATCGCCGTGCCCTGCATGACCAATGCCACGCCAATGCCCCGTCGCAAATGCGGCTTGCCCGGCACACGGTGCCAGTCCGGGTTGTTGAAGCGCTCATGCCAGCGAATCATGCGCGCCCCCTGCTCCACACACTCCGGCAACCCGCAGGACTGAATGATCTCCGGCACAGCCTCGCGGCCTTCGCTCCAGGCTTTGCTGGCGGGATACTCGTCGCCGGCCTTGACCGCGTTCTTCAGGCGGAATTCCAGCGGATCCCACCCCATTTCGCGGGCGATCCACTCCATATGCTGCTCGACCGCCCAGAACCCCTGCGGCACGCCATAGCCCCGATAGGCCCCGCTGGGCGGAGTATTGGTGTAGACGACATCCGCCGTGAACTTGATGTTCGGCGCGTTATAGAGCGACATGGCCTTGTGCCCCGTATTGCCCGCCACCGTCAGCGCGTGCGAGCCATAGGCCCCCGTATCGCTGAGCACGTACATCTGATTGGCCACGATGCGCCCGTCGCGCGTGACACCCGTCTTGACCGTGATATACATCGGATGACGCGAGCGGCTGGCGTAGAACTCCTCTTCGCGCGTGTATTCCAGGCGCACCGGCTGACCAGTCACGATGGTCAGGTGCGCGCAGATATCCTCGATCAACACTTCCTGCTTGACGCCGAAGCCGCCGCCGATGCGCGGCTTGATCACGCGAATGCGCTTTTCCGGCAGACCCAGCACTGGCGCAAGGATACGGCGCACATGGAACGGCACCTGCGTGCTCGTGCGGATCACCAGGCGGTCGTCTTCGTCCCACCAGGTGATGACCACGTGCGGTTCGAGCGGCGTTTGCTGCACCTTGGGACTGTAATACATCGCCTCAAAGATACGATCTGCCTGTCCGAAGCCCGCTTCAACGTCGCCCAGTTCCCAGTCTATAACCGCAGCCAGATTGCGCGCCTTATCCTCGATATGCCAGCTCTCCGGCTCGTCGTGCAGGAGCGGTGCGCCTGCCTTCATGCTGTCGCGCGGATCGAACACCGCGGGCAATATTTCATACTCGACCTCGATGAGCGACAGCGCCTTGAGCGCGATCTCTTCCGTCTCCGCCGCCACCGCCGCCACCCGATCGCCCACAAAGCGCACTTTGTAATCCAGACTGTAGTTGTCGTGCGGGCCAGGCTCCGGGTCGCTCTGTCCCGCAGTCGTGTACGGCACGCGCGGCAAATCCTGGTAGGTGAGCACAGCGCGTACTCCCGGCAACGCGCGCGCCTTGCTGACATCAATGCGCTTGATGATGGCGTGCGCGTGCGGACTGAGCAGCAGCTTGCCCACCAGCATTCCGCGGAACTCGATATCGTCGGTGAAGGCGGGCTTGCCCTGCGCCAGTTTGCGGGCGTCCACTTTCTGCACGGGCTTACCCACCTGCTGCAACGTGTCCACTTCGGGCGCGACCAGCATCACTGGCAACGCCCGCGTCGTGACCTGCGGCGTCCCCGGTTGTCCATCCACAGCTTCCGGAGGCAGGGCGTCTCTCACAGGCGGGTCATCAGGGCGGGTGAACAACTCCGCGGGCACGGGGATGGCCCGCTCCGGGCCGATGGGCAGCACATCCTCACCGCGCAATATGGCCGCCGCGCGCAACACCGCCTCTACCGGCTTGACATAGCCTGTACAGCGGCACAATACGCCCGCCAACGCCTCGCGCACCTCACCTTCGCTGGGAGAGAGATTGCGATCTAACAGCGCTTTGGCGGCCAGGATCATCGCCGGTGTGCAATAGCCGCACTGAATCGCCCCCGTCTCGATGAAGGCTTGCTGCAAGGGGTGCAACGGCTCCGACCCGCGCCAGCCGCGCTCCTGTGCTCCGCCGATCCCCTCGATCGTCGTTACAGAGCGACCGGCCACCTGCGCCGCCAGCAGTAGCGACGAAACGACTGGCGCACCGTCCAACAATACCACATCGGCCCCGCTCAGGCCGTCGTCGTCGGCATACTTGACGCCGAAGACGCCATGCCGCCGCAACGCCCGCAGCAGGCTTTCGTTGGGCGCAGCCTCCATCGTCATCGGTTGCCCGTTCAGCACAAACTCAATTTTCACTCCGCTGTCTCCTCAACAGTTATCGTGCCGATAAACAGGCGGCGGTCTGTGCCCGCCCCCTGCCCTTCTACAGGATAGCGCTCACCAGTCCGCGCGTCGAACAAACCAAGCGCTATTGCGTAAGTGCCAGGCTCCAATCCCCCGGATAAGGGAACAGTATAACGATCTACGAGCGGGCCAGGCAACCAGTTGGCTGGTGGCAATACGCCGCCACCCGGACGGGACACCACCTGGGCCACAGGTTCAGTATCCAGGTTATCTGTATTATACAGGTGTACGAAGACCACTCCGTCCCCAATATCTGCGGCTGGCCCTTGCCAGGTCGCTTGCACTGTCACCCGCCCTGCCGCCCCTGGACGCGATGCCTCATACTCCAGCGCGACTTCAAGCAGACGGACTGTTCCTCCATCACCGAAGGTGGCCACAGGCGGCGCGTCCGACGCTGGGGGCATGGCGAAATGCCCCTGAAACGCCCAATGGTAATACGGTAGATAGGCGACGTCTGTCTCGCCCACGTCGGCCACAATGCGCACGCGCGTATGTGCCCCGGAGAGCCTCTCACCCGGCACCAGAGTGACGATCTCCAGCCAGCGTCCCGGCACGCCCGGTTGCACCCGCCGCGCCATCAGTTCGCCGTTCACATAGACGGCCAGCGGCACGCTGTCTCGCCCGTGCACGCGCGTCACCAGCAACAGGTCTTCGCCAGGATGCGTCCGCAGCGTGAATTCTTCACCGCCGGTCAGCACCCGCCCTCCATCAGTAGCCCGACACAACGACGTGTCGGGCGCTCCGCAGGCATGGTAGTAGTGTGTGTAGACCTCGGTCACAAAGCCAAGCGGTTGCGTCGCCTGCCACCAGCGGTAATCATGCGCCTTTTCGCTATCCAGATTCGCCACATCCACGACGTCCACCAATTCGAACTCAGAGAGCGCCTGCATGGTGGAAGTCTGTGCCACCTGTTCTTCGGCGCGTGTCGTAGACCAGTCGGCCAGATAGACCCCCTGATACTCCGCCGCCGCTGCCACATTGTGATCCGGCAACCTGATCGGGAACTCGGCCAGCAATGCCCCAAAGACGCCAGCCTCGAGCAGATAGCGCAGGCCCTGCACGTCTGGATAGATGGCGAAAGCCGCAGGACGATACGGACTGTGCGCCATTGCCTCGTAGATAGCGCCCGGCCCCTGTCGCCAGGACGACGCCGGACCAGGTAACGTCAACCCAACCACATCATATAGCGGGTGCTCGCTAAAGTAACCCATCAGCCCGACATCGTGCGCCGCTACGCGCGAGCCAGTTGCCAACGGCAACCGATCGCGCACCCAGCGCGTCATGGGCACCTGTTGGTCGCGCACCACGGTCACGTTTTCACCATAGTAGCGGGCGAACGTCAGCCCAGTCACCGCAGAGGGAAGCAGGATCAGGACGGGCAACGCCCAGCGCCATCCCCGCCAGCCAGGTCGGCGCGCCAGAGCCTGCCCAAGAGCGCCCGTCGTCCACGCCGCTGCCGGATAGAACAGCGCCATGATCGGAAGTTGATAGCGCTTGAACTGCCAGAAAGCGGTATCCAGCGTGGCCACCGCCACCGTGAGAGTCAATGCGCATAGCAGCAACAAGACGGCCCCATTGGCCCGCCGTTGCCGCCAGGCCAGCCAGCTTCCACCCAACAACGCCGCCAGAGCGGTTGGGGCCAGCAGCGGAGAGGTGAACACGCCCCAATCTGCGCTATAGCCGGTGAACAGTTCGCGCACCATACGCCACCAGAATGAGAGGGTAGCGCTTAGCCGCTCCAGCGGCGGGATACTACTGTTGGCAAGATGCGACTTGGCTTGCAGGCCCGACGACGAAACAGTGCCCGTCGCCGCCCAATTGACCAGAGGTTGAATCAGCGCCGCCCACACAGGCAGTGCCAGCAAGACTACCTGTCGCCTGCTCGCATTTCCAGAGTGCCGCCAGGGATAATGTGTCGCGAGCATCGCCGTCGCCAGCACAGCCACCAGGACACCTTCGGGGCGCAGCAGGACGGTCACGACGGCAGCGCCAACCGCCCTCTTGCGCCATCCTCGCAAAGCTGCGTAGAGGGTGAGCAGCACAGCGAATAGAAATAGCGATGTCTCCATGCCGCTGAGCGCCGCCCAGACGAACGGCCCGGATATAGCAAAGGTCAGCGCCATAAACAGCGCGTATCCATGCTCCTCGTCCGTGCGCACCAGAGGGCTTGCCCGGCCCAGCAGGTAGACCAGCCAGACAGCGCCCGCCAATGCCAGCGCCCCCAGCCCCAGCGCCCAATAGGATAGCGCCCAGCCAGTGAACCCCAGCCGGTAACCCACAGCGAGCAATATTGGATAGATCAGACTGGTCGCGCCAGAACTGGGCGGATCGCCTGGATAGTAGCGCAGCGGTTCGCCCCCTGCCCATTGCCGCGCATACTGAAAATGGATGTACGTATCATCGAGCGGCAGGAGCAGCGGATCGCGACTGACGGCCAGGCTGACGCTCACATAGAGCACTACCATCAGCCCAGTCATGAACAGAAGGGCCAGCCACGCCAGGAGCATCTCGTGACTGGCCCGCCCTTGCGGGGCCTTTCGTCGGCTGGGCGAAACCCCGTTCGCCCTTCCCCGCGTCAACTGCTCTCATCCTCCGGCACTGGATATACCTGCCAGCCAACATCGGCGGTGAGCATCTGCGCAACCTGATCTTGCGGAATGTCTACCAGGACAGCCGAGGCCTCTACCGCCACCGAACCATCGGCCAGCACAATCTCACCGCTGACCGTCGCTGTGCGTCCGCGATCCTGATCTACGCGCCCACGCACCTGGAATTCCTGACCCAGGGGCACCGGCCTGCGAAAGCGCACTTCCAGGCGGGCAGTGAACATGAAGCGCGCCCGCCTGACATCATCTGCGCCTTCGTCCGCCAGCAAGGCCCGTCCCATTGTCTCGTCCAGGATGGTCGCCAGAATGCCACCATGCGCCATGCCAGGGTAGCTCTGGTACGGCTCGTCCAGCGTCACCCGCGCCAACACCCGCTGAAATCCATCATTGAAGAAGCGGATGCGCAGCCCACACAGGTTTTCAACACCGCATACAAAACACCAGCGCGCGCTGGGTTGCTGGTCGAAGCGCTCCCGCGCAGGTGTCTCGTCAGCCAGAGACATGACAAACCATTCCGGCTAGTGCGAATATCCCTGCGCGAAGGTGTCAATCATCAGGCGCACGTCGTCGCCCAGCGGATAGAGCACCGGACAGGTACAGCCCGCCGCCACATACTCGCGCACCTTGGCGCGCACTTCCTCCGGTGTACCAGAGGCCGTGATGAGTTGCACCACGTCGTCGGGCACCAGTTCCATGGCGCGCTCGATCTGCTCTTCGGTCGCCGGCCAGGTGAGCACCTGATGAATCTCGTCCAGCAGTTCGGAACTGACGCCGCTGGCCTTCATGATGTGCGGCTGCTGCCCCAGGTATTGCGTCACCAGCTTGCGCGCCCCGTCGAGCGCTTTCTTGCGATCATAGTCTACTGAGCACACCACCAGTTGTGGCCGGTCAATTTGCTCTACTGTACGTCCGGAGAGTTTGGCTCCCTGCTCCAGATGATCCATGGCCGCCACATTGTAAGCGGGCGAAACTAGGTAGTTGAGCAGCACACCGTCGGCGATCTCTCCGGCCAGCGTGATCATCTTGGGGCCAGTCGCGCCAATGTAGATGGGCACGTTGCGCGGCTCGCGGCGACCGTGCACGATGTCTAGCTCGATGCCGGTCACGTGCACAAATTCGCCGTGAAAGGTCACATTCTTCATCGCCAGCAGATCGCGCACCACTGTGACGTGCTCGCGCATCGCCAGCAAAGGCTTGGTGCGGTTGATGCCCACGTTCTTGGCCAGCGGATCCCACCATGCGCCAATGCCCAGGATGATGCGGTTGGGCGCGAGATCATCGAGGGTGAGGAAGGTCGCCGCCGTGAGGGCCGCGTTGCGCGTCCAGTTGTTGATCACCCCCGAACCGACCTTGATGCGCGTAGTTGTCGCAGCATAAGCGGCCATGGGCACGATGGCGTCGCGCACCAGGCGACTTTCGGCCTGCCAGACGGCCTCAAAGCCGCGTTCTTCGGCGTACTGCACGTAGCCAATCGCTTCCCGCAGGGGGTGAGCATCTTGCAAGTAAAGAGCTACTCGGTCAACCATCAGAAAATCTCCTCAGTCAGTGCTATTTTCAGCATCTTCTGTGTCAACGTGGCTGGGATTCTCCAGCCAGGAATGTCCCCAGAGCCGCCGGTTCTATGATAGGCTCTCCCAACGCCTTTGCCAACTCTCCATAGCGCAGCAGGTCAGCCGCCGTATCCAGATCAAGCCCTGCCCGCTCCGAGTGGTAAACCATCACCGTTGCGCCAGCCTGGTGAGCATAATACTGGTGCCGATGGAAGCTGTCTTCGCCAAAGGCGTAGGGGATGATACCCGGTGGACGCACCAGCAGCAGGTTCGTGCCCTGTTCATTGTGATCGGGAGCCAGCACCACTGTGTTGCCAAAGCGCCCCATCTCCACCACCTGCGCCACGTCTTCAGCCGCCAGTAGAGGGATGTCCGCCGGGACAATCAGCGCTGCTTCTGCCCCCCACAACCTGAGTGCCTGTGTAGCCCGCAGCAGGGCATTGTTCAGTTCGGGGGCACCGCTCTCCTGCACAGTCTGTGCCCCCAACTCGCGCACCATGGCCAGCGCCTGACTGTCGCGACTGATCACCAGCACGCCTTGAATCTGAGGCAGCGGGAGCAACAGACGCACCGTGCGCAACAGCAGCGCCATCGCCAGCGCCTCGCGTTGCTCTGCCGAGAGAAGGTCAGCCAGCCGGCTCTTGGCCTGCTTCAAGGGTTTGACAGGGACAATCGCCCAAACGCTCATCTACAGAGTCTCCACCCAATCGAGGATTTCCTTCGCCAGACGTACCTTATCCTCATCAGTCTTCATCAAAGTATACGTCGCCAGAACCGCTTTGTGCTCCCCCGCGATCTGGAAGGTATCCGCCACATCTATCACCAGGCCATCTATCAGCCCCTCGTAGAAGTTCCACAGCCCGCTTACCGAGATGTCCAGACCCAGTTCAGGCATTAGCTTGGCCGCCGGCCCCTTGATCGCCTGCCCCCCGATGAACGGGCTGACCGCTACGCAGCGCCCGGCTCGCTGTTGCAGCGTCTCGCGCACCCCTTGCACGGCCAGAATCGGGGCAATGGATAGCACCGGATTCGATGGGCAGATGACGATTAGATCAGCCTCAGCCAGCGCCTGCGCGACCGCCGGGGTCGTCCGCGCCGTCTCTGCCCCTTCGAACCACACCCGCCGCGCGACAGGCTGCCAGCGCCGCCGCACGAAGTATTCCTGGAAAGCCAGCGTGCCGTATTCGACCGTATCCACCAGCGTTGCCAGCGGATCATCGGTGACAGGCAACAAACGCTGCCGCACGCCCAAAGCACACGCCAATCGCGCCGTCACTTCGGTCAGCGAAACGCCCTGCGCCAGCCAGTGCGTGCGCAGCAAGTGTGTGGCCATGTCGCGGTCGCCCAGCCGAAACCAGCCTTCCTCGCCATAGCGCACCAACATGTCGAGCATCTGCCAGCTATCGCCAGCCAGGCCCCACCCCGTCTCCGGGTTGGCAATGCCCGCCAGGGTGTACATGACCGTGTCCAGGTCGGGCGAAATGTGCAGACCGTATAGCTCGAAATCGTCGGCAACGTTGCCGATGACAGTCAACTGCTCAGCGGGCAATGCCTGTGCCAGCCCATAGACCAACTTGGCCCCGCCCACGCCACCGGCCAGGGCCACTACTGACTTTGCGCTCATCAGTACCACCGCACCATATCGGTCAGCGGAGAGCGTTCCTTGACCCGTGTCTCCGCCGGATAGCCTAGCGTAACCAACGCCTGCGCTTCCCAGTCCGCAGGCACGTTCAACACGCCCCGTACAACCTCCGGGCAGAACAGCGGCGCACACATCCAGCACGCCCCCAGTCCGTGTGCGTGAGCCAACAAGAGCATATTCTGCACTGCCAGCGCCACACTCTGTACGGCCATCGTGCGCTCCAGGAACTGTCGGCGCTCGTCTGGATATTGATCCATATCCGCCATGCTCAGAAACGCCACAATGGCCGCCGGAGCCTGGCTGATCCGCGCCACCGAACGGGTCACCTGCCGCTCCACCTCTCCGGCAGGCAGGCCATCGGCCAGCAGATCGCGCCGCAGACGCTCGCCCATTGCTTCCGCCAACGTCCGCTTGCGCTGAGCATCCACCAGCACGGCGAAGCGCCAGGGTTGCCGGTTGTGCGCCGAAGGTGCCCAGCGCGCCGCTTCCAACAGTTCCCACAGTATTTCCGCAGGGACAGGACGCTCCTCATAGCGGCGAATGGATCGCCGGCTGCGGATCAGGTGTAGCACTGCTGCGGCTTCCATCATTCTCAACCGCCTGGCAGCTCCTGGTGATCGGCGTAGAGATCGAGCGCCTCCGGGCGAATCAGGTCGGCAGCGCGGCCCTCACCGACGGGTACGCGCAACCCGCGCACCAGCACCACCGGCAATCCTTCGTCCCCCTGCCCCGTGATCAGACCCGCCGCCGCCGCCAGTTCGTCGCCCAGGCCAGTGACGGTAATGCGCAGCTCGCGCCCGTACAGATCGCGCTGCCCGCGCTTGTCCCACACCGCGGGAAAGCCCGCCAGCCCGATCGCAACGCCCACCGTACCCACGCGGAAAGGGCGACCATGCGAATCGCTGATCACCACGCCCGGCGCGACGCCGGTTAGCTCCGCCAGCCGTTGACGAAGGAGCGCTGCCGAACGGTCGGGGTCTTCGGGCAAGAGTAACACCCAGTCTTCGCCCTCGCGCCCCACGTTGGAATGATCAATGCCTGCATTGGCCAGGGTGAAGCCCAGCCGATGCCGCACGATCAGCACATCCTGGCGCATCCGCGAGATCGCTGTGGACTCGCGCAGAATCAGTTCAACCATGCGCGGGTCTTTGCGGACGATTTCGGCCACCCGGCATGCCCGCGCGCCCGGCTGCACAGTGCGCAGGTCTACAAAACGCCCCTCAGCTTTCGAGACCAGCTTGGAAGTGACCACCAGGATATCGCCCAGCTGCAGGGTAATCTGTGCCCGCGCCAGGCTGGTACAGATCAACGCAGCAAGATCATCGCCGGGTTGCACATGCGGAATGCCCGGCAACCCGACGAACGTCACCTGCGTGATAGGCCCTGAAATAGACACGTCAGCCAAGGCCTGTAATGCGAATGCCTGCCCCAGCGACCTTGTAGCGTTTGTTGATATACAGCAACACCGGGGTCAGGGCCTCGACTGCCACTGCATTGGCCAGCGGGCCAGCGTCTATTGCCCGCATGCCAGGGATGGCCTCCACGAGTTGCATCACGTGGGCTTTGGCTTCGGCATCGTCGGAGCACACCAGCACGTCACAGTCGACGCTGTGCTCCAGGTCTTTCAGGTGCGCGGCCCCCACGTTCTGGAAGGCCGCCACCACCTTCACCCCATCGCCCAACAGCGCCTGTGCTTCCAGGCTGGCCGCCTTGCCGGCGGGCACGTGAACAGTGCGCACGTCGGGCGGCTGCAACGGCACTGTGACATCCACCAGCACCTTGCCCTGTACTTGCTCTTTCACCGACTCCAGAATTGCCTGGTGAGCGCTATAGGGCACGCTGAGCACTACAATATCGGCCTGGGCGGCAGCATCTTCGTTGCTCATCCCCTGGATCAGCGACGCGCCCAGAATGGCGTTCAGTTCATCAGCCTTGGCAGCGGCGCGCTCCGCCTCGCGCGACCCGATCAACACCCGGTAGCCCTGATGCGCCCAACGCAACACCAGGCCGGAACCCTCTTTGCCCGTACCCCCCAGCACCGCAATCGTCAGGAACTTGGAATCGTTGGTCAAAGCAGTAGCCTCCCTTATTGCGCAAGCACCTGTTGGACAAAATAGTTATAGCGCTCCCAGACCTTCGGCGCATAATCACGCGCGGCAGCGGTAATGGTCGCTTCGTCGAGCGTGAGCATCTGTCGATCGCGCATTAGCACCCGCCCCGCCACAATGGTCGTCGTCACCATGGATGCCTCGAAACCGAACAGAATGTGCCAGGGCAGGTTGCCAGCGTGCAGCGGCGTGAACGGCTTGTAGTCCACCAGCATGATGTCTGCAGCCGCACCCGGTGTGAGTTCGCCAACCCTCTGGGGAAAGAACAGCGATGCCAGCCGGGCATTGTTGGCAGTCGCGATGCGCGCGATCAGATCGCCCGGAGCCAGTCGCGGATCGCGATGTACCACCTTTTGCAGGAGGTACGCGGCTTTCCACTCCGCCCACATGTTGTTGCTGAAACCATCGTTACCCAGCGCCAGGTTGATCCCTTCCTGCGCCATCGTGTCAATAGCCGCCGCGCCCACCGCGTTGTTCATGTTCGAGCGCGGCTGATGCGACACCCAGGTGCCGGTACGGCTGAGAAGCGCCCGTTCTGCTGCATCAACGTGCACCGCGTGCGCCACAATGGTCTTAGGCCCCAGAATGCCCAAGCCATCCAGCCGCTCCACCACGCGCCTGCCCGACTTGCGCAGGCTGTCTTCTTCATCGGCTTCGTGCTCGGCCACGTGAATGTGAAAACCCGTGTCCAGGCCGCTGGCAGCTTCGACGCACGCCCGCAACGTCTCGTCAGAAAGCGTCAGGCTGGCGTGCAGGCCGAAGGTCGCAGCTACCAGCGGACGCGACTTCGCAGCACGCAGAAAACGCACATTTTCGGCAATGCCCGCCTGCGCTTTCTCCGGCCCATCGCGGTCGGTGACCTCGTAACACAGCACCGCGCGCAACCCTGTCTGTTCGACAGCGTCGGCGATCACGTCCAGACTGCCGTCAATGCAATTCGGGCTGGCGTGATGATCGATCAGCGTCGTGGTACCATGCTTGATGGCATCTATCAGACACACCAGCGCGCTGAAACGCACCGCTTCCGCATCAAGTGCCTTGTCCAACGGCCACCACAGCCGTTGCAATATTTCCGGGAAGTTTTTAGGAGCCGGGCCGGGGATCGCCATGCCGCGCGCGTAAGCGCCGTAGAAATGTGTGTGCGCGCAAATGTTGCCCGGCATGATCAACTGACCGCGCGCGTCCAGGCGTTCGGCCTGCGGATAGCGCTCGGCCAGCGTGCGCGCGTCACCCACTTCGCGGATGGTGTCGCCCTCAATGTACACCGCTCCCGCTTCAATCACGCGGTTGGGCGTCTCCCAGGTAATGACTGTGCCATTCAGAATTAATAAACTCATTGCTCCATTCACTCCAGATAGCTCTATCTCAGGTGCCAGCTAACCTGTCCGGCAACTGCTGGCCAGGCAATCAATATTTCTGCGCCATCTCCCCTGGCATCGCCTCGGTTGGCAAGAACATGTCCGGTTCCGCGCAGCAGCCAAAGCATCGCCTGCTACCCGACAGTCAAACGAAGTTGTACATCACTCCATCCGGCGACCTGGAAGACGTTCACGCCGCAGACTCTGGTGATCCAGCGCATAGAAGCCACGATCCACGAACCCGTCGGCCTCTGAATACAGATCAGCCAGGTCGCGCGCAACGACGAACCGATCCCAGGTGGTGTAGATGAAGCTGATCGCCCGATGTCCTCTGTTGAGAATCGGTGGGCTTTTGGGGCGCAGTTCTCCCACCTGGACTTTGTAGTAGAGCGCCTGAGCGCGGGGATGAGTTGGTTCTTCCGGCAACAGGTCGCAGCGGCGAACCAACTCGATCCCCGTGCGCCGTGCATAGTAGTGAATGCCGCCGTTCAGGTCGCCAAACGCGCGGCTGAAGAAGAAGGCGATGTACTCCGCATAAACACCCTGTTCGGCCTGCCCCTGTGGCACGCGATACCAGTGTTCAACCTGCAGCTTCTCGAAATCGCGCTTGCGGTTGATCACGCCAACCAGGACGCGATCCTCGGGGTACATCGCCGCTCCCGATCAGATTCTCCCCGTCCGGCGATATTCCAACAGCCGGGCGTCAATTTCCTTGACCAGCGCCTGTTCAGCCTCCCACCAGGCGGGGTCTTTCTGGGCGTCGAGTTCCTGCACCGTCTTGCCCTGCTGCTCGACCCACGTGTAATACTTGAGGTTGTGCCAGCGGGCGCGGTTCTCCCAATTGCCTTCCCAGATGTAGTCTGTCCGCAGGCCGTGGAACAGGCTGCGCACCCGCGCGATGGCCTCGGTTTCGTCCACCACGCCATAATCGCGGCGCATAGCTTCCATCACGCTGCCATAGCGATCCAGCCCATCTGTCGCCACGGTGACAATCAGGTCGTTCTTGCCCAGGCGATAGTACTTGGCCGTCTTGATCGCGCCGAAGATATTGCAGATGCTGCTGATACCCAGCCGCGTCTTCAGGTAGTCCACCGTGGCCTGCGGGATGCCGAAGTAGTCCACCAGCGCCTTCAAGCCACCTTCGTCAGCGAAGATTTGCAGGGCCAGTTTGGTTTCCAGATCGTCAATCAGCATGATGGCGTCCATGTTGTTGACGTTGTGAATCCAGGTCACGTGCTTGTCGCCGATACCCTGGATGTCGTGCCCGCCGTAACCGTTGAGCGCCAGCGTCGGGCACTGAATCGGCTCCAGGCCGACGATCTTGTGATCGTGCCACTGCTGCTTGAGCCGGTCGCCCGCGGCGATCGTCCCCGCGCTCCCCATCGCCGACACGAACGCCGACACCTTGCCGCTGCCGATCCCCTGCTCTGCCAGCTCGGCAGCCAGATCGATGATGGTGTTGCCGGTCACGTAGTAGTGGAACCGGTAGTTCCCCATCACCTCGAACTGATTCATGTTGCGCATGTTGGGGTCAGAAGCCATCAGCTCCTTGACCTTGTCATAGATTTCCTTGACATTGCTCTCACAGCCAGGAGTCTTGATCACTCTGGCCCCGTACGCCTCGATCATCTCGAAGCGCTCTTTGCTCATTTCCTCTGGCAGGATGACAATGCTGTTGCACCCCATGCGCCCCGCCACATAAGCCCCGCCGATGCCATAGTTGCCCGTCGAGGGCCAGATCAGCGTATGCTTCCAGGGATCAACATCGCCGAAAAGTTCTTTCTCGATCAGCACAGAATACGTCGCGCCCACCTTGTGACTGCGGGTGGGGAAGTGTGTGCTGGTCAACACGGCGATGGGCGTCTCGACACCGGTCAGTTGAGGCGGCAAGACCACATATTGAATCCGGTTGTTGATGTCCCGCCAGGTGATATTGAACAGGTTGATCGGCGCGAGCGGATCTTTGGTGCGCGCCTCGTGAGCTTTGGCCCGAATCTCCGGATCAATGAGATGCGGATGGAGCATCTCTTCGAAGGTCGGCCCAGTGATCAGTCTACGTTCTGCCACTTTGAATTCTCCTGTTGGTACTCAATAGTCAATTCGGCAACTCCTGATCTGCCGTCGTACGTTATTCCTGTCGCGTACGCAGACGCGTTTCATCCCATTTCGTCATCTGGGAAGATTTCACGCTCCAGGCGTTTCATCTGGTTGTAGACATAGTCGCGGTGATTGGCCAGCTCACGATAGCGCTGATACGCCTCATCCGGCATTTTCTCGGTTGCGCCCCCATGCTGTGCCAGCAGAGTGTCTATTTCCTCATCGAGCGCCTCATATTCCAAAACCAACTGTTTGTACTGTTGCACGCGCTCGATATCACCACTTCCCTCTGGTCGCACTTCCCCAGTCACCGATCCACCCCTTTTTCACCAATCATTTTTCCCCTGTTTCGCCGACCTCAGCAGAGTCCACCTTCTGCCCGATCTGCTCTGTACCCCCAGGGCCGGCGCTGTCTGGCTGACACTCCCATATATCGGCCACAACATAGAGTGGGCGCTGGCGCACCTCGTCATAGATACGCGCGACATACTGCCCCAGAATGAAGAAGAAGAACATCTGGAACGAACTGACCAGCAGCAAAACCACCAGTGTGGTCGCCTGGCCTTCGAACTGTATATTGCTGCCCGACAGGCGCAGCAGAGCTACGACGGGAATGGCCAGGACAGCGAGCAGGGCCAGGATCAGGCTGGCATAGATGGCCACCTGCAACGGAAAGTACGAGAACCCCGTGATCGCATCCAGCGCAAAGCGGATCATCTTGCGCAGAGGATACTTGGTCTGTCCGGCAAAGCGCTCCTGGCGCACATAGGTGATGCCCGTCTGCCGGAAACCGATCCAGCTCGTCAGGCCGCGGATGAAACGATTGTGCTCGCGCATGGCATTGAGCGCGTCAACCACCTGGCGATCCAGCAGGCGGAAGTCCCCCGTATCCACCGGGATATTCACATCGGTGATACGGTAGATGAGGCGATAGAACAGCTTGGCCGTGAACTTCTTGAACCAGGACTCGCCGCGTCGCTCCGAGCGCACAGCATAGACCACCTGGTACCCCTCGCGCCATTTTTCCAGCAGTTGCAGGATCACCTCTGGCGGGTCTTGCAGGTCGGCATCAATGATCACCACCGCATCTCCACGCGCATGATCCAGACCCGCGGTGACAGCGTTCTGGTGACCAAAGTTGCGCGCAAAGTTCACCACGCGCACCCGCGGATCGCGCTCCACCAGAGCGCGCATCTTCTCCGCCGAGCCGTCGTAACTACCGTCATTAACCATGACCAGTTCCCACGGCTCGCCTGTGCTGTCCAACACCGCCGCCAGCCGACGATGCAGTTCATCAATGATCGGCTCTTCGTTATAGACCGGCGCTACCACCGAAATAACTGGACGTGTGCTCATGTCCCTCCTGCGAGCAGACACCCCGGCACTCGTTTCCATTGTACCCACTGAGCGCTGTTGGCGCGACCACGCCCCCTTGATGGGAGATACCCGCTCTGCTGCACCCTATCGTTCAGTCCCGCAAGGGGCACAGTAACGGGAGGCGCTACGTCCCAGCAACTCACAGCAATGCCCGCCCTACACCGGACGAAACGTAGGCAGACCCAAGACCTGGCGCACGCGCTCCACTTCCTCAATATCGGGCGCGACAGAATGGCCGTTGCCCGCCACGCGCATGGCGCTTCTGATGTCCTTCAGACCATTGCCGGTCACCAGCAACACCACACGGTCTGCAGGGGTCAAATGCCCTTCAGCCAATGCCGCCCGCGCCCCAGCATAGACCGCCGCTGCCGCAGGCTCAGCAAAGACCCCGCTCAGGCGGGCCAGGACGGGAATCCCTTCCAGAATCGCTTCGTCGGGTACAGAGACAAACGCGCCGTTGCTCTCGCGCACCGCCCGCACCGCCCGCACGCGGTCGCGCGGTAGGTCGGCGGCGATGCTGTCCGCCACCGTATGCGATTCAATCGGGGTCATGGTTGCCGGGTCTTGCCCGCGTTTCCAGACCTGGTAGCAGGCCGCGCTGCCGTCCGCCTGCACGCCGATGAGGCGCGGCATCCGATCGATCCAGCCCAGCGCCAGCAGATCGCTGAAGCCCTTGTGCACCCCGCTGATGATATTGCCATCGCCCACGCTGAGCACCACCGCATCGGGAACCTGCCAGCCGAGTTGCTCGGCAATCTCATAGGCAACTGTCTTCTTGCCCTCTGCGGTGTAGGGGTTCATGCCCGTGTTGCGGTTGTACCAGCCATAGCGTTCGGAAGCCTGCACCGCCAGATCGAAGGCGTTGTCGTAGTTGCCGCGCACCAGCAACACGTGCGCCCCGTACGTCAGCAATTGTGCGATCTTGGCTTCGGGAGCAGCGGCTGGCACGAAGATCACCGCGGGCAGTCCCACGCTGGCCGCCAACCCTGCCAGCGCCGCCGCCGCGTTGCCTGTGCTGGCCGTTGTCACCACCTTGATTCCCTGCGCCATGGCGCGCGCCACCACCACCGCGCTGGCTCTGTCCTTCAGCGATCCGGTAGGATTGCGCCCGTCATCTTTGATCCAGGTCTGCGCCAGGCCCAGGTCGGCAGCCAAACGCGGCGCATCATAGAGAGGCGTTCCCCCCACCGCCAACGGGGGGACAGCGGCATCGGCAGGCAGCGGCAGCAAGGGCCGATAGCGCCACAGGGTGGGATCGGCGCTACGCGCGATGTCCTCGCGGCTCACCGTGCGGCGCAGCGCCTCTACATCGTAAAGCACATCGAGCGTGCCCGCCTGCCCACAGGCAGGGCAGGTGTATTGCACCTGGTCTGGCGCATAAGATTTTTCGCAGATAGAGCAGCGCAGTTCAGCAACGTACATTGGGCAGCTCCTCTATCTGCTAGGCCGGGACGATGCGCGTGCCGGTCTCGCCACGCAGCGCACGAGCGATGTTCTCCGGGTTGGTGATGATCGCCAGCGGGCCGCCATTCTCCAGGTAATTGACAATCGCCTCAATCTTCGGGTACATGCTGCCCGGCTTGAAGTGCCCCTCGGCCATATAGCGGCGCGCCTCGGCCAGCGTCATCACGTCCAGGTCTTTCTGATCTGGCTTGCCGAAGTTGAGCGCCACCTTTTCTACGGCGGTCGAGATCAGGAAGAGGTCGGCCTTCAGCCCGTTGGCAAGCAGCGCCGTGCCGCGGTCTTTGTCAATGACTGCGTTGACTCCCCGCAGATTGCCTTCCTCATCGCGGATAACCGGAATACCCCCGCCGCCAGTGCAGATCACCACAAACTCTTTTTCCACCAGCGTGTTGATCGCATCGAGTTCGATGATCTCAATGGGAATGGGCGAAGGCACCACGCGACGGTAGCCACGCCCGGCATCTTCCACTACCGTCCAGCCCTCGTCGCGGAAGCGCTTGCCTTCTTCCTCGGTCATAAAACCGCCGATGGGCTTGTTAGGATTCTGGAAGGCGGGATCGTTGCGGTCTACCAGCGTCTGCGTCACTACGGTGACGACGCCGCGCCGAATACCGACCGCGCGCAGTTTATTGTTGAGGGCCTGCTGCAGCATATAGCCAATGCTGCCCTGTGTATCCGCGCCGATCAAGTCCATCGGCGTCATGTGAATGCCTTCGACTTTGTTGGCCAGCTCGTTGCGGCGCAGGATGAAGCCCACCTGCGGTCCGTTGCCGTGTGTGATGACCACACGCCAACCGGCGCGGATCATGTCCACAATATGGCCCGCGGTCTGATAGACAGCCTGCCACTGATACTCGACCCCAGGTTTGTTGTTGTCCAAAATCAAGGAATTGCCGCCAATGGCGATGACGGCGGTACGTGCAGATGGCATGGTTTCCTCACAAGAGAACTCAGAACTCTTCACCTTCTAACGCGGATGATCCACCAGGGATGCGAAAGCCGATCCCCCTCAAAGCGGCAGATCGGCTCATCTCGCAAGTACATACTGGTCCGAAAAACCATCCCTAGCGCATGGTCAGCGCCATCACTGCCTTCTGGACGTGCAGGCGGTTCTCCGCCTCGTCATAGACGCGGCTCTGAGGCCCGTCAATGACCGCGTCGGTCACTTCGATATTGCGATCCGCCGGCAGACAGTGCAGGTAGATGCCGTCGTTGGTCAGCGCCATGCGCCGTTCGTCGGCGATCCAGTCCTTGTACTTGGCGGCAATGCGGGCCGATTCTTCCATATCGGTAGTCGTCAGTGTTGCGCCCCAGCTCTTGGGATAGACCACATCGGCCCCCTTGAAGCCAGCGTCGAAGTCGTCGAGGATTTCAAAGCTACCGCCGGACTTGCGGGCGTTCTCACGGGCCAGCTCGACAATCTCCGGCATCAGCTTGAATTCCGGCGGGTGGGTCAGGCGGACGTTCATCCCAAAGCGTGTTGCCAGGGTGATCATGCTCTGCGGCACCGAAAGGGGTTTCTGATAGCTCGAAGCATACGCCCACGACATGTTGAGCGTCTTGCCGCGCACATCACGCCCGAAGTGCTCAAAGATAGTCATCATATCGGCCAGCGCCTGGAACGGATGATACCAGTCGCACTGCATGTTGAGCACTGGCACACGGCTATACTGGGCCACCTCGCGGATGTACTTGTTGCCCACGCCCCAGTCCACCTGGCGGATGGCGATGCCGTCGCAATAGCGGCCTACGATCTCACCGATCTCTTTGGCCGTGTCGCCATGAGCGATCTGCGTCGTGCGGCTCTCGATGAATTGCGCATGTCCTCCTAGTTGGGCCATGCCCGCCTCAAAGCTCACGCGCGTGCGCGTGCTGGGGAAGAAGAACATCAGCGCCAACACCTTATCGCGCAGCAGGGGGTGTGGTTCGCCCAGGGCGCGTTTGCGCTTCAGATCAAAAGCGACCTCAAAAATCGTATTGACCTCGTCATCCGTCCACTCGTCGGGCGTGATCATGTCCCGACCGATCAAATGTGTCTGCATGGTATCACCTTCTTCTCAACAATCGATTCCGTCCGAAAACTCCAGGTTCTCGGCGATGATCGGGGGCGCAGGCTACCGACCCCACGCCCCCGATGAGTGTTCCGGCTTACTCCACTGCGCCCAAAATCAACGCCAGCAACGCCATGCGCGAGAGCACACCGTTGTAGGCTTCCACCCAATAGCGCTGATGACGGGTGGTGTCTACATCCTGCAGCAACTCGTCCTGGCGTGGCAGCGAATGCAACACAATGGCGTTCTTGCGGGCTTTTTCGAACAGCAGCTTCTTGGTGACCTGATAGTTGGCGGGCGTGCGGCCCTTGTCGGCGCGGGCTTCTTCGCGCGCCTTGGTGTAGTCGGGCTGCACCACCGGCTCCATGTAGATCACGTCGGCCTCGCCGATCACCTGCTCGATGTGCTCCTTGCGCTCGAAGTTGAAGCCCATCTCGCGCACTTCCTGCTCGAACTCCGGCAGGAAATACATTTCATCGGGCGAGATCACATACGCCTTGACATCGAACTTGCTCAGCGCATAGCTGATGCTGTGCATGGTGCGCATGCGCATGTCGCCGATCAAGACCCAGGTGAGGCCGTCGAGCGTGCCGCGCTCGCGCCAGATCGTCATCAGGTCGGTGATGACTTGGGTCGGGTGCTCGCCCCAACCATCGCCGCAGTTAATCACGGGGACGCTGGCATGCATAGCCGCCTCGGCAGGCGCGCCCTGCTGGTAATGCCGCATGGCGATCACGTCGCCGTAGTATTCCAGCATCTTGACCGTGTCCTGAATGCCTTCCTGGTAGAAATCACCGGCGCGGGTCATCTTGGCGTCGGCGAAACCAGTGACATGCCCGCCCAGGCGGTGCATGGCAGCCTCAGTCGCCAGACGGGTGCGCGTGCTGGGCTGATAGAACGCTGTGACCAGCGTCTTGTGGGCCAGCAGATCACCGTTACGCCGGTCGCGAGCATATGGTTCCAGTTCATCCGCCACCTGGAAGACGCGGAAATACTCGTGCCGCTCGAAGTCCTTGAGCGACAGAATATCACGCCCCAAAAAGCTACGCATGGTTCAAACTCCTGTGTGTCTCAGTCGAATGTGGGTTTTGCGGGAAGTCCCTGTCCGGAGTGTTGTAGTGCGCTTTCCCATTAGTCGCGCTAGGATACCACGTCCCCGGCCAGATGTCATCCCTGTTTTTGCACTTGCCGATCACGGTGCAAACAGCTTCCCACGCAGAAAGCGCCCACGCCCCGGTTCGCCGCGCAGCGCCCCTTCGTGCACCAGCACCTCACCCCGACTGAGCACCGTCCTGATCTGCCCCTTGACGACGATCCCCTCGTAGGGAAGGTAGCCTGCCACTGTGTGCATCTGCTCCGCCCGCAGGGTGACCTCCGGCTCCGGATCGTAGATCAGCAAGTCGGCGTCGCTGCCCGGCAGAATGGCCCCTTTCTGAGGGTAGAGTCCGAACAGCCGCGCCGGTTCAGCCGCCAGCAGACGGGCCAGAGCAGGCAATGGGATAGGTGCGACCTCCTCGCCAGCGCGGCGGCGTTGCTCCGCCTGATGCACCGCCGCGGTATAGGTGAGCTGGAACAGGGTCTCCAAGCCGGGTAAGCCCCCCGGCGTTTTGGTGAAATCGGCGAACTCCCGTTTCTGCGCCAGCGCGTAATCGCAATGATCGGTTGACACTGCGCTCAACGTCTGCCAGCATTGCAGCAGGTCAACCTGCCAGGCTTTGGGACGCAGCGGAGGTTGCAGGATGTAGAATTCTGGCCGCGGCCCCTGGTATACGCTGTCGTCCAGCCAGAAGTACTGCGGGCAGGTCTCGCCATACACTGGCGGCCAGGCCCGTTCGCGCTGCGCCTGTTGCACCTGCCGCACCGATTCCGCTGTCGAACAATGCACGATGTAGACAGCCGCGCCCGCCACTCCCGCCAGATGGATCACGCGTCGGATAGCCTCGACCTCGGCTTCTGGCGGCCTGCCCTGCGCATGATACGGCCAACCTGTCTTACCTGCCGTCACCAGCCGCGCTGTCGCGTCTGTAACCAGGGCGTCGTTCTCGCAATGTACCATCGCCAGCATGTCGCGCGGCATGGCGCGGAACGTATGCAGCAGCGTCGCGTCGTCGGCATAGTAATTCGGGCGATAGGTGGTGTAGAGCTTGATGCTCGGCACGCCCAGGTCGCGCAGGCTCTCCAGCCACTGCCGGGCCTGCGCCGGATCATCCGGCAAGTCGGTGACCATCATGTGCAGGCCGTAGTCAATGAGGGCTGGAGCACATTCTTGCAGACGGGCTTCCAGCGCCTCCTGGAAGGTCATGCCGGGGAATTGCGTGGCGAAATCCACCACGGTCGTCACCCCGCCGAAAGCCGCCGTGCGTGTGCCAATCTCCCAGTTGTCCGCCGTCTTGTAGATGCCCGTGTCCAGTTGAATATGGGTATGGGGGTCAACGACGCCGGGGAAGACGTAACACCCCCGCGCCTCCACGATCTCCGCATTGGCCCAGACATCGCTGCCGTGCGCTACCAGGCCCGCGATATGCTCCCCTTCGATGAGCACATCGGCAGCCATCACCCCCGCGGGAGTGACAACCAGCCCACCCCGCACGATCTTCCGCTCACTCATCGCCCTACTCTCCATTGACCAGTGCCAGTGCCAGACGGTTGTGATGTTCGATCAGGGGTTCGAGTTCCAGGGTCGTCAGCCGTCCGTCGCGGACAACCACGCGCCCGTTGATCACGCTCAGGCTCACGTTCACCGATGTACAGAAGAGCAGCGCCGCCACCGGATCGTGCCATGCCCCCGCAAACGGCAGTTGCCTGAGATCGTAGGCGACGAAATCCGCCGCCATGCCCGGCTTGAGCGCGCCGATGTCGTCGCGCCCCAACACGCGCGCCCCGCCCAGTGTCGCCAGTTCGAGCACCTGACGGGCTGTCATCGCCTCAGGGTCTTGGGTCAGTGCTCGCTGCATCAACAAAGCCAGGCGAGCTTCGTTAAGCAGGTGTCCGCTGTCGTTACTGGCCGAGCCATCTACCCCCAGGCCCACTGGCACGCCGCGTCGCAACATCTCACGCACGCGGGCAATTCCGCTCGCCAGGCGAGCGTTGCTGGCTGGGCAATGGGCCACCCCGGTGCCAGTCTGCCCGAAGCGATCCAGAGCTTCGTCGGTCAGATGCACACAGTGTGCATGCCAGACATCTTCGCCGATCCAGCCCACGTCTTCGGCATACTCACCCGGCTTCAGGCCGAACATCTGCACGCTATAGGCCACATCCGGCTCGGTCTCCGCCAGGTGCGTGTGCAGGCGCACACCCGGGTAGCTGCGCGCCAATTCTGCCGACGCCCGCATCAAATCCCGCGAGACGCTGAACGGCGAACAGGGGGCCAAAGCAATGCGCAACATGGCGTAGCGGCTGTTGTCGTGATAGGTCTCGATCACCCGCTGACTGTCGGCCAGGATGTCTTCTTCCCGCTCGACGACCCTGTCCGGCGGCAAACCGCCCTTGCTCTCGCCCACGCTCATGCTGCCACGCGTAGCATGAAAGCGCAGCCCAGTCTCCTGCACGCCGCGAATTTCGTCGTCCAGCGTGACATCGTTGGGGAAAATGTATAGATGATCGCTGGACGTGGTACAGCCGGAGAGGATCAATTCCGCCGCCGCCAGTTTCGCGCTGACATAGACCGCTTCGCCCGTCAACCCCGCCCAGATTGGGTAAAGCGAGCGCAGCCAGCCGAACAGTTCTTTGTTCTGCCCATCCACGATCACCCGCGTGAGCGACTGATACATATGATGATGCGTGTTGATCAGCCCAGGCAATACCACATGGCCAGTCAGGTCAATCACCTCGTCGGCGCTGGACGGCAGATCGCGCGTTGCTCCCACCGCCTCGATCACGTTGTCGCGCACGAACAACGCCCCGTCGCGGATTTCGCGCCGGGCGTCGTCCATAGTCACCAACACAAGGGCATGTTTTACCAGCAAAGTCGCCATCGTTTTTCCTCAAATACAAGTATGGTACAAGTATGGGCGTGTGCCCTAGTGCTCTACCACATCGTTGCCGCACACGCCCTAATGGCAATTTACATCGCTACGCACATCCCTTACACCGCGCCGGAGATGGCCAGCTCGGCCCCACGCAGGGTGTTCTTGAGTAACATGGTGATAGTCATCGGGCCAACTCCGCCCGGTGACGGTGTGATCGCCCCCGCAACTTCTTTGACCTCATCGAAGGCCACGTCGCCCACCCAGCGATAGCCCTTCTCGCTCGCGGGATCGTCTACTTTGTTCGAGCCAACGTCAATGACATAGGCACCAGGTTTCACCCAGTCAGCGCGCACCATTTCCGGGCGACCTACCGCCGCGATGAGGATATCGGCCTGACGGCAAACGGCGGGCAGGTCTCTGGTGCGGCTGTGGCACACGGTAACGGTCGCGTTGCGGTGAATCAGCAACATGGCCGCGGGCAAGCCCACGATGTTGCTGCGGCCCAGCACCACCGCGTTTGCCCCCTCGAACTGCGCCCCCGCCTCTTCCAGTAAGACGATCGCCCCGTGTGGCGTGCAAGGGATAAACAATGGCTCGCGCCCTTTCATGGCCAGCCGCCCGATGTTGACCGGGTGGAAGCCGTCTACATCTTTGGTGAGGCTGATCAGACTGAGAATGCGCTCCTCATCCAGGTGGCGGGGCAGCGGCAACTGCACCAGAATGCCATGCACGCGCGGGTCTTCGTTGAGTCGTCGTACCAGCGCCTCAACCTCCTCCTGGCTGGCATTGCCCGGCAGTTCATGCGGAAACGACTCAATGCCCGCCTCGGCGCACGCCTTGCGCTTCATGCGCACATAACTGTGCGATGCCGGGTTATCGCCGATTAACACGGTCGCCAACCCTGGCACAATGCCGTGTTTGGCCTTCATGTCGGCCACCGCCTGGGCGATCTCGGCCCGCATCCGTTGAGCCACTGCATTTCCGTCAATTATCTTGGCGGTCATAGATGTGCTCTACCTTTCTCCAAATAGACTAATCGTTGAAATTTCAGCAGATCAACTCGACCGGTGCTCTCCCCTGGTATTTTGCGTCAACATGCCGGTGCACTGTGATCCGCTATCAGCCTAGCACGAGCCGCCTTTCCCGACCAGTGATGAGAAGCATCGGTGCCATATTATTTGTAAATGATTTCCGACAACTCTTCTACAAAACCGCATCCCCTCAAAAGGCAGACTCAGGTACTATAACAGATAGGAGTAACAGGCCTGTAGCGACGTGCGTTCCGCTCAAGGATGACTGAGACAAGCAGTCGGGCGCGTTGCAAAGACGGTTCAGGAGGAAAACGTCCGATGTTTGACCCTCTTGCCAACCTGAAAAAACGCCAGGGACGGATGGGCTGGCGCAGTGCTCGCCGCGTTGTGCCGAAGTCGCGCGGCCAGGCGCTGATCGAATACGTACTTATCCTGCTACTGGTCGTCTTTGCTCTGGTCGCTGTGCTGACCATCACCGGCCCGGCAGTTGGCAACGTCTTTAGCAACACAGTCTATAACCTGCTGGGTGGCACCATCGAGCCGCGCGACACGCTGTCTGCCGACGAATTCTGGACTCAGGTGGCCGCTGTTGCCTCCTATACGCCCGAAAACCCCGGCCTGATCACCAACACCCCTGCTCCGCCTACTGCTACTCGCACGCCTGGCCCCTCGCCCACGCCAACCGACATCACGCCTTCGCCTTTGCCGACCAATACCCCAACTCAAGGCCCCAGCCCGACGCCAACTGATGCCGAATGGGGTTACCCCTTTGACGACACGGGCGAGAATCCGGACACCTTCGAACGCGATTTTAAGGACCTGATCACCAACCCCTGGCAGGCGGAGTACTGGAACTACACCACCTGGCGCGACAACATGAGCACCATGCCGGACGGCACGGGCGTCTACCGTACTACGCTGCCAGAGTTGAACTTCTACTACGCATCCGGCGTGAAGCCGAATCCCGGCACCAGCGAGAACTTCTACGCCCGCTTCAAGACAACCGTCACGCTGCAGAACAGAGAATACACCTTCCGTATTCAGCGCAACAACGGCGTGCGCATCTGGGTAGGCGGTCAGCTCGTGGTGGACAAGGACGTCCCTAATGTGGGTGCCCCGGCCACCTGGGTACAGTGGAGCCAGGATCAGATCAAGGAGACCTGGTTCGACCGCAAGTTCACCGCTACAGCGGGCACCCACCAGGTGGTAGTCGAGTTCGTAGACGAATCTGGCTCAGCGCTGTTGCATGTCTTCCTGCTGGATACCGCCGATCCGCTGGCCAGCGCCACCTGGAACGCCGAATACTGGAACTACAGCACCTACGGCTGGCGCAACGACATGACCGCCATGGCCGACGGCACCGGTGTCTGGACTACGACCTACGCCTCTCTGAACCTGTATTTCGCCAGCGGTGTTAAACCTAACCCCGCTATACCCAGTCTGCAGGAGAACTTCTACGCTCGCTTCAAGGCCACTGTCTATCTGGAGAACAAGCCCTACGTCTTCCGCATCTCGCGCGATACCGGCGTGCGCGTCTGGGTAAATGGGCAGATCGCTGTAGACAAAGACGTGCCCAAGATCGGCGATCCAGCCACCTGGACCAGTTCGGTTGACACCACCTGGTTCGAGCGCGCTTATACGCCCCCATCAACTGGTCTGCATCAGATCGTCGTCGAATGGGTGGACACAAGTGGTGCGGCTCAGCTTTATCTACAACTGGCCGAGCAGATCGAGTTGGACCGCGGTAACTGCGGCTGGGCGCTCTCCAACGAAGCCTACTTCAGCCCGCCCAGCGCTTGGTCGGATAGCCCTGGCCGTTACTACGATTCCGGCTCCTACTGCATCCTGACCCTGCGCGGCACGATCAACCTGATTGGTGCGCCCAACCCGCAACTGGAGTTCTACGATCGCTACAACCTGGCAAGCGGCACCTACGCCAGGGTAGGCATCCGCGAGGCCGGTACCACCGACTGGGTGGATGTCACCGTCCACTTCAACAGCACCGACCTCACCTGGATGCGTCAGGTGTTCGACCTGACCAACTTCGGCGGGCGCAGCTTCAAGAACAAGGTGATCGAGCTACGTTTCGTGCTCGACGCTTCGACGGCCAGTGGCACCGCCGACGGCTGGTGGATTGACAATATCTCCGTGCAGAACAACGTGCTGCGCCGCTACACCGTAGGCTTCGAAGACGACATGGAAGGCATCTCTCACTGGTATCCCAGTGGCACCTGGGCGCGCAGCAACGAAACCGCCTATACCGGCTCGCTGGCTTGGTCGGACAGCCCTGGAACCACCTATACGCATGGCACCAACAGCACGCTGGAACTCGACGGCGTCATTGACCTGGCCGATCCCGCAGTGACCATGCCGGAGATCGTCTTCTGGCACCGCTACAATCTGACCTACGAAGATGCCATCTATGTCGAGGTATCTGCCGATCGCCAGACCTGGACGGCCCTGCCCAGTGGCACTTACCTGGCTCGCCGCGCCATCAACGCAGCCTGGGAGCAAGTGATCATCTCACTTAGCAGCTACGTTGGCCAACAGATCTACTTCCGCTTCCGGCTCGATGCGCGCAGCGATAGTCGCGTGGCCGACGGTTGGTGGATCGATCAGTTTGCCATTCGTAACGAACCCAGCGCCTTCATCTACCCCAACTGGTGCGATGGCATGGAAGGAGGAGGCGGAAGCTGGATCGCTGGTGGTTCCTGGACGGTCGTCAATGGCTTCGACTACAACCCCAATCAGCCGCAGACCATTCGGCCCTACAAAGGTTCCAGCTTCTGGTCAGACAGTCCTGCAGCCAACTATGCTGACGCTTCCAACAGCATGCTGCAACTGGCACCCAAGCTCAATCTGCTCACCAGCACCGATCCTGAGATGGTCTTCTGGCATCAGTGGGATGTGGCTTACAGCGACAACCTCTACGTGGAAGTGTCCACCGACGGCGGTGAAACCTGGCAGCAGGTCTGGCGCTTCCTGTACGACGGCCTGCCTATCAGTTACTCAAGCTCTGCTGTCAACGACGGCGGCTACAATACCGTCCTGTCCTGGACACGCGAGGTGATCAGCCTGCGAGCCTATAAGGGCCAGGCCATCAACGTGCGTTTCCGCCTCGATGCTACCGTCGGTTCCACAGTAGACGATGGCTGGTGGCTGGACAATATCTGCTTCCAGGAACGCAACGAGCCAGTGCGCACCGTCGGTTTCAGCGACAACTTCGAAGCTGGAGATGGCAACTGGTACGCCGGCGGCACGTGGAGCATCTCCACCGAGAACGCGCGCCAGAGCAAAGCCTTCTCCGACAGCGTGGGCACCAACTATCTGCATCAGTCCAATGCCATCCTCGAACTGAAGGGCATTGTCAACCTGGCGGGCACAGTCAAGCCGACTCTGTATTACTGGGAAGCCTTCAACCTCAACTATCGCGACTACGCCCTGGTCGAGGTCAATGTGTCCGACAATGGCGGCCTCACCTGGCAGGGCTGGAGCGACTTCAGCCAGGCGCGCAAGGTCTACACCACTACTCTGTCCTGGAATCGCCGTCAGGTTGACTTGCGTCCGTACATTCCCACCAGCAGCTATCCGAACAGAGTGATCCGCCTGCGCTTCCGCCTCTACGCGGCCAACAGTTCTAGCGTGGCGGAGGGCTGGTGGCTTGATGACGTTTCGCTCGTGGATCGCAACGGCATCGAGCCGCTGCACCCGCTGCCCTTCAGCGAAAACGTCGAGTTCGACAACAACTACTGGGTCTTCGACGGCACGTGGAACCGTGTGCCTCTGTTCCGCATGATTGGCAGCGGTAGCGCGTTGGGGCCTGGCGGCTGGACAGGCAAATATTACGCCGACACCAACCAAAACCGCCGCATAGACTCCGGCGAATATCGGTTCACCAAGCTCAACGAGCCGGAGATCAACTTCAACTGGGGTTCTGGTCGTCCCGCGCCTGACAATCCAGGCGACCCCACGCTGCCAAGCAGTAACTACTTCATCGTGCGCTGGACACGACAGATCAGCATTGCTAACGACAACACGCAGCTATACATCGAGGCGCGTTCCGACGACGGCATTCGCGTCATCGTAGACCCACCCCGCGATCCCGACACTGATCCCAACTATCCCAATGGCTGGACATGGACGGCGGCCTACTGGGGCGACCGTGGTTGGACTTCATCGTCCAATCCGACCACCGGCTCGATCACTCTGAACGCAGGTTTCCACACCATCATCGTGGAATACTACGACGCCACAGGAGATGCCCGCGTGCAGGTAGACTTCGGCTTCCAGGGGCGTGTCTTCCACGACAGCATCGGTAGTTCGATCAACTATGCGCACCTCAGCGACATGTCCACCACGCTGGAAGGTATGATCATCATGCCTGCCAGAGGCAACCCCGCTCTGACCTTCTGGGACACTCGCAAGTTGGGCAGCGGCGATTGGGTCTACGTCGAGGTCTCCACCGACGAGGGTTTCACCTGGACAACCGTCTGGTCGGCCTCCGGCACGGATACCACCTGGACCAAGCGCTTCATTGACCTGAGCGCCTATGTTGGCCGTCAGATCAACATCCGCTTCCGCCTCGACGCGCGTGTCAACACCAGCGTGAGCGACGGCTGGTACATTGACGACATCGTCGTAGCGGACTAGGCGCTCTGCCTCTGGTCGCGCGGCTGTAGCAAGGGGGGAGGCTTCCCGGTGAAGTCTCCCCCTGTTTGTGAGGAACTGCCAAAGCCATGTTACACTTGCAGCATCCTGATGGCTCTATCTCCTGCGGTTGAGGATCGCTATGCCCAATGACGGACTGCTCTTCATCCTGGTCGGCCCTTCCGGCGCAGGCAAGAATACCCTGATGCGCCGTGTGCAACCGCACTTCGACGACCTGCCCCAATTGGCCACCGCCACCACCCGCGCCATGCGCCCTGGTGAACAGCAACACAGAGAGCACCTTTTCGTGTCGCACGACGAGTTTCAACGCCTGATCGCGCGCGACGAACTTGTCGAATACAAGAATGTGCACCAGGGTGATTGGTACGGAACGCCGCGCCAAACTCTCGAAAGAGCGTTTGCCACTGACCAGGACCTGATCGCGGACATCGAGTGCCTGGGAGCGCTGGACATCCGCGCCGATTACCCAGACAACACTGTGCTCATTTTCGTGTCGCCCTCCAGCATGGACGTGCTGGCCGAGCGCATCCGGATGCGCGGTAACGTCTCCGACCGGGAACTGACGGCGCGCCTGACCCGTGCTCGCTTCGAAATGGCCTACGCGCGCTTCTGCGACTATCTGGTGATCAACGACGTTGTCGAGCCAGCCGCCGAGCACTTGCGACAGATCATCATCAGCGAGCGCGTCCGGCGGCGCGGAGTAGCGGCGGGAGATGTCCAGGTGCTCTCGCGGCCACGCTTCCACTGTGCAGTGTCGGCATTGCTTGTACACGGAGAGCACATCCTGATATCCGAGCATGTGCCGGAAATCACGCTTCCCACATTCCCGCTCCCAGTGCCTGGCGACCGCAGCCCTGCCGACCATCTGAGCCAGCACCTGGAAGCCTTCTTCGGCACGACTGTGACTGTGGAGGCCATTCTCGACGACCGCTTCCCAGAAAGCGCCCCACACCATACGGCACTGGCCGCCCTTCCCTACGACGTGTTTCTCTACTACACCTTCAAGTGTCCGGTCAGCGCCCCGCTGCCGCAGGTCGAGGGCTGGACGTGGCGCTCCATCAATGAGCTGGTACTCTCACGCGCTCTGCTGGATATTGTCACTGCTCCTCCGCTGCAACCACACATGCCGCCAGCCTGAACGCCTGCCTTTCGGAGCCAGTGAGCGATGAGCCGCATGATCGAGGTAGAGAGCCTCACCAAGCGTTATGGGCGCTTCCTGGCCCTGGACAACATCAGTTTCGCCGCCAATCAGGGCGAGATTGTGGGCTTCCTGGGGCCGAATGGAGCGGGCAAGACCACCACCATGCGCATTCTCACCGGCTACATGCCCCCTACTGCTGGGCGCGCCCGCGTGGCGGGCTTCGACGTGCTGGAGGATTCGCTCGCTGTCCGCCAGCATGTCGGCTATCTGCCGGAGACAGTGCGCCTCTATCGCGAAATGACTGTGCGCGGCTATTTGAAGTTCCTCGGTCAGCTTCGCCATGTCGAGCATCTGCGGACGCGCATAGACGAAGTGCTGGAGCTGGTGGGGCTGCGCGAACGCGCCGGACGGCTGATCCGCAGCCTGTCCAAGGGCATGCAGCAGCGGCTGGGGCTGGCCCAAGCCATTTTGCACGATCCCCCTGTGCTCATTCTCGACGAGCCGACTATTGGACTGGACCCGCACCAGGTGCAGGAGCTGCGCCGTCTGATCCGTCAACTCGGCCAGACACATACCGTCTTGCTGAGCACGCACATTCTCTCCGAGGCCGAACAACTCTGCGACCGGGTGATCATCATTGATCGGGGGCGCATTGTCGCCGAGAACACGCCCGACAACCTGCGCGACAGTCTGAGCCGCCGCAGCCGTCTGTACGTGCGGGTGGGCAAAGCGCAGCCCGGCATTGATGTCGCGCGCGTGCTGTCCGGCGTGCGCGGTGTGACCGGTGTGGAAGCGACTGCCGACGGGTACCTGCTCAGCACGCACCAAAACGACGACGTGCGCCCTGCCGTAGCCGCGGCAATTGTTGCCGCCGGGCTGCCTCTGCTGGAAATGCGCCCCTGGGCTGTGACGCTGGAAGAAATCTTCCTGGAACTGACCGTCAGCCTGGAAGCTCCGCGAGAGGGTCGCCATGCGTAACGTGAGCATTATCGCCAGGCGCGAACTGGCGCATTACTTCACCTCGCCCATTGCCTATCTGGTCGCCTTCGCCATTCTGGTGCTCACCGGCTGGCAGTTCAACGTAGACCTGGCCCAGCGTGCGGGCCGGCTTCCGCCCGACGGCGCGGCTGTGCTGGGCGCGTTTGGCTTCTTCACGGTCTTTTTCGCCCCGCTGCTCACCATGCGCCTGTTCGCCGAAGAAGCGCGCGAAGGCACGCTGGAACTGCTGCTCACCCTGCCGGTGCGCGATGGAGATATTGTGCTGGGCAAGTTCCTGGGAGCCTGGCTGTACTACTCCGCGATTCTGGCCCTCACGCTGGTCTACCAGGCCATCTGGCTTGCCATCACCACCGCCAAGCCCTACACCATCAGTCCCGATCTGGACATCGGCCCGGTAATCACCGCCTATCTGGGCATCTGGCTCTTCGGCGGGGCGACGCTGGCCCTGGGTCTGCTCTTCTCCGCGCTGACTGAGAATCAGGTCATCGCCGGTTTTCTGAGCATGTCGGCCCTGTTCGTGCTGTGGCTGGGCGACTACGCCGGGCACGTGATCCAGAGTCGCCCGGTGGCCCAGGCCATCCGCGAACTGAGCCTGCAGGCACACTACGCCACTTCGTTTCTGGTGGGCGTGATCCGCTTCGAAGATGTGGTCTTTTTCATTGGGCTGATCGTGGTGGCATTGTTCGTCAGCACGCGCGTGCTCGAATCGCGGAGGTGGCGCTGATGGAACAGAGCCGAACTCCTCTGCGTCAGGTCATCGCCAGTTGGGCCGGGGTATTAGGCGCACTCTTGCTGATCGCTGGCGGGCTGATCGCACTGCTCCTCAACGAGATCACCACGGGGGTGTTCGCCTGTGTGCTGTTTGGCGCTGCGGCACTGGTGACCTGGATGACAGTCGCGCCCGACGAACTACGCGCCTGGCTGACTGGTCGGCAGACGCGCTACGGCACCACCAGCGCCCTGGTCACCATCGTCTTCGTGGGCGCAGTCACCTATGCCTACGTCCTGGCCGACCGGGCCAACCTCACTGCCGACCTGACCGCTGTCCAGCGCTATACACTCAATCCCCCCTCCATCGAAGCGATCGAACAACTCAAGGCGCGTGGCTTCCGCGTGCGCCTTGTCGGCTTTTTCACCCGCAGCAAGCTGCGCGAGGAAGAATCCGCCGACCTGCTGCTTCGCCAGTATGTCGCCGCGGGAGACGGCGCAATCGAGGTGCAATACATTGATCCCGATGAACGCCCCGATCTGGCTGAGCGCTACGGTTATCAGGCCGACTTCGACGGGCGTTTTCTGCTCACGCTGCTCGACGAGAACGGCGAGCCACGTCCCCGCGACACGGTCACAGAAGACGCAGTGCAAACGCGCTACTTCACCCTCTATCTGGGCCTCGCCAACGAGCGCGACATTACCACCGGCCTGAAGACAATTGCTTCGGCAGGTGCTTTCAAGGTGTATTTCACCACTGGCCACGCCGAGCGCGATCTGACTCAGACCAACGACGATGGCATCTCTCGCCTGTTCGTGAGCCTCGACGGCCAGGGTATCGCGGTGGCAACCCTCAATCTGGCCGAGGTAGAGGCTATCCCCGACGACGCGGATGCCGTCTTGATCGTCGGCCCCTGGCAGGATTTCACGCAACCCGAAGTAGATCGGCTGGCCATGTACCTGGCAAAGGGCGGCAGAGTGGGCATCTTCGTAGACCCACCGCAGATAGAAGCCGCCATCAGCGGCGCGCCGGGCAACGATTTCCTGCGTGCGGACGGTCCGCTGGCTGCTTACCTGTGGGACGAGTTCGGCGTGCGGGCACTCGACGCGCTGGTGATCGAAACCAAGCCAGAACTGATCAACGGAAGTGAGTGGATACCAATTCTCAACTCCATCGCTCCCCACACCATTATGAACGACGTGCGCGACGAGCCGATCTACAGTTACTTTGTGCGCCCGCTCGAAGTCGTCGAGACGCCCAACGAACGCCAGAACGCATATGTGCGCGAGCCGCTGTTGTTCACGTCTGAGCTATCGTATGCTGAGACAGCTCTGGATGATTTCCTGGCCGGACGTATCGCTTACGACCCCCAAGAGGACAGGCCCGGCCCGCTATTGGTAGGCGTCACGGTGCGCCGACAGTTCGAATTCCAGAGCGAAGTACAACCCCGCCTGGTAATCCTGGGCGACTCCGATATCTTCAAGAACGAATACGTCAAACAGATTCCCGGCAACGTCTTCTTGTGGACAGACGTCATTGACTGGCTCACCGGCTTCTCGCAAGCGGTCAGCTTCACACCAGTGAACGACCCTACCCTGCTCACCCTGACCATCTCCGCCGAAGAGCGCAACACTATTGCCGTTATCACCATGCTGTTGTTGCCGGGGGCCGTGCTGATTACCGGCGGATTGGTTTGGTGGTATCGTCAACATTAAGCTATAATAAGGGATTGCGCGCGTCACAGGGAAGGTGCCGTGGTCTCCCAACGCGTGGGATACGCCCTGCTGCTCGTCTTGGCCGTTGTTATGCTGATGCGCCTGATGCTCGACGATCCGGCAGATCAGCAGCAATCCCTGCGCGCCACCGCAACTGCCCTGCGGGAGAGCCAGGCATTCCGGCTCTTCCCTTCCCTGCGAGACCCGACCCAGATTGACGGTCTGGAAGTGCTGGATGTCAGCACAAGGAGGGGCATTTTGCTGATGCGTCAGTCAGACGGACTGTGGTATGCTCCGGAAATCGCTGGCGTCCAGCAGGCGGTACGAGCAGACGCGATCCCTCAGATTGCAGTCGAAAATGCGGCGGGAGCAGCCATGGCCCTGGCAGCGCTCGATCAGTACGAGGCCACTGCGGACAACCTGGCGCGCTATGGGCTGGTTCCCACGCCGGCGTATCGCATCCGTTTCCGGGTGCGCGACACCGAAGGGCGTGCCTACGAAGCGTTAATCGAGATCGGTAACGCAAATCCAGATAATGTGGCATACTATGGATACGCTCACAATGAGGGCGACCAGCACATTTACCTGATTCGCAAGCAGACCGTGGACATGATTCTCTCTATCCTTGACGACCCTGTGTTCGTCGCTCCGGTGCTTGACGAATCGCCAGCGGAGAGAGAAGCAGCATCGCCTGCACCCTGAGATGGCTCCCCAGCCTGGGAGACCATCACAGACACCCTACCGCTGGCGGTAGGGTATTTTTGTGCAAAGGGCAGATTACTGACAACATGACCTTGACCAAAGTGCAGCATTCGTCTATCACCCCTGGATCGCCACTCTGGCAGGAACTGGTCGAACAGGGCGCACGCCAGGGATACGTCACCTACGATGATATCCTGACGCGCCTGCCCGCCTTGGAACACAACCTGGACCTGCTGGAAGAATTGCTCGATGCCCTCAGCGAAGCCGGTATCGAGGTCTTGCCGGATTCCCCGGCCAAGGCCGCGCCTCCATTTCCTGCCGAAGAGGAAGAAGCTGAACCTGAACACGAAGAGCTGCTCGACCCCAGCGCTCTGTACGAAGACCTGATCGAAGATGCCGGGTACCGCCAGGCGCTGGAAACCGACGACGTAGTCGGACTATACTTGAAAGAAGCCGGGCGCGTCCCTCTGCTGACCGCCGAGGAAGAGGTCGCGCTGGCCAAGCGCATGGAGGCCGGGCAGTTCGCTGCTCAGCAACTCGCTGAGCTGGGCGATTCCCTCTCGCCGGAGGAACGCGCCGAGCTGGAGGCCATCGTTGCCGATGGGCAGGCGGCCCAGGAATATCTGGTGCGGGCCAACTCACGCCTGGTGATCAGCGTGGCGAAAAAATACATCGGGCGCGGCGTGCACTTCCTCGACCTGATTCAGGAGGGCAACATCGGGCTGATTCGCGCCGTGCGCAAATTCGAGTATCGTCGTGGACATAAGTTCAGCACCTACGCCACCTGGTGGATACGTCAGGCAGTCAGCCGCGCCGTGGCCGACCAGGGACGTACCATTCGCGTGCCGGTGCACATGGGCGACCAGATCAACCGGCTGCGGCGTATCTCGATGCAGCTAACCCAGGAACTGGGGCGCGAGCCGACCGAAGAAGAACTGGCCGAAGCCATGGAAACCACGCCAGACAAGATCGCCAATCTCATCGAAATTTCGCGCCGCCCCATCAGCCTGGAGACGCCCATCGAAGAAGACGCCGATTCCGAATTCGGCGACTTCATCGAAGATCGCAACAGCCCGCAGCCCGCCGAAGTGGTCACGCAGAATCTGCTGCGCGAGCACCTTCAACAGGCTTTGGCCCGTCTGCCAGAGCGCGAGGCGCACATCCTGCAACTGCGCTATGGCCTGCTCGACGGCGAGATGCACACGTTGGAAGAAGTGGGCCGCGAGATCGGCGTCACGCGCGAGCGCGTGCGACAGCTTGAAGCCCAGGCGCTCAACCGCCTGCGCCATTCGTCCGCTCATCAGTTGCTGCGAGACTATCTCTGGGAGTCATAGGAGCGCCCCATGAGAACGCCTGCCCAACGGACACCCCTGCTGTGGCCCCTGCTGCTGATGGTCATCGCCGTGGCCTTGCTGCTGAACAATTTCTTGCTGCTCGACCTCGACCTGGCTTCCTATTGGCCGGCCTTGCTGATCCTGCTCGGCACGACTGTATTGGTGCGCGGCGACATCGCGCCCAGTTGGGGCGCGCACACCTTCGGCATCACGCGGGGCAGCGTTGAAAGCGGAGTGATCGAGATCGAAAGTGGCGAGATCGACGTACAGCTTCAGGCGCTGCGCAAACCAGGGCGACTGGTGGCCGGACAATATACTGCCCGTTCACGCCCGAACCTGGCCGTGCGCAACAACCGCGCCCGACTGACCATGTACCGCGGACAGACATGGTGGCTTTCCTGGGCCGATTGGGAAGTTGGCCTGGCCCAGGACCTGCCCTGGCAAATCCTCATGAGCAGCCATCTGGGACTGCTCGAAGCCGACCTGCGTGGACTCACCGTTGAACGCGCGTACCTGGCCTCCGGCCTGGGCGACGTGATTCTCACCTGCCCCGAGCAATGCGCCGGCAACCTGGTGGCCCGCTCGACGCTTGGTGACGTGCGTGTCACCCTCCCACCGCGCAGCACCGCCCTTGTACGTGTCCAGGGCAGCCCCTTCGCGCGGGTACGCATGGATCAGAAGCGCTTCGTCGAACTAGAACCTGGCCTCTATGCCACGCGCAACTACGCAGTACGCGGGAACGAAGACGCCAATCGCCAACCCGACCTGACCATCACGGTCGGCACGACCTTCGGCACAGTCATCTGCAACTGAGCGCTCAGGCGAGCACCCCCTACCGCGCCCCTGCTTCCGCTGCTGCTTTCTGGCGCTGTGCCCGCGGCACAACCGGAGGGCATTGCCACGCTTCGGCGGGTGTTAACATGCGCAACGGCGCGAACTTGGGCAAAATGCCGCAGGCGAAGCAGTGTCCCCGGCAGTCCTCGCGGGTCTCCCCCCGCTGAGACATCAGGTAGTCCTCGGCCAGAAAACGCTTTTTGACACCAGGATCAATGTGATCCCAGGGGAACACCTCGTCGAGGGCGCGCGGACGGTGTGTGTAGAAACTCATCTGCAGCCCCGCCTCGGCGAATGCCTGCACCCAGGCCGCGTGATTGTGGTGTTCCTGCCACCCGTCGAACTTCGTGCCCAGTTCCCACGCCCGTTGGATGACTGCCCCCAACCGCCGGTCGCCCCGGCTCAGAAACGCCTCCAACAGGGTCTCCTCTGGCCGATTCCAGCGCAGATACAGGCCAGCGCTGCGCATTCCCTGCTGGAGCAAGGCCTGCTTGGCGCGAATCTGCTCCAGCGAATCGAGCGGCACCCACTGGAAAGGCGTATGGGGCTTAGGGACAAAGGTGCTCACACCCACGTTGACTTTGGCCTTGCCGCCGTGAATGCGGCGTCCTTCGGCCAGCACAGCCTTGCTGAGGTTCACGATAGCCTGCACGTCTTCCAGCGTCTCGCTGGGATGCCCGATCATGAAGTAGAGCTTGATCGTCACCCATCCGCGCGAGTAGGCTTCTCGCGCAACAGCGAGCAACTGCTCGTCCGGCACCGACTTGTTGATGATGTCGCGCATGCGTTCGGTTGCCGCCTCCGGCGCAAAGGTGAACCCGCTACGGCGGTTGTCCTTCAGCGCGTCCATCAGGTCAATGCTCACCGACTCGATACGCAGGCTGGGCAGGCTGACTCCCAGGTTACGGTCGCCGAAGCGTTCGCCAATCGCCTGCACCAATTCCTGCACATAGGCGTAGTCAGACGACGACAGGCTGAGCAACCCCAGCTCATCAAAGCCCGTGTAGCGCACAATCTCTTCGGCGGCGGCGAGCACTTCGGCCACAGAGCGATCGCGCACCGGGCGCGTGACCATCCCCGCGTGACAGAAACGACAGCCGCGCGTGCAGCCGCGCATGATCTCGATGGGCGCACGGTTGTGCACGGTATCCACATGGGGCACCAGGAAGCGTGTGAAGGGCTTGGGCAAGACGGGCACAATGCGCTTGCGGATCACCGGCGGCGCGTCAGGGGTATTGGGCGTCACTGCCGCCACTGTGCCATCGGCGTGATAGCTCACCTCATAGAAGCGCGGGACATAGACCCCTTCAATGCGGGCCAGCGCGCGCAACTGCTCCTGGCGCGAGCTGCCACGCATGTCGCGCAGGGTCCGGCAGACCTCCAGAATCATCTCTTCGCCTTCGCCTATGGCAAAAGCGTCAATGAAATCGGCCATCGGCTCCGGATTGAAACAGGCATGACCTCCCGCGATGACCAGCGGAAAGCGCTCATCGCGTTCGGCAGCGCGCACCGGCATCCCCGCCAGATCGAGCAGGTTCAATACGTTCGTGTAGAGCTGCTCGTAAGGCAGAGTGATCGCCAGTAAATCAAATTCCCGTACCGGGCGCTTGCTCTCCAGCCCATACAGGGGAATTCTCTCACGCCGCATAGCTGCTTCCATGTCCGTCCAGGGACTGTAGACCCGGTCGGCGAACATATCTGGCTGATCGTTGACGATCCCGTAGAGGATCATCAGTCCCAGGTTGGACATGCCCAGGTCGTAGATGTCGGGAAACGCCATCGCTACACGGAACGAGACGGCATCCCAGTCTTTGACGACGCTGTTGAACTCACCCCCCACATAGCGGGCGGGCTTTTGTACGGTGAGGAGCACCCTTTCCAGGGCGCGTTCGATCTGCTCTGGTGCAGGCAATGGATTGTGTTGCATGGCTCAATGCTCGCCTTTCCCTCAGAGTGATGTGGTGGCCCTAGAGTATTGCATTCGTGGCTGCTGGTCAAGGGTAGCCTACCGACTCGTAGCAGGCACGACTACCGAATGCTACTATCCCTTCGCAGTCCTGAATGCAGCCAACGCCCTTGCGCGGGCAAGAGCATGGTCAACAATCGGCGGGGGATAATCGGCTGGAGGATCATCCAACGTCCAGGGAGCATGAATGAAGGGCGTGGGCACGTCGCGCAGTTCTGGCACCCAGTGCCGGATATAGTCACCGTGCGGGTCAAATTTCTGGCTTTGCAACACCGGGTGGAAAATCCGGAAGTAGGGCTGAGCATCGGTGCCGGTTCCCGCTGCCCACTGCCAGCCGCCGTTGTTGGCAGCCGTATCTCCATCAATGAGCCACTGCATGAAGTGTTGTTCGCCCGCGCGCCAGTGAATGAGCAGGTCTTTGGTGAGGAAGCTAGCAACAATCATCCGCGCCCTGTTAGGCAACCAACCAATCGCGCGCAGTTGCCGCATGGCCGCGTCCACCACCGGATACCCTGTCCGGCCCTCCTGCCAGGCGGCCAGGTCGTCGGGCGCATCGCGCCAGGGCACGGAGTCGTATTCCGAGCGGAAATTACTCCGCTCCACGTGCGGAAAGTGGTAGAGGATGTGGTGATAGAACTCCCGCCAGATCAACTCGTTGACAAATGTCTCCACTGACTTTCTCGCGCCTTCATCCGGAGCACTCTGCAGCGCTTCCTGGGCCGCCCAGTACACCTGTCGCGGTGAGATCACGCCGAAACGTAGATATGGCGAGAGATACGACGATCCGGCAGGTAGTTCCCCTGCAAAGGGGTCGGTCACCAGCGCATTGCGCGTCTCACCGTAGTGGTAGATAGGCCCCACCACAAACCGATCTAACAACGCCCTTGCAAAGCGTTCATCGGCGGGCGGCACAGCGATGGTGGGAGCAAAACCAAGCGCTGACAGTTCGGGGATACCACTGGAAGCGACCTGGCCCGCGCGTACCCATTGCCCCACCGACACGCTATTTTCTGCCCTGGCCGGCGCAGGCAAGGCTCGCCAGCGTTTCATGAAGGGTGTGTAGACCACCAACGGCGAACCGTCTTCCCTGAGCACTGCGCCCGGTGCCCGCAACAGCAGATCCGGATACATATGCACAGGGACCGGCAACGCACGCCTGAGCCTTTCATCGCGTTGCCGCGCGTAGGACGTGTAGTCCTCGTTCGCATAAATGGCCTGAGCGTGTGTCTCGCGCACCAGTGCCGACAGAACCTGCACCGGCTCACCGAAGCGCACCACGAGCGCGCTTCCCCGCGCTCGCAACTGCTGATCGAGCGCTTGCAACGCACGGAGCAGGAAGGCCAGGCGAGGCGCACCCGTGCGTGGACTATCCAGGATGGCGGGATCGAAAATGAACAGAGGCAGCACTGGCCTGCCGGAGTGCAAAGCGGCTCGCAGAGCTGTGTTATCGCTCAAGCGCAGATCGCGGCGAAACCAATGAATGACCGGCCAGGTGTTCATCACCGCGATGCTCTCGTAGCCTGAGGCGCAAAGACCCAGTGAGCACAACGACGAGGCAGGGCGTCCAGCACAGCGCGCGCCACACGTATAGCCCCCGCGGTCACCCCTGCCGTAGATTGCCCCGGAAAAACTGAATCCCCCACCAGGCGCAAGTTAGGAATGCCTGTGCGCGGCCCTCGCGCGGTCAGCAGGGACGTGATCGGAAAGCCGCCCACCATGCCCAGATGCCGATGCGTCCACGTCTGATAGGTGACCGGCGTCCCCGGCATGATCAGCGTCGCCGCACGGCGCACGCCAGGCAAAACCGTCTCGATAGCGTCCAACAGGCGCTCCGTGTATTCCCGCTTGCGCGCTTCATAGGCCGCAGGATCGGACTGTATCAGCGACCACCAGGGGGCAATGGCTGTGTGTGTGGTGACCGTCAGGGCGCGGAATCCCTCGTACAGACACTGGTGGCGCTGCCGACGAAGGGCTTGGTAGTGGTCGATGCCCTCGGGCTCAAGCTGCAGGGTCTCGGTCAGGGTCTGCAAGGTCAAGTCGTGAATCCCGGCA
>CAKZOB010000045.1 GCA_937135955.1 uncultured Anaerolineales bacterium | reverse complement strand
TTGCATTTCACGAAAGTTCACGGTCGGCTGATCATGCATCAGGCCCGTTCGGACTTGTCGGGTCTTGTGAACTCAACTGAAATGCGCCCAATTTGAGAGGTGCGCGCAAACTGTGACAGGCCGTTTGCAGCGCTGTGGGGTACCTCCCCCCCAGCCTCGCTTCGCTCAGCTTGCCCCCTCCCCGACGCGGGAGGGGGCAGCGAGGCGCGTGAGTGCCGAGCGGGGGTGAGGTCAACACCTCCGCACCGAGCAAATCGCCGAGAATCTTTGCTCGCACTCAGTTTGAGGGGTGCATTTCACAAAAGCTCACACCAGAGCGGCTTCAGAAATCCGCCTCAGTTCGCTTGCACTCGTGAACCCAACTGAAATGCACCCCTTGCGCCATGTTGCCGGTTACCCGACTGCGGGCTGTGTTCATGAAGCTGTCTACTGTCCTGTGCAACTACAACACGCGCGATGAGCTGGCCCGCGCCCTGGAGTCGCTGCTGGCGACACAGGGCGACCTCGACCAGGAGATCATCGTCGTGGACAACGCCTCGCGCGATGGCAGTGCGGCCATGGTACGCGCCCGCTTCCCCTCTGTGACGGTGATCGAAGCGGGAGCCAACCGCTGGTTCAGTGGGGGCAACAACCTGGGATTGCGCGCCGCGCAGGGGGAATACGCGCTGATCCTCAATCCAGATACGATCCTGCAACCCGACACCCTGGCGACCCTGGTTGACTATCTGGACGGACATCCGACGGTCGGCGCGGTGACGGCGCGCATGACTTTCGCCGATGGGACGTTGCAGCGCAACGGCTCGCGCTTTCCGACTTTCGCCGATGCGCTGCTCTCCTACACGTTCCTAGGCGTCCTGTTCCCGCGCTGGCGCGCCCGTCGGCGGCGGGCCATGTGGTATGAAGACTGGGATCGCCTGAGCACGCGGGCGGTCGAAGTCGCCCCCGGCTCGTGCCTGATGGCGCGCCGGACGATCCTGGCGCAGATCGGTTATTTTGACGAGCGGCTCAAGCTGTTCTTCACCGACGACGACCTGTGTCGCCGGATCGTGGGCACGGGCGCGGCGATCCACTATGTGGCCGAAGCGGTGTTGATTCACGATGAGCACGCCAGCCTCAGCCAGGTGCCGCGCCTGACGCAGCGCATCTACTGGCAGGACCTGCTGACCTATACGCGCATTTATCACGGGCGGGTGGCAGCCTGGACGCTGGCGCTGTTGCTGCTGCCGACCCGCGCAGCGATGGCGGCCAGGCGCGGCCTGTACGCCACCAGGAGCGAGCGCCCACAGCGCACAGCCGCCGACTGACAACTGATGACTCTCAACTCTCGACTCAATGACTCAGGAAAACCGCCTATGAGTACCCAGGTTCTCGTCACCGGCGCTGCCGGTTTCATCGGTAGCCATCTTGTCGAAGCGCTCGTCCGCCAGGGCGCGCGTGTGCGCGCCTTCGTGCGCTACAACTCCGCTCATCGCACCGGCAACCTGGAACTGTTGCCGCCGGACGTGCGCGCTGAGGTCGAAGTATATTTGGGCGATCTGCGCGACGCCGACGCCGTCGTGCGCGCCATGCGCGGGGTGGAGCGGGTCTATCACCTGGGCGCGGTGATCACCATCCCCTATTCCTATCAGCATCCGCGCGAGGTGCTCGACGTGAACGTGGGCGGCACGCTCAACGTGCTGATCGCTGCCCGCGACCTGGGAGTAGAGGGCATCGCCATCGCTTCGACCAGCGAAGTCTACGGCACGGCGCAGACCGAGCCGATCAGCGAACAACACCCCCTGCACCCGCAGTCGCCCTATGCCGCGTCGAAGGCAGCCGCTGACGCGCTAGCGATCAGCTTTCACGCGGCCTATGGGTTGCCGGTGCGTATTGTGCGTCCGTTCAACACCTTTGGCCCGCGCCAGAGCGCCCGCGCCGTCATCCCCACCATCATCAGCCAGGCGCTGGCGCGCGACGAGGTACGGTTGGGCGCGCTGCACCCCACGCGCGACCTGACCTACGTCACCGACACGGTGCGCGGTTTCCTGCTGGCGATGGCTTCCAGCGAGGCCATCGGTCGCCCGGTGAATCTGGGCACGGGGCGCTCGATCACCATCGGCGACCTGGCCCGCCTGGTCATCCGGCTGATCGGGCGCGAGGTGCCGCTGGTCAGCGAGGCAGCGCGCGTGCGCCCGGAGACAAGCGAGGTGTTGCGTTTGCGCTCCGACAACCGGCTGGCCCGCGAATTGATCGGCTGGGAGCCGCAGGTTTCCCTGGAGGAGGGATTGCAGCGCACCATCGCCTGGATGCGCGATCACTTGCACCTGTTCGACCCAGGGCGCTATGCGTACTGATGGTCCCCAGACCAGGGCGGAATCGCCCGATCTTGTGCTGGTCCGGCGGCTCTTGACTTCTCCCGCGCAAGCCCGTATGCTAGGCCCCAGCAATCCTGGCGGCCCATATTTTCCAACGGTATCGGCCCATGTCTCTTGCTGAGCGTATTCTGAACAAACTCGTTTTTCTCTACGGCCCCGACCGCGGCCAGTCCTGTTTTCAGCAGTTGATGCCCCGTCTCGACGACTTCCGCGCCCATCATCCCGAACTCTCTGCTCAACCGGTTGCCGCGCACGAACGCTTCACCGAGCGCGACGCCGTGCTGATCACCTATGGCGACTCGCTGCGCGCGGAGGGCGAAGCTCCCCTGCAGACGTTGCACCGTTTCCTGAAGGCACGGCTGGCGGGGGTGATTTCCACGGTGCATATCCTGCCCTTCTTCCCCTACTCGTCCGACGACGGCTTCTCGGTGATTGACTATCTGGCCGTCAACCCCGACCTGGGCACCTGGGACGACATCGCCCGCTTGCGGGGCGACTTCAAGCTGATGTTCGATGCGGTCATCAACCACATTTCGGCGCACAGTGCCTGGTTCCAGGGTTTCGTCAGCGGCGACCCAACCTACCGCGATTTCTTCATCACCGTAGACTCGTCTACCGATCTGTCGAGCGTGGTGCGCCCGCGCACGCTGCCGCTGTTGACGCCAGTGCAGACAGCAGAGGGCGTGCGTCACGTCTGGACGACGTTCAGCGCCGATCAGATCGATCTCAACTACGCCAATCCTGCCGTGCTGCTGCATATCCTGGACGTGTTGCTGTTCTACGTGGCGCAGGGGACCAGCCTGATTCGCCTGGATGCCATCGCCTACCTGTGGAAGCGCGTGGGCACTTCCTGCATTCATCTGCCAGAGACGCATACCGTCGTGCGCCTGTTCCGCGATGTGCTGGATTATGTCGCGCCCGCCGTAGCGCTGATCACCGAGACGAACGTCCCGCACAAGGAGAACGTCTCCTACTTCGGCAACGGGACGGACGAAGCGCAACTGGTCTATCAGTTTGCCCTGCCGCCGCTGCTGGCGCATACCTTCGCCACCGGCGACGCCAGCGCCCTCAGCCGCTGGGCAGCGGGCCTGGAGAAGGTGTCCGATCAGACCTCGTATTTCAACTTCACCGCCTCGCACGATGGGATCGGCGTGCGTCCGGTAGAGGGCATCCTGGCTCCCGAAGAGATCGCCGCGCTGGTGTCGCGGGCGCGGGCGCATGGCGGCGACGTGTCGTACAAGACCAATAGCGACGGCTCGCGCAGCCCTTACGAACTGAACATCAACTACTTCGACATGCTTTCCAACCCGCAGAGCGACGAGCCGCTCTCATTGCAGGCGCGGCGTTTCCTGGCCGCGCAGGCCATCCAACTGGCCTTTGTGGGTGTGCCGGGCATTTACATTCACAGCCTGCTGGGGTCGCGCAACTGGTACGAGGGAGTGACCCGCACCGGCATCCTGCGGGCGGTCAACCGCGAGAAGCTGGCCTATGATGAGGTAGAGGCGGCGCTGTCCGACCCGGCCTCGCTGCGCAGCCAGGTTTTCTATCCCTACTGCAGGCTGCTCACCCGGCGCGCCGCCGAACGCGCTTTCCATCCCAACGGTCCACAGCAGGTGTTGACGCTGCATCCGGCGGTCTTCGCGTTGCTGCGCACGTCGCCGCAGGGGGATGAGCACGTACTGACGTTGACCAACGTTTCCGGCGGGCCTATCACCGTTGACCTGGGCGGCGTTGCCCTGGACGGCGCGCGCGCGTTCTGCGACGTTCTCAGCGAGCGGCGGGTCAGCGCGGGCGACGCTCTGCGCCTGGAGCCGTACGAAGTGCTGTGGCTCAAAGCAGAACGGTAGGGCGGAGGCCTCGCGGTGATCGTTCTTGCTGATGGCTGATGGCCGGGCGCGGATGGCCCTCTGGCAGGAGAGTATCCCCATGCGCATTGGATTTGTCGCCACACGTATCGCCGGTGTAGACGGCGTCTCGCTGGAGATCGCCAAGATAGCCGCTGTCCTGGAGCGGATGGGCCACGAGACCTTCTATTGCGCTGGCGAACTGGGTGAGTACGCTCAGCCGGGCCTGGAAGTGCCCGCTTTTCACTTCCGCGACCCTGAAGCGATCGCCATTCACGACGAAGCCTTCAGCGGAGTCGAGGAATCGCGCGAGCTATATCAGCGCATTGCCAGAGCCGCCACCCCGCTCAAAGACAGCCTGTATGAATTCGTCGAGCGCTTCCGGCTCGACTTGCTGATCACCCAGAACGCGCAGGCGATCCCCATGCAGATTCCGCTGGGCGTGGCCCTGCGCGATTTCATCGGCGAGACGCACATCCCGACCATCGGCCATCATCACGACTTCTACTGGGAGCGCGAACGCTTTCTGGTCAACCGCATCCCGGATATCCTGGCGACCGCTTTCCCCGCCGAGGCCACCTCGCTGCGCCATGTGGTGATCAGCACGGCCATACAGCGCGAGCTATATCTGCGTCGTCGCCTGCTGGCGACATACCTCCCGAATGTGTTCGACTTCCGCAATCCGCCCCCGCCGCCGGATGACTACGCCCTGACCGTCCGCGAAGAACTGGGCATTGCCCCCGACGAACGGCTGATCCTGCAGCCGACGCGCATCATTCGCCGCAAGAACATCGAGCGGGCAGTCGAGTTGGTGCGGCAACTGGGCGAACGCGACCCGCGCCATCGCTACGTCCTGGTGATCACCGGCTACGCGGGCGACGAAACCGACAGCTACTACGAGTGGCTGCTGGAGCAGGTGCAGCGGGCGGGCATCCGCGCCCTGTTCATCGGCGACCGCATCACTGAAAAGCGGGGGGTGCAGGACGGGCGGCGCACCTACACCCTGTGGGACATCTACCCGCACGCCGATTTCGTGACCTACCTCAGTTCGTATGAAGGCTTCGGCAATGCCCTGATCGAGACGCTCTACTTCCGCAAACCGCTCATTGTCAATGCCTATATCCCCTATCGCTCCGACATCAAACCGGCGGGCGTGCGCGCCGTCGAGATTCGCGAGGACGTGACGGCGGAGGCTGTCGGTCAGGTGCTGGCCCTGCTGGACGATCCGGCAGCGGTCGCCGCGATGGTGGAGCATAACTATCAGGTGGGGCTGCAGCACTTCTCCTACGAAGTGTTGGAGGCGCGGCTGCGCACGCTGCTATAATCTGCAAAATCGTGTATAAGATCGTGCGAATCTTGTAGATTCTCGATCCTGGAGCCTGCATGACTGCCGTGCTGCATTCGCTGCGTCTCGCTGCGTTTCCGCTGGGCCTGGGCCTGACTTCGGTGCTGGTCAGCGGCACGCTCAATCGGGTGATGATCGTCGAGCTGGCGTTGCCCGCCGCCCTGGTGGGCTTCTTCCTGGCCATCCCGGTGATCATTGCGCCCGCTCGCGTCTGGTTGGGCTATCTGTCGGACGGCCACCCCTGGCGCGGCAAACGCCGCGAGCCATATATCGTGCTGGGGACGCTGATCGCCGGGCTGGGCCTCAGCGGGGCGACGCTAATCGCGCTCAACCACGCCGCCGTCGGGCCGGTGCTGATTGGCGGCGGGGCGCTGGCCTTCCTGAGCTTTGGCCTGGGGCACACCCTGGCCAGCAACACCTTCGAGGCGCTGCTGGCGGACAGGTTCACCGGCGTGCAGCGCCCGCGCGCGGTGACGCTGTTTAAGATCGCCATGTTCGCTGGCATTCTGGGCGGTGCTCTGGGCCTGGGCGCGTTGCTCGATCCCTTCAGCCAGGGGCGGCTGCTGGCCGTCGTCGGCGGGGTGGCGCTTGCCTACGCGATGCTGGCGACTCTGGCCGTGACAGGGCAGGAACCGCCCGTGCCACACCTGGAGGCAGTCGCGCGGCGGGCCGCCAGCGAACCGTTTCTGCGAGTAGTACGCACACTGCTGTGGGACGATCCACAGGCGCGGCGCTTCTTCGCGATCGTCGTCTTCAGCGTGCTGGGCACGCTGGCGCAGGATGTGTTGCTCGAACCCTACGGCGCGCTGGTGTTGGGCATGAGCGTGGCGCAGACGACGCGCCTGACTGCGCTGTGGGGCACGGGCACGATCCTGGCCATGGCGCTGGCGGGCGTGTGGCTGATCGCCCGCTGGGGCTATCTACCCGTGTTGCGGGTGGGGCTGGGGCTGAACGTGACCGTCTTTGCGGGGATGCTGGCGATAGGCGTGCTGGGCAGCGCTGATGGATTCCGCGCTCTGGTATTCGCGCTGGGGCTTGGGACAGGGCTATCCATGGCCGGACTGCTGACCGCGGTGATCGAGTTCACCACCTTCGAGCGAGCCGGCCTGCTGATGGGCGTCTGGGGCACCGCCGCCGAACTGGGGCAGGCAAGCGGCGGCGTGCTGGGCGGGATGGTGGTAGACGGAGTGCGCTACCTCAGCGGGGGCAATGCGCTGCTGGCCTATGGGGCGGTGTTCGCCCTCGAAAGCCTGTTGTTACTATTCACCCTGACGCTGACGCGGGGGTTGCGCGTGGGCGTCGCCCTCTCATCGGACACGCGGACGGCTGCCGCGCGCCGCCTGTGGGGAGAATTCACTCCCGCCGGGCGCTGACCGGCTACGGATGCAGAAACAGCACCGCCACTCCTGCCAGCGCCAGCGCGGTGCCGACGATGGCCCGTTGCGTGATGCGTTCCTTGAAGATCAGCCAGGACAGGGGGATCAGCAGGATCGGCGGCAGGCTCATCAGCGTCGAGGCGACGCCGACCGATGTGTGCTGCACGGCGATCAGCGACAGCCACACCCCCAGGAACGGCCCGGCGATGGCCCCGCCCATAATGAAGCGCAATGCTCCTGGATGAGCGCGTAACACGTGCACTGTGTGTGCGGCCTGCCCGTTGAGCGCGGTGAACGCCCAGATGCTCGCCGCTGCAGCGATCAGGCGGATGACGTTACCAGAGAGCGCGGAGAAGTCCCCCGCCAACCCTTGCTTGGAGAGAATCAGCCCCAGCGCCTGACCAAGCGCCCCGCCCAGCCCAAAGAGCACGCCCAGCGCATAGGTGCGCGGCGCGCGATCGGGCGTATTGTTGCCGTTGCGCCGGTCGGTGACCACCCAGGCGACGCCGCTCAGTGCCAGGGCGATGCCCAGCCCTTCCCAGCCGCTGATCGTCTCATCTAGCAAAAACCACGCCAGCACCGCGCCGATCACCGGGCTGAGCGCCATCAGCAGCATGGACAGGCGCGGCCCGATCAGCACGAATGCCTGGAACAGCGCTGCGTCGCCCAGCACAAAGCCCACCAGGCCAGAGAGCGCCATCCAGCCCCAGCGCGCAGGGGCCGCGTCGAAGGGCCACGGTTGCCCCTGCGCGATCCAGTGTACCCCGCTGACCATCACCAGGGCCAGTGCCAGGCGGGTGCGGTTGACGATGGGCGAGCCGACCTGTCGTCCGGATAGCGTGAAGAAAATTGAGGTGAAGCTCCAACAAACCGAAGTGAGCAGACCGGCTAATTCGCCGACGAAAGAGGACACGATGGGAACTCCTAGGGGGTGCGCGACCACGCTACCAGGCCGCGCGCATTGTAGCGCAGCAGGGCGGCGGGCGTCTATAGTCGCTTTTGTCTGGTGTGTGCAAGAGGTGACCGGCAATTTGCAGCGGTCTGCTGCCCCTCACCCCTGCATCCCTTCTCCCTCGCGACTGCGTCGCGGGGCGAGGGGACTCACTTTCTCTCGCCCAGGGGCTGGGGGATGAGGGCCATCGGGCGGGGCAAGGCGCTGTCAACCTTTGCTCGCACCCCTTTTGTCCACAGGCTGAGGATGAAAAAACCCCGCCACGGGCGGGGTTCGATGAGGAAAAATGATAACAGACTGGTAATCAAGCCGACGGGACGATTGGACTAGAGCGCCTCGATGATGTCGCTGTAAGTGTTGCGGACGCCAGGGCCAAGCACCACCAACAGCGCGATCAGCACCACGGCGACGAAGATGAGCAGCAGCGCGTACTCGACCAGCCCCTGCCCCCAGTAGCGACGTAGGGCTGGTGAGCGCGCCAGAACCCAACACCAACGGATCATGGCCAACCTCCTTTCCTGGATTGTGTCTTTCATTATAGTACAAAACCTGGCCCGTAGAGCGAGATATATAGAAATAGAATCTGAAAGGAAAAATTCACTTTTTTCACGGCGTCATGCGATATCACTTAAGAAAATCAATTCAGATATTAAATTTTATTGAGATATTGATTGACTTTGTGCACAGAGTCTGCTACCATCAGGCCAGAGCTTACAACATGGTTTTGACGCCGTTTCTGTGCACCCTGCTTCTGGCAGAGGCGTATTGCGCAGCCTGGATCGTCACGCTGAGGATGGGCCTATGTATGATGTGCACGCTGTACCCGGCAAATGTCCGGTGTGCGACGAAACGATGATCATCACCCGCCTGTACTGCCCCAACTGCGACGTGACCCTGGAAGGGCGCTTCGCTCTGGGACGGCTGGCGCGGCTGACCCCTGAACAACTGGAGTTCGTGGAAGTCTTCCTGCGTTGCGACGGCAAGATAAAGCGCGTCGAGGGCGAACTGGGCGTTTCCTATCCCACTGTGCGCAACTGGCTCAACGAGATCATCGTGGCTCTGGGGTACGAGGCGCCCGGCGGCGAACTGGCCGAGGAGGTAACCGCCGAGCAGCGCCGTCAGGTGCTCGACGATCTGGCCGCGGGCCGGATTTCGACCGACGAGGCGATCAAGCTGTTGCATGGCGATCTGAGCTAGAGGAGGAGAGGCAATGCCTACTCGCAAAGAGATTCTGCAAATGCTGTCCGAGGGGACGATTGACGTCAATCGCGCGGCTGAACTGCTGAACGCCGCTCAAGAGGAATCTCCCGAGACACAGGCAGCAGCTACGCCGCCCGCTCCCGAAGAGTCACTTGCGCCCGAAACGCCTGCCAAACCGAAACGTGGGGGACGCTGGCTGCGCATTCACGTCAGCGACCTGCGTACCGGGCGCAGCCGTGTGCGCGTCAACGTCCCGCTGGGGCTGGTGCGCTTCGGGCTGCGCATTGGGGCGCGCTTCACCGATGAACTCGACGAAGACCTGGCCCGCGACGTGATCGCCGCTCTGGAAGAAGGGACCATTGACGGCACCCTGGTGGAAGTGGAAAACGAAGAGGACAACGAGCGTGTACACATCTTCGTAGACTGAGCGCCGACACGCGCCAGCAGGAAGGAGCAAACAGCCTATGAATCGTCATAAGTATGTCGGTGTAGATACGTCGGTAATCGTGCAGCAGATAGGCGGTGACCTGCGCGTACGCGCGCATGAAGAAGACGTGCTACTGGTAGACGGCGAACTGGTGCACGTAGAGCATCTGGGAGCCGGACAACCCTGCCTGGTACGCGCCGCCGGCGACGCCCGCCTGATCGTCCCCGACACGGTCCCGCTGGTAGTGCAGGCGGTTGGTGGCGACGCCAAGATCACCGATGTCGAGGCCGCCGTCGAAGTGGGGCGTGTGGGGGGTGACCTGTCGGTGCGCAACGCCGCCTCGGCCAGCGTCGGGCTGGTCGGCGGTGACGCGCGCATCAAGCGAGTGAGCGGCGATGTGCGTGTGGAAGGCGTCGGCGGCGATGCCACCATTCGCGATATAGACGGCTCACTGTGGGTGGGCCAGGTGGGGGCCGACCTCTACCTGCGCAACGTCCTGGGCGACTGCGTCGTGGAGCGCACTGGAGCCGACCTGGTGCTGAGCCTGGACTTCGCCCCGGGACGCGAGTATCGCTTTAGCGCGGGCGCGGACATCCTGTGCCGCGTACATCCCGACAGCAACGTCACCTTCGAATTGCCCCCAGAAACAACCGTGCAACTCGACATTCCCGCCGATCTGGCGGAAACCGATGAGCAGCATCGCATTGTGCTGGGCGACGGCAGCGCGCGCGTGATCATCGCCCGGGCCGCACGGTTGCGCCTGGTGGGCGAAGATGAAGATTACATGGTTGACTTCAGCGTGCAGATCGAGGACGAACTGGAAGCGCGCCTGTCGTCGCTGGAGGAAAAACTCACCCAGCATCTGGAAGGGCTGGACGAGCGCATTCAGGCGACTACTGTGCATCTGAGTTCGCAGGCCGAGCGTATAGCTGAGCGCGCACAGCGGGAGGCACTGCGCGCCGCCGAGCGGCTACGCCATTCGATGGGGCGCTGGGAAGACAAACCCAAGCGCGGCAAGGCCAAGCGTGGCCGCTTTGCCGTGGGCATGATGGAGGGGCGACCCACCCCACCTCCACCCCCGCGCGAGCCGATCACTGAGCAGGAGCGGCTGATGATCCTCAAGATGGTGCAAGAGGGCAAGATCACCATCGCAGAGGCCGAAAAACTGCTTTCTGCGCTAGAATCGTGAGCAACGCTGATCTGAGCGGGACACGCGCAGGGCGGTTCTGCGGGATGTGCATCTCATACGGGGACAGGTTTCGCACCAGGCCGCTGAGAGCATGGGCGAGACACTTGGTGCATTTCTCTGTGCCCTCTACGGTTCCGCCGTTCCGTCCCACTGAGATGCACTCGTTCTGAGGCGGAGTGCGCATGGCCACGACAGGAATACTGATCCGGCGGGGAGCATTCACGGGGCTACGCCCGGTTCACCCGCGCGCCGATCTGGTGGATATCGCCAACCTGATCGAAGTGTGCTTCGCGCCGACGCTCGATGCTGCCGGTCGCTCGGCGATTCAGGAGATGCGCGCGCTGGGGCGGACCCGGGGCATCATGTGGTTGATCGCCCGCCTGACGCGAGCGCTGCCGCCGCTCTATGGCTTCGTATGGCTGGAGCGCGGGCAACTGGTGGGCAACGTCACCCTCACGCCGGTGGAGCGCGGGGGCGGCTGGGTGATTGCTAACGTCGCCGTGTTGCCCGCCCATCGGCGACGGGGCATTGCCCGGCGGCTGATGCAGGCAGCGCTGGACTTTGTCGCGCGGCGCAATACGTTTGCCGTGCTGCAGGTAGAAGCGGACAACGCTGCCGCGCGCGCGCTGTATGCGAGCCTGGGGTTCCAGGAGCAGCGGACATTCACACACTGGCGTTGTCCGGCTTATCAGCGACCGGCGCTGATCAGTCTGCCGCTGCCGCCGCTGCGCCCGCTCGTCCCCGCCGACGTGCCAGGCGTGACCGCCCTGGCAGAGCGCGTGCGTCCCAACGAACGAGGCGGCCTGGGCTGGCTGCGACCAGTCAGTGAGGCAGCCTTTCGTCCGGCGCGGTTTGCCGCGCTGCGCTATGCGTTCGGCGGTGCGCGTGCCAATACCTGGCTGCTGCCCGGCAGTGACGGGCAACCGGTCGCGGCGCTGCGGCTAGAGACGCGCATCAGCAGCCTGGCGCGCTCTTTCGACGCGCTGATCGCGCCAGAGTATGGGGAACAACTCGCAGCACCGCTGATCAGCTTCGTGTTGCGGCGGCTGATAGGGCGCGAGCACGCTGTCGTCACCGAGCACCCGTGTGACGACGAGGCAATGAACGCGGCGCTACGTGCACACGCTTTCCGCCCCGAACGAACTTTGGTGCACATGATCTGGACCGCGGGCAACGACGGACACAGGACTCGCCGCCAAGGAGAGAGCGACTGATGACCACTGCCGAAGAACGGATGCGCATCCTGCAGATGATTCAGGAGGGCAAGATCACCGCCGAGGAAGGCGCGCGGCTGTTGCAGGCGCTCAGCAAGGGGCGCCCCGCTGCGCCACCTCCACCGCCTGCCCGCGACCCGCGCATGTTGCGCGTGCGCATCACCGACCTGAACACTGGCAAAACCAAGGTCAACGTCAATATCCCCATGAGCCTGGTGAATGTGGGCATCAAACTGGGCGCGCGTTTTACCCCCAGCTCCACCGACATTGACTACGACGAGATCGTCGAGGCGATCAAAGCCGGGGCCAGCGGCAGACTGGTAGATGTTGAGGACCTGGAGAGCGGCGAGCACGTCGAGGTCTGGGTGGAGTAGGCGGGCGGGCGGCCCGCTGTCTGCGGCGAGTGATGCCCCTCGCCCGGTCGAATGCAGCGCCGGGCGAGGGGATTTGTTTTCTGCCGAAGAATTCGCAAACCTGCCCCGGTTTACCTCCATCTCCGCCCGGCGCTGCGGGCGAAGGGGAGCACTCGCCCGCGAGACAATAAGTCCCCTTGCCCCGCGACGCAGTCGCGAGGGCGAGGGGATGCAGGGGTGAGGGGCAGCGGCCTGCTGCAAATCGCCTGTCACACTTTGCGCGCTCCCCCCTGATTCTCACCGGGCGCAGGTGAAGCCGGTGCGCTATAATCGGGCTTGAGACTCGTTTCGGCGGCGACAGGATCGCAGGGAAGTTCGCGCGTGCAACGTATCAGCAACGGCGGGCCGGTGTTCTACCAGTTCGAGCAATGGGCGGAGAGCGACCGCCTGGTGCACGGGGTATTCACGCGCCTGGGCGGCGTGAGTCAGCCGCCGTGGGACACGCTCAACCTGGGCGGCACTGTGGGTGACGACCTGGCCGCTGTGCGCGAGAATCACCGGCGGGCCTACGCCGCACTGGGACTGGATGAGGGGTATGCCTGCACCGTCTGGCAGGTGCACAGCGCCGACACGGTGATCGCGCGCGCGCCTGTCCCTGGGCGACGCTGGCTGGCCCGCGCCGATGGCCTGGTCACCGACCGGCCCGGCCTGGCGCTGACCATGCGTTTCGCTGACTGTACGCCTGTCGTGCTCTACGATCCACTTCGCCATGTAGTCGGGCTGGCGCACGCGGGCTGGCGCGGGACGGTGCTGGGCGCGGCGGTGAGCGTCCTGCAGACGATGGTCGAAGCCTTCGGTGTGCGTCCGGCGGATGTACAGGCGGCGATCGGTCCCAGCATCGGCCCGGAACGCTATCAGGTGGGCGAAGAAGTAGTGGCCGCCGTCGCGCGGGCGTTCGGCGACACTGACGGGCTGGTGCGTCGCGCCGCCGATGGCCGCGCCTATCTCGACTTGTGGGCGGCCAACCGGCTGGCGCTGGAACGGGCGGGCGTCGAGCAAATCGAGGTGGCCGGTATCTGCACCGCCACGCGCACCGATGAGTTCTACTCGCACCGGGCCGAAGGCGGGCGCACCGGTCGCTTTGGCGTGATTGTGGCGCTCAACGGAAGCTAGCGTATGGAAGCTCTTCAAACCATCGCGGAACGAGTCGCGGCGGTGCGCGAGACAATCGCGGCAGCGTGTTTGCGCGCCGGTCGTTTGCCCGATACCGTGACGCTGGTGGCCGTCAGTAAGACGCATCCTCCGGCGCTGATCCTGGAAGCGCTGGCGGCGGGCGTGCAGCATTTCGGCGAGAATCGCATCGAGGAGGCGCTAGGCAAGATCGCGCAGGTCAACGCCGCCGCGCCAACGCCGGTGCAATGGCATATGGTCGGGCATGTGCAAAGCCGCAAAGCCCGCTTTGTGATCGGGCCATTCGCCCTGTTACACTCGCTGGACAGCGTGCACCTGGCCGAACGCCTGAGCCACTACGCGCAGCTTGCCGGTCGCACGCTGGACGTGCTGCTGGAGATGAACGTCTCCGGCGAGGCCAGCAAAGAGGGCTGGACGGCTCAGCGCTGGCGGGACGACCGCGCCTGTCGCCATGCGCTGTGGGCGGACGTGGCCCAGGTGCTGGCGTTGCCGGGAGTGCGCGTGCGGGGACTGATGACCATGGCCCCCATCGTCGAGGACATGGAGCAGGCGCGTCCGGTCTTTGCCGCGCTGCGCGAGTTGCGCGATGCCCTGGCCGGGGATTTCCCCGCTGCCAGGTGGGACGAACTGAGCATGGGCATGACCGACGATTACCCGATAGCTGTGGAAGAAGGGGCGACGATCGTGCGCATTGGCCGCGCCATCTTCGGCGAGCGCCATCCTCTGGGGTGAAGACTCTTCCCGCGGCGGCGCAACAACGCGTTACAATGGTGCGTAGTGAGAATCAAACTCAGGGATCGAGAACCGGAGCGGGCCAGAGGTTGCCTGCGCCGGGGGTGTCATAAGGAGATGGGGCTTTGGAAAGTCTGGCGATGATGGTCGAGCTGTTCATTCAGCTCTACTCCCTGGTGATCCTGGCGCGCGTGTTGATGAGCTGGGTCAACATTGATCCCTACAGCCCGCTGGCCCGCACTATCTTCAACCTCACCGAACCGGTGCTGGCTCCCGTGCGCAACTTGTTGCCGCCCGCTGCCGGGCTGGACTTCAGCCCGATCATCGTCATGGTGTTGTTGCAGGTCATTGGGCGCATGATCGTCACGATGTTGCTCGCCTAGCGGCGATCGGAAGGGGGAGGATACGATGCCGCGCGATTTCGAAATCACCGATGCCCGACGTGGGGCGGCCTTTGGCGTGCGTGTGGTGACCGATGCCGACGCAGTGGCCGTCGTCGGCATGTTTCCGGATGGCTCGCTACAGATTCACCTGACTGAACCGCTCGATATGGGGCGCGCCGACGCCCAACTGATCGCCTTTCTGGCCGAGGAACTGGCCGTTGAGCCGTCGCGGGTGGCAATTGTGGCGGGCGCGGGTGGCCCCAACAAGCTGATCAGCGTGGAAGGGATCAGTCCGGCTGCGGTAGACGCCTGGTTAGCGCGCTGGCGGTAGGCAATGCGGGCGGCCATGTGTGCGCGTCTTGAGCGGTTGCTTTGCTGGCGGGGACGCCATGCGTTGGCGCTGGCGCTATGTGCGCTCGCTCTGGCAGCCTGCGACGCGATAAGCCCCAGCAGCGCGCCGACCGTCGTGCCCACGCGCACCCTCATCCCACCTACAGCTACTCCTACGCCGCCGCCTGTCGCCGCCACCCCTACCCCGACCGATCTGCCCTCTCCGGCGACGCTGGCAGCGGCCACGGCTGTCGCCGAGCGCCTGTCACCCGTGCTGGCCATGATCGATCTCACCACGCGCGACCTGACCGCGCAGGGCGTGGCGCTGGACGATGTGCGCCTGCTGAGCGTGGACGGTTTCACCTGGCCAGAGACTTCCTGGGGGTGCGGGGCGGGCGAGCCGGGCGCTGCTGCCGGGCGACGGCCCGGTTACCGCATTGTCTACAGCGCCGGTGACCGCTTCTACATTTATCACACCGACCTGGAGGGCGCGTTCGCCCTGTGCGACGATGCCGCCTGGCTGACGCGCGAAGGCGCGCCGATCCTGGTAGACCCCATCGCCGAGGAAATGGTCGCCCTGTGTCGGGCCGACGCCGCCCGTCGCACCGGCCTGGACGCCAGCGCCATCCGCCTGGCCAGCGTGGTGACGGTCATCTGGCCGGACGACAGCGTCGGCTGCCCGCAGCCGGATATCCAGTACGAGCCGCACGAGACGCCCGGCTTCCGCGTGGTTTTGCAGGCGGGCGATCAGGCGCTGATCTACCACACCAGCGCCCGCCATGTGGTGCTCTGCCCGCCTGACCAGGCTATCCTGCCGGGGCTGATCCGTCAGGCGCTCGCCACCCCTATCCCCCAGAGCAGCGAGTAGCCCCATGCTGGACGCGCCGCCGGTCGTGGGTCTATGGGGGACGCCCGCCTGGGCCGGGCGGGCGATGCAGTTGCTGCGAGAGGCCGGGTTTGCTCCGGTCACCTACGCGCCGACAGAGCGCTGGCTCGACACGCTGCTCGATCGTTACCCTGCCCTGTTGCTCGTTGATGCCACCCAGCCCGCCTGGGCGACCTGGGTGATCGCTCTCAAAGCCGAGCAGGCGACGCGGCGCGTGCCGGTGCTGGTGGTCGCAGCGCAGCGAACGATCGAAAGAATGGCCCAGGAAGCGGGCGCGGACGGCGTGTTGTGGCTGGACGATCTCGACCGCACGCTGGTTGAGCGGGCGGGGGCGTTGGCCTGGCGTATGGACGCCGTCACGCGGGCGCTGCTGGCCTGTCAGTGTGCGCAACCTTTGCCGCCCCTGGGTCAACAGGGCGTGCGACACTTCAACGCGGGCGAGTACTACGCGCAGCACGAAGCTTTCGAGGCCCAGTGGATGGCCGAACGCGGCCCTGTGCGCGAGCTATACCGTGCCATTTTGCAGGTTGGCGTGGCCTATTACCATGTGACGCGCGGCAATCACGCTGGCGCGTTGCGGATGTTGCAGCGCAGCGTGCAATGGTTCGCCCGCCTGCCAGATGTCTGCCAGGGAGTGGATGTGCGTCAACTGCGCGAAGATGCGGAGCGGGCGCGCCATGTGCTGCAGGCGCTACCGGCAGAACAGATCGCTTCGTTCGACCGTTCGCTGCTCAGGCCGATCCGGCTAGCAAAACCGTAGTCGCGCCAGTCCATAGTAGCCTAACCCGGCAACCTGTCCTCAACTGGATTGAAGCCCATGCCTCCTTTCGCCCAACGCCACCCTCGCCCGCGACGCCGCCCTGTGGCCAATTCCGCCGCGCCTTCGCACGCCGCGCCGCGCCGCGCTCGCCGACCGCGTCCGCTACGCCGCTGGCGTTTGCGCGGGATGGTATTGCTGGGCGCGGCGCTCAGTTTGATGCTGGGCGGGCTGTGCTTGCTGACGCTGGTGGCGGGGGCGGGCCTGCTGATCGCTTCGGATCAAATATTGCCGGGGGTGAGCGTGGCAGGGGTCGAGGTGGGCGGCATGAGTCAGACGGAGGCGGCGCAGGCACTGACCAGGGCGTGGCAGGCCGATACCCTGTGGCTGCGCGACGGGGCGCGGACGTGGCGCATGTCGCCGGTGGAGGCCGGGCTGACGCTCGACGCGGGGGCGACGGCAGCCGCCGCGCACGCCTGGGGACGTTCGGCGGGCGGGCTGAGTGGCCTGCTGGAAGGGCTGCTGGGTGGGGCGCAGGTGGCCCCCGTGGTGCAGGTGGACGCCGCGACACTCAGCCTTTACCTGGAAAGGCGGCAGGCGGAACTGGACGAGCCACCGGTCAACGCGGGCGTGCGCCTGGTGAACGGGCGCGTCGAGGGCAGCCCGCCGCGCGACGGGCGTGTGCTGGATGTGGCGGCGACGGTGGCCCGTCTGCAGGCCGACCCAGGGCGCGAGCTGGCTGACGGCGCCCTCGATCTGGTGATGAGGACTGTAGCGCCAGCCATCCCTGATGCCGCGCCGCTGGTGGCCCAGGCCAGCGCCTTGCTGAGCAGCCCCTTCGAACTCAAGGGCTACGACCCCATCCGCGACGAATGGCACCGCTGGACTGCGTCACCGGAGATGTGGTCGGCCTGGCTGACCGCCGAACCCGACCCGAACAGCGCCCTGGGCCTGCGGCTGGGAGTCAATGCGGAGGCGGCGCGCGCCTTTGTGACGGGGACGGTTCACTTCGACGATGAGCGTTACGTGGATGCCGACGAGGCGGTGACCGCCATGCAAGAGGCGCTGGCGCAGAACCTGCCCAGCGCCACGGTGCGCGTGCGGCACGGCGAGACGGTCTATGAGGTGCGGGGTGGGCAAACGCTGGCCGCCATTGCCGAACAGGTCGGCATCCCCTACCCCTACATTCAGGCGGCCAACCCAGGTGTGAACACGGACGCGCTGAGCGTCGGGCAGCGTCTGACCATCCCCTCGCCCGACATTCTGGTCCCCCTGCCGCCAGTGCCACATAAGCGCATCATCGTCAGCCGCAGTCAGCAACGCCTGTGGGCCTACGAGAACGGGCAGGTGGTGTTCGACTGGGTGATCTCCACCGGCCTGCCCAGCAGCCCTACGGCGCTGGGCGTCTTCCAGGTGCAGACGCACGACCCCAACGCCTATGCGCAGCAGTGGAACCTGTATATGCCGCACTTTGTGGGTTTCTATCACCCCGGCCCAGGAGTGGATGTGTGGAATGGCTTTCACGGTTTCCCCACGCGCGGGGGCGGCTACCTGCTCTGGACGGGCGACCTGGGCCGTCCGGTCACTTATGGCTGTGTCCTGCTCAGCCTGGAGAACGCCGCCACGCTCTACGAGTGGGCGGAAGACGGTGTGATCGTCGAGGTGCGGGACTGAATCACAGGACGCTCGAAGGCATCCGAGAACAATCCGTGCGCTTTTTCGGCGCTACTCCGGCAGGTCGGGCGGCGCAGGGGGGACGTCTTCTGCGGGCGGGGCGGGCGGCACGACCCGCCGTTGCCGCAACAGGCGCTTGGTGTTGCCCATGCCGGGTTGCCATTCGTCGGGCAGTGCCCCGGCGACGCGCGTCAACTCCAACCCACCCAGGTTGCGGGCGATGATCTCCAGGGTGTGCGGCTGCACCCAGGTGACCGTGTCCACCTGCACGGCGACCGCGCCCGCCTCCAGGAAGTCGCGCGCGTCGTCCGGCGAATGGATACCCCCGCAACCAGTGACCGGTATATCCACCAGCCGCGCGACCTGTCCTACCGCCCGCAGCGCCTGCGCCTTCAGCCAGGGGCCATAGACGCGCCCGCCGACCAGTTGGCCGCTCAGCGGGTCGCGGGCGGTGCCCCGCGGCGGCGCGGCGACGACCACCCCGCCTGCACCCGCTTCGGCGGCGGCGCGGGCCGACTCAACCGCGCTGTAGAGCGGCACGCGCACCAGCACCGGCAGCGCGCTATGGCTCACGGCAGCCTGCACCAGGGGGACGATCTCGGCGGGCGTCGCCTGATCGTGCAACCCGATCTCCACGCCGATCACGCCGGCACAGCCTTCCAGCGCAGCGACGCACTGCGCCACTTCAGCGGGCGAGGTAGCCACCACATGCACGATCACCGGGGCCAGGCTGTGCGCCCACCGTTCGCGGTAGCGTGTAATGACGCGCCGGATGCCGGGGTTGGGCAGGCCGGTATGGACGAGCACACCGGCGGGCAGAGGGACAACCCGCGTCCCGCGGGCTACGCGGCGCGCCTGCCAGGTGACCGGATTGGTGACCAGCGCACCCAGCTTGGAGAGATCGAGCAATTCTCGATAGGCGGCCCCGTCGAACCCCACCGTGCCCGCCGCCGCCATGACCGGATTCTCCAGAATGAGCGGGTTCTTGCCGCCGCGCGTGATCTCAACCATCGGCAGAGCCTTTCTCCGGCGCGGGCTGCTGGTCAACGGCTGTGAAGCGGCTGCCACGCCCCAGCCGCCAGCAGCGTCGCGGCAAAGGGATCGTCGGGCAGGGCATCAATGGGGGCAGGCGGATGATGGCGGTGAAACGTCTCCAGCGTACGGACGGCTTCGCGCACGGTGCGCAGGTGGCGACGGCGCTTGAACAGGGCATGTTGGGTACGATGGCACAGCATGGCCGCGTGTTTGGCCTCGAACCAGGGGGTGATGTCCAGGGCCAGGTGCGCCGGATCGCTGACGTTCCACAGTCGGTCTTCCACGTCCGGCAGGTGACCGGCTACCCCGTAGACCCATACCTCAGGCGCGCTCTGGCGCACCGCCCCCAATACCGCCCGGTGCACCTGCGCATGCGCCGGATGACCGTATTCGCCATCGCTGCCGTGCGTAAGGATGACCTGAGCGCGGGTCTGCCGGATGATGGCGGCGATCTGCGCGATCAGCGTCTCCTCGTCGTCGGTGAAGGGGTACAGCGTCTCATCCGGGCCGATGGGCGGGTCCACATAGCCCAGCAGAATCACCTCCTGGACGCCCAGCGCGTCCGCGGCACAGCGCAACTCGCGCTCCCGGACGCGCGCCCGCCCTTCGAGGGTGGCCGCTTCTGGCACGCCGCCATCTTCACCGCCCCGCCCGTCCGTCGCGCAGAGCACGGTCACTGTCACGCCGCGCGCCGTCAGCATGGCCAGCGTCCCGCCGGCCATTACTGTCTCGTCGTCGGGATGAGCGCCCACAAACAGTACACGAGATAGCGCCGTCTGCTTCACAGGAACATCACCTTCCTCAGATCAACCGCCGGGCCGTCGGTGCAGGCCAGCAATGGTTTGTCGCGGTCGCGGGTGGGGATTTCGCACGCGCCGCACGCGCCCGCGCCACAGGCCAACCGATCGTAGAACAGACCGCAAATGAAATGATCGGCCACCGCATCCGGTCGCACCTGACGCACCCGATCGAGCCAGCGCGCGTAGACTTCGGCCTGCCGGTAGTGCGGGGCCAGCACCAGCACCTGATCGGCCCATTGCAACGTCTGTACCTGTTCGGGCCAGGACCAGCCCAGGTCGCCGCGCACGATCTCCACTTCTGGCGAGAGCAGTTCCAGAGGATAGCGGGCAGCCAGCCCACTGAGCACCAGGGTGATGGCCACCCCGCCCCCGCTGAGCGTGCGCGCCAACAGAATGAAGGGCGTGGGCAGGGCGTCATCGGCGATCAACAACAGGTGTTGCAGGCGCGGGCGCACCGGAATCGGGCGGCCCACCGGACTGAGCACGTCGAGCACGTCGCCAGGGACAGGCAGCCAGGACGACGACAGTTCGACAGTGAGGCGGCCTGGGCGTATATCAACCGGTAGCCACAGCTCGCGCAGATAGGGTTCCCAACCCACCTGCTGATGAGGGCGCACCAACAATCCCTGACCCGGTTTGAGCTGCATCAGGGCGGGTTCGACGGCCAGATCGGCCTGAGCCAGGTCTGCCGAGACCTGGCGGACACGTTCGACGAGAGCTTGACTGGCGCGCATGATGCCAAGCCTACACTGAGTGAAGAGGATGTGCAAGGAGAAATTCGCCGCTGCAGGCCCGAAGACGCAAAGTGAAACAGCAAGTTTCCTGTGCGCTCCTGGCGTCTCGGCGGTTCAAAACCGCGCCTCTCACCTCTGCCCTTCACAACTGCGACGGCAACCAAGCTCGCCAGGCGGCGTCCAATTCGTCGAAAGACAGGCCCAGCGCGCCCTGGCAGGCTGCGTCCAGCGACTGCCCGCGGGCGATGGCGTGTATCCAGGCGTTGCGGGCGTCAATGCCGTGCGCTTCGGTGATGTAGTGCACCAGCACAAACGCCTGTCGGACGGTCAGATCGCGCTCATCGGCGGAGAGCGCTTCAGGGTCTGTCAACTCGTCCCAGCGCAGCAGGCGCTCGTCGGAGGTCTGCGGAGCCAGCGCCAGCGCCGCGACACGTTTGAAGGTGCGGTTGCGCTGACTGAGCGTGTTGAAGAGCGAGCCGCCATATTCGGCGATGCCCTCCTCCAGCCACCAGGGAAAACGCTCGCGCGCGCCGCCCGTCAGTTCGAACAGCAGGAAGCGGGTATATTCGCGCGCTACCACGGACTCATCCGGCGCGGTGCCAATCGGCGTCAGCGCCAGCTTGATGGCCTGACCGGGCGCGTTCCAGGAGGTGAGATCGGGCTGCGACAGGCGCGTCCAGTTGAACAGCACGGTCGGGCTTTCGTAGAGCTTGATGTGCGCGGTCTGTTGGGGTGTGTAGGCGAAGGCGCGTGTCACCGCCGCGTGCACTTCCGGCAGATAGTCCAGCATGGTCTGCGCCTGCTGACTGTTGTCCACCACATCGGTTAGATAGTACAGGCGGAAGCCCGGCACCTCGGCGGTCGTCCAGTGTTCGCCACCCAGCAACCAGCGGTCGTCCTGGCGGTAGAAGATCACCGACATGGTGGTGCCGCCCGCCGAATCGTCGCCGCTGCGCGTTGCCTGCCGCCAGCGCCAGCTCATGCGGGCAACGGCTGTCTGGGGCGACAGAGTGCGGATGTTGAACAGCTCCATCTCGAAGACGGCCAGCGGGTGTTCCACCCAGTCGCGCGCCCAAGCGCTATGTTCGGCCAGGAAGATCGGGTCGCCCGCCCATACGAAGGATAGATACGTATCCAGGTTGGCGGTCTGCACGGCGCGTTCCATGCGGGCGATCGTCCGGTTCAGCTCGAATTCGAGGGCGCTCAGCGGGGTCGGCGAGGGGGTGGTGCGAGGAGCGCGGGTAGGCTGCGCGAACAGGGTGCTGGCCTCGTGCACGGTGGGCGTGGGCACGGTCTGTGAACCCTCTGAGCCGCAGGCGATCAGGGCCAGGCACAATGTCAGCAGCAAAGTGTACAGTCTGATCATCTTGGCCCTCTGCAGTTGCGCCCCCTTCTATGCCCGTTATACGTAGCGAGGCCGTCAGGCGCTCAGCGGATGCGCAGATAGGAAATGGCGCTTTCCTGAAAACCCGCCGCCTGGTAGAAGGCGCGCGCCGCCGGACTGCCCCGCGCGATGTTGACGTAGAGGTGAGTCAATGCCAGGCGGTTGGCGTGCCGCAGCGCGGCTTCGAGCAGGGCTGCGCCCACCCCTTCGCCGCGGAAGTCAAGCGCCACGGCCATATCGTCAATCCAGCCGCGCCCACCCGTCAACGTCTGCACCAGCGACATGGCCACAAAGCCGATCACTCGTTGCGGGGCGCTGTTGGTCTCGGCCACGAAAACGCTGATCGTCTGCCGCTCGCCGAAGCGCTGCCGGGCCGCCGCCCAGTCTTGCGCGGTCAGGCTGGCGTTGGCATCTACCAGACTCAGCAATTCGAGCACGGCGTCTACATCGCCCGGTTCAGCTTCGCGGATGTGAAAACCCTTGACGTGCTCTTCGCTGGTATAGGGGGGCTGCTGTTGCAGGGCCAGCCAGCGTTGCAATGCCTGACGGTGCGTGCGGAAGGGCAGTTCTGGCAATTCATCCGGCGCGAACACGCGCACATCGAGCGCATCATCGCCGGCGCGCAGTGTCCCGCCCACCGGACGCGCGCGGTAGAAGACGATGATGCCACTGGTGGGCGGGCCTTCGGGGAACGAGTAGACGCCCATCAGATCGATCAATTCTATCTGCAGGCCGGTTTCCTCGCAGCTTTCGCGGATGGCCGCTTCTTCGACGCTTTCCTCGGCTTCGATGTAGCCGGAGGGCAATGCCCACTGCCCCGGCTTGACCTGCCCGCCGCGCTTGACCAGCACCACCCCGCCTTCCATCTCGATGAGGATGCCCACCCCTGGCACCGGGTTGCGATAGTGCACATAGCCACAGGCGGGGCAGGTCAGCCGCTCGCGCGAACCGATGGTGCGGGTCACCAGGGGGTCGCCGCACTGCGGGCAATACGTCGGGCGCGCGGTAGAGAACATGGGAAGACGGCGCGGAGCCTCACAACTCCAGGAAATCGCGTAAGGGGTGACTGCGGTTGGGATGACGGAGCTTGCGCAGGGCTTTGGCTTCGATCTGACGGATGCGCTCGCGCGTCACGCCGAAGTGACGGCCCACTTCTTCGAGCGTGTGTTCCTGACCATCTACCAGCCCAAAGCGCATCTCCAACACTTCGCGTTCGCGGGCATTGAGCACCGATAGCGCCCCGCGTATCTGCTCTTTGAGCAACTGCCGGGCGGCGGCGTCCACCGGGCCGGGGATTTTGTCGTCCTCGATGAAGTCGCCCAGCAGGCTGGAGTCTTCCTGGCCGACGGGCATTTCCAGCGACATCGGCTCTTGCGAGATGCGCAGAATGCGCCGGACTTTGTTGGCAGCGCGGCGCAACTTGCGGGCCAGTGTCGGGTCGAGCCGCTCGCCGTTGTTCCAGGCGATGCGGATGGCGTCGGTTTCTTCCGGCGTCAGGAAGTCCATTTCCAGGGCGATCTGCTCGGCGGTCGGTTCGGAGCCGAGTGCCTGCACCAGGTCGCGCTGAATGCGCATCAGGCGGTTGATCGTCTCGACCATATGCACGGGGATGCGAATGGTGCGCGCCTGATCGGCGATGGCGCGGCTGATGGCCTGGCGAATCCACCAGGTGGCGTAGGTGCTGAACTTGAAGCCCTTGGTGTGATCGAACTTCTCCACGGCGCGCAGCAGGCCGATATTGCCCTCCTGGATCAAGTCCAGGAAGTTGATGCCGCGCCCCATGTAACGCTTGGCCACGCTGACCACCAGGCGCAGGTTGGCGCGAGTGAGCGCTTCCGATGCCTGTGGGCCGCGTTCGATAGCCTGGGCGAACTCCTGCCCGGCGAGCGCGTTAGTCCGCGCCCGGTCTTCCTGAAGCCAGGCACAGAACGTCGCGCCATCGGGCCAGGTGCCGCGCTCCAGGTAGTGCTCGGCCAGGTGTTGCTGGAAGGGGGCGGGGATGAGATAGAGCGCCTGGAATACCTCGAAGAGGTGCGCGGCGACGCGGTTCCAGGTGTCGTCGCGCCCCCAGTCGCCCTGTTCCAGATATGCGCGGACGTAGGAGGGCGATTTGCTGTCCCAGTTTGCGCGCAGGTTCTGCGCTTCGCCGATCAGCAGATCGATGACGGGCGGCTCAACCTTCAGCACCGCCAGGGTGTCCACCATCTTCTCCCAGTTTTCGAGCAGGTGCGCGTAGAGCGTCTGCAGCACGTCGGCGGGTTCGGCATCCTGGGGAAGCTGCTGCCGTACATTGTCAAGCAATGTACAGGCCGCCATCTGCGACGATAGCCACGTCTCGCGGTCGGGATCGAGCAGTTGCACCTGCCCGATCTCCTTGAGATACATGCGCACGGGATCGTCGGCCAGGATGGACGTTTCCAGACGGGCCAGGTCTACATCGTGACTGATGCCGTCCAGCTCGTGTTCGTCCAGGTCGGCCAGGTCAATATCTGCCCCTTCGTCGGCGTCCAGGTCGAGGGCCTCGCCTTCGTCCACCAGAATCTCGACGCCCATTTCCTCCAACTGATCGAAGACCGACTGGACTTCGTCGCTGTCGGGGTCGTCGAAGAGCGCCAGCACTTCGCTCTCATTCAGCCGCTTGGTGCGGCGTCCCTTTTCGATCAACTCTTCGATCGTCTGGGGCCTGTCGTTGTCTTGCCTGTTGCGCGATACGTTAGCCATGATCTCCAGGCATCTTCCCTCAGCATGGGTTTGGCCAGCGCCGACGGGTCACCAGGATGGTGATTGTGCTTTGACCCTGCTCAGCGCCCTGGTGATGATCTGGCGGGCGCGGATATTGGCCCGCAGCGCCTCGTGATAACCTGCGCCGGTCAGATCGCCGCTGAGCAATTGAGCATCTTGCTGCAAGAAGTAGAGTTCGTTCCATTCACGCTCCAGGAAGCGCTGCCGCAGGGCCAGCACTTCCTGCAACCACACACGGGTATCCGCTTCGGGCAGGGCGTTGAGGCGCGCCTGTTCGCGCCGGATGGAGCGCAACTCGGCGCGCAGCGGCCTGGGTAGCGCCTGTTCCAGTTCTTCTTCGGGTGCGACGCGCAACTCCTCGACCACCTGCCGCAGTTCTGGAGAAAGATGCGCGTAGAAATAATCCACTGGCTCCATCTCGTGCTGGTACAGCGCTTGCAACAACACCCGGAAGATAGCCTGATAATCCGGGCGGGTGAAGTCTTCTGGTTTCAGCGGAGCCAGCACGTTGCTCAGCCACGCTTCACCGTTTTGCAGTTCGCGCAGCAAGCGGTTAGCCGCGTACAGGCGCTCCGGCTGTTCGAGCAGCAGGCGCAGGCAAAAACCTTCGCGTAGGGCCGAGTGCCCCGGCGATGTCCCGGCCCGCACTGTCGGAGCCGGACGTTCGGCCAGGCGACGCTGCTCGCGCACTGTGGGCACTGCCCGCGTCTGCGCGACCCGCCGGCGTTGCGTCCACTGCAACAGCGTGCGCTCGTCTATGCGCACCCGCCGCGCCAAAGCCTGGATGTTGCCGCTGCGCTCGATGTCGCTTTCGGTGGCGGTCAGCAGAGGCAACAACGCGCGCGCCGCCTGCTCGCGTTCCTGATAGGACGATTGCGGCGTCAGGTGCGCCGTGCCTCGCTGAATGACGTATTCTGCCACCGGAATGGCGCGTTGCAGAAGCTCCTTCCAGGCTTCCGGATGCTCGCGGATCAGGTCGTCGGGGTCGTGCCCCTCCGGTAGCGTAATCACGCGAATATCCAGTTCCAGAGTGCCAGTGTAGCGCATCACGCCGCGGGGATCAAAAGTCACTGCGCCGTCGGTCTGCAGCGTCTCGCGGGCGACGTTCAGCCCGCGCATGGTGGCAGTGGTACCGGCCACATCCGGGTCAAGGGCCAGGATCAGACGGCGGGCGTAGCGGCTGAGCTGCCGGAGCTGATCTTCGGTCAGCGCGGTGCCCATCTGCGCTACCACATTGGCGAAGCCCGCCTGATGCGCCTGCATGACATCCATGTAGCCCTCGACGATGATCGCCGTCTCGGTCTCGCGGATGGTGCGACGGGCCTTGTCCAGCCCATAGAGCAGCCGCCCCTTGTCGAAAAGGGGACTTTGCGGCGAATTGAGGTACTTGGGCACGGCGTCTTTTTCCAGGGCGCGCGCCCCAAAGCCCACCGTACGCCCCCGCGCATCGCGGATGGGAATCATCAGGCGGTGCCGGAAGCGGTCGTAGACGTTGCCCTGTTCGTTGCGAATGGCGATGCCCGCTTCGACAATCTCGTCCTGGGTGTAACCCAGCATCTGCAGATGCTGCATGGCCTGGTGCCAATCGTCCGGCGCATAACCCAGTTGGAAAGCGGCGACTGTCTCTGCCCGCAGGCCGCGCCCGGCCACGTAGGCGCGCACGGTCTCAGCCGCGGGCGCTTCCAGCAGTTGCTGGTGAAAGAAACGCGCTGCCTCTTCGATCAGCCCTTGCAGGCGTTCGTGTTCGGTGCTCTGTTGTTGTTGGGCGAGAGTCAGCGGGGTCAGCTCGACATTAGCGCGTTTGGCCAGGTTGCGCAGCGCTTCGCCGAAGTCCCAGCCCTCGATTTTCATCACGAAGCTGAAGACATCGCCCCCTTCGCCACACGCACCAAAACACCGCCAGGTTTGCGTCTCCGGAAAGACCACAAACGAGGGCGTCTTCTCGTGATGGAAGGGACACAGCGCTTTGAAGTTGCGCCCCGCCTTTTGGAGATGCACATAGCCCGAAACGACATCCACGATGTCGAGCCGGGCTTTGACCTCGTCAACGACAGACATGGGCTGGTAGTTTCAACCGACTGAATGTTGCGAAGGTGCTTGGATTATATGTCCCAATGGGAGAGGCTGCAACCGCTTCAAGTGCACGGGCAGGGTAATTGCATCAAAACCGGCCCGCAGAACCAGAGGCAGAAGTAAGCTCAGGTGTGATCTTCTGGTTGACCTCACCCCCGCTCGGCGCTCGCGCGCCTCACTGCCCCCTCTCCGATGCGGAGCTATGCATTACCCACATCTTGTTAGGGGGGAGGGTGAAAGATCAGCCAGGTGTCAAAGATGTCCTGAAAGC
>CAKZOB010000044.1 GCA_937135955.1 uncultured Anaerolineales bacterium | reverse complement strand
ATCTCCGGTCTCTGCGCCGAGTGTCAGCGTGCCGACAAAAAGGGATAGGGTCTACACTACAGGAGTGGAGCAATGTCTCATCGCATGCCGATCCTTCGTCGTATCTCCGCCCCAATTCTCTTGACGCTTCTGCTCGCTGTCGTCCTGACGGCCTCGCTGACTGGCATTCCAGTTGCCGCACAGGACAATCGGCTGCAAGTCATGGTTAGTTTCAGTGTGCTGGCCGACGTGGTGCGCAACGTGGCCGGTGACGCTGCCGACGTAGAGATGCTTATCCCACTGGGTGCAAACCCGCACTCCTACGAACCGTCGGCGCAGGACGTGGTACGTCTCAGCGAAGCCGACGCCGTATTCATCATCGGGCTGAACTTCGAAGAGCGCCTGCAAAAGGTGGTATACGAGGCGGCAGAGGGCACGGTCTACGAGCTATGGGGCTGCCTGCCCATCCGCCCAGTGCTGGCTGGCCTGAGTCACGAGCACGAGGGTGAAGACGAACACGCCGAAGACGCTCCGGCCAACGCAACGCCCGCGGGCGGTTCCGGAGTTGCCGGGACCAGCCTGGATGCCCTGTGCGCCGCTCACTGGCAGGCAGTGCGCACCGCCTTTGGGCTGGACGAACTGGCATCACCGGGCGCGGTGACGCGCGACGACGCGGATTACCTGGAAGTGCTGGGCATGGCCGACCCACACGTGTGGACAGACCCGGTCAACGTGGCGCTGTGGACGCTGATGATCCGCGACATGCTCAGCGCAGAAGACCCGGCCAACGCTGCCATCTATGCCGCCAACGCCGAAGCCTATGTCGCACAACTGGTCGCGCTGCACATTGAGTTGGCGGCGCAGTTCGCCACATTGCCTGCCGAGCGCCGCTACCTGATCACCAACCACGAGACTTTTAGCTATCTGGCGGCCCGCTATGGCCTGACCGTGTTGGGTGTGGTGTTACCCGGCGGCGGCACGGCCAATGAGCCATCGGTACAGGAACTGCTGGCGCTGATCGAGACGGTGCGTCAGTACGACGTGCCCGCGGTGTTCACCGAAACGACCGTCAGCGATAGCCTGGCGCAGCAGATTGCCGATGAGACCGGCGCAAAGCTGGTACGGCTCTACACCGGTTCGCTCAGCGAGGCGGGCGGGCCGACGGACAGCTATCTGAACTACATGCGCTACAACGCGGCGCAGATCGTCCAGGCGCTGCGCTGACGATCACAACGCAAAATCGGGCGAGCCAGCGTCTGCCCTTGAGGCTGGCTCGCCATCCGGAGAAGAGGGTGCTCTCATGGCCGACTTTTCGCTGCGAACCCTGCTCAACCGTCAGGCGGAACCTGCCGACTGTGACAGTCCGCTGCCGGTGATGACCGTGCGCGACCTGTCGGCGGGCTATAACGGGCATCAGGCCATCGCTCACATCACTTTTGACGTATTTGCGGGCGAGCGCGTCGGCATTGTCGGGCCGAACGGCGCGGGCAAGTCCACCCTGTTCAAGGCGCTGGTGGGCTTGCTGCCGCACCAGGGCGCGATCTCGATTCAGGGGGCGTCGTGCCGCGACAGTCACGGCATGATCGGCTACGTGCCGCAGTACGAGGCGATTGACTGGCGTTTCCCCGCTACTGTCTGGGACGTGGTGATGATGGGCCGCGCCCGGCAGATCGGCTATATCCTGCCGCCGCGCAAACGCGACCGCGAAGCGGTACGGCAGGCGCTGGAGCGTGTGGGCATGTGGGCGCTGCGCAAACGGCAGATCGGCGAACTGAGCGGCGGGCAGCGGCGGCGCGTCTTCGTGGCGCGGGCGCTGGCGCAGCAGGCCAGTGTGCTGCTGCTCGACGAACCCTTCAGCGGCGTGGACGCCGCCGCCGAAAACGACATTTTCCAGGTGCTCGACGTACTGCGCGAGGAAGGTGTAGCGGTGTTGCTCGCCACGCATAACCTAGTGCAGGCGGCCACGCACTACGACAGGCTGATGTTGCTCAGTGGCGGGCGAATGCTGGCCTATGGCCCGCCCGCAGAGGTCTACACGCCGGACAACCTGGCCGCAACCTTCGGGGAACGCATCGCCCTGTTGCGCGATGGCGATCAATATCTGGTCATTCCCGACCAACCGTGCCATGATCATGACGAGCTCCGACATGTACACGCGCACAGGATGACATAATCACCATGACTCGACCGTTGATTTTGCTCTGCAACGACGATGGAATCGGTTCGCCTGGCCTGGCGGCGTCGGCGGCAGCGCTCGATCCGCTGGGCGACTTGCTGATCGTCGCGCCCAGCGTCCAGCAATCTGGCATGGGGCGCAGCTTCCCCACTTTCAACGATGGCCGCCTGTTCCCGACCACCATCAGCTATCAGGGGCAGACGTGGCCCGCTTACGCTGCCAATGCCTCACCGGCGCAGGCGATCGATCACGCCGTGCTGGAACTGACCGACCGCCTGCCCGCGCTGGCTGTGGTAGGCATCAACTACGGTGAGAATGTCGGCACAGGCGTCACCGGCTCTGGCACGGTGGGCGCGGCGCTAGAGGCAGCTTCGTTCGGCATTCCAGCGCTGGCCGTCTCGCTGGAAGTAGACCCGTCGCTGCACTACAACTACGATGACTCGGTGGACTTTAGCGCGGCGATCTACTTCACGCGCCTGTTCGCCGAGCGCTGGCTGCACGCCGAACGCCCGCCCGAAGTGGACGTGCTGAAAATTGACATTCCCGCCAGCGCCACCCCACAGACTCCTTGGCGGCTGGCCCGGCTGGAGCGCGCTCAGTATTTCGTGCCGCTGCCGCCGCTGCGCCGCCAACTGGGAGACGAGGGGCGCATCGGCTACAAAGTGAACGCGGCAGCCCTGACCGACGAGAACACGGACGCGGCGTTGGTACGGGCGGGCATCGTCGCGGTGACGCCCCTGACGCTGGACATGACCGCGCCGGTCGCGCCGGAGGTCATGCAGCGCCTGTTGGGGCAAGGAGAGGATAGCGGTAGCAATGGCAGGCGAGGGTCTGGCGTTGTGGCTGGCTGACGCCGGCCTGTGGCAAATCCTGATAGCAGCCTGGGACGTGCTGTGGCACAACTTCGACCAGGTCGTGCTCAGCCCGCTGCAATACCCCCTGCTGGCGCGCAGCCTGGCAGCGGCGATCGTGGTGGGGATTGTCAGTGGGGTGCTGGGCACGTACGTGGTGGTGCGCGGCATGGCTTTCTTCGGCGACGCCCTGGCGCATGCCATCCTGCCCGGCGTGGCCTTTGCCTATCAGCGCGCCAACGGGGGGACCGACAACCTGTTCTGGGGCGGGCTGGTGGCAGGCGTGCTCAGCGCTCTGGGCATCGGTTACCTGACGCGCCACGAGAAAATCCGCGAAGACACGGCCATCGGCGTTGTGTTCGCCGCGATGTTCGCGCTGGGCATCGCCATGATCTCGCGCATCAACAACTACGCGGGCGATCTGTCGCATATCCTGTTCGGGCAGATTCTGGGCGTGTCCGAAGGCGACCTGCTGCGCATCATCGGCTTTGGGGCGGCGGTGTTGCTCGTCGTAGCGCTCTTCTTCAAGGAGTTCATGATCATCTCCTTCGATCCGGCGCTGGCCCGCACGCTGCGCTTGCCCACCGAAGCCTTCCGGCTACTGCTGCTGGTGCTGATCGCAGTGACAATCGTCGTCTCGCTGCAGACGGTGGGCATCGCTTTGATGGTCGCCTTGCTGGTGACGCCCGCGGCTACCGCACAATTGGTCAGCAAGCGTCTGTTGCCAATGATGTTTGTGTCGGCCCTGTTCGGTGCAGCGTCGAGCATCATCGGCTTCTATATCTCCTACTACCAGGATATCGCCACCGGCCCGGCCATTGTGCTCACAGCGACGGCGCTGTTCCTGTTCGTCTTCTCTGTGCAGCAGACCCGTCAGGCGATCGCGCAGACCTGGCCGCGGCTGCGAACGATCAGAGAGCGCCTGAAAACCTCGCCCCCTGGCACTCTTTCCCTGCACGGAGACGAAGAGTAGGCGCAGAACCGGGTTCGCTTTCCGCACCTGCGTTCACTGCTGTGTCTTTCTCTGCGCCTTCGGCGTGTCCTGCGGTGAGACATTGTGTCTCGCGCAAATGGGGGGCTATTCAGGTGCGTGCAAAACATGACAGGCCATTTGCTGCAGTCTGTTGCCCCTCACCCCTCAATCCCCTCTCCCTCGTGACTGCGTCGCGGGGCGAGGGGACTTACTGTCTGGCGTGTGGGCGCTCCCCTTCGCCCGCAGCGCGGGAGAAGGGGCCGGGGGATGAGGGCCATCGGCTCAAGATGTGGGGTAATGATAAGCCCCGCGGCGGGGAAGGGGCAAGCCGAGCGAAGCGAGGCTGGGGGTGAGGTAAAGCGGCAAGCGGTTTGATGCAATCCCCCTGAGGGCTATTTGACAGCCCCTGCATTTGGGTGTATCACCACTACCTGTTCAGTTGCCCTTTCCCCGCCTGGGAGTCCTCATCCATGAGCACCAGAGCTGCCCTGACAATGTCGTTCGTCATCTTCATCGCCATCGGCCTGTTGAGCGCGGCACTCGGCCCGGCGTTGCCCGACCTGGCCGACCGCGCCGGGCGTGACCTGGCCACCCTGGGGAGCCTGGTCACCATGGTCTGGAGCGGGACGCTGGTGGCGCAACTGGTGGCGGGCGCGCTCAACGATCGCTGGGGACAGCGTCCGGTGTTGCTGGCGGCGTGTACGCTGGCCACGCTGGGCAGCCTGGGCATCCTGACCCTGCCCAACCTGTGGCTGTTGCTGGCAGCCGGCCTGATCTTTGGCCTGGGCTTCGGTGGGCTGGACATTGGCACCAATCTGTTCATTGCGCAGCGCTTCGCGCACCGCAGCGTGCCCATGCTCAATCTGCTGCACACTTTCTACGGCGTCGGCTCCATCGTCGGCCCGGCCATCGCTGGCCTGACGCTGCGCCTGTGGGATACGGCTCTGCCCGCGCTGGGCGTAGGCGTGCTGATAGTGGTCGCGCCGCTACCGCTCATCCTGCGCCTGGACTCCACCCCGCCCGCCACCGCGCGATCCGCCCGGCGTCAGGCAGCGCCCCCCTTCAGCTATCGCACCCCCTTGCTGTGGACGCTGGGCCTCTTGCTGATGCTGTTTGTGGGGATGGAAGCGGGCATGGGCGCGTGGACAACGGCCTATGTGGATCGCACTACCACGCACGGCAAAGAAGTCGGCGCGCTGATCACGTCGGGCTACTGGTTGGCGCTCACAGTGGGACGGCTGGTGGCCGCGGGCTACGGGGGACGTTTCAGCCCGCAGACCGTGCTGCTGATGTGCATGAGCGGGTTGCTGGCAGGCAGCGGACTGCTGGCAATTGGATCGGGCAGTATGGTACTGACGGCACTGGCCGTGCTGGTGCTCGGTTTCTGGTCGGGACCGCCGTTCCCCACCATGGTTGCCATCACCACTGCAACCTTCCCTCAGGGGCCAGGCAAAGCCACCAGTGTGGTGGTGGCCATGGCCAGCTTCGGCGCAACGACGTTACCCTGGCTGCAGGGAGCTTTGCTCGACCGCGTCAGCGGCCTGGCGATGACCCTGCTGCTTGTGGCCGAGGCTGCGCTGATGCTGGCGATCTTTGCGGGGGTACACGGGCGACACGCCCGGCAGCCAGCGGTTGCAAGCGATTAGGCTCTGTTGCTGTTCGCGCCTGATAAACGGATTAGCGTCTGAGCATCGGGATAATGGCAGCAAGCGCGCGCCACCCTCCGCCTTGCTACGCTCGGCTCGTCTAGTGCAACACGTTCTGCCAGACGGTGTACAGGGCGATCAGGGCGGTCAGGTTGTGCACAGAGTGCCCCTGCTGCAACGCGCGCGGATCGCTGAAGGTGAGCGGATACCAGGTCATGTGAAAGCCGTCATCGCGCAGGCCGCGTCCCGGCAACGTGCTGGCGATCCGCCCGAAGTCCCACAACGGCACCTGATATTCCGCCGCCAGCCGGCGCACAACCTCGTTGATGGCGTCGCTACCTTCCAGTTGATCCGCCTTCGTCCCCAGAACCGGGATCACGCCGCGCTCAATCGAATAGTCCACGATCGCGCGCAGGTATTGCTCGAAGAGCGCCGGCGTATTGGCTTCGTTGGTGCCCAGGCGGATCAGCACCACACTGGGACGATGTAGCCGGAACTCGCAGGCAAGCGGTGTCTCGCCCGGCAGACACCGCGTCGGGTTGGCGAAGGTCGGGTCGAGCACCGACCAGGCATGGTTGCCCGTCCACACTGTCACGCTTTGCCGCCCAAACGAGCCAGCGAAGTAGTCAATCACCGGCTGCAGGTACTGGTAGGGGCCGAGGTCGTAGTCGCCGCTATCGAAGCGCCCCAGGAAGAACGGCAACTCGCTGTTGCAGTCACCGATCTTGGAAAAAGCGCGCGGATTGTTGCCCAGCGTCTGCCCGCGCTCGTAGATTTCGCGCACACGCGGCCCGCCTGCGGTGAACAACCCTGGTAGTTGCAACCACAAAGCCGTATCCGGCGGGAGGATGCCCAGGTCGGGCGTATCGAGCGTCTCCCCTTCCACCACCAGGATAGCGGATTCTTCGGCGGGCGGCACAGCGGCGACCTCCACAGGAGCGGGCGGCAGGGCGAACCCGCCGAGTCTCGTCGTGTCCGGTTGCGCAGCGGGCGGTTCGCTGGCGGGGGACTGCATGGCGGCAGAAACATCCTCCTGCGCCGGGGCCAGACTGTCCTGGTCGGGCGCGCTGAGCGCTGTATCCGGTGCGCTGTTGATCAGTGCTGTCTCCGACGGAGAGGAGATGGTCTGCGCTGCGCCAGCATCCGCTATGATGGGCGGCTGTCCAGCAGACGCCGTCTCTGGCCCAGAGACAGAAGCGGGCGCGGCATCGGCGGCGTGTTCCGGCTCGGAATTCGGCGCGGTCTCAGGCAAAGCGACTGACATAGCAGGGACATTGGCCAAGGAGGCCGCAGGGTATGGTCCACTCGCGGGCAGAATCCCCAGGTCGGCCACAGGCGGTGAAACCGGTTGGAGAGGCACCGACACGCCCATCAAGCCCAGATCAGCCGTGCCGCTGCCCTCCGGGATGATCAGCACCTGACCGGGCACCAGGGTGTCGTTCGCCGTCAGATTGTTGGCGCGCAACAGCGCATCGGGGGTGAGGTTGTAACGCCGGGCGAGCTGTTCCAGCGACTCGCCCTGCGCGACGCGATGGGTGCGCACCCCCGGCGCATAGGTAATCGCCGCGCCAGAGGGGATGATCAGCGTCTGCCCGCTGAGTATCACACTCGCCTCGGTGAGACCGTTGGCGTAGCGCAGCGCCTCAACCGTCACGCCGTAGCGCAAGGCGATGCGGAACAGCGTTTCGCCCGGCTGCACCACATGCGTGGCCGGAGGCGAATTCCCCTGAGCCAACGCGGGCGCGGCCAGAGCAGCCGTCATCACCAAAAATAATATGACGGCAAACGCGAAGCGGCACATTGAGCCTTCCTTCATTAAGACGATCACTCTATACGCCCTTACTATACTTGAGATCGAGCAGGAACGAAACTGGGGGGCGAGCTAGGGGAATTGCATCAAACCGCTTGCCGCTTTACCTCACCCCCAGCCTCGCTACGCTCGGCTCGCCCCCTCTCCGCGTCGGCTTATCATTACCCACATCTTGAGCCGATGGCCCTCAACCCCCGGCCCCTTCTCCCGCGCGGCGGGCACCTGGGCGAGAGACATTAAGTCCCCTCGCCCCGCGACGCAGTCGCGGGGGCGAGGGGATTGAGGGGTGAAGGGCAGCAGGCTGTGTCTGCAAATGGCCCGTCACACTTTGCACGCACTCCGAAACTGGGGGAATAAAAAAGACCGGCTTTCATGCCGGTCTGCGCTACAAGAGGATGGTGGACCTGAGGGGATTCGAACCCCTGACCTCTACAGTGCGATTGTAGCGCTCTCCCAATTGAGCTACAGGCCCGCTGTGCGGACAATTGCGCCTCAGTGTGAGCGAATTGTAGCAGTGGGCCAAAGCGCTGTCAAGGCTGGTGAAGGCGGGGTTGATCGCATCAAATGCGCTTGCCGCTTTACCTCACCCCCAGCCTCGCTACGCTCGGCTTGGAGGCGCGCCAACGCCGAGTGGGGGTGAGGTCAACCGTTCCCGCGCACCCTGCGTCTCGGCGGTTTGAGCTTTGCTCGCAGACGAGATACGCCCGCAGGGTCGCACACCGCGGAGAGGCCGAGCCTCAAATCCCCTGCAGCTCTTCGCCTGGCAAGCCGAATGTGTAGCAGCGCTTCTTGGCGTCCAGCGCGGCGGCGAGCTGGGTGTTGCCGCGCGTGTGCCATGTCTTGAAGATGTCCTTGGCGAAGCTGACAATCAGCTCCAGCGCCAGCGCCTCGAAGTCCGTGCTCTCGATATCGGACTGTTGCCGCGGCCAGCCATAGCCCCAGGCGAACCAGGAGCGATCTTGCAGGATCAAGAAATCGTAGAAAGCGTTGCCCTGGGGGTTGTCGGTCAGGAAGACGGCGATACGGGCGCATGGCTCCTTGAACTGCACCGAGGGGATACGCGCTTCATCGAGCACGTTGGGGCGGGCGAAGCCTAACAGCGGGATGAAGATAATGCTCCAGTCTTCAATGAACATCTGGAACCCTTCCCGGCCACCGCCCGCCGGATGCGCCAGACGGCGATACTTGCCCAGGCCAGGAACTCCAGCCTGCGCGATCTCCGTCAGAGCCTGTTCCAGGGCTGTGAAGAGGCGTGTCGAGAAGTCATGCAACGTCTCTTCCAGAACCGCGCGCGTCTGTTCGCGCTGACGCATCATGGAGTTCAGGATTTCGATGGCTTCCTGACGATCTGCGCTGTCCACCTCTTCCCTCCTGCCAGACCGGGTGCCACTATCCACTCAACGGTAGACCAGAGCCGCCATGCGCGCAAGTGCCCTAAAGTCCCACTGAGAAAGATTCACCGCTGAGGCGCAGAAAGCGCGCAGAGAGACAGCGCCCCACTGACTCTGCCTGCTCCGCGGCATCCTCTGTGCCCCTTGTCCCCAGAAGAGAACACCCTGAAGTGCTCTGCCAGAGGCTACCCGTGCCGTTGCATGAAGCGCTGAATCCGCTCCAACGCCTCCTCGATTTTCTCATAGGCCGTGGCATAGCAGGCCCGTACAAATCCCGCGCCCGATGCCCCGAACGCTGAGCCTGGAATGACCGCCACCCGTTCTTCGCGCAGCAGCGCTTCGGCGAAGACCTCTTCGTCCAGCCCGGAAGCGCTGACGTTGGGAAAGGCGTAGAAAGCGCCGCGCGGCTCGAAGCACCGCAGCCCCAGCGAGTTGAAGCCGTCCACCATTAGGCGGCGACGACGATCGTACTCCGCCCGCATTCGTTCCACCTCTTCTTCGACCTGATCGAGCGTCTCCGCAACGGCGATCTGCGCCACCGTCGGGGCCGACATGATGGTGTACTGGTGAATCTTGCGCATGGCGGCGATCACCTCGGCGGGACCGAGCGCATAACCCAATCGCCAACCGGTCATGGCATGGCTCTTGCTGAAGCCGCCCAAAACCACCGTACGCGAACGCATCCCCGGCAGCGTGGCAAAGTGCACATGTTCGATGCCGTAGACCAGGCGGTCGTAAATCTCATCGGAGATCACCAGCAGATCATGTCGCTCGGCGACGGCGGCAATTTCCAGCAGGCGCTCGCGCGACATCACCGCGCCTGTGGGATTGTTGGGATAGCCGATCAGGATGGCTTTGGTGCGCGGCGTCACCGCCGCCCCGACAGCCGCGCCGGTGACCTGAAATTCCTCCTCGACGAACGTGTCAATCACCACAGGCACACCGCCCGCAAAGGTCACTTCGGGCGCATAGGATACAAAGCAGGGCTGTGGGACGATCACCTCGTCGCCAGGGTTCACTATGGCGTTCATCACCAGGTAGAGCGCCTCGCTGACCCCCACCGTGACCAGGATTTCGCTTTCCGGATCGTAGCGGATGCCATAGAGCCGCTCGATATAACGGGCGATGGCCTGGCGCAGTTCCACCGTACCGCTGTTGCTGGTGTAGTGCGTGTGCCCTGCTTCCAGGGCGCGGACGCCCGCGCGAATGATCGGCTGCGGCGTGACGAAATCCGGTTCGCCGATGCCCAGCGAAATCACATCGGTCATGGTGGCGCTGATATCGAAGAACTTGCGAATGCCAGAAGGCGGGACAAGGCGAACCCGCTCAGAAATGAAGTCGCGCATGAGTCGCTCCTTACGATAGGAAACCCGCGCCTAAGTATACAGAGTTCATGCCCTGCAGGCTATGAGCAAGCGGAACAAGGGGCCTTGCAAAGGTTGTCAGTGATTGGCTTGAGGCGGGAGCGCCCACCTCACCCCTGCTCTCCGGCGCGAGCCGGACGCTACCGCCCTTCCGCCCAGGGCGGCAGTGTGCAACTGGCGACAGGCAACGCCATCTCCCCGTAGTTGACGAAGTCCCCGTCGCGCTGCTCATACAGCCCGAAGCGCACCTGTGTCCCGTCTGGCAAGCGCGGCAGGGTGAAATCGTCGCGCACCCACTGGCCGGGAAACAGCTCAGTGAACGGGTAAAGCCCATAGACGGGATGGCGGGCATCGGCGTTGGGCGGATTGGGGGCGGGCATGTCGCCCGTCAGGTGCACGAAGATGCTGGGATCACCTTCGGGGCGGCGCTCGGCGCTCCAGATCACGTGCAGGTAGATGTGTTCTCGATCGCAGGTCAGCCAGGCGGCCTGACGGTGAATGCCGTAGACGATCGGCTCGCCAAGCGGTTCGTCGGGCGCGAGCAGGGGCGGCACGGTCAGCAGTTGCACGTAGCCGGGCGTAGCAGAGCTGAGCGCAAAGTCACCCAGGCGCTCGCTCCACCAGCTAGAAGGTGCGCCATAGGCGCTGGGCCAGGGCGGAGGGTACGTGTAAAATGTCTCTGGCTCGGTGAAAAGCTGATACCCTTGCGCCAGCAACGCGCGGTAGTCCGCCTTGTGATCTACCACGCGCACGTCGGCATATTGCCCCGTCACCAGGCGGGCGTAGGATGCTGCCGCGTAGCGCGGCCCCCAGGGGAACATCAGCGCCACCCGTTCCCCGCGCGGCAACCGCTCCATGCGGGCGATAGTCTGCAGGCCGGTCGGCTCGTCTACCAGTTCGCGCACATAGCCGTAATGCCAGATCGCCAGCCCCGCCCCCCAGCAGACAAGACTCACGGCAACCAGCACCGCCGCTGCCTTCCATTGGCGGATGAGCCAGTCGGCGGTGAGGACGACGCCAAAGACCAGCGCCAGAACCGTGGGCATCAAGATCGCCTGAGGCAACACGGCGGTGTGATACAACGCGGCGAACAGGGTCGGACCGGCAGCGCTGAGCGCCATCAGGCGGGCCGCGCGGCGCTGCGGCGTCACGGTGAGCGCCAGCAGCAGCGCGACGATCCCCACCAGCAGCCCGGGCAGCGACAGTTCCTCCACCAGAATCTGCCAGGTGTCGGTCAGGTTATCGGCCAGGCCGTGCAGGTCGGCGGGCAGGCGCACCAGCCGGTCGGCCTCGCGCCCGCTGAACTCGATCCACAGGCCGCGCAGCGTGTCCGGCTCGCCATAGACCCACTCCGCGCCCTGCCAGGCGCGCAGCGGCAGGTACAGATAGGGCACAAAGCCCAGCGCGAACAGCCCCCCTGCCTGCCAGGCCAGGCGTCGCCAGGGAGGGCGCTCGCGCCACAGCGCCGGTCCGATGGCCACGATCAGCCCCGGCGCGATGAACGTCACCGCCCGATGATGGGCCACGCCGATCCCTCCCAGCAGCGCCAGCGCCAGCAAACGGTGACGGGCGCTCCAGCCATCGCGCCAGGGAGCGGGCCACAGCGCTACCAGCAACAGCAGCGCGGTGATCGCCAGGCTCATGCTGTAGACCTCGGCGATGACGTTGTGAATCCAGAAGGAGCGCACCGTCCCCAGCAATACAGCGCCCAGGACGCCCAGCCAGGGCCGTTCCGTCAATCGCCACAACAGCGTGCCAAAGCTGATCAGCGTCAGCAGCCCCCAGGCAGTAGCGTACAGGCTGGCTGCCGCCGCCGGTTCCAGCCCCAGCGAGCGCAGGGGCCAGGTGAACAGGTTGCCGCCGCTGGCGAAAAGCGGATAGCCAGTGTGATGGATGGTGCCCCAGACGTTGAGCGCCACCTGGATTTCGGCCACGTCCTTGATGTACTCGTTCTTCAGAATGTTCTGCGGAGAGGTTTCCCCAAAGCTGCCGCTGATGTGCGTCTGCAGCGTGACGGCGTAGAGCAGCAACAGCGCCAGCGCTGGCAGGATGCTCAGCAACCATACCCTGGCAGCAGCAGATCGGGTTTGTCTGACGGACCTTGCAGAAGAATTGGGCATGGCCATCCCAGGCACGCTTCTGAACGGGCGAGAATTATACCTCGGCTGCCCCCTCCGGTCGCGCCAAAAAAAACACACAGCCCGGTCAATGGGGCCGAGGCTGTGCGTCTGTGAGAGGTATCTTTAACTGTCAGGGTCGGGCAAAATTCTCTTGGCAGACGATAGATTAGCGAGGTTCAACTACCATACGCAGCGCCGTGCGTTCCTGGTCGTCAATGGTCACTTCGGTGAAGTAGGGGATCACGATGACGTCAATATTGTCGTCGCTCAGATACCCCCGCGCGATAGCAACCGCTTTGATCGCCTGGTTGACCGCGCCAGCCCCGATGGCCTGGACCTCCGCCCGGTTGTGCTCGCGCACGACGCCGGCAATAGCACCGGCTACTGCCGTAGAACGAGATCGAGCCGAGACTTTGATGATGTCGACCGTCCGCGCCTCCTCTGTCACGGGTTTGTCAGGAGCCAGTTGAGATGGATGTGTCGGTTGCATAGTAGCCCCCACGAAGTCTGAAAGGTTAGTGATACGCGCACGAACAACGCTAGCCTTCATCATTGTACATGATTTCACCAGCCAAGCCAATCAACGGAATCCAAATCTTTGGCCGCGGGGCCAGTTCTCCCCAGGCTACCAGAGGCTGTATTCTCCCCTTGCCCCCGCATTCTCTCTCCCGCGCGATGCGCTTTTCACCACCCTTGCGCGTAGCCGAGTACCGTCAACAGTACCGTCAGCGCGCCAAAGGCCACTTCCTGAACGCCCAGCATCGTCACGCGCACCTGTGGGCGATAGGGCGAAAGCCCCCACACAGCGCGGGCTGCCAGAATTGCCAGGGCGATCACCGCCAGCCAGGGAGAAAGACCCGCTACCGCGAGCACAGCCACGCCCGCAATGGCAAGGGCCTGACTGCCGATCACCGGCCCCCAGGCAAAGGACTTCCCCTTGTCCAACCGCAGGCGAGCGCGTACATACAGGATAGAGGGCACGGCGCGCCCAAGGAAGATGGCCCACAGCGCCAGCGCCTGATCGGTTGCCGCGCCTCCGGCCAGGGCCACCGCCGTTGCAGTGCCCGCCAGAGCGCCCGCCCCCGCCAGTTCCGGGATCAACTCGCGCCCGCGATTCTGGCTGTAGCTCACCAGCAACAGCACTGTCAGCGGCGCGATCAGCGGCAGCGGCAACAGTGCGCGCAGGCCAGACAGCGCCAGTCCTCCCAGAAAGCCGATCACGGCTAGCGCCGCGTAGAGCAGCGCCACGCGCTCGGCCAGCGCCGTGCGCGCATAACGTCGCCCGCGCCGCCGATCCTGGTAGACGATCTTGAGCGGCTGACGCAACAGGAATCCGCCCAACACCCCCAGGCTCAGCAGGGCACCGGCGGACGAAGGCGCAATCGCCAGCGCCGCCCCGATCGGTTCCAGCAAGAAGCCCCACGCGCCATGTTCGGGCGGCAGAGCCACCGCTTTCAGCGAGATACCGCTCGTTTGCGTCGTCGAGACAGAAGACACCGCCGCACCTCTCCAGCGACAGACCAGAGACTGTCATGACCTTCTGCGCAGCATTTCCCCTCCCCCGACCTCTCCCTTCCTCACGAACGCGCCGCGGGACGAGGGTCTCGCCCAGAGGCTTCCCGCTCGCGGGGGAGAAGGGCCTGAAGGCTGAGGGGGTAAAAAGTGCATAACTCAATCTGACGATAACGCCAATAACTTTACCCGATACCTGAAAAATCGGTCTTGATCTGGATCAAGCTAGATTAAGCGCGATTGCACATCCGTCCTTGCTGCGGTACGATCCGCCCGATCCAGGGGGGCCTTGGCAGTGTATTGTGGATAGAAGCTATGAGTGACGAATCGCACCTCACCCCAGAGCCTGGCCAACCGCTCTCGCTGGAAGACCGGTTGCGGGCCGAAGAACCGCCCGTACACGATGACGATACCAGCCCCAGCCGCCGCCTGGCCGCACGTCTGCGGGCCGAAGAACCACCCATCAGCGCCGACGATACTGCACCCTCGCGGGCGGTCGCCCGGCCTGCATCAGAGCGCACGTGGGGCGTGCTCGGCGTTGTGATGGTGTTGGGCGCGCTGACTATGGCCATCGTCGCGGCGCTGATCTGGCTGAGGGACGAAGAAGCGCCCGTCGTCCCTCCCTCGCCGCAGCCCACGGCGATCGCCCAGGTTTCCACGCCGACCGCCCCGCCAACCTCTGCGCCAACCTCCGTGCCGGAGCCGGTCGAAGGGGGACCGCTGTTCCCCACCGCCGCCGCCGACGAAATCGCCGCGGCCCTGCTGACGCCTGTCCCGGCGCAGCCCGCCGAACGGGCGCTGTTGCGCCAGAGCGCCCCCTTCACCATCCGTCCGGCGACTGCCCGCACGCGCGTTATCCAGTACACGGTCAAGGATGGGGATACGCTGGAGAGCATCGCCGAACAGTTCGGGTTGAAGGATTTCTATACCCTGATCTGGTCGAACAAGAGCAGCAAGTACAACCCGCTGCGTCCTGGTGTGCAGCTCAATATCCTGCCCGAAGATGGCGTCTATCATGAGGTCACCGATCCGATCCGCATCGCCGACCTGGCCAAACAGTACGAAGTAGACCCCTACGCCATCATTGACTCGGAATACAACGACCTCTTCGGAGCGACGCCGGAGACGATCCTGCCGCCCGGACTGTTCGTCGTTGTGCCCGGCGGCAAGGCCGAACGCGAGCTGTTCCTGCCCCGCCCGGTAGCGGTGGGCACCACTGGTTCGACCATCAGCGGCACCTATACGCTGTGGGGCTGCACGGCGGAAGTGTCCGGCGGATCGCCGCCCTGGAGCCGCCGCCCGCTCGACAACTACAAATGGGTGCGCGGCTTTGCCCCCGGCGGGCACACCGGCGTAGACCTCTCGGCCACGGTGGGAGAGCCGGTCTATGCGGCGGGTGCTGGCACCGTGGTCTACGCTGGCTGGAGCGATGGCGGCTATGGTAACGTGGTGGTGATCGCACACGGCTCGACCTTCAGTCTCTACGGGCATCTCTCGCGCACGACGGTGCGTTGCGGGCAGCAGGTGTCGGCAGGCACGCAGATAGGCGCGGTGGGCAATACCGGCAACAGCAGCGGGCCGCATCTGCACTTCGAGATCCGCGACGTAAACTGGAACCTGCAAGACCCGCGCAACTACATTGCGTTCTGAACCTGAGAGGGCGCGACCGTGACTCCCGCAGATGGACACTGGCCGGTGATCGGGCACGAATGGGCGGTGACGCACCTGTCCCGCGCGCTGGCGCATGGGCGGATGCGGCATGCCTATCTGATCACCGGCCCCGATCAGGTGGGCAAGACCACGCTGGCCCGCGCCTTCGCCGCCGCGCTCAACTGCACCGGCGAGCCAGCGCCCTGTGGGCAGTGCCGCGCCTGCACGCTGATCGCCAAAGATGCTCACCCAGACGTGACGCTGATCGCCGCCGAAGCGGGCGGCAATACGCTGAAGATCGATCAGGTGCGCGCCTTGCAACAAACCCTGGCGCTGCGCCCTTTCGAGGCTCGCTACCGCGTCGCCATTCTGCGCAACTTCCACCAGGCCAATCCGGCAGCGGCCAACGCTCTGCTCAAGACGCTGGAAGAACCCGCGCCGAACGTAGTGCTGTTGCTGACAGCTATCTCCGCCGATCTGCTGTTGCCGACCATTGTCTCGCGCTGTCAGCCGCTGCATCTGCGACCGCTGCCTTTGCAAACCGTCTATCAGGCGCTGGTGCAACGCTGGGGCGCTGCCCCTGAGCAGGCGCAGACACTGGCGCGTCTGTCTGGAGGGCGCATCGGCTGGGCCATCCGCGCGCTGGCCGATCCCGCTCTGCTTGCGCTGCGTCACGAGGCGCTGGCAACGCTCAACACGCTGTTGCAAAGCTCGCGGCGCGCACGCTTCGCGCTGGTGGAACGCCTGCCTCAGGACAAGCAAACCCTGACCGAGATTCTGGGCATCTGGCAGAGCTTCTGGCGCGACGTGCTGCTGGCGGCGACAAGCAGTCAGGCCCCTGTCACCAACTACGACTGCGCCGGACAGATCACCGCGCTGGCGTTAGACGCTGGCGCGGAGAAAGCCGAACGCGCCTTGTTGGCCACCAACCGTACCCTCGATTACCTTGCCAGGAACGCCAATACCCGTCTGGCCCTGGAAGTCCTGGCTTTGGAGTATCCGGGGTTGTGATGGGGGGATGGCGGGGCGCTTTCTGAACAGACTTTGCGGGTTTCTACTCTTCTAAAAAATGTAGCCGCAGTAGTAGAGGCTGTGGAAATGTAGATAACTTCCCGGAGGCTACGGGACGCTGGGCGCTGCTGCCCGTATATGTGGCCTTTACTGGCCTGACCCCCGCCAGGGATTTCCCACGGTTTCCCAATTTTCCCATTCATTAACCACATTATCCATCCACAACGGTTGTGGATAACCGGAGCGGTTATCCACAGAATTGACTCTGGCTCCGGCAGCCGTGGGCCGGGCAGAAGTATCTGGGGGTTGGCTGGCCAGCGCACCCCCAGATATGGCTGGTCGCAGATGAGCACAGAGACGCTATCAACAGCCCGTTGATAACTGTGTGCCGCTTTCGACAGGCAATGCTGAGGGATGAGAATCCGGGCGCGATTTCCCCCGCGTCAGAAACCGACAATGCCAGATATAGGGGGCTGCAGGGTAATCGTCACCTCCCATATCTGGGGGTGGGATGTGCCAGGTTAAAACGGTGGGCTGTCGCGCCCCTGTTGATAAGTGGGCCGAGTTGTGCACATGCCCGCGGAGAAACAAAAACGCCGGCTCATCTGGCCGGCGCTGAGTAACAAAGGGAGAGATAAGCGATCACCCCTTGGGCAACAGGGTCAGTTGGCGGCGAATTTCGCTGACTTCGCGCCGCAGTGTCGGGTCGAGTTCGACGTTCTTGGCGATTTTTTGGTAGCCGTAGAGCACAGTGCTGTGATTGCGCCCGCCCAGGGCCGCGCCGATCTCTGGCAGCGAGGCGTCGGTCTCTTCGCGGGCCAGGTACATGGCGATCTGCCGGGCGCGGACGACTTCTTTGGTGCGGCGTTTGCTCAGCAGATCATCGAGCGAGAGCTGATGGTAGCGGGCCGTCGCCTGCAACACATCGGTCAGGTTCGGCGCGCGGCGAACAGGGGGCGCGCTGCTCTGGCGACTGAGCACCTCCTCGGCCAGCCCCGCGCTGAGTGGTTGACCGGTGAGGGTGGCGCGGGCCAATATCTGCGTGATCAGCCCTTCTATCTCGCGTACGTTGGTGGCCGGATGTCGCGCCAGCGCCGCAGCGACTTCGTCGGGGAGTGGCATCCCGCGCGAGTTGGATTTTGCCTTGAGGATGGCACAGCGCGTCTCTTCTTCGGGCACCTGCAGGTCGGCCAGCAACCCTCCGGCCAGCCGCGATTGCAGGCGATCGTCCAGGTCGGTGAGTTGCCGGGGATGCTGATTGCAGGTCACGACGATCTGCTTGCCCAGGCTGAACAGGGTGTTGAACGTGTGCAGGAATTCTTCTTCGCTGCTACTCTTGCCCGCCAGGAATTGCAGGTCGTCCAGCAGCAGCACGTCTACCTGCCGGTAACGTTCGCGCAGAGCGTCGGTGTTGTGCGCTTTGATGGCCATCACCAGTTCGTTGGTGAACTCTTCGCCAGTGACGTAGCGCACTTCTTTGCCGTTGGCCTGCGCCAGGTGCCCGATAGCGTGCAGCAGATGGGTCTTGCCCAGCCCGACGCCGCCGTAGATCACCAGCGGATTGTATTGCTCGCCGGGGGCCTCGGCGACCGCTTTGGCCGCAGCAAAGGCGAACTGATTGCACGGGCCGGTCACGAAGCGCTCGAAGGTGAACAGCCGGTTGAGCGGCGTGGTTGCGGGAGACGTCGGGCGCGTTGCAGACTCACTCCGCCTGATGTCGTTGAACCGCGGGTCCCATTCGCTGAAGCGCTGCGCTGTGATGGCTGGCGTGGGTTGCGGCGCGGTGACCGGACTGACCGGCTTGGCAGGCGAAGCATTACTGCTTTGCTCCGGCTCGGTCTGCGCCTGTTCGGCAAACAGCGTACCCGCTGGCAGCGGCTGCACGGGCGGGGTGGGCGGGGCCACCACAAAGCTGACGGATACGTCCCGCTCGCACAGGTGACCCAAGCTCTCGACAATCTGCCACTGCAGGTGCTTTTCTAACCAGTCTTTGGCATAAGCGTGCCGCACCCGGATGACGAACTGACCGTCGTCACAACTCATCAGCTCCGACCCCTTCAACCAGGTCTCGAACGTGGCGCGGTTGAGTTGGAGTTGAAGCTGGCCGAGCGTGGCCTGCCAGGCATCTTGGGGGGTCAGCATCGAACTCGCCTCAAATCTTGTGCAGACAGCAGACAATAATTTCCCCGCACGGGGCAGCCTTGCGCTGGCCCGCGGCGACAAATCGCTATGAACTTGCCGGTGATGGTTACAATGTGATCCCGCTTGCGCGGTTGTGCGGCCTGCCGGTTCCCCTTCTGCTCCGGCTGTGTGGACAGGCCCCCCGACTTCCTTGGAGTGACTCTCATTTTAGCAAACTCTGGAGAGACTCTCAACCGGAGTCGGGCTGGCAAACCTTAAAGAATCGAGTTTTTTAAGGTTGGACGGAGTCCGGTCGGGCGTTGATCGCTCCTGAAAACTGTTCAGCAGAGTCAGATGCCGATTCGCAATGTCTGTAATCACAACATCTGGGGGGAAGCGGCCTGGCAGCAGTCCAAATCTAGGTTTTCTTGGAAATCTTGGGAAAAAAGAGGTTATCCCACCTTAAAAATTGCCAGGGGCCAGGAAATTTTAAGGTTGGTTCTGGACATCACCATTTGTGAATCTCAGTAGAGTTGGGGCGCTTTTTCAGTACACCTGTTCTGCTGGCAGGGTGTGCTCACGGGCTAAAGCCGGGTCTTCAGCCGGTTGTCTTCATCCCCGCAGCGATGCCGTTGACCGTGAGCATCACCGTCTGCAGGACGGCGTCGTACTCTGGGGTGTCCGGCGGGAGGGCGCGCAACTGCCGCAGCAGGCTGACCTGAATGAAGTTGAGCGGGTCTACATAGGGGTTGCGCCGGTCAATCGAGCGCCGCATGACGGGGTTGCTCTCCAGCAGGTGACTCTGGCCAGTGATGGCGCAGATATAGGTGCAGGCCCGTTCGTGTTCGGCGCAGATAGCGGCGAAAATACGCTCGCGCAGCACCGCGTCGGAGACCAGGTCGGCGTACTGCGCAGCAATGCCCATGTCGGCCTTGGCCAAGTCCAGTTCCACGTTCTGGATCAGCGCGTTGAAGAAAGGCCACTCGCGGTACATGACCTGCAACAACTCCAGACCGGTGCCGTCGCAGTCGTGACAATAGCGCTCGAAGGCCGTGCCCACACCATACCAGCTAGGGATGATGGCGCGGCTCTGCATCCACGAGAAGACCCACGGGATGGCGCGTAGCTGAGCAAAGCCCCCTGCGCCGCGTTGTGCCGGACGCGATCCCAGCGGCATCTGACTGATCTCCCTGATGGGCGTGGCCTGTTGCCAGTATTCGGCAAAGCCGGGCGTCTCATAGACCAGCGTCCGCCAGGCCGTCCACCCATCCCTGACCAGTTGCTCCATCACGGCACGCCATTCCGGGCGCGGTTCTGGCGAAGGAGGCGCGCCGGTGGCGATCAGCACGGCGTGCAGCATCTGGTGCAGATGGCGGCGCGCGATGTCGGCGTTGCTGTAGCGGTAGGCGATCACTTCGCCCTGTTCAGTGATCTTGATGCGTCCCTGCATGGCGACCGGCGGCCCGGCCAGGATGGCGCGGTTGGTCGGCCCGCCGCCGCGCCCGATGCTGCCGCCGCGCCCGTGAAACATCTCTACCCGCAGCCCGTAATCGGCGCAGAGTTGCCCCAGCGCCTCCTGGGCCACGTACAATCCCCAGTTCGACGCCAGGTAACCGCCATCCTTGCCGCTGTCGGAATAGCCGATCATGATTTGCTGGCAATCGCCACGGGCGCGCAGGTGCTCGCGGTAGAGGGGCGTCTCGAAGAGTACGGCCATCACCTGCGGGGCCTGGCGCAGGTCTTCCACTGTCTCAAAGAGCGGCACCAGGTCAAGCTGCCGGTCAATGCCCACTTCGCGGGCGAAGAGCAACAGGGCCAGGATGTCGCTGGGCGCTGTGGTCATGCTGGCGATCGCCGTATCTATGACGACTGGCCCGAACTGACGTTGCGCCTCGGCCATCATGCGCCAGGTGGCGATCACCAGGTTGGTTGTTTCCGAAAAGGCGAGGTCGGGGGGGAATAGCGGGCGCGGGTTGTCCAGTTCGCGCAACAGCAGCGCCTGCTTTTCCGCTTCTGGCAGGTCGAGATAGTGCTCGCACAGGCGGTAGTGGCGCAATAACTCGTCAAGAGCCGCGGCGTGTACCCGCGCATCCTGCCGGATTTCCAACGGCACCAGGTGCAACCCGAACAGGCGCACCAGGGCGATCAGGCGGGCCAGCGCGCCCTGGGCTACCAGTGTCCCCCGGTTGGCCTGCAGACTGCGCTGCATCACCTGCAGATCGTCCAGCAGCGCCGCGCTATCGCGGTACGTATCGGCAGCCAGCCGCTCATGGATATGATCCAGCCAGGCGCGGTATGGTTCGCGCGGATAGCGCTCGCTACCATCCAGCGCTCCCAGCCGGTCGAGCAGTTCTGCGCTGACGCCGACTTCGGAAGTGGATTGCGTCAGGTGATCGCGCAGAAAGGCCACGCGCTCCAGGTACGCAGCGCGGGCGGCCCGACGCAGCGTGTGCAGCGTACGCAGTGTGACTTCTGGGGTCACGTGCGGGTTACCGTCGCGGTCTCCGCCGATCCACGAGCTGTAGCGCAGCAAAGGGGGCAGGTCGGACCAGTCGGCTTCTGGATAGTGGGTAGTCAGGGCGGCGCGCAGATCGTCCAGCACGTCCAGTGCCACATCCATGATGACCGAAGTGATGAAATACAAGCCAAAGTCCACCTCGTCCTCTACGGTGGACCGCGCCGCGCGAGTAGGGCTGGTCTGCCACAGTTCCTCGATCTCCTCGGCCAGGGCCGCTTCGAGCGAGCGGGCTTCGCGGGGCAACAGGTCTTCCAGGTCGCGGCGGCGCAGCAACTGCGCGATATGGCGCAGCTTGACCAACACCTCTTTGCGCTTGGCTTCGGTGGGATGCGCCGTCATCACCAGCCGCACGCTGATCCGCTGCAGCAGGGCGCGCAGTTCCTCAGCGGAGACTCCTGCCGCGCGCAAGGTCGCGATGGCCTCGTACACCGACTCAGAGAGTGCCCCTTCGCGCTCGCGTTCGCGCAGTACCCGCACGCGCTGTTGATCCTCGGCAATGTTGATCAACTGGAAGTAGTTGCTGAAGGCTTTGATCAGCACGCGCTTGCCTGGCAGGTCTTGCCCCTCGATGATACGCGCCAGCGTGACGTGAGCCAGCGGGTCGTGATTGCGACGGGCTTTGGCGGCGGCGCGCACCGCCTCGACCGTCTCGAAGGCTGCCTGCCCGTGTTGCGCACGGATCACTTCACCCAGCAGGTCGCCGAAAAGATGGATGTCTTCACTGAGACGAGAAAGGGTCTCTGGGCCAGCAGCCACGCAACACCTCCGGGCAGAGCATGTCCTAATGTAGATAATACCCACCAGGCGCTCCTGCCAGCAACTGATGACGCCGCGGGAGGGAGTGTGCAAAATGTGACAGGCAATTTGCAGCAGTCTGCTGCCCCTCACCGCTAAATCCCCTCGCCCCGCGACGCAGTTGCGAGGGCGAGGGGACTTATTGTCTCTCGCGCGAATGCTCCCCTTCACCCGCAGCGCGGGAGCAGGGGCCGGGGGATGAGGGGCATCGGGCGGGGCAAAGTCGCTGTCAACCTTTGCACGCACTCTCGCCGGTGAGGGAGTGGCGTAAATTCGCTTTCTTGCTAGAATGCATACAGAAGCGCGCGTCTGAGCGAGGAATGGCTGCGGTTGCAGGGGAAAAGGAACGCCGGGGGAGCGCAAGGATGGCAGTTCAAGGGAGCGCACGGGAAAAGTTGTGTACATTTCCCCGTATCATGATACAATAAGCAAGTGTAAGGTGGTTCGGCGACTTACGCCATTACTAGGGATAGTGCATAAAAAGGAGAAATCGCCGTGGCCGTTGAATTCTACGATGTCAAGTTCCGCAAGAAGGTGAAGGTGGACGACAAGGACGTCAAGCGCGTCACCTTCACCACCAAGAACGGGCAGACCCGCTACGGGCTGCAAGCCAAGACGGCGGATGGTCGCAACCTGACCAAGTTCGTCTCCAAGCAGGACTGGGAGAAGATGACCTATCCCATCGCCAAGTAGCAGACGCGGTGGCGACTCCGTTCGTCCAGATTTATCATGAAGCAAGCCCGCACAGCGTTTCGCCGTGCGGGCTTGCCTTTTGTGCAGCCCGTGCGGGGTCAGCGCGCGATCAGGGCGCGGTGACGGGCAAGGTGACCGGCGCAAAGGCCGGTTGCCCGGCATAGGCCAGCAGGGTCGCGGTGAGCGCGCCCGTCGGCAACCAGTACAGCGCTGCCTGCGGGTATGCAGCGCGGAGCGTCAGCGCATCGCCACCGGCTCGCCAAGCGTCCACTAGCCCCTGACTGCCCGGCACCACGCTGAACAGCACCCCGTTGCCATCAGGCGCGGGGGCGATGCGTCCAATGGCGTAGCCCTGCCCGCGCCAGAGCAATGCCTGTTCGCCGGTGACCGGGTCGAGTCGCAGCAGCGCCAGGTCATTGATGTGCACTTGCACCGGCCAGCGCCCAAAGACTGCCTCGCCGTCCGCCTGATCTGCGGCGTTATCGAGCGTCTGCGTCTCCGCCAGCGTTCCTGTCCCGACATAGAGCGCTGTCCCGTCCGCTGCCCAGGCGACCTGCTGCACAGCCCCGTCTACTGGCCAGTCGTAGCGCGCGCCGCTTGTCAGGTCAATCACCGCCAGCCGATCCGCGGCCCAGGCTGCCACGCGCGCGCCATCCGGCGCGACGACTCCGCCCTGGAACTCATCATCCAGTTTTTGCAGGTCGCCGGTCGCCGGGTCGAGCAGCGCTAGACCGCCCGCGCAGTACGTCGAAACCAGGAAACGCCCGTCGGGCAGCCAGGCCAGCACGCCCGCGCCCGTCCCTGGCGCGGCCTCGGCGGCGGACACGTCGGCAGCGGGATCGGCCTGTGCGCTGCTGCATTCGCCCGCGAAGGGGAAGTTCGCCAGTCGTTCGGCCTCGCCGCCCAGCGCGGGTACAGCGGCGATGGTCAGCAGGGCGCTGTCCGGACTGTCTGCCGCGGCTACGTAGGCCAGGCGTGCGCTATCCGCGCTCCAGGCGGGCGGAAAGCGTGTGTCCACTTTCTGCGCCACCCGTCGCGGAGACAGCCCGCTGAGGGCGTCCATCGTCCGCACTTCGGCGTTGGTCACATCGAGGTAGGACAGATATTGCCCGTTCGGAGAAAAGTTGAGGTAACGCCGGTCGAACGTCGGCACGGAAGTCACACCGCGCCCCGGCAGGTCATTGAGCGCCCCCAGGAATACGTCGCCCGTGAAGTACAGGGCCAGCGGCAGCGCAGGCAGCGTTGGAGCGGCGGTCTCGTCGGGGGCTGCGGCGAGGGCGGTTGCCCCGCCCGGTGTGAACTGGCTGAGCATGTTCTCGAAGCGGAGATCCCATTGCGGGAATTCCGCCGCCGGTGCCCATTGCAGGATGCGGTAGGCGCGCCCAAGCTGCACGAAGGCTGTCACGCGCCAGCCGCGCGTCGTCCCGTTGCAGGGCGCTTCGTAGGTCGTCGAGCGCCCGGATGTCCCCACTATGCGCCGCTCGCCGCTGACGTTGAGGCTGCTGAAACCGGCCAGGTATTCGTCCAGCAGGTGATCGGGCGTCACGCCCGCGGCGACGCGCCCCAGGACGGTGATCAGCATCCCCGGCAATGCGCAGTCGGTGCCCGCTCCCGGCGCGAAAAGCGTCTCGTCCTCAGTCGCACCGGGGAAGACCAGCCAGGCGTCGGGCACCAGCACTGAGAAGTCGCGCCCGTTGTAGGTGGTCATGCGCACGTCCGGCGCGATGCCTGTGGCACTGCACAGCACGGCGGGAGTGCCCGTCACCCCGCTGTGCACTTCGTAGCGCACCATGTTGTCGAAGGTGAACGTCCAGCGGTATCCCGCGACCTCGCCGGGCGTGATCGGCTGGCCCGGAACCGGACAGCCCAGGCTGGAGTCCGGCCAGACGTTATAAGAATAGGTGTATTCGACCAGAATCAGACCGGGCTTGCCCAGTGTTTGCAGCAACCATCCCTGCACCGCCGCGCGTACCGCCTCGATATCGCCTTGAGCCTGGGCGACAGGGGCGGTCAGCAGCGCGCCCAGCAAACCCATCACCGTCAGTAGACCCAACCAATGCCAGCTCTGTCGTGTCACGCTACTCTCTCGCTGTTTTCTGGTGAAGGACGGGTTAGCGCGGCCAAGTGCGATCGTATAGCACGCCGTCGAAGCGCCCGGCCACGGCGGGCAGCAACGCCGCCCTGGCCGGTTCGTCCTGATACAGCACCGCGCGCAGGAAGGCCGTTGCGAAATGGGTGATCAGCGCGTGCGCCCGCTCCATATCCCAGGCCGGATCGGTCACCCCGAAGCCCTGATTGGCGAAGACCAGATGTCCCGCCCCCTCCAACACGACGAGCGCCTTGTGAGTGCTGCTGACACCTGTATATATAAGGTAGGCGTCGCGCTCTGGGGGCGTGACGCTGTCTGCCGAGCCAACCTGCACCATCAGCGGCACGTCGAGCGTCGCCAGCCCGTCCGCGCCGAAGATGGGCGCATTCCAGGGGGCCAGAACCAGCACCGCGCGAATGCGCGGATCAGTAGTGGGCGGCCATAGTCCCGCCGGAGGCGCGGCCAGACCGCGCAGTTCGGCCACGTCGCGGGCGGCCAGTCGCGCTAGGCACACAGTGAGCGCCTGACCTGCCGGTAAGGGTTCGGGGTGGAAGGCTACGCGCCGCTGCGGGTCGAAAGAGACCCCCTGCGGATCGGTGCACCATTGACCCAGGCCGCGCAGATCGAGTTGTGCTCCGCCCGCCGCAAGCGCTGTGTAGCCGCCGAACGAATGCCCGCTGACCGCGATACGCTGCAGATCGATCGCGCCTGCCAGCGCCCTGTCCGCAGCGGTGAGCGCCTCGGCGAAGGCGATCTCGCGCAGCACGTCCAGCGGGCGCAGGGCCAGGCTGACGCTCACCAACTCCAGGCCGCGCTCGGCCTGTCCGCGCTCCATCAGGCGTCCCAGCAGTTGGCCCTCCGACTCGCTGTCGGTGAGGATTTGTCGCACTTCATCGAGCGAGACATCCTCGCCCAGCAGGTCGAGAATGCTGCTGCCAGGATGGTCGGCGGACATGACCACGAAGCCATACGAGGCCAGATGCTCGGTGAGGTAGGTAGACTGATAGCGAAAGCCACCGAAGCCGTGCGAAAAAATGACCAGCGGGTACGGCCCACCGGCTACGTCGGGCGGGGCGTCGGCGATGGCCTGCCCAGGGATGGGGAACAGGTCGGGCAGATAGACGGTCGTTTCGGGCGCACCCGCGGGATTCAGCGCCGGATACCAGACCGTCACTGCCAGAGGGCGCTCGTCATCGGCGATGACGAACTCGCGCACGCCGACCGGGTAGGGACCGCGCGCAGCGAAGGCGGGCGTATCCGGCGACTGCGCGCGGGCGATGGGCGCCAGCAGGGCGATCCCCACCGCCAGGAACAGGAACACAGACACTATCCGTTGCAGTCTCATAGCTGCTGACTCCTTTGCAGTTAAGCCTCTTCGCGGCGTAACCGTCGCAGGAATTCTACACTTTGCAGCCGCTGCTCCAACACGAAGGTCAGGTAGGCCAGCATCAACCGTTCGAGTTCCAGATGCAGGGCCGGGCCGATGCGCACGACGCGCACAGCCTCCCAGGGCTGAGTCTGCATGTAGCGCAGCGTCTTAAGGGCGGGCAGGCTGATGGGCATGCCGCGCCCGGTGTCGCGGTGATGGTCGGGGCACAGCGCGCCGCCGTCGGGCGGGCTGAAGTACTGATCCTGTGGACGCAGCTCCTCTTGCCCGATGGCGCACTGATGCAACGCCGGCGCAAACCCTGCCAACGCCAGCAGCCGCAGTTCATAATAGCGGGCGACGGTGCGCGGGTCGGCGTCGCTGCACAGCCAGCCGAGCGCGTCGCGCAGCAGGGCGAACTCGGCGCGGCTGATGTCCTGCTCGCCGGTGAAGCGATCGATCAGTTCGACCAGATGGCTGGCATAGGCGGTGCGCAGCAGGTCTTCGCGCAGGGGCAGGAAAGGCTCTTTCGTCTCCGCTTCGCGCACATAGTACCACTCGCGCCCGCGGGCCAGTTGCATGTCTACCAGGGCGTATAGTTCCAGGTGTCCGGCCTTGCGGGCGATGGGTTTGCGCGCGCCTTTGGCCAGGGCGCGCAGTTTGCCGTGTGCGGGAGTCAACAGCACCAGCAGCCGATCGGCTTCGCCGATCTCCTGGCGGCGCAGGATGATCGCTTCGGTGCGGAGAGTACGCTCACGACCCGGCACGCTGTCCCTCAGCCAACTCGTGCGGCCCGAAACCCAGCGGCAGCAGGTCGCTCAGCAGCCCTTCCCAGGTGATTTCACCGTCCGGCGTGGCCAGGATGACCGTCATGGCCGGGCCAAACTCGTACAACACCTGACGACAGATGCCGCAGGGGGCCGCCCCATTGCTGGTGACGATGGCAATGGCGCGGAAGACGCGCTCGCCTTCGCTCACCGCTTTGAAGGCGGCAGTGCGCTCGCCGCACACCGTCGCCCCATAGGAGGCGATCTCGATATTGCAGCCGGTGTAGACGGCCCCCGTATCAGTCAGCAGGGCCGCGCCCACCGGATAGCCGGAATAGGGCACATAAGCGCGCTCGCGCGCGCGCAGCGCCGCCGCGACCAACTGACGGCGCATATCTTCGGTCATACCCTCGGCGGGTTCTCGCATCACAGGCATCTCCAACAGAACGGTCTTAAGGATCGCCCAGTATAGCAAAGAATGCCCGCCCTTGCCTCAACTGAAAGCGGGGGACGTGCAAAGGGTGCGCTGGCACATTCCGTTTTCAGGGTGCCGATGAAACTTTCCATCGGCGCATTGTCATAGCAGTTGCCCACACCGTTCATGCTCACCTGAATGTGCTGGTCTGGCAGCTCCAGCGCTTCCAGCTTGAACTCTTGGGGGTAGGTACGATATCGCCTGTCCATCTATCTTTACCTCCTGTGCTCTCCAGTCTATGACAGTTCTTGTGTCCGAGAAACCGGGGCAAGGTCATTTGGCTGGTGCGCTGATTTGGTTACGATGAAATGTCAACAGAACCTAGTGTCGCCCCCTCAGCCCCGACGCGGGGAGGGGGCAAGCCGAGCGAAGCGAGGCTGGGGGTGAGGTAAAGCGGCAAGCGGTTTGGTGCAATCCCCCTGGGGCCTAAGACGAACCCAGGAAGCGGAAGCCAGATGGAGCGCCAATACGTACCCGGCAAAGAGCAGCGGGAGCAATCGCCCGGACTTGTTCCTACTTCTCCGCCAGCACGTTGATCAGCAAGGCGGCGATCACCCCTGGCACCCAGCCAGCGATGGTCAGCACGGTCACCACCAGGATCGCCCCACAGCCGCGATCCAGCACGCTCAGCGGCGGGAACAGCACGCACAGTATCGCCCGAAAACAGCCCACGGTCGTCCTCCGATCACATGCACCCGATAGGTCTATCTCGCTATACGCGCCCGTGCCCTGCTACGTTGCGCCGTCTCGCCGCTAGACCATATGATGCATCTGCAACACATCGCGGTGTACGAAGGCCAGCGGCGCGCTCTGGGGGATGGCTGCCTGCGGCGGGAACAGGGGGAACACCTGCACATGGGTCGCCCCCACGAACTGCGCCCGCGAGGCAAAGGCGAATTCGCCCACCAGCACATCCGGCCCCATGTGAAAGTCGCCCTGAATGCAGTAATGCGGCGTATAGATGGCCAGCCGTTCAGTGCGCGGCAACAAGCCCGTCTCTTCCTGGGACAGCATGGTATCGAACAGGATGGCGTGACAACTCGTCTTGCCGACGAACAAGCCCTCAAGCTGCATACTGCGGGCGGGGTTGCCCGGCTCCAGGCCGTAGACCGTGACGTTGTTCAGCGAAAAGGTGCCGCGCCGCTCGTCGTTCAGATAGGTCTGCAGCGTCCCGATGACGGCCAGTTGCCCATGCACTACAAAGCCCGGCACCAGGATATGCACCGCCACCGGTTTGGCGGAGGTGGTCTCAAACAGCCCCATGAGATACGCTCCTCTCCTCTGTCGCGGGTGATCGCCCAGCCGCTTTCCATTGTACAGTATCTGCGCCGGGCGCGCTGAGCGGATGGGGAAGAGCTTTTCTCCGCAGAGAAGGGGATTAGGGCGTCTTAAGCAGAGCTTCTCTGTGCTCCCTCTGGGTTCTCCGTGTCCTCTGCGGTGAAATTCTTCGCCGCGCTTTTCGCGCCGCGCTCGCCCCGGCTATAATCGAGCGGAGGCATGGCAGCGCATGGGGCAGTTCGCGAGTACGACCACAATCTCTGTGCGGCGCATAACGCCCGTCTGGCGACTGCTCAGGTTCGCGCTCGCCCTGGCGACGCTGATCCTGGTCGGTGGCGCGCTGATGCTGGCGGTTATCATCGTCCGCTATGGAACGAGCGACCGCGCCCGCCCTGCCGACGTGATCGTGGTGCTGGGCGGGGGTGAAGCGGGCACAACCCGGCGGGCGCTGCATGGCGCAGCGCTCTACCGGGCCGGTTACGCGCCCTATGTCCTGTGCACCGGTGGGGCGATCACCCCAGGCGGCGACACAGAAGCCGCCCACTGCGCCCAGGTGATGAGTGTGGAGGGCGTGCCCGCCGCTGCCGTGTGGCGCGAGGACGTCAGCCGCAGCACAGCGGAGAACGCCCGCGCGACGGCGGCGCTGATGGCCGCGCAGGGCTGGCGCGATGCGGTGCTGGTCAGCGACGACTTTCATCTATGGCGGGCGCGCTGGCTGTTCGAGCGGCAGGGCGTGCGCGTCTATCCCAGCCCGGCGCAGCGCACCACTGGCCCGCTCAGCGCGGGTGAGGAATTTTACGCCGTGTTGCGCGAGCTGGCCGCCTGGAGCTGGCAGGCGCTGCCCGGCAACTGAGCGCTGTGCGCTGTCGCTGCGCGAAAGAGAGAAGACTGTGGCCCGACTGCTGGTCGTTGAGGACGACGATGATCTGCGCTTTTTCTACCAGACGGCGCTGGCCCACGAGGGCCACGAGGTCGTCGGCGCGGCCAATGCTGCCGAAGCCATGCTGCGCCTGACCACGCAGGACTTCGACGCCGTCCTGCTCGATCTGCAACTGCCGGATATCCCCGGCAAGCGCGTGCTGGAGTTCGCCCGCGACGACGTGCGCTTGCGCGATGTGCCGTTCGCCGTCATCTCTGCCAACGACCGGATGCGCGAGGAGATACTGACGCTGGGCGCGCGCGCCTTCCTGGTCAAGCCGGTGCCCATGGCGCGCCTGCGCGCTCTGGTGACCGAATTGCTCGGCGCTTGAACAGGCTTCCGTCCTCGTGGCGTAGGACAGCCGTTGTGCAGACGTGTTTCTGTTTGCGGTTAACAGCCCTATAATGAAAAGTAGCCCTGGATATGGGGCCGGATCGCCCGGTCTCAGCCACACTTTTCCAGCCAACAGAAACGGGCTGCATGTCCGACCTGAAAATACCCCTAAGGTTTCTTATCCCCTGTGACGGGCGAGAGGAGATATAGTAATGCGAGTGCGACGCTTTAGCTGGTGGATGTTGACGATCGCCGGGCTGGCTGTGGTGCTCCTGGCAGCGGTCTTGAATTCCCCCTACGCCTGGGGCGAAGAAGGCGAGACTCTGCCGCCACAGGTCTTCGACACTATGCCCCTGCCAGGCGAAGAATTGCCGCTGGAAGGGCCGGTGATCTTCTTCTTCGACCAGCCCATGAATCCGGATACGTTCCCTTCTGCCTTCAGCGTGGAACCTGAGGTCGAGGGCGCGCTGAGCTGGGCAGGTGATTTCACCACGCTCACCTTCACGCCAGACGCGCCGCTGGCACGCGCCACCGAGTACACCTTCACCATTGGGACGGGCGCGACTTCGGCAGACGGGGTGCCCCTCGCCGAGCCGTTCACCCTGACGCTGCGCACCATCGGCTACCTGGAGGTGACCGAGGTGTTGCCCGCCGATGGCTCCGCAGACGTGGACACCGATAGCATCATCACAGTGATCTTCAACCGACCGGTTGTGCCGCTGGTGACAGTGGAGGAAATGGCCGACCTGCCGCAACCGCTGGTGTTCGATCCGCCAGTCCAGGGCACGGGAGAATGGCTCAATACCTCGATCTACCTGTTCACGCCAGAGACTGAACTGAATGGCGGCACGACCTACACCGTCACGGTCAGCGCTGGCCTGACCGACGTGACCGGCGGAGTGCTGGCCGAGGACTTCCGCTGGACATTCACGACCATAAAGCCGGACGTGATCGAGATCAGCCCACGGGGTGATGGCGCAGAGGCTGTTCCCTTGGAGACTGTCATCAGAGTGCGCTTCAGCCAGGCCATGGACCCGGCCTCGCTAGAGAAGGGGGGCTTCGTGCTGGAGTACCTGGGGCCAACGCGGGAAGACCTGCCCAAGCCACCCGCTCCTGAACAGGTCGAGGGCACCTTCGCCTGGGGCGATGACGGGCGCACGTTGACCTTCACCCCCGCTGAGCGCCTGCAACTGGAGTCCTCTTACCGCATCACCGTGAAAGCGGCCCTGGCCCGTAGCAGCACTGGCGCGCCCCTGCGCGAGGACGCGACGAGCGTGTTCCTCACCGTCCCCTACCCGCGCATCGAGCGCACGTCGCCCGCCGATGGCCAGGTAGATGCTGAACCGTACGGCGGCTTCACCATCTTCTTCAACACGCCGATGAACCTGAAGTCGCTGGAAGACAAGGTGATCATCAAGCCGGAGCCATGGCGTGAGTTCGACTCCTACTACTACGATTGGGACAACAGCTATACCCTGGCCTTCGACACCGAGCCGAGCACGACTTACGTCATCACCATCCTGCCCGGTATGCAGGACAAATACGGCAACGTAATCGAAGAGGGGCTGACCGTCACCTACACGACCGCCCCCTATCCGCCCCAACTGAGCATCCAGGCTCCCTGGCGGGTGGGCATGTACAGCAGCTACAACCCGTCAACGCGCCTGTTCGTCACGCACCGCAACGTCTCGCGGCTCGACCTGCGCCTCTATCGCCTGACGCTGCCCACGCTGGCCGAACTGACCGGCCCTGAGCAATGGCGGGTGTGGGAGAGCTTCACCCCCGCGCCCACCGACCTGCTGCGCCGCTGGACGGTAGACGTTGCCAGCCAGCCCAATGAATTGCGCTATGAACTGCTCTACATCTCCGAGAGCGGCCCCAGCGGCATCGAGAACATCGAGTGCCTGGGCGCACCGCCCACGCAGGTGATGGTAGGCGACGTGGTGATCGTCACCGAAGAAGACCCGCGCCCGCTCAACATCCGCGCCGAGCCGAACCTGGCCGCGCAACGCATCGCGCAGGCCAACCCGGGCGAGACGATGCAAATTATCAGCGGGCCGCTGTGCGAAAGCGGCTATCTGTGGTGGGAAGTGCGCCTGGATAACGGCATCACCGGCTGGGCGGCAGAGGGCGACCAGAGTATCTACTTCTTCGCGCCGCTGCTGGCCACGCCCACCGATCCCAATCGCCCCGGCACACAACCCGCCGCGACTGCGGACACGCCGCGCGCGTTGCCGCCCGGCGTCTACTTCCTGGAGCTGCGTTCGCCAGAGACCGACGCGCAGACCTATGGCCCTCAGCAACATGTCCTGTTGGTGCAGTCGGTCAATATCACGCTCAAGTTCAGCCAGGACACCGCTCTGGCCTGGGTCACCGACCTGCAGAGTGGCGAACCAGTCGCTGGCGTGCCGGTAGTCTTCTACAATCAGGACTTCAATCCCATCGCCCGCGCCATCACCGGCGAAGATGGCCTGGCGACGGCAACAGTCCCTCGGCTTGAAAGCCTCTATACCACGCTCTACGCCAGCGTGGACGAAGGGGAACGCTTTGGCTTCGCCGTCAGCGACTGGTCGGAAGGCATGGACCCCTGGATGTTCGACGCCTGGGGCGATTACCAGCCAGAGGACTTCATCGTTTATCTCTATACCGACCGTCCCATCTATCGCCCTGGCCAGCCGGTCTACTTCAAGGGCATCCTGCGCCATCGCGATGACGTCACCTACACCCTGCCGACGCTGACCGAAGTGCCGGTGAAGGTCTACGACGACCGCGGCGAGGTGATCTACGACCAGGTACTACCGGTCTCGCCGCAGGGATCGTTCAGCGGCGAACTGCAACTCGACCCTGAAGCGCCGCTCGGTTACTACCGTATCGTGGCCGAAGTCTCCAGCAACGTGCGCGAGTCGTTCGACGTGAGCTTCAGCGTGGCCGAATACCGCGCGCCGGAGTTCCAGGTGACCCTGACCCCCGAACGGGATCAGGTCGTCCAGCGTGAAGAGATAGTAGTGCTGGGCGAGGCGCGCTACTTCTTCGGCGGGGCGGTCTCCAACGCGACGGTTGCCTATAGCGTGCTGGCGCAGGACTATTTCTTCAGCTACAGCGGCGATCAACCCGGCTGGTGGTCGTTCGTGGACGAGAACTATGACTTCTACGCGCCGGAATACTACGGCCCCTATGGCGAGGTGATCGACGAGGGCGAGGGACAGACCGACGAGTTGGGCCGCTTTGTGATCGCCCTGCCCGCCGACCTGAGCGAGCAAGGCCGCAGCCAGACCTATACCATCGAGGCGCGTGTCACCGACGAGAGCGATCAACTGGTGGCCGCTCGCGTTCAGGTGGTGGTGCACCAGGGCCTGGTCTACGTCGGCGTGCAGCCTACCGAATACGTGGGCTATGCCGGACGCGAAACGAAGATCAACCTGCTGGCCGTGGACTGGGACAGCGCGCCCGTCGCCGGCCAGGAGATCGCTTACCAGGTAGTAGAACGGCGTTGGTTCAGCGTGCAGGAAGAGGACGAGTTTGGCCGCACGACCTGGACGTGGGAGGTCAAGGAAGAGCCGGTCGAAGGGGCCAGCGGCACGGCGATCACCGATGAGGACGGCCTGGCGCAGATCGCCTTCGTCCCGCCGGTGGGCGGCGTATACAAGGTATATGCCACCGCCACCGACGCGGCAGGCAACGAAGTGCGCTCCAGCGCCTTCCTGTGGGTCAGCGGCGCGGAGTTCGTCAACTGGCGGCAGGAGAACTCCAACCGCATCCAACTGATCGCCGACGCGGACGAGTACACCGTGGGCGACACCGCCGAAATCCTCATCCCCAGCCCCTGGCAGGGGACAGCCTGGGCGCTGATCACCGTAGAACGCGGCGACATCTTGCAGCAGGAAGTGCTCAAACTGGAGACCAACAGCACCGTCTACCGGCTGCCCATCACTGAGAACTTCGCGCCCAACGTCTATGTCAGCGCGGTGCTGGTGAAGGGCGTGGACGACAACAATCCGGTCGCCGCTTTCCGCATGGGGCTGGTCAAACTCACCGTAGACACCAGCCGCCTGGTGATGGCGCTGGAAGTGACCCCCAGCATTGACGTGGCAGCGGGCGAATTCGCCGGGCCGGGCGACACTGTAGACTACACCATCACCGCCACCGACTGGCAGGGCAACCCCGTCGCTGGGGCGGAGGTCGGCGTCGGACTGACCGACCTGGCCGTGCTGACCATCGCGCCGCCCAACAGCGAGCCGTTGCTCTCCTACTTCTACTCCGAGCGCGGCCTGAGCGTGCGCAGCGCCAGCGCCCTAACCATCAGCACCGACCAGGCCACGCAGCGCATCATAGACACCATCAAAGGCGGGGGCGGCGGCTACGGCGAAGGCGGCCTGTTCGAGGTGCGCCAGGAATTCGTAGATACGCCGCTGTGGGAACCCTTCGTCCTCACCGACGAGAACGGCCAGGCGACTGTCTCCGTGACCCTGCCCGATAACCTGACCACCTGGCGGCTGGACGCGCGCGCTGTTACCACGGGCGCGGATGGCCCCATGCTGGTCGGACAGACCACCTTCGACCTGATCAGCACCAAGCCGGTGCTCATCCGGCCCGGCACACCGCGCTTCTTCATCGTCGGCGACAAAGCGACGCTGAGCGCGATAGTTAACAACAATACCCAGGAAGCCTTGCTGACCGAAGTTGCGCTGGAGGGCACAGGTTTCCGCTTTGCGGAGGGGGTCGCGCCAATGCAGCAGGTCAATGTGCCTGCTGGAGGCCGCGCCCGCGTCAACTGGCAGGTCGAAATCCTCGACGTGCCACAGGTTGATCTGACCTTCTACGCCAACGCCGGCGATGGCAAATATACCGACGCCAGCAAACCGACCATCCTGGGCGGCGACCCGCTGCCTGTCTACAAGTACGAAGCGCCGGAGACAGTGGGTACGGCGGGCTTGCTGCGCGGGCCGGAGGCGGGCAGCCGCACCGAAGCGGTGCCGTTGCCGCGCCGCTTCGACGTGACACAGGGGCAGCTCACCATCCGCCTGGATCGTTCGCTGGCCGCGGCGACGGTGGACGGCCTGACCTGGCTGCGCAACTTCCCACACTACTGCATCGAGCAGATCATCAGCCGCTTCCTGCCCAACGCCGTCACGCTGCGCGCCCTGCGCGACCTGGGCCTGGACGATCCCGAACTGGCCGCACACCTGGAGGTTGAGGTCAGCTATGCCTTGCAGCGACTCTATGCGCAGCAACATACCGACGGTGGCTGGGGCTGGTTTGTGCAGGACAAGTCGAACCCGGTGGTGACTGCCTACGCGCTGATCGGCCTGGTGGAGGCGCAGCGCTCCGGCTTCACCGTCGAGCAGAGCGTGATCAACCGCGCGGCAACCTACGTCACCAGCTCGCTGAAGGTGATTCGCCCCCAGGAAGAACGGTGGGTGATCAACCGGCAGGCGTTCCTGCTCTATGCGCTGGCCCGCGCCGGTCGGGGCGACTTCCAGCGGACTGTGCTGCTCTATGACGAGCGCGAGGCAATGAGCCTCTACGCCAAAGCCTATCTGGCGCTCACCTTACACCTGCTGGCTCCCCAGGATTCCCGCGCTATGGAGCTGATCAACGACCTCAACTCGGCGCTGGTGGTCAGCGCGACGGGGGCGCACTGGGAGGAGGACTACCAGGACTGGTGGAACTGGAACACCGACACGCGCACGACCGCGCTCGGCCTGCTGGCGCTGGCACAGATTGACCCGCAGAACGAGCTGTTGCCCAACATCGTGCGCTGGCTGATGGTCGCCCGCAAGGCCGACGCCTGGGAGACGACGCAGGAAACCGCCTGGGCCTTGATGGCGCTGACCGAGTGGATGACGCTCACCGGTGAGCTATATCCGGACTACACCTTCGGCGTCTCGCTCAACGGTGAACGGCTGGCGCTGGACGACAATACCGCCACGCCGGACAACGTGCGCAAAACCGAAAAGCTGGTGGTGGATATAGCCGACCTGCTGACCGATCGCGCCAACCGCCTGACCATCAGCCGGGGCGAGGGCAACGGCAATCTATACTACACCGCGCACCTCACCGCCTGGCTGCCCGTGCCGGAGATCGAGCCGCTCAACCGCGGGCTGACTGTCAACCGCAAATACAGCCTGCTCAACGATCCGGAAGGGACACCGATCACCTCGGCGGAGGTGGGACAGCCAGTGCAGGTCACGCTGACCCTCATCGCGCCCAACGATCTGCACTATGTGGTGATCGAAGACCCGATCCCCGCCGGATCGGAGGCGGTCAACCCGAACCTGGAGACGGTGAGCGTGGTTGGCACACAGCCGCGCCTGGAGCGCGAACGCCCGCTCAGTCGGGGCTGGGGCTGGTGGTGGTTCTCCAACGTGGAGATGCGCGATGAAAAGGTGGTGCTCTACGCCACGTACCTGCCGCGCGGCACCTATCAGTTCAACTACGTGATCTACCCTGGCCTGGCGGGCGAGTACAACGTCATCCCGCCCACCGGCTACGAATTCTACTTCCCGGAGGTCTACGGGCGCGGCGCGGGGACGCTCTTCACCATCACCGGTGGGACGGCGTCCGACGCCATGCAACCTGCAGAGGAAACCAGCGCCGCCCTGACAGAGGCCAGGGCTGGCGCAACCCCCTTGCCGCCGACCTGTAGCGATGAAGAACCCGCGCCGGGCGGAATGCCAGTGCAGTACGGCGGTTACTGCAAACAGTCCGGCCCGTCCTGATAGGTCACGGGCCAACGCAGAGCATCGAGCAGGCGGTCTACCAGTTCATAGGAGGCCGCCTGCTCCTCTGCCTGTGCCTGGCAGGTGTGCTGAAACTTGATCAGGTAGTAGCCGCTCACCAGCAAATAGCCCAGCATCAAGTAAACCAACAACCGATGCAGCGTGTAACGAATGGCGTAGAAGAGCGTGAGCACGGGCGACTGATTGACGCCTCGGTTGCGCACATCGTAGCGCTCGCGTTGCAGTCGCCACCAGAAGGTGAGCAGAGTCAGGAGCGCCCCCACAAAAGCGGTAATGCTGGCGGGTGTGTTCATGGCGGCCCTCGCTGTGTTTACGAAGTTCACAGGTCAGTTGTAGCGCCTGCCGCCAAAATGTCAAGTAGTGTGCCCGTCAGAGGTGCGTGCAAAGGTTGTCAGCGACTTTGCTGCGCCCGATGGCCCTCATGCCCCGGCCCCTTCTCCCGCGCTGCGGGCGAAGGGGAGCGCTCGCACGAGAGACAGTAAGTCCCCTCGCCCCGCGACGCAGTCGCGAGGGCGAGGGGAGGTAGGGGTGAGGGGAAACTTGTGGGCAATGCATAGAAAACAAAGAGAGGGGCGACAGGACCCCTCTCCTCCTCTTCAACGAACGAGCAAGCTACTTGCTGGTGCCCTTGATCCCTGCCAGCAACTGCGGAGGTGTCACTTCGTCGGGCGAAGTGGCTTCTTCGGCATTGCGAGCCTGGAACCAGATTTGCTTGGGCGTGGCGACTTCGCCTTCTTCCAGGAAGACCGAACCGTCCTGGAAGGTGAGCGGGCCCACCCACAGGTTGATGCCGCCCTCTTCACCCTGCGCACCGGCAGCCAGCCCGGCGATGAACTCATCCAGGATGGCTTTCTCCTCGTCGGTCAGGCCATCGCCATAGATATAGCCCACCGCGGTCGTGTCAGGATTGTTGATGTCCGACCAGTCGGGGCCGTTCCAGTCCCACGAGGGCTGCCAGGTGCCTTCCTGCACCGCCTTGACCGTCTTCAGATAAGCCGGCCCCCAGTGGAAGTAGGGCACGCCCAGGCAGATATCGGGCGCTTCTTCGCACGCGCCTTCATAGTCATAGGGGATCGCCCAGACCTTCGCGCCCTCGGCTGCGCGCTGCTTGGCCACCACGATCGCTTCGGTGGTGTCAATGCCGGAGATCAGCACATCGCGCCCCTCGTCCAGGAAGGCATTGGAGACTTCGGTCGGGTCGAGCGTCACGCCGGGGATGTTGAACCAGAAGCCGATCCAGGTCACCGCGAAGTCCAGCGTATCGGGGTCCAGGCCGCGATATTTCTCATAGCAGTAGCGCGCGCCCAGGTAGGCCGAGTTGGTCAGGCGGATCGTCTCCGGATCGATCAGGGGGCCGACATAGCCGATCTTGCCCGTTTCGGTCTTCAGAGCGGCGGCACAGCCGGCGATCATCTTGCCATATTCCATCTGCCCCATGATGTTGCCCAGGTTCTCCGGCGCAATGCCCCACAGCGCATCGTCACCAGAGACATTGATAAAGACCACCTCCGGATAGAATTCGGCTACGATGGTGGTATCCACTTCGAAGTCCGCCGAGGTGGTGAAGATAACCTTGGCCCCCTGGTTGACCATGTCCTCCACGACCTGATCCAGGGTGGTCTCTGGGCGGGCTGCCGCGTTCAGGCTCTCCAAAGCGATCATCTTTGCGCCGGGCAGATTAGCTTCTACGTATTGGCCAGCGGTGTAGTGCGCCTGGCTCCAGCCACGATCGTCCTTGGGACCGACCAGGATCATGCCGAAGACAATTTCGTCTTGCGCGACGGCGCGCGGTGCCACCGAGGCCACCCCGCCCACCACCAGTGCAACCAGGACTGCCAGTATTGCCAGTTTTCTGAACATGCCCTCACTCCTTAAAATCACCTTTGACGGAAGTCGCCTTGCTGCAGCAAGGCTGCTCTATTCCTCAGTTTAGTGGAAAAACGGGGCAGCGCAACTATATCGCTCTGCAGTTTTGCACATAGCCGATCTGCACAAAGGCAACTGTCCGCTGCCAGTCAGCCGACAGGACTTCCTGCCTACCCCCCATTCCCTACTCTCTCAAAGATGCCTGCCGCACCCTGCCCGCCGCCGACGCACATGGTGACCATGCCATAGCGCCCGCCGCGCCGTCGCAACTCGTGTAGTAGTTGCACGGTCAGCTTGGCTCCGGTGCAGCCCAGCGGATGGCCGAGCGCGATCGCCCCGCCGTTGACATTGACCACGTCCGGATTCAGGTCGAGCGCGCGCATCACTGCCAGGGACTGCGCGGCGAACGCTTCGTTCAGCTCGATCAGGTCGAGATCGGCCAGGGTCAGGCCAGTGCGCTGCAGCACGCGCGGCACGGCAGCAACCGGCCCGATGCCCATGATCTCCGGCGGGACGCCCGCCACATTGAAGCCGACGAAGCGCGCGATCGGTGTCAGGCCCAGGCGGGCAGCCATACCCGCCTCCATGACGATCACCCCCGCCGCGCCGTCGCTGAGCGGGCTGGAGTTGCCCGCCGTCACCGTGCCGTTCTGCTTGAAGACAGGCTTGAGCTTCGCCAGGGCGTCGAGGGTGGTATCGCGGCGCAGGTGTTCGTCGGTGTCGAAGGTGACCATCTCGACATGGCGTTGCCCGTCTAGCAGTGTCACCTGTTCGAACTGCACCGGCACGATCTCTTCGGCAAATTTGCCAGCGTCCACCGCCGCAGCGGCCTTCATGTGGCTGCGGTAGGCGAATTCGTCCTGATCTTCGCGCGAGATAGCGTACTGCTCGGCAACGTGCTCCGCCGTCAGGCCCATGCCCATATATATCTGCGGCTGCTGACGCACAATGTCGTAATCGGGGCTGAGCCGGAAACCGGTCATGGGCACCAGCGACATCGTTTCGACGCCGCCCGCCAGGATAGCATCGGCTCCGTTGGCGATGATGCGTTCGGCGGCGCTGGCGATCGTCTGCAGGCCGCTGGCGCAGAAGCGATTGACCGTTTGCGCGGGCACGTTCACCGGCAGGCCAGCGCTGAGCGCCACGACGCGCGCCACGTTTAGCCCCTGCGCGCCTTCGGGCATGGCGCAGCCGATGATCACGTCGTCGAGCTGCGCCGGATCGAGTTTGCCCGCCGTCTGGCGCAGCAACTCGGCGATGACCGTCCGCAGCAAGGCTTCGGGGCGAGTGCTGCGCGTCATCCCTTTTTTCGCCCGCCCCACAGCGGTGCGGGCCATGGCGACGATGACCGCTTCTCTCATGATCCTGCCTCCTCTGTAGTAATCTCCGGCGGCGAAAGCACATCGAGCGCCACACTAAACACGCTCCCCTGGCCAGGCGCGCTTTCGATCCAGATTTCGCCCCCGTGCAGGCGGACAATCTCGCGGGCAATGGTCAGGCCCAACCCCGTACCGGTGGTGACGCCTTCGTGAGCGCGGAAGAACGGCTCGAAGACCTGATCGAGCAATTCTGCCGGAATGCCCACTCCACTATCGCGCACCTGCACAATGGCGCGCGGCCCCTTTTGCCCGTCGGCACGGAACATTTCGACAGCGATCTGCCCCCCCTCCGGCGTATAGTTGATGGCGTTGGTCAGCAGGTTGGTGAACACCTGAGCCATGCGTCGGGGGTCTATGTGGGCGGTCAGCGGGGCAGACGGCACAGAGAGCGATAGGGCGATCTGCTTGCGTTCCGCCTCGGCTTGCTGGACGGTGATGACTTCGTGGATCAGGTCTTGCAGCACCACTGGCTGGCAATTGAGCGCGATCACCCCCCGCTCGAAGCGCGACACATCGAGCAGACTCTCGATCAATTCGCTCATCGTAGCCACCACCCGCTCCAGGACTTGCAGATGTTTGTGCCCCTGTTCCGGCTGATGGCGCAACAGGTACAGACGGGTTTTCAGGTTGGCCAGGGGGGTGCGCAGCTCGTGCGAGGCATTGGCGATGAAACGGTCTTTTTGCTCTTGCAGCGCTTTCTGCTGGCTGATGTCGCGGATGACTGTCACCGCACCGACGATCTCCCCCGCCGAATTGCGCACCTGCGAGACAATCAGCGCGGCGTCGAACTCATGACCGTCCTTGCGCCGCAGGCGCACTTCTCCTTCCCAGGTGCCCCGCCTGTCTACCGTGTCGTATATTTCCTGAACAAGCGCGTCGAACTCGTCGCGGGTGTGAGCACTACTGCGCAGCAAATCCAGGTAGCCGGTAAATTCGTCGGCTGTATAGCCAGTCAGGGCGGTCAGCGCCCGGTTGACGTAGCGAGTGCGCAGTTTCTCGTCGTAGATCACCCCCTCGCCAATCGAGTCCAGGATGGCCTGCAACTGCGCCCGGCGTTGTTCCACCTCTTCGGTGCGCTCGCGTACGCGCTGCTCCAGGTCGGTGGCATATTGCTGCGCCGCGGCGAACAGCCGGGCGTTGTGCAACGCGATGGCGACCTGGTTGGCAAACGCCTGCAGGCGTTCCGCGTGAGCCTGGGTGAAAAAGCCAGGAATGGCACTGTTGAGAAGCAGGAAACCGGTGACTTTGCCCGCCACGACGATGGGCGCGCTGGCTATAGAACGTATCCAGTCAACGAAGGGGAGCTTCACCCAACCGGCATATTCCCTCGTGTCGGAGATGAGGAGTGGCCGGCCTGTCTCGACCATTTCGCGCAGGTTAGCAAAGTCGCTCAATGGCATGCGCAACTGCGCCATCCAGGCAGCCTGTTCCGCATCCTCGATGACGGGGTTGGTGCCCACCACCCGCGCCGCGCCCTCTTCGTCGAGCAAAATGATATTCGCCAGATCGAAGGGGGCTACCCGTTCCACGTTCGCCAGCACCCGATCGAGCACGGTATCGAGGTCAAGCGAGCTATTGACCGCCGCGGCTGTATCGGCCAGCGCTTCGGCGAAAGCGCGCTGCTCCTGCTCGGCAGTGAATAGGCGGGCGTTGCGCAGCGCGATAGCTACCTGATCGGCAAACGCCTGCAGGCGTTCGGCATGCGTCTGCGTGAAGAAACCCGGCGTGGCACTGTCCACATTGAGCACGCCCACCATTTCCCCTTCGACCATGATCGGCGCGCCAATGTAGGAGCGTATCCAGGCCAGTTCTTCGTGCTGCACCCAGTCGGGCGAGCCAAGCGTCTCCGGGATGCACACCGGACGCCCGGTCTCTCTCATCTGCCGGAACTTGCCCAGGTCGCTCACCGGGTAGTGCAGAGTGCTCACGAAGTCGGCCAGGCCGCGCTCAGCAAACCCTTTCTGGCGCACCAGACGGGTGTAATTGTCCTCGATGAGCATGATGCTGGCCGTATCGTGAGGGACCACCTGCTGGACATTTTCCAGGATGCGGTCGAGCACAACATCTGGTTCCAGCGTTTGATTGACCAACGCGATCGTGCTGGCCAGCGTTTCGGCGAAGACGCGCTGTTCGCGCTCGGCCTGTTCGGCTTCGCGGCGGGCCGTGATGTCGCTCACCACGCCGTAGATGTGCACATGCCCCGTCGTCGGGTCTACCCGCCGGTGCTCGCGGTCGCGCACCCAGATGTACGTGCCATCGGCGCGGCGCAAACGATACTCCAGCTCCGCCTGGCTGTCAGCGCGCTCGGCGGCGAAAGCAGCCAGACGGGGGCGGTCATCCGGGTGGATCAGGCTCAGCCAGAAGTTCCAGTCCTCGTTGAACTGACTGAGGGGATAGCCGGTAAGCGCCACAATCTGCGGTGAGAGTAGCTGATGCCACACCGGCTGTCCCCCGGCATCGTATTCGACCACGTAGAGCAAATCGCTGATCGAGGTGATCACCTGGTATAGCTGCTCCTGACTGGCAGCCAGGGCTTTGTGCGCCAACTCGATCGAGTGCAACATGCCGTTGAGACCGCCGGCCAGTGTCGCCAGTTCGTCGCGCCCATGCACCGGCGCGCGCAGCGATACATCCTGCGTCTCAGCCACTTTCTGTACCAGCCGTGTCAGGCGCAGCACCCGTGCCACGATTGCGCGATCCACGCTCAGTGCGCTGACCACCGCCAGAGCCAGCCCACCCACGAAGAAAGCAGCCAGCAAATAGCCGACCGTCTCGCGCCCATGAGCAGTAATGGGCCGCGCCATCTCCACGCGCACCACGAAGACGGGGCGTCCCTGTAGATCGTTGAAGAGGGTGTAGCCCGCGTAGGTGTCGTCGTTGACCACCCAGGCCAGCTGTTTGGAGGCAGAGCTACCGAGCATTTCGTAGGCCCGCAAAAAATCGGCAGGCAGTTCTGGCCCGGCGAAATGCCGGATATCGAGGCGGATAGTGCCCAGGCTGGCCAGCGCGCCGATCTGCTCAACATCTACGAAGCGGCCCATGACGAGCGTCCCGTGCGATGGCCCTTCCCCTGCGCTGGGAGTGATCGCATGAGCGGCCAGCAGCAGCGGCCCTTCGCGCAGCACCGTCAGGCCCCGAAGCTGCTCCCCGACGGCCAGTCGGCTCAGTTCTGCGGCTGACGTATGCGGGCTGAAGTAACGTTCGGCCTGGGCCGCGGGCAGTTCCCAGCCGGCTGTCACGCCCGGCGGCATGGTCTTGGCGAAGACGACCTGGCCTGCGGAGTCGATCAGCACGATCAGGTGCACGTCCAGGCGCGTGAAGGTCGAATCTTCAAGCGCGGTTTCCCGGTAAGAGGGGAGTTCCCCCTGCACAAACAAATCGGTATCGTCCCACTCGGCCCAATCGGCGGTAGTCGCCGCCAGCATCCGCAGATCGTTGGCGAGCGCATTCACCACACGGGCGGTGTTGCGGCGCGCTTCTTCGGCTTCCAGGTCAACGAAGCTGTCCAGCAGAATGCCCTGCGCCAGGATATAGACCAGCACCAGTTCAGCTATTAATACCAGCAGAATTGTGCTCAGCGCTCTGGTGCGCAACGAATGGCGCGACCAGCGCCCGCGCCTGAAAGCCGTTCTTCGGCGCGGCTGTGCGCTCAGTCCCGATGGCCCTGTGTGCGATGACATACTCCCCCCAGATGTCCTTACCTCCATCTATGTGTCGCTTCTCCGCTCTCAGTTGCGCAATGGTTTGTTGTGTTGCAGCATGTGTGCAATGCGTTCCAGCGTCTTGGGTTCGTGGCACAGGGCGACGAACGCCTCGCGCTCCAGGTCGAGGATATACTGTTCCGGCACCCAGCCCGGCTCCGACAGGTCGCCGCCGCACAGCACGTAAGCGATGTGATTGGCGATCAGCGCGTCGTGATCGGTGGCGTAGCCGCCATCCTGCAGCGTGAACACAGCCAGGCGCAGGGCGGCCAGTGCATCGCGCCCCGCCGCCCAGATCGACTCCGGCGGGGCGGGCCGGTGCCCGCTGGCCGCCAAGTGCAACACTTCCCGTTTGGCTTCGGCCAGCAGATGATCGCGGTTGAGCACGATGCGGTCGGCGGGCGACAGAAAGCCCATGTCGCGGGCCATGCGCGCGCTCTCCGACACTTTGGCCAGCGCGATCTGCTCGAAGATAGCCTGCAAATGCGGCAGGGGGTCAGCGTTGGGTGTGCGCATGACCGGATTCAGGCGGCGGCGCAGCATTTCCTTGCAACCACTGCCCGCCGGCAGCAATCCCACGCCGATCTCGACCAGCCCGGCGTAGAGTTCGGCGTGCGCCACGACGCGCTGCCCGGCCATCAGGAATTCCGCCCCGCCGCCCAGCGCCATGCCGAAAGGCGCAGTGACCACCGGGCGCGGCGCGCGGCGCATGGCCTGGAACAGGTTTTGTAGCTCGCGCACCACCGCATCTATCCGGTCATACTCGCCATTCTGGGCCAGCATCAGGATCAGGAAGATATTGGCTCCCGCGCTGAAGTGTTCGCCATCGTTGCCCACCACCAGCCCTTCGAAGCTGCCGCTTGCCAGGTACTCCAGCGCGCGCCAGCCCATGGCGATGATGTCGTCGTCAATGGCGTTGGCCTTGGTGTGAAATTCGAGCAGCAGCACCCCATCGCCCAGGTCGAGCAGCGACGCGCCCGCGCGCCCTTCCAGGCGACGCCCTTCGGCGCGCAGGGTAGCGATAGCGATCGAGCGCGGATCGCGCGCCAGCGGCACAAAGTCACCTTGAGCGCGGTCGTAGACATGCGTCGGCACGCCGCCCGCATCCCGTCTATAGAAGGTCGGGTGCCCGCTCGCGACCATCTCCTTCACCCAGGGCGCGACCGCGTAGCCGTCCGCTTCCAGGCGGGGGATGGTCTCGGCCACGCCCAGCGCGTCCCAAATTTCGAACGGCCCCAGGGCATGGTTGAAGCCCCACTTGTTGGCGTTGTCTATGGCGGGGATGTCGTCGGCGATCTCGCCCAGGCGGTACGCGGCATAGGTGACCGTGAAAGCGTGCAGATGCCACAGAAACTGTCCGGCGCGGTCATCGGCATTGACCAACGCCCGGATGCGCGCCCCGACCTCTTCGATGTTGCGGTATTCCCCCACACTGGCGAAGCGTACCTTCTGCGGCGGTTCGTATTCCAGCGTCTCCAGGTTGAGTGCCCAGAATTCGCGTTCGCCTTCCGGCGTATCCACGCGCTTGTAGAACCCCTGGCCGGCTTTGTTGCCCAGCAGACCGGCATCGAGCATTCGTTGCATCAGGGCGACGGTGCGCGGATGGGCCAGCACCTGGCGCGCTTCGTCGTCGGGGATGGCCGGATACAGGTTGCGGTTGACGTGCACCATGATATCCGTCCCGATCAGGTCGAACAGGCGAAAGGTAGCCGTCTTGGGTCGCCCGATCAGCGGGCCGGTGAGCGCGTCCACTTCGGCCACCGAATAGCCGTGTTCCAGCGCGTAGTTGACGGCGAAGGTGCCCGCCAGACTGAGCAGGCGGTTGGCGATGAAATTGGGCGTGTCTTTGCACAGCACGATGCCCTTGCCCAGCACGTTCGCGCCGAAATCGGTCATGACCCGTAGCACGGCGGGGTCGGTGCGCGGGTGCGGGATGATCTCCAGCAGCTTGAGGTAGCGCGGCGGGTTGAAGAAATGCGTGCCCAGGAAGTGCCGCTGAAACTCGGCGCTCCGCCCTTCGGCGATGTCGGCGATGCGCAACCCGCTGGTGTTGGTGCTGACGATCGCCGTCGGATGACGCACTGCTTCCAGCCGCGCCATCAACTCGCGCTTGATCGCTAGGTCTTCGACGATGGCCTCGACGATCCAGTCGGCGTCGCGCAGCAGATCGAGGTTGTCTTCCAGGTTGCCGGGGGTGATGAGGGCGAGATCGTCGGGGTGGAAGAGTTGGGCGGGGCGACTTTTCGACAGAGCGGCGAGGTTGTTCAGCACGATAGCGTTGCGTTGGGCAGGGGGGTCGCCGGGGACAGTGCCTCTGGCCGGAATATCGAGCAAGGTCACTGGCACACCCACGCCGGCCAGCAATGCCGCGATCCCGCTGCCCATCGTGCCGGAGCCGATGACAGCGGCCTTGCGAAGCTGGTAGGCCATAACACCCTCCTCTCTGGCCAACAGCCCACCGGGGATAGCCTGTGTGCGGACACAGTCGCGGCGCGAGGAACCACTCCGCAAAAGCGGTCGGCGCGGCGAATAGAACCACGCGCACGGGGTCAACGCCAGAGGGGTGTTCCTCTGCGCCAGATGCGCCCTGTAATCTGATTATGGCATAGGCTGCTGGGAGAGCAACATAGGAGGCGCGCAGAGAAATCGGGGCAAACAACAAAAACGGGCCACACCTGTGCCCCGTTCTTGCCGTGTCAAGGCGATGTGCGCTCTCAGTGTGCTAACCCTGGCGCTGTTTGTGCTTCGGGTTGGCCGAGCACATCACGTACAGGCGACCATGACGGCGCACAAAGTAGCACTTGTCACAGATTTTGCGCACCGAAGCACGTACCTTCATCGCAATACCTCCCCTGATCGGGCTTGCCAGCGACCATTATAAACCGTTTCGCGCCAAAATCCAGGCCGGATTTCGCCCCCAATCTGCGCACTGGCCGTTGCCAAAAGTCCGTCAACAAGCCTCAGAGAAAACTCACCCCCCGCCCGCCATGGCCGGGACAGGGGGTGAGCACAATCACACTACGCGGTCACGGCACCAGCACCACCGTACCCGCGCTGGGGATGTTGGCGCAGGTATAACCGCCCGCGCTGCTCGCCGGCAACTGACTGACCGGACGCGGTGACTGCCGGGCATCCAGGAACAGGAAGCGCCCGCTGCCCTGCAGGCAGACGTTCACCGGATTGTTGAAGTCGGCCACCCCCAGACCGCCGGACATACCGAAGATATCCACCGCATGGATGACCCCCTGGGCCAGCACATCCGGGTTACCCAGTGCCGCCTCGCTCTGATTACCTACGAACTCGCCATCCTGGGCGATGACCCGGCAATAGACCCAGCCATTGGTCACCGTGCCCACGGGCACGTCCGCGCGGACGATGGGGTTGGTCGTGCCGGTCAGGTCGGCGCACAGCGGGGCCTGCGAACGGCGGATGTCTTCGGCGGTGATGAGCGGCGCAGCCGACTTGGGCGTCGCCGTCTTGGTCGGCGTGCCCGGTGCCGTGGTACTCGTAGGCGTCAGTGTGCCGGTCGGCGTGTCGGTGGGCGTATCAGTTGGCGTCGGCGTAGTAGGTGTCGGCGTGTCGGTGGTGGGCGTTGGCGTCGGCGTAGTAGGTGTCGGCGTAGTAGGTGTCGGCGTGGCAGTCGGGTCTTCCGTCTCGATGGCTAAAGACCAACCGGAGAGCGACCCACCGTAGTCGTCGCGGTCGTCCATCACGTACAGGCTCCACGTCCCGTTGGGGTCGGTGCCGTCGAAGACAGAGAGCGCCGTGCCATACGGGCCAGCGGGAGCAGGGGCAGCAAAACTCTCCGTCCCTCCACCCGTATAGTTGGTGGGCTTATAGGTGCCTGTAGGACAGTCATTGGTGAGAGGATCGTTGTCATCAGTATTAGGCAGCATACTGGCAGCCTCATCATCGAACGTCCAGTTAGTTCCACCAGGATTCTCATTACCACAGGCATCGGAAAAGAAGAAGACGGTTTGCCCTCCTGGGCCTACCAGCAACACGTCCATATCGTCTGGACGGTTGTGATTGACGCCGTGCAACGTGACATTCACATCCAGGATGTGGTTGTTAGGCCGGAAACACTGATGGTCGAGGGGTAGACACTGGCTGGCCCGGCCCCTGGCCCTACACTGAAAGCCGTCATGTTGGAAAAAGTATTGGTTGCAGCCTGCGCGTAATGGTTCGGGCCTGTCCATGTTATCCCCACCAGGGCCATCAGCCAGGCCACCACTCCCAGCATACTTATCAGTACTGCACGTAGGGCACGATAATGGCTCATGATCCCCTCCTGACTAACTCGTACACTTCAACGATTTCAAGTCGAACAGGGCTAAATGTGCAACGATACGACGTCCTGATATGTAGCGAGGTCGCACCCGCCCGTTTCGCCCGTTCCCCACTTCACGCAGGCATTATTTCATCTATTTATTCATTTATATCATCAAATATAAGGCAACACAAGCGGGAAATGTCTTTTTTTTCGTTGGCGAAGAATTAGGATTTGGTTTAAGCTTTCCACCAGGCGGTCAGTCGCCCGACGGATGCCCTGTCTGGCCACTATAGGTATAATGTCCCCGGCGCGTTGTGTCGCAGAGGCTGCGCTGGTCACACTGGACTGGCTGCACCACAATTCTTTCTTGAGGAGGGCAAGCTATGGAATACCGCTTTCTGGGGCGGACTGGGCTGAAAGTATCCGAACTGTGCATGGGTACGCAGACTTTCGGCTGGGGAGCCGACGAGCCAACCGCGCACCGCATGGCCAGTATGTTTGTCGAGGCGGGCGGCAATTTCTTCGACACGTCCAACATCTACAACGAGGGGCAGTCGGAGACGATGCTCGGCAACTGGCTGAGCAAGCAGCCCGACCGTTCGCAGCTTGTGATCGCCACCAAAGTCTTCTTCCCGGTGGGGAATGGCCCCAATGACACAGGTCTGACACGCAAGCATATTCTCACTCAGGTCGAAGGCAGCCTGCGCCGCCTGAAAACCGACTATATTGATCTCTATCAGGCGCATTGCTGGGATGCCTCGACGCCACTCGAAGAGACGCTGCGCGCCTTCGATGACCTGGTACGCGCGGGCAAGGTGCGCTATATCGGCGCATCCAACTACTCCCCCTCGCAACTGATGCGCGCGATCATGCTCAGCGAGATGCACGATTGGGCGCGCTACGATTGCCTGCAGCCGGAATACAGCCTGCTGGTGCGCAGCACCGAATGGGAACTGTTGCCGTTGTGTCGCGAACAGGGCATCGGCGTCATCGCCTGGTCGCCGCTGGCAGGGGGCTGGCTTTCGGGGAAATATCGTCGCAATGCACCGCCGCCACCCGACAGCCGCGTGGGGCGCGCCGATCGCTGGGACGACCTGCCCGAACAGCGCGAGTCCGAACGCACCTGGCGCATCATTGACGCGCTGTGGGAGATCGCCGAACAGCGCGGCGTTCCGCCGTCGCAGGTGGCGCTCAACTGGGTGCGGCAACAACCGGGCGTCACCGCGCCCATCTTCGGCGCGCGCACGCCCGAACAACTCGCCGAGAACCTGGGCTGCGTGACCTGGTCGTTGACGCCCGAAGAAATCGCCCGCCTGAACGAAGTGAGCGATATTGGTCTGCCGTCGCCTTACAATTTCATTGCCCGCTACACGCGCAAGCGCGAGGGGGCATAGCACAGTTCAGGAGGAAGGCCCATGCTCAAATCCAAACTGCTGCATCCGGAGATTTTGGGAGTGCTGGGGGGAAGTGGTCATGGGGGGAAAATCCTCATCGCCGACGGCAACTACCCCTTCAACACCCGCGCCAACCCCGCAGCGCGGCGCGTCTACCTGAACCTGTCGCCCGGCCTGCTCACTGTGACGCAGGTGCTCGAAGCGCTGTTGACCGCGATTCCCGTCGAGGCGGCAGAGGTGATGATGACCGACAGCGGCGAAGAACCGGAGATTTACGCCGATTTCCGGCGCTTGCTGCCCGACCTGCAACTGACCACGCACAACCGCTTCGCTTTCTACGACCGGTGCATGGATCGCGACGTGTGCCTGGTGATCGCCACTGGCGAGCAGCGCCTCTACGCCAACATCCTGCTGACCATCGGCGTCGTCAAGCCGTGAGGCGGTAGATGGCGGCTGTGCCCCAGGGCATAGGACAATTGCCTTTCACAGACGAAGACTTCCGAAGTCTGCGCGGACTTCGGAAGTCTTTTTGCGCTCACAACCGATGAGCCAGCCAATCACTGACCCTCGATCGCCGACAACTCCCTACTCTCCACCCGCTACGGCCATGTCGCGCCGCCCGTCGCCAGCACGCCGCGCCCCATGAAGACGCGCTCGTCCAGGTCGTGAATGCCCGCCCGCAGCGCCGAATACACCACGAACCATTGCAGCGGGATGAGCAACACGAAGGGGGCCAACAGGGAGTGTACATCCGGATAGTCGGCCATGTCGTAGACGATGGTGCGCACAGTGGGGCGCTGCTGCACCAGGTCGAGCACGCGCTGCGTCATGCTGCGCGTCTCGTCTGTGCCCAGCAGAAAGACCATATCCGCCTTCTGCCGGTCGAGCATCTCCACCGGCCCCTGGCGGAACTCGTCGCTGGCGATCACCGAGCCGTGTACCCGGATGTTCTCCATGAACACCGTCAGCGCGAACTTGTAGGCCAGGCCATAGAGCGGCCCGGCAGCGATGGTGTAGAGCAGAGTCGAGTCGGCGAACTGCTCGCTGAGGGCGGCGGCGCGCGCCTCGCTCTCGCGGTAGACACGGCCCAGCACCGGCGGCAAAGCCAGCAGCCCGTCCATCACCGGCGCGACCTCGGTTCTCCCCTGCAGGCGCGCCACTTCCAGCGCGAACAGGTAGACGGTGGCCAGGGGCAGGATGTAGAGCGCCGTCGAGTCGTAGTCAATGAGCACGTCAGCTTCGCGGCAGAGAGTGCTGTCGCGACGCCTGGCGATGCCAATGGTGCGCGCCCCCTTGCTTTTGGCATACCGCAGCGCCGCGACGGTGTCCTCGGTGTTGCCGGAATAGGACGCCAGGAAGACCCATGCCTTTGGCCCCAGCCGCGCCGGGTTGCGCCAGATCAGGTCATAGCCAGTGAGGACATCGGCGGGGATGGTGCTGAAGCGGCTCATCAGGTACGCGCCAGAATACATGTTGGCCCACGACCCGCCGCTACCCACGAAATAGATGTGCTGCACACCGCTGCTGACCGCTTCCGCGGCCAGCGCCCGGATGCGCGCCGCCTGCTCCGCCAGGAAGACGCTCAGGTCGGCTTCCAGGCGTGGCGCAGTGAAAAGTTCGCTCTGTTTGGCTCGCTCGACCAGTTGCTGCAAATCGCTCATCACTCACCTACACTTCTGCGCGAATTTTGCGGATGAGCGCCAGCGTGCGGCGCATAGTCTCTTCGATGGCGGCGAAATCTCCCGCCTGCACCCATTCTTTACGCACCAGGTTGCTGCCCATGCCCACCGCCGCCACGCCGGCAGCAAACCACGCGCGCAAATTGGCTTCGTCGGGGCTGACGCCACCGGTGGGCATGATGCGCGTCCAGGGGCGCGGGCCGCGCACATCCTTGACGAAGCCAGGGCCGCCCACCCCCGTGCCGGGGAACATCTTGACGATCTCCGCGCCCCACTCCTCGGCCTGCGCGATCTCAGTCACCGAGCCGCAGCCGGGGATATAGGCGATCTTACGGCGGTTGCACAGGCGGGCAACTTCCTCGTTGAGGTTCGGCCCGACGACGAAGTTGGCCCCGTGCGCGATGAACAGCGCCGCCGTCGGCGCATCCTCCACCGAGCCGACGCCGACAATGAGAGTCGGGTGTGCCTGCGCGCAATGTTTGATCAACGGGATGAAGACTTCGATGGCGAAGTCGCCGCGGTTGGTGAACTCCAACACACGTCCTCCGCCTGCCGATAGCGCCCCGGCGACCTTCTTGGCGGTCTCCAGGTCGCTGTGATAGAACAACGGCACCAGGCCATCTTCCAGCATGGTGTTGTAGACGGTCAGACGATCGAAATGGGCCATAGGCTTTCTCTCCTCAATTAGTGAGGGCGATTTTCTCGCTCAATTCGCCCTGCCACATACTACAGGTCACTCCGCCAGACCAGCCGCCGGGCGATGTTGCCACCCGTGAGATCGCGGATGGTCGGCGCGGGCACGCCCAGCGCGCGCAGCCGCGGCACGATTTGCTCCGGTAAGAACAACAACCCCGGCCCGCCACCGTAGTGTCGCCACAGGTCGGCCAGCGCCAGGTCCAGGCAGATAGCAATGTGTCCGCCGAGGCCAGCTTCGACCAGCGCCGTCAGCAGCGGCCAGGTAGTGCGATCCGGATCGTATTTGGGGCGAGCGAAAGTATCGTAGCCCAGCAGCACGCCCGCCTGTGCCAGTTCGCGGTGCAGACCTGCGTCTGGGCGCTTGTCCACATGGCACAGATACAATCGCTCTGGCGGCACGCCACGTTCGCTGAAGAAGGGCAGCAGCGCCTCGACATTGGCCCCCCGCTCCGTATGGAACAGGATCAACGCGCCCGTCTGCCGCGACGCCTCCGCGGCGGCTTCCATCAAGACGCGCGTCTGCCCGGCAATGACGCCCTCGTAGCCGATCTTGATCGTCGTGGCGCGGATTGTCCCGCCCGATTCGCGCGTCCCGACGGTCAGTTCCTCGACGAAGTACGCGGCAGCGGCTTCGGCGGAAGCGCTCCACAGCCAACAATCTGGCGCGTAGTATTTCTGCTGATGCGCGCCCGTCGTCGCCGTGATGGATACGCCCGTTGCGGCGGCGATACGCGCCAGCGCCCGCGCATCGCGCCCGGCCTCGCCCGGCTGACAGTCCACCAGCAGCGTCCCCCCCGCTGCGCGGAAGTCGCGCAGTTCGGCGCAGATGGCCGCTTCGTCGTGCAGGTCAAGGCGGGCTGCCGGGTCTACGCCGTCCGGCGGCTGAATCCAGACGTGCGCGTGTCCGTCGGCCAGCGTCACCGCCTCGACCGGCAGCGGGCCGGTGACAGTCTGAATAACGCTCACAGCCCTGCCTCGGCGATCTGATCGTACACGGGCAGCAGCGCCTGATAGGCCGCCTCGAAGATCGGGTAAATTTTGGCATAGGCCGCCTGCACTGCCGGGTTGGGCTGGAAGGTCTCGGCGACCGCGTTCATGGTCTGGCTCATGCTGAAGTCTTTGTACAGCCCCACGCCGATGCCGCCCGCCAGCGCCGCGCCCATCGAAGTCGCCTCTTCCAGGATCGCCAGCCGGAGCACTGGCACGCCGTAGATATCGGCCATGAGCTGATTCCAAAAGCGCCCGCGCGCGCCCCCGCCGATGACGCGCATGGCGTCAATGCGCGCCCCCTGCGATGTGAACGCCTCCAGGATGATGCGCAGGTTCATCGTCACGCCCTCCAGCACGGCGCGGATCATATCCGCCCGCGTGTGTCGCACCGTCAGCCCGATGAACCCGCCACGCGCACGCGGGTTCCAGCGCGGGCTACGCTCGCCCAGCAGATAGGGTAGAAAGAGCAGTCCCTTTGCGCCCGGCGGGGACTGTTGGGCAGTCAGGCTGAGCAACTCGTAGGGACTGACGCCCAGCGCCTGCGCCGCCTGCTTTTCCTGGTAACCGAGTTGATCGCGCGTCCACTGATAGGAACCGCCCGCCATCTGCATCGTGCCGCAGGGACTGTACATGCCGGGCACCAGGTGCGCCCAGGTGAAAGTGCGGTAGGCCGGGTCGTAGATGGGGCGGCGCGTCGCCAGCGCGATCCACGACGACGACCCAATGTAATTATAGGCCGCGCCTTCGTCTACCACACCCGCGCCCGCCGCCGCGCACATCCCATCGCCGCCGCCGATCACCACCGGCGTGCCCGCGGGCAGGCCCACTTCGTCGGCAACCGCTGGCAGAATCTCGCCCACCACGTCAATCGAGCGCCGCAACGCGGGCAGCTTGTCGGCATCCAGGCCGGCGGCCTCGATAATACGCCCCGACCAGTCCCAGGCGTCGAGATCGTACAGGTTCATGCCAGAGGCATCGGTCGGCTCGGTGACGAATTGACCGGTCAGGCGGGCGACGATGGCGTCTTTGGCGTGCACAAATTTATAGGTCGCGGCGTAAACGTCCGGTTGATTGTCGCGCAGCCATAGAATCTTGCACAGCGAATAGGAGGCACTGAGCCGGTGCCCGGTGATGCGATAGACCTCTGCCGGATCAACGCGCTCGCCAAGCCAGCGTTCCTGGGGCACGGCGCGCTGGTCGGCCCAGATGATGGCGTTGCGCAACGGACGGGCGGCGCGGTCGAGCGGGACAGCGCCCATCATCTGCCCGCTGAAGGTGACGGCAGCCACTTCGTCCGGGCGAATCCGGGTCTGTTGCAGCAACTCCTGAGTGGACGCGCACACAGCGCGCCACCAGTCTTCCGGGTTTTGTTCGGCCCAGTTGGGGTGTGCATATTCTGTGCCGTAGCCGTAGAAGGCGCTGCCCACCAATACCCCATCCGCGTCATAGAGAGTGGCCTTGTTGCCGGTCGTGCCCAGGTCGTGCGCAAGAATGTATTTTTTCATAGGAGTCTCCCTCAAATTCAGTCGGCCCGTTCGGACGTAATCTCGTCGGGGGCAGAATCTACCACAGAGAGCACAGAGATCGCAGAGAAGGGCGCAGAGTTCTTCGCTCAGCCCCTCCCTTTGCATACTCCGTGTCTGCCCCACTCAGGCGAAAATCTGGTTGAATTCTACTTTCTCCCCATCCGGCCCGCGCACAGTGAAATACTTGCAACCTTTGCCCCAGAAGGGCAGGTAAACCGGCGCGTCTTCCAGCGGTTGCAGCCCTGCGGCCTGCGCCGCCTGCCAGGCGCGGTCAATATCGGTCACGTCGAGCGCCAGATGATCAATGTGCCCGTCGCGGCGGGCGCGAATCTCCGCCAGGTCGGCGGCGGGGAGCTGATACAGTTCCAGGATGAAACCGTTCAGATCGAGCATCAGCACCAGGATTTCTTTGCCATCGAGCAGCAGCGTCGTCTCGAAGGCGGGGCGGAAACCCAGGCTTTCGTAGAACGCGCGCGAGCGGGCCAAGTCGGTCACGGGTAAGCCGAGATGCTGGAAGCCTTTCACGTTATCGGCAAACATAGTCACGCTCCTTAACTCTCAGGGGAGTGTTGTCTTTTTGAACCGCCGAGACGCAGAACGCGCAGAGGATATCCTGTCTCCTCCACGCCTCTGCGGTGAGCCTCTCTACCGGCCCAGCGCGGCGGGATTGAGCACATAAGGGCACGGCTCGCCCCGCAGCACCGCGACCAGATTCTGCGCGGCCATCAACGCCATGCGCTCCACCGATTCGGCGGTTGTGCTGCCCATGTGTAGCGTAGCAATGAAATTGTCCAGCGCCAGCAAGGGGCTGCCCTCCGGCGGTTCGCGCCGGAAGACATCGCTCGCCGCGCCCGCCAACTGCCCGGATACCAGCGCCTGATAGAGCGCGTCCTCGTCCACCAGGTCGCCGCGCGCCGTGTTGACCAGGTACGCGCCGGGGCGCATCTGCGCCAGCCGTTCGGCGTTGATCAGCTTGACCGTTTCGGGCGTGGCCGCGCAGTGCAGCGAGACAACATGCGCCTCGCGCAGCAGCGTATCCAGCGGGACAAGGATCACGCCTTCCACAGGAGCGGAGACATAGGGATCGTAGGCCAGCACACGCATCCCCAACGCCAGTGCGCGTTGTGCCACCTCGCGACCGATCGCGCCCAGCCCGATCAGGCCAAGCGTCTTGCCCGTCAGTTCCCAGCCCTGCGCGCGCGACCAGATGCCCTGGCGAGCGTTGGCGGCCACCTGCGGGATACGCCGCGCCAGACTGAACATCAGGCCGATGGCCAGTTCGGCGACAGCGATGCGGTTCGCGCCGGGGGTGTTGGTGACGACGATGCCGCGCCGCGTGGCCGCTTCCAGGTCAACCTTGTCGTAGCCCGCGCCGTAGCGCGAGATGACGCGCAGCCGGTCGGCGGCAGCGATCACCGTCGCATCGCACACGTCCAGCCCCAGGATCACGCCATCGTAGCCGGGGATGAGCGCGGCCAGTTCGGCGGCGCTGAGGGGGTGGTCGGGGGCGCGCAGGTCAACATCGCAACCTTGCTGGCGCAGATAGTCGTGATGCGGTCCGCTGGTGGTGCAAAAAGAGCGGGCAGTAGCCAGGACGCGGAATGTCATGAGGGGTTTGCCTTTCTCCGCAAGGGGCAGCGCCCGACAAACAGGTTGTGCCCTGTGCCGGGCAACCAGGGGAATTGCATCAAACCGCTTGCCGCTTTACCTCCCCCCAGCCTCGCTATGCTCGGCTTACCCCCTCTCCGCGTCGGAGCGGGGGCGCGAGGCGCGCCAGCGTCGAGTGGGGGTGAGGTCAACCAGAAGATCACACCTGAGCTTACTTCTGCTCATAGTTCTGCTGGCTGGTTTCGAGGCGATTACCCTGACCGGGCAACCTGTTGCGCTGCACCCAAGTTGCGCATATAATACAACTGGACGCTTGTAATGACAAGATGACAGGCTGGTGTGTTGGATTTTTCGATCGACCGCCGCAGCGGGATTCCCTACTATGTGCAGGTACGCCAGGTTTTGCAAGAGCACCTGGAGACCGGCACCTGGCAGCCCGGCGAACAGTTGCCGAGCGAACCGGAGCTATGCCGCCTGTTTGGGGTCAGCCGGCCCGTGATCCGTCAGGCGCTCAACGAGCTGACCCAGCGTGGCCTAGTGACGCGCGCCAAGGGCAAGGGGACGTTCGCCGCCCCGCCCAAGATCACCGAAGCGCTGGTGCAGAAGCTGACCGGCTTCTACCAGGACATGGTCGAGCAGGGCTACACACCGACTGCCCGCGTGTTGCGCCAGGAAGCGATACCGGCGGGGCGTCAGGTGGCCGAGCGCCTGAAGATTCCGGTGGGCACGCCGGTAGTGGTCATCGAACGGCTGCGCTTCGTGCAGGACGAGCCGATTCAGTTGGTCACCACCTACATCCCGCGCGACGCCTGCCCGGCCTTGCTGGAAGTTGATCTGACGCGGCGTTCGCTCTATGCCTTCCTGGAAGCCGAATGCGGCATTATGATCGCGCGGGGGCGGCGCACAGTGGAAGCGGTGGCGGCCAACGAGTACGAAGCGGAGATGCTGCAGGTGAAGAAGGGCGCGCCGCTCATTCTGCTGGACAGCGTCAGCTACCTGAGCGATGGCACGCCGATCGAGTACTATCATGCCCTGCATCGTGGCGACCGCACGCGCTTTGAAGTCGAGCTAGTGCGTGTGCGCGAGCCAGGCGATCGGCAGGCGCTGGTCGAGCAACACTTCGATCCACAGGTGGTGAACCAGGGCGTGGTGCTGGTGCCGCCCAGCCGTTCAGGACGGGGGAAGGGCGCTTCGGGCAAAGCCAAGTCGTGAAACTCTTTTACACACGGGGAAATTTTGCTGTATACTGAAATCGTAGCAGATGCAGGCAACGATTGCTTGTACAGAGTCAAGGAGATTGGGCTTTTCGGCTCCTTTGTTCGAGGAGAGCAGGCGCAAAGCAGCGATATTGACTACGACCTGGTATGGAAAACGATCCAGGAGCGACTGCCAGAAGTGAAGTCGCAAATCGCGCGCATTTTGAAAGAAACAACTTGAAAATCACCCGCGGTGGCACGTGAATAGTTCCTCTGTATCGTCGCCGCCCTCGCCGCGCGCAATAACTGTCATGATCAGGGAAAGGAGTAGAGTGTCAGGTACTTTACACCTCTTCAGAGCTATATAGTCCGTTTAGCGCCAATGCTCTTGGCGGGGAGATAAGCTTAAGCTTATGAAAAACAAAAAGTGGATCGCCCTGCTGATAGTACTTGTGGTAGTGGTGGTCGTGGCCCTGGTGGTTTTCTTCGTGACCCGCGAAGGCAAGCCCTTCGAAGGGAAAAAAGTCGTGGTGGTCACACAGGTCGGGCCTTCGATCGCCGGACCGGTGGAAATGTACGCCCCGGAATGGGAGAAAGAAACTGGCGGCAAGATTGAGCTGGTGCAACTCCCCTGGGACGAACTCTTCCAGAAAACCGTCTCTGCCCTTTCGTCTGGTTCAGGCGAATACGATGTGCTGATCTTCCCCGCCCCCTGGTCGGGCGACTACATGGCTCCGGGTTACCTGGAACCTATTCCCAAAAAGATTCTCGACAAGGTCAACATGGACGATGTGATCCCGCTCTATCGGGAGCGCATCATTGCCTGGGGCGACACGATCTACGCGCTGCCGTATGACGGCGACTCGCACATGCTCTACTACCGCAAAGACCTGATCAACAATCCGGAGTATGCGGCAGAATTCGAGGCGCAGTACGGCTACCCGCTGGCCGAGCCGAAGACCTGGAAGGAATACTACGACATCGCCGAGTTCTTCAACGGCAAGGAAGTGGAGACCGCCGGTCAGACAGCGCCTGTCTACGGCGTGATGGAAGCGCAGAAGCCCAAGTCGCAAGGATTTTACGTCTTCTTCTCGCACGCCGCGGGCTACGCAAAGATACCTGGCAATCCCGGCTTCTTCTTTAGCTGCGAAGACATGACCCCGCAGATCAACAATCCCGGTTGGGTGCGGGCGCTGGAGGACTTCATCCGCAGTGCCGAGCTTGGCCCGTCAGAGCAGATCAACTGGGACGTGGCCGACACGCGCAAGTATTTCCCGACCGGCCTGTCGGTATTCAACATTGACTGGGGCGATGTCGGCACCATCTCCATTGACGAAAGCGTCTCCAAGATCAAGGGCCAGGTGGGCTTTGCGCCGCTGCCGGGCGGTGATCAGTACTGGGACTACGAGAAGAGCGAGTGGGTGAC
>CAKZOB010000043.1 GCA_937135955.1 uncultured Anaerolineales bacterium | reverse complement strand
ACCTGCCGCAAGCAGGAGCGTAATGTCTTTGTCACGCGGCGCAGCCTCCTTGCCCATCAGCCAGTCTCCCTGCTCGCGGGAGGGTAGGTAGTTACCAAGATACCAAGTGGCCCAATGGCGACATGGCGACAATGGCCGACGAAATACTCAGGGAGGTGAAGTATGTCAGCAGGTATCCGGTGTCCGAGTTGCAGCTATGAGAACCCGCTCTACGGCCAGTTCTGCAGCAAGTGCGGTCAGCCCGTAGTGATCCAGTGCCGGGTGTGTGGTGAAGACAATGTGACCGAAGCGAGATTCTGCCGTACCTGTTCGGCCGAGATCGGTTCGGCACAGAGGGGGCTGCTCCTTGACCGTGCCATGGCCTGGCGAGAGCAATTCAGGGCGATGGGATGGCAGGAATGGTCGTCCTTGACAAGTGACGACTGGAGCCTGATCAGCTCGCAGAAACTGCCAGAAGTGAATGACAAGTACGAGCCTTGGTGCTTCGCGGTCATGGTCGACGGGGCGACCTCGAAGCCCGAGGCTGTAGCGATCGATGGGAAGAACTTTGTATCAACGGGTCTGCTCGGTAGCCGGGGTTTCGCGATCGCCACGCGTTGCCGGATTGGGGTCTTTAGCAGCAAGTCGCGCATTGCCAAGGTGTGGTGGTACACGGACTTGAGCGGCTTCGAGGGCAGAGGCTCCAACACGGTGGTTGTGACCACTGACAGAGGAGAGAAGGTAGCCTGGACGTTCAAACTTCCAAGCGCCGGCATGCTTGAGGTAGCCACGGCCATAGCTGCATCGGACCCGGTAGCCAAGACGTGGGCACGCAGGGGAATCGAGGTCAAGGCGGGGGAGCAGAAGAGCTTTGCGCAGATCATCGGAGACTTTTTCTACGACATCGTGGTCAGGGTGAACGAATAGAACGCTCGGGGACTGAGTGCGGTTCCTCCCGCGGGCAGGAGCTGCGGTCTGAGCGGGGCTTGGTGGAAGACGCCCATGGCACTCGCGCGGCATCGTGCGGAATGTCCCTAGCGAAGCCTTTCCCACGACGGGCTGAACGGCTTTCACTAAGGACCTGACTCAATAGAGGCCAGAATGCAACAGTGGGAGTATACGTGGTTGAGCGTGTACCATGCCGACAAGGACGTCTGGTGTTTCTCGTACAAGGGCAAGAACTACCTCGAGTCAGAGCTGCATAACGTCATGCAGCAGATGGGCCGGGAGGGCTGGGAGCTTGTTGGCCTGTGCCCTTTCGTCGTGACCACCAGTCCAGGAGCGTGGGCGGTGACGTGGACCAACCAGTACCAGCTCTATTTCAAGAAACCGATCGTGTAGCTTCCGGTGGCGTGCTCTACCCGTTGCGCGGCCCCCGATACGAGTTGCACGGCACTGCTGGGTCCGTGCAGCCTTGCAAGGTCATTGGGTCCGGTATGGGATTCCCCGTCGCCCCGATCAATCGCAAGATGGTAAGTGAATCAACGACGGAAGAGACTCTCTTGGCAAAGACACCTCGGTGCCAACTCGGTTAGGGAAACGTCGATGACTGGCCTGACGATCGTGCTTTCTCCACCAGAGGCGGTGCAGCAGTTTCGGCAAATCGCGCAGTTTGCTCTGGAGCGTGAGGGTGAACTTGCCGCCGAACTTCGCCAGACACTGGAACAGAAAGCTCGGGAGTTGGGGGTACATCCGACGGACGAGGCGAGGGTTCTGCAACAGGTGCTGGCGTCATCCGCGGTACAGGTGGCAAGAGCAAGGAGGGAGGCGGAGGCGACACCAGCGCCTGTTGGGGGACCGCACAGCGGCGAAGCACACCTTGCTGCTCCGATCGTCCTGTCACTGCCCGATCCGAGCCGCAACTGCTTCGTTTTGCCTGATCTCACGGCACACGGGATGCTGCGCAGACTAAGCCGGGGAGGGATCGGTGATGTGGACTTTCTGGATGACGAGCGCATGCTGATAGGGTCAGCCGCTGGGCACCTGCTTGTCGATCTGAGAAGGCAAGATGTGCTCTGGGAAGTGGATGGTCACGGTGAGCCCAGGGCCACGGACAAGGCGCGCGTGCTGGCGTTAGTAGTGGGCAGTCGGGTCTATGTCTGGGACATGCGCGGTGGAAGGTTGCTGCACCGGCTAGAAGGGCACGGAGAGGATGGCGTTCAGTTTGTGTACTGGGTGGAGGTGAGCGATGACGGGCAGCTTCTGGCTCTGGCGACCTGGAGGACCGTCTCGCTGTGGCGCACCGCTGACGGGCATCTGCTGCGTGAACTGAAAACGGAGACTGGAGGCTACTCATGTGGTGCCTTCAGCCCTGATAGTCGCCTGTTGGCGACATCGGCGGGCCTGTATCATCCCACCATCCACCTCTGGGATACAACCACGGGGCGCAGACAGCGACGGCTGAAAGGGCAGATGGACCGCGTCGATGACCTGGCTTTCACTGCTGATGGGACAATGCTCGTCGCGTGGGCTAACACCTCGATACATGCAGTCCAGGTGTGGGACGTCACAAGAGGGCGTTTGCTTTGGGAGCGAGGGGAGCCCCACTCGCTGAGTCTGAGGGCACTGACCCCAGACGGACAGCGCCTGATCGTGCACCAGACGTTATACGATAGCACGCCACGGGTGCTAGATACGGCAACGGGGAGGGAAGCACAATGTTGGGAGGGATATGACGACCCCGTTTTCAGCTCTGACGGGCGACTGATGGCCGCAGCCAGGCAAGCTCGGGGTGAATCATGCTTCATCCACATTTGTAGGGCCGAGAGTGGAGAACGGGTTCGGGAGATCGAGGTACGCACGTACTACTCGCCATGCTTGGCCTTCAGCGCAAGTGGCAGACGACTAGCGTCATGGGGCTCAGGCTTGCCCCTGCAGTTGTGGGATGTTGCAACTGGTCGTGAGGAGTACCGGCTAGAAGAGCCCGAATCAGTGAGATGCGCGACCTTCAGTCGTGATGGTAGCACCCTGGCACTCGTGTCAGGCCGTAGTGGCCAACGGTACGGTACTCTGAGGTTACTGGAGACAAAGAGTTGGCAAGATATTCGTGCGCTGACTGGCATCGGATCTGTCGCCTTCAGTCCCGATGGCCGCTGGCTGGTATGCAACGGCGAGAATGGCATTCGACTGCACAACGCTACGACATTTGCGGAGATTAAGTGGTTGGCGCAGGCGGGCTGGCACGAGGTGGTCTTCAGCCCTGATGGCCGCTGGCTCGCAGCTACGGCACCGGTGACGGTTTGTGTGTGGGATACACGGGACTGGCAGGTTCGATTCAGGACAGATTTCGATTATGAAGAACTGGCGCGGCTCGGGTATCATCCGAGCGGAGTGAACAGCGCATCCTTCAGTTCCGAAGGTGAGTGTCTCGCGATCGCAGTCACGCGGGGCGATGAGCCAGTGCTTTGGCACACTGTCACTTGGACACCATTGCGTTGGCTCGGTGCTTACGGACCAGTAAGTCGTCTGATCTTTGGTCCCCGCAACTACGCCTTCACGGAAGATCACTGGGGTCGCTATGCCGTCCTGCAAGTCGACTTCCACGATCGGGTTCGGGAGCTCTGGAATCCAGAATACGGCACTCTCAGTGCTTTGTTTCATCCTGTCGAACCGCTTGTTGCCACAAGCATGAGTGACGGAACGATACGGTTCAGGGCTGTGCAAAGTGGGCAGGAGGTGCGTTGGCTGGAGACGTACGGCAACGCAGGCAGTCTCTTGGCCTTTAGTCCAGACGGGCGGTTCTTGGTATCTCGGAATGGGGGAGCGGTGCGCCTCTGGAGGATGCCGTAGGTAAGCACCACCGATGGGCTCAACCACGCTTCTGCGAATCCATGCCTGGCTGCCTGCCGTGCGTGAAACGCTCGGCCCAGGCCTTCGGGCAGTTGTCTGGGTGCAGGGTTGCTCGCTGCACTGCCCGGGCTGCATGGTGCCTGAGACATGGCCTGCAACAGGAGGGGCATTGGTGGACCCCGTGGACCTGGCCGGTAGGATCCTGGAGCACCCGGACATCGAGGGTGTTACGGTAAGCGGGGGCGAGCCGTCCGAGCAGGCCGGTGCAGTAGCGCTCCATGTCTCTGGCGACCTCCAGCATGACAGGGATGGTGCGCAAGGCGCGGAAGATGCCCGCCGGCCCGCGTGTGTCGCCGATGTTGATGTCTATACCGTATTGCTTGGGGATCTCGATGTCGTATCTCCAGATGTCGGTGCCGCCGGCCAGGATGGTGACGAGCACGAAGTCAGCATCCTTGGGGGCTTCGGCGCGGTCGAGGGTCGCTTCGACCTGCGCCGGGTAGTTGCCCAGGGCAACGATCTTGCCGACCGACCGCTTTGCGAAGTCCAACCGTTCGGGGTCAATATCCATGAGGGACAGCGTCGCATCCCGCAACAACGGGAAGGTGAGAATGTCGCGCACCAGCCCGCGGGTGAAGCCCAGGCTGCCGGCGCCGATAAAGGCGATTTTGGTCATGTGAAGGATTCCTTTCTGTACGGGACAGACCAGTGATGATCGCCCGCCGCGATCGCGATCGGCGTCTCCGACCGGTCTCCCGGCAGCGTAACTTGCCCGGTTGTGTTGGGCGGCAAGCGCACGTCCAGGTGGAACTGCCCATCTTCGATGCGCCATGCCGTTTCAGCGCGGCCATAGGGCGAATCGAACCGGGCCGCAGCGTGGGTCAGGCCGCCGCCCGGCACCGGGCGGATAACGAAGGCCCGATATCCGGGGGCGGCCGCGGCCAGGCCGGCCACGGTGCGGTGGAGCCAGTCGGCCACCGCACCGAAAGCATAGTGATTGAAGGATGTCATCTCACCCGGATTGACCGAGCCATCCGGCAGCAGGCTGTCCCATCGCTCCCAAATCGTCGTCGCGCCCATGGTGACGGGATAGAGCCAGGAAGGATTATCGCGCTGGGTGAGCAACCGGTAGGCGGTGTCATGCTCGCCCACGCTGCACAGCGCATCGCAAATGAGGGGCGTGCCCACGAAGCCGGTGCTGACGCGGTAATGGTTGGCGCGCACGAGGTCCGCCAGGCGCTGGCCGGCCCGTCGGCGCTGCTTCTCGTCGGGCAGAAGCGCGAACTGCAGCGCCAGAGCATAGGCGGTCGCCGAGTCGCCGATCACGAGTCCCGCAGGCGTGACATAGCTGGCGTTGAAGGCTGCGCGCACTTCTGCGGCGAGCGAGAGGTAGCGCTGCGCTTCGGCGGGCCGATTAAGCACAGACGCGGCCTGTCCGACCAGCTCAGCGGAGCGCGCGAAATAGGCGGTGGCGACGATGAAGGGAGGGGTGCGGCCAGCGGCCGGTGCTTCGGGTGGCGCTGCCGGATCCAACCAGTCGCCGAACTGCGCCCCCGAGTCCCACAAGCGCTTTTCGCCCGCAATCTGTGCGATCAGATCAACCCAGGCAGCCATGCTGTCGAACTGGCGGGCGAGGATGCCGACATCGCCGAAGCGCTGGTACAATACCCACGGCACGATCACGGCTGCGTCGCCCCACGCGGCAGCCGGCGGCCTGGTCTCCGACTTCAAAGCCGGATCGGGCACGAAATGCGGAACCGTGCCGGCAACCGCCTGCTCAGCAGCCAGGTCCGCCAGCCAGGAAGAGAGGAACCCGGCGCAGTCATACAGAAAAGCCGCCGTCGGCGCGAAGATCTGGATGTCCCCGGTCCAGCCCAAACGCTCGTCTCGCTGCGGGCAATCGGTAGGGATGGAGAAGAAGTTGCCGCGCATGGACCATACCACGTTCTCGTGCAGCCGGTTGATCAACGGATCCGAGCACTCGAACCAGCCCGTGCGCGCCATGTCCGAATGGCAAACCACCGCCTGGACGTCCTGGGGGTTCGGCTCGCCCGGCCAGCCGCTGATCTCGGCGTACCGAAAGCCGTGATAGGTGAACCGGGGTTCCCAGGTTTCCACCCCGCCGCCTTTGAGCGTGTAAGTGTCGGTGGCCTTTGCGAACCGCAACGGTCGGATGGCGAGCTCGCCGTTTTCCAGCACCTCAGCATGACGCAGCGTGACCGTCTGCCCGACCGGCCCCTGCACGCGGATGCGCAGCCGACCGGCCAGGTTCTGGCCGAAATCGAAGATGGTCTTCCCCGAAGGCGAAGTGATCACTGCGACCGGTGAAAGGAGCTGCGTCCGCCGGATCGGCGGCCCCTCCGGGGCCACCAGCGCCCCCTTGTCATATGCTACCGGCTGCACGCCCGACCAGCCCGCGTCGTCATAACCCGGCTCCGACCAACCAGGCCGCTCGAGCCGCGCGTCATACGTTTCGCCGTCGTACAGCCCGCTGGCCAGGATCGGGCCCGTCGCGGCACGCCATGTGGTATCGCTCAACACCTGGGCCGTGGTCCCATCATGGAACGCGATCTCGAGCTGGGCGAGGAGCGCCATCCTGTTGCCGTAGGCGTTACGCCGTCCGCCGCCATACCCCAGCCGCCCTTTGAACCAGCCTTCACCCAGGATCGCGCCGATCGCGTTCTGCCCCTCGGCCAAGTATCGCGTTACGTCGAAGGTCTGATAGATCAAACGGTGATGGTAGCTGGTCCAACCGGGAGCGAGCACGTGATCGCCCACCGGCTGCCCGTTGATGTAGACTTCGTAGACACCCAACGCAGTGACATAGAGCCGAGCCACGCGAACGCGCTTCTCAACGGTGAACTCACGCCGCAGCAGCGGGCTGGGCTGAGGAAGCAAAGGGTCAATGTCCCAATCAGGCCCGATGAACTGCGCCGACCAGTCCTCTGCGCTCAACAGGCCGGCCTCCACGAACGCCACTTGACTCCAATCGCTCGCCACGTCATTCGTGCTCCAGACCCGCACCCGCACGCCCAGGCGCTCGCGAGAGGCCAGAGGCTCGAACGGCCACGGGCTGAGGACCGATTCGCCCGACTCCACTCGTCCGCTGCTGCCGCGCAGCCGGCCAGTGGCGGAGTAGGCCTCGATCTCATACGCGCTTTGCGCCCAGCCCGGGATGGCCGTCTCCGTTAGCCATGAGAGGCGCGGTCGGCTCACCCCAATGCCAAGGGCCTCGCGCAGATGCTCGAAGCGCACCGCAGCAACGGTGAAGGTGGATGCCCTATCACTCATAGGCCCAGGCCGACATGAGTTGACTTGAATAAATCTGAACTCGAGACATCACAACACCACACAGCCCATGCCGAGAACCTGCCGTGGTTCAGAAGCGCATTCCAGCTTAATCACCGTCACGCCGGCGATTCTATCTGGACTCGACTCCGGCAGATCCTTGAGCACCAAGCGGTTCTCGGTTTGCTCAAACGTGATCGGTTGGCCCGTGGCCAGCAAAGACGCCCGCAGCACCTCGGTCTGCAGGCCGCCGATGGCCAGTTCACGACCGGGCCACCGATGACACCAGTAGTATGCAGTGTGCCCCTTGAGGGTCCACCCTCCGGTGGGCATGGACTCCATTCGCCCATCGGCGCGGTCTACCAGGCCGTACAGCGCCTCGCCATTCTGGCTGATCCATTGACCAACGGGGATCAGCCGCTGGTAAGCCTCCTCCGGGACAGAACCATCGGGTCTGGGGCCGATGTTGAGCAACAGGTTGCCCTGGCCGCCAGCTGCAGTGCGCAGCATCGAGATCACTTCTCGCACGGAGTGCCAGTCTATGGCCGAAGGCATATAGCCCCAGGAACCATTGAAAGTCATGCACGCCTCCCAATCACGGCCGGCCATCTCGGGAGTCACGTGTTCCTCCGGTGTGCCGAAATCCTCATCGAGCAGAGAGCGGTTGTTGATGATGATGTCCGGTTGAAGTTCCCGGACCATCGTGTTCATCTTAACGCTTTCCCAGAGCTCGGCCGTCTGTAGCGGCCAGGCTACGTCGTACCACAGGATGTCCACCTTGCCGTAGTTGCTGCACAGCTCTCGCACACACCCTTGGGTGAAGTCCAGGAAACGCCGACGCGCAGCCTCATCTCGCGCACAGTTGGCGCCGTCGGGGTGATGCCAGTCCATCAACGAGTAGTAGAAGCCAACGCGCAGGCCGAATTCGCGGCACGCCTCGACAAACTCCCGCACCAGGTCACGACCCGGCCCATGCTTCATCGCGTTGTAGTCGGTCTGCCGGGTATTCCACAGGCAGAAGCCTTCATGATGTTTGGTGGTCATGACCATGTACTTCATACCTGCCCGGACAGCCAGCCTGGCCCATTCTCGGGCCGGCCGCTCCGCAGGATGCCAGGTGTCCGCCAGCTGTTCGTATTCTGCCACCGGGATGCGCTCGCGGTTCATGGCCCATTCGTGACGGCCCAGTTGGGAGTAGAGGCCCCAATGGATGAACATGCCGAAACGTGCCTCTCGCCACCAGCGCATCCGCTGCGGTCGAGTGGCCGTAACGCGTTGAAGATACTCCAATTCTGTCATGCAGCCCTTCCGATATCTGATCCTGAGGAAAACACCCCGCTCACTTCTCCACCGTGAACACCGCGGCATCGTTCGCGCCGAGCGCGCAATAGCCCGCCCGTGGCCGCTCGCCGTACCACGCCTCGCCCGGCATCCAGCCCTCGGTTACCGTCACGGCGACCTCCACCGGCGCGGGACTGTAGTTGATCAGCACCACGACACGCCGCCGTTCGTCCAGCGGGTGCTCGGTGACGCCCACCTGCGGCAGGTCTTTACCGACCACACGCCCGCCCAGAAACGGTTGTGCGACGTGCCGGTAGATTTGCCATAGCGGCTGGGCGTCGGGATAGATGCTGCCCGGCGTCTCGCTCACAACGCGTTCGATGGGCACGCTCAAAAAGCAGGTCTCTCCCTGGCCGTGCGCCGCGCGCGCCAAGACCGGGTTGCCGTCGCGCTCGCGGCCCAGGACCTGCGCTCGCGTCGGCTCAAGGCGGAGTTTCACCGGGGAGGGCGCCGTGTAGGAAACGTCATCCACCGTGAACTCGGCCGGGCCGGTGCGGCGTTCGCGGGTCTGGATTTCCAGCCCAAACGGCTCCTCGAACGGGGAGAGCATGGCGGTGTCGTGCGAGAGGTACAAGGTCGCCCCTGCGCGCACGCGCGCGTCGAGCGCGTGCCAGAAACGCCGCGAGAAACCGCTGTCTCCACGTACACTCGGCAACAAGTAGAGCCCGGCCTCCCTCAGCGGCTGATCGGCATATTGAAAAGTCAGGTCAAACCCGGCCTGCTTGGCCAGGATGAAGCTGGCGAATGCCACACCCCACTGCTCCTGTCCCTGCGTCAGGATGCAAACGGCCTCGGTCAGCCGCGGCGGGAGCGCTGACAACGGCAGTGCGTTCAACCAGCGAGCAAACTTGCCCAGCTCCTGGATCACCGGCTTGGGGCTGCGGTCGGCGCGAATCAGGCCCAACTCGCGCTCGATCGGATTCCAGTCATAGGGAGCGTGCTCCAGGCGATCCTGGTCGTAGGCGCACCACCACAAGAGGCCGTGACAATCATGCGCCCATAGGGAAAACAGGGCCATGCGCGCGTAAGCAGCCGCAACCGACTCGCTGGCGAACATCGGGCCGAGCGTGCCGACCTCTTCGGCCAGACAGGGTTTGCCGCCCACGTCAGCGTACCAGCGCGATTGGGCCGTGGCATGCAGGCCGTTGCGCGTGGTGTTGATCGGCTCCTGGTCGCAGTGCGGGGTGAAGTGCGGATATGGATGGGTCGTCAGCAGATCGGTCAGTTCGCCCTGATCGGCAATGCGCCAGGGGCCGTTGCGGTCGGGTTCGTCCAGGCTGTGCATGCCGGAGACCACAGGCCGGCCGGCATCCTCCGCGCGAACGGCGTTGGCGATGGTCGCCGTCCACACCCAGGCCGCCTCGCTCGAGGGGACGGGGGCCATACAATTGCACTCATTGCCCAGGTCCCAGGCCAGGATGGCCGGATGCTCGCGAAAGCGGCGCACGAAATGGCGCACAAAGCGTACCTCCCATTGGATGGCCAATGGGTCGGTCAAGAGGTTGCGGCCTTGCAGCGCGGGCGGCGCGAACAAGCGGCCGCTCATCCAGCCGGTGAGCAGGCCGACGATCAGTTTCAGCCCGTACTTATGCGCCAGGTCGGCGAACGCAGCAAAGCGGGCCAATGCCTCGTGGGACATCCCATCCGGCGGGAGCGGCCGCTCGCCGCAGCGCAGCTCGACGCTGTGGCCGTGCCCGCCGTACAAGGGCGTAAGCGGCTGGAAATCGGGCCACAGCGGGAACACCCGCAGCACCTGCAGTCCCTCGGCGGCCAGTTGCTTGAGGTCGGCCTCCACGACTTCGGGCCGCCAGTCTGCCCACATCGCAGTCCCGGCATGCGAGGCCCAATAGTTGCACCCGACGACGAAAGCGCCGGATGCGGTCAGGGATAACGCGGCAGGACGGTTCATTTCCACCCCCATCGGCTTTACACTTCCTCTGCGGCGCGATACATGGCGATGACCTTTTCCGGCGCGATTTCGGCCAGGACGTTATGGATATTGCAGAAGACATATCCGCCATCCTGGGCCAATATCCGCACGACCTCAACGACTTCGCGACGCACGTCTTCGACCGTCCCCAGCGGCAGGGTCGTCTGCGAGTTCACGCCGCCGCCCCACAGGGCAATGCGGTTGCGGCTCTTGTCCTTCCACTCCTGCGGCGTGTGTTTTCCCGCCGACCATTGCACCGGGTTGAGCACGTCGAAGCCGCTCTCGACGATGAGGTCAATCAGGGTGTAGATCGCGCCGCAGGAATGGAGGAAGAGTTTGACGTGGGGCGCGATCCTATGACATTCGTCGTTCACCCGCCGCCGGTAGGGCAGGAACAGGTCGCGGAAGACCTTGGGTGAAGCAATGGTGCTCGTCTGCGTGCCCCAGTCGTCGGCGCCCATCATGATGATGTCCACGTAATCTCGGATTTCGGGCAGCAGCGCGCGGATGTTCCTGAGCGCGTGTTCCGTGGCGATCTCGTGGAGTTCGGTGACATGGTCCGGCTCGAGCAGACACAGGACAGGAAACACCGCCAGCCCCCCGTAGCCATGGATGCAGATCGGCGCCTGCAGGGCCCCGTCGTTGAAAAAGACGGCGCGGTCGGTGGACTCGCGCACGCGACGACAGAGATCGCGGATCGCTGCGATCTGCTCATCGCGCAACTCGTGGGCCTGCAACCACTCCTTGTGCGCCTTCATGTCCACTTTGGGCAACTCGCCGGCCAGGTCCAGGGGCTGACCGCCGTGGGGCTCGTCGAACACATAGGAAGTGGGCGGCATGCGCAATGTTCCCTGCACGATCGTCCCGTCGGGTTGCGCCTGGAAAGCGGCAGGGTTGCGCACCAGCGCCGGCAGCCGGCCGTTGAAGTCGTACCTGCGCCACTTTTTCGGCTCGTTGAAAGCGTTGGTCACGCCGTCGGCGATGGTCACGACATCGCAGCCCAACGCGTCGAGCACGTCCAGATCCGGCAACGCCAGCATCTGCATGGTATCTTCCACCCGCGGCAGGCGCGGAGGCAACCCCAGCGCGGCCACCAGTGCGGGATAGGCAAACGCGCTGATGCCGGTCGAGCGCATGCCGCCCAGGTCTTTGGGCACCCGATCGGGTGTCTGAAAATTCAGTGCCCGAAGTACCCTTTCACGCGCAGTGCTCATCTTCTCAATCCTCGAAAAAGCCCGTTACCACAATGAATATCTTCCAAAGAGCCGCGTATCATAGCGGATGTAGGCTTCCAACAACCTCACTCTCATCTCCCGGCAGATCGCTGCGGCAGAAGCTGTTGGCTCGAAAGCCAGGTTATTCAGCTCCTGCGAGTCGGCCAGCAGATCGTACAATTCCTCTTCTCCGGTATGAGGGTACAGCGTGTAACGATAGCGGCCGTCCACCAGCGAGGCGTTGTTCGTGCGGAAATCGGGATCGTGGCAGGAAACGAACGCGCAATGCTCGGCCGGCGCGTCGAAGATGTTGACCCCCTGCACGTGTTCGGGCACATCGAGGCCCAGCATGGCCAGCAAAGTCGGCACGACATCGGCATTGCTCATCGGGCGCTCGCTGCGGCCGGGCTGCCGGGCAGCCGCAGCGAGCGCGGCGGCGGGTTTGAGGATGAACGGCACGTGCACCAACGCCGAAAAACAGTTGTACGATTTGTAGAGGCCGCCAAAGTCGCCCAGCATGTCGCCGTGATCGGAGGTGAAGAGCACGATGGTGTGCTCGTAGAGCCCGTTGTCTTTGAGGTGCTGGATGATTTTGCCAACGGCGCGGTCAATCAGCGCCATGGAGGCATAGGTGTAGCGGGCGGCCAGGCGCGCATCCTCGTCGCTGACGGCATGTTGTTGGAGAAAGCGCTGCGCCGAACGCGGCTTATGGGTGATCCGTTCGTCTTTGGGCGCGGGGGGCAGGACCGGCGCGTCCAGGAATTCCCGGCCGACATCGAACGGCGGCGTGAACGGATGGTGCGGATCGGGAAAGCCGACGAAGGCAAAGAAAGGCCTGCCGGTTGCCGGCCCTCCACCGCGCAGCCACTCGTCCACGTACGCGCACACTTCGCCGGCCAACCACATCGAGTTGTGAAGTTCCGCAGGCAGGGGAGAAAGGTAGATGTCGCCCCTGGTGGAAGAGGCGTGGCTCTTAAAACGGCCCGCATGTACTTTTCGCACTTCTTCCGGATAATACTTCTCAAGCCAGCGCACATAATGCCCGCCGTAGGGGCGGTAACAGGGCAATTCCCCATGCGCGCCGATCATGCGGACGCGCTGAAAGCCATAATGCGGGCCTTCCCACGCTTCAGTCTCTTCCTCCTCCCAGCGCTCGTTGGATTCGGCAAAGCCGAATGAACGGTCGGCCATGTGAGGTTCGAGGTGCAGTTTGCCAAAGGCAGCGGCCTGATATCCGTTTGCGGCCAGCATATCGGCCAGCGTGGGAACGTATTCGGGCAGCGTGCGACCGAGATATCTCAACGCCTCCTGGCGGTTCTTCTCGCCCAGGCCGTCCTGGCGCAGATTCCACATCGCCGTACCGTTGGCGGCCAGCCCATGGCCGAGCGGATACATGCCGGTGAGCAGGCTGGCGCGGGAGGGGGAACACACTGGGCTGGGCGCATAATGCCGGCTGAAGAGCAGGCCATCCGCGGCCAGCCGGTCTATGTTCGGCGTACGCGCATACGGATTGCCGTTAGCGCCGATGCTATCGTAACGCGCCTGATCGGTATGGAGTATGAGAACGTTGGATTTCATCCCTCACCCTCGATGGCAATTATTGGTGGAGATGTCCTCCATCGGATGCCGGGCATTCCAGGCACACCACTAAATTGCAGCACTGAGGACATCAGAGTGCGATTCATGCTATGGGCCGATCCGCACCATCATGCTGTAACGAAAGCCCGGCAGCGCAAGCAGGCCGTCCTCCCAGGTTGCCTGCCCATCGGCGTCACCAAAGGGCCAGAACAGTTGGAGTGGGCCTCCTGCGCAACCCAGCGGACGCAGATCAAGCTGCTGGGGAGCGACTGCCCCCGGTTCGCTCTCGTCCCGGAGGACGTGATCCCAGCGGTCGGCCTTGTTGCGCAGCCACAGCAGAGTGTGCTGTTCTCCCTTCAGGCCGAGAATCCACACCTGCGCAGTCGAGAGATCAAAGGGCTGGAAATTCTCGGCATCCAGTTGAATCCCGGCTATCAGATGGGCCAGCGGCTTGAACTGTCCCCACAGATTCTGATAATCCACGTATTCGATCCAATGCCAGATATGCCCCGGCCCGGCAGCCCCGCCGAAGAAAGCGGGGTAGACACAATCGTAGAAAATAACGCCGCGGTGATCGGTTCGGTAGTAGCGGAACGGCCCCACGTGACAATCGTTGACGGCGCCCGTTTCGGCCAGCAGGATGGGCTTGTTCGGAAGGCGCGTGCGCCGGATGGCGTCCAGGGTAAAGGCCACGGGATCGGTGTGGCAGATTTCCCACGGCGCTCCCTGGTCAAGGTAGCGATGTACCTGCTGGAAGGGCATCTCGGCCATGTGTTGAAAATCGCAGTAGGGTTGTAGGGTAGAGTCGGCGTCGAAGCTGCCCAGCGAGTTGACCACCAGCTGGCGGGTCAGCGGCTGAATCTGCCGCAGCATATAGATGGACCAATCGCGGGCGATCTCCCAGCGAGAGATGTGGTTGGCATTCACTTCATTCCACAATTCCCAGGCAAAGACCACTGGGTCGTCGCCATAGCGCGCCAGGTAAGCCCGCACTTTCTTGAGCCACAGGGCGCGCCATTCGAGAGAAGTGAAGAACTCGTCTATATCCCCTGACTGGCTTTCAGTTTATAAAACGGGCACAAGAATGACATCTGGCACTTCATCACGGTTGAGGAGTTGATTGA
>CAKZOB010000042.1 GCA_937135955.1 uncultured Anaerolineales bacterium | reverse complement strand
GAAGTACCTGGACGGTTGGGGACAGCCTCTACCGTACCGTCCGCGCGTGATTCTGTTCGGCGATATGGAAACCTGGCTGGAGTGGCAGGTTGGTCATCAGGACACGACCGGGTTAGGGCTGGTGCGCGTGGGTGTCACCAGCGACGAATGGGGCGGCACGGTGCAGGTGCTCTATGGCACCGAAGAGGAACTGGCCTATGGCACGGTGTTGCACGAGATCGAGCACCTGTATCAGAGCGAGTTCCTGGCCGGGCGCACGGTCTTCACCCCTGGCTGGTTCATTGAGGGAGACGCGACGTTCTATCAGCTCGACGATGTGCACGACGTGGCGACTGACTACGTCGCCGGTCTGGTGCGTCGCGGCGAACTCCCTGTGTTGTTGCAGGGCGAAGGGCCGGTGACCTTCGGCAGGAATGCCCTGCACGGCTATTATATCGGCTACAAGTTCTTCGAATACATTGACCGGCGCTGGGGCATGGACACGCACCGGCGGATCAAGGAGTTGTTGGCGCAGAACGTGCCCTTCACCGAAGCCATCGAGACCGCGACAGGGCAGAGCGTGATCGAGCTGGAGCGGGCCTGGCGCGAATGGCTCGGCGCGCCGGGCGTTGTCCCTACGCTGATCCCTACCTGGACGCCGCCGCCCTTCCTGGCCTCGCCGACGCCCATGCAGTTCGGCAGCGGGAAGTGATGAGTCTGGAGCTTAGGGGGGAGCAGGGGAAAATGAGTGCTCCAGACTCATTGCTCTGCACTCCTGCTTCCCGACTCATCACTCGCGACTGTGAACGACAGGCAGGTGCCCGCTGGGTCGGCGTCAATGGTCACTGCTGTGCCGGGCGGTGGGTTCTCGCGCAGCAGATAATCGGCCAGCGACTCGCGCACATGGCGTTGGATGATGCGCCGTAACGGGCGCGCGCCCCACTCCGGGTGATCGTTCTGGGCGAGCATCCACTGTTTGGCGGCGGGCGTGAAGTGCAGCGACAGGCCGCGTTCTGCCGCCAGCCTGTTCTCCTTGCTGAGCAGCAGGTCGAGAATCTGCGCCAGATGCTCGTCGTTGAGCGGGTGGAAGATGACGATCTCGTCAATGCGGTTGAGGAATTCAGGCCGGAACGACGCCCGCACCTCCTCCATGACCGCCTCGCGCGTCTCGTCGTCAATGACGGTTGTCTCCAGCAGGGGCGCGCCGACGTTGCTGGTCATGATGATCACCGCCTCGCTGAAGTTGGCGACGTGGCCCTGGGCATCGGTGAGCCGTCCTTCTTCCATCACCTGTAGCAGGATGTCCAGCACGCGACGGTGCGCCTTTTCCACCTCGTCGAAGACCACCACGATATAGGGCTGTTCGCGCACGCGGTCGGTGAGCTGCCCGCCGCCCTCATAGCCCACGTAGCCCGGCGGCGCGCCGATCAGGCGACTGACCGTGTTCTCGTCCATGTACTCGGACATGTCAATTTGCAGCATGGCGTCTTCGCTGCCGAACATGAACTCGGCCAGCGCTTTGGCCAGCTCGGTCTTGCCGACGCCCGTCGGCCCCAGGAACAGGAACGAGCCGATCGGTCGCTTGGGGTCTTTCAGGCCCACGCGAGCCGTCTTGACGGCGCGGCTGAGCGCGATCACCGCTTCGTCCTGGCCGATGATGCGTTCGTGCAGGTGCTCGACCATGCTAGCGTAGCGGGTGCGCTCGTCTTGCCCCAGCTTGCTGACAGGGATGCCCGTCATCTGCGCGGTGGCTAATGTCACGTCCTCGGCGTCCAGGGCTGAGTCGGCCAGTTCCTGGCGAAAGGCCAGGTGCGTCTGATTGTTGAGGCTGACCAGCGACGCGGCGCGGTGTAGCAAATGCTGGGCGCTCAGGGGGAGGGGCGTGCCGCTCAGGTAGCGACGGGCCAGGGTGGCGGCTGTCTTCAGCGCGCTGTCTTCGACGACGATCTTGTAGTCGGCGGCGATGTGCGGCGCGTGCACTTTGAGAATCTCGATGGTCTCTTCCACAGTTGCCGGTGGCACGTGCAGAAGTTGGGCGTTCTCGCTGATGGCGCTGATCCCGCGCAGCCGCTCATCCCAGAGCGTCTGTGTCGTTGTGCCGATGATCACCGGGTCCTGGCCCAGGAAGGCTTTTTGCAGCAGGGGGGTCGCCTTGTAGAACTCGGCTTTCAGTTGCCCCCCGAAGAAGCGGTGCAGGTGCGGGATGAAGAGAATCCCTCCTTTGGCTCGCCGCAGGCCGCCCTCAACGGCCTTTTCCTGCTGATCGAGCAGGGCGCGCTCGTCAATCTGTACCAGGCTGCGCAGCGATTGCGGCCCCTTGCCCTCGGCGATCAGCAGGGCCAAGCTATAGGCCAGGGTGCGCTTGCCCACGCCGTCCGGCCCGACCAGGATCACGTGCCGGTGCACCGTCTGGCTGAGAATCTGGATCAGTTCGCGCAGCAGGTCTTCGCGGAAATAGACTGCCTGTAGCGCGCCCGCCTGCGCCGCCGCGACCATGTCTGCGCTGATCTCCGTCTCGGTGCGCCGGATGACTGTGGCGCTGGTGGCGGAGGACGTGAGGAAGTCGCGGATGGCGCTCTTGGTGATCCCGAACTGCGTGAGAATGCCCGCCGTGCCTACTTCGCGCTCGGTCATCACACCCAGCAGGTGATCGGTGTCAATGGCCAGCTCGTTGAGCGCCTGGGCCACGCTCAGCGCCTCGTCCAGGGCAATGACCATGCTGCGGCTCAGTTCCGCCGAGCGCCCCCCGCCGCCCGCGTAGGTCAGGTCGCCGCCCGTGTCGCGACGGCTTTGCACGGCCAGCTTGACCGTGCGTTCCAGCCGGTCGAGATCAGCGCCGCGCCGTTCAGCGAAGTCGCGCAGGACGCGCGCCGCGGCAGTGTTCTGGCTGCGGATGAGGGCCAGCAGCGCCGCTTCGGGCGTGAGCAGGGGCTTGCCGTAGGTAGTGATGATGTCCACCGCGTCGTCGAGGACAGCCTGAGTATCTTTGGTGAGCAGGTTGGGGTTGAGCGTGCCCATAGAAATTGCGCCAGGGGACACCGGGCTTTAGCCCGGTGGGGAATGGCGCTTGCCCCCTTTCTTCTCCCGTGATATATTCAGAACGTGAATGCCGCTCGGAATATCTTGGTTTCAGCGGCAAGTCGGCCCGGACGGGGCCGCCAGGCGCTAACGTGGCCGGTTGCGGCGTGCGTAGCCTGGGAAGCTCCCCGCTTTAGCGGGCAGAGCCGTCACAAGGTATCAGTCCAGGTACACCGAGAACGAATCCACCTCAAAGGTACTACGGGACAGGCCACAAAACAACCTGGTTCGTGCAAAATGTGACGGGCAATTTGCAACAGCCTGCTGCCCCTCACCTCTGAATCCCCTCTCCCTGGCGACTGCGTCGCGGGGCGAGGGGATTTACTGTCTCTCGCCCAGGTGCTCCCGCGGCGCGGGCGAAGGGGCTGGGGGTTGAGGGGGACTTTTCAAACGGGTCTCTGAGGCTTTCAGGCGGTCTCCAGGCCCAGGTGGGTATATGAAAGAAAAGAGCGGCCTCACACAGCGAAGAGATGCCGCTCTCGGTCGGTCTGACTTGGCGGTGATAATTACGTCGGTTCGGACAGACGATAGCCGATCCCGCGCACGTTGACGATGATGTTCGGGTTCTGCCCCGAAGCCTTGAGCTTGCGGCGCAGATTGCTCACGTGCGGGCGGATGACCTCGCGGGCCTCGTTCTCGTCTAGTGTGTAGCCGCGCACCTCGCGCACCAGTTCGGAGCAGGGCACCACCCGCCCCCGATGGGCGGCCAGATAGAGCAGCAGGTCGAATTCGGTCGGCGTCAGGTCAATAGGTTGATCGCCCACAGCGATCTGATAGCGCCCCGGATAGATAGTCAGCGGGCCGATGCTCATGGTGGTTACTGGCGTCGTCACCCGCTCGATGACTGCGCCGCTCCGCGCCGGTTCGTCGCGCAACACCCGCTCGGCGGTGCCCGTCAGTTCTTCGACGTGCTCGCGGATAGTGCTCAGCAACTGACGGCGACGCTTGAGGTTGCGCGCCCGCTCGACGCCTTCGGCAACGCTGTTGCGGATGTCCTGGCTGCTGCTGGGCTTAACCAGGTAGTCGTGTGCGCCCAGGCGCAGGCTTTCGATGGCGGTTTCCAGGCTGGCGTAGCCGGTCAGCAGGATCACCACCACGTCCGGCGCGCGATCTTTGATGCGGGCCAGCAACTCCACGCCGCTCAGTCCTGGCATACGAATGTCGGTCAGCACCACGTCGTAATCGTAGTGCTCCATCATCTGCAGCGCTTCTTCGCCCGACGCTGCTGCGTGTACCTGATACCCTACCCGCTGCAGCGTCTTGCTGATCGAGTAGCGAATAGCGCCCTCGTCGTCTACTACCAGGATATATGCTTCTTCTGGGTTAATCATCAGCTTTGCGCCTCACCCACGCATTTGCTCCCCCTTTTCATGCTATCTCAACTATAACTGAAGGTTAGCAAAAGTGCAAGTTTGAGTTAATTCTGGCAGTATCCTATCAACAAACGCCGTAGCAGGCATCTTTATACTCGCAGGAGCGCGCTCAGGCGTTGCCAGCGCACCACTACCCCTACTGCAGTCCTGCTCTTTTCGGGGGGGTCAGGCATGGCGAACGGTTCGGCCACACGTCCGCGCACGCCTTCCGGCGTTGGGGCCACGAACCAGGCGATGACGCCGTTCGCTGTCAGCAGCGGCACCCGCTCGCGCCAGGGAGCGGGTACGCGCATAGCGATCAGCGTATCGGCCAGCTTCTGCGAATGCCCGCCCAGTCCGCGCGGGCGAAAGCGGTCGCCAGCCCGCCGAGTGCGCAGGGCCAGCGTTGCTCCTACAGGCACCCACAGCGCGGCGCAGAGCGGATCAGCGTGCAGGGCGGGTAAATCGTCGTCTGGGCGCAGCGGTCGGGCGGAGAAAACCCACGCGCCAAAAGGGCGCTCGACGGTCTCGCCCGCCGTGAAGGATAGACCAGCCTGCGCCGGGTCGAGCGCTGGCGCGGCATCGCCTACCTCTGCTGTGCCCTCGGCTGCCGGGCCGATCACCAGCGTCTCATAACTCACGCGCAGCGCCAATCCGCCGGGCAGAGGGGCGCGCGCGCCAGTGCGCCCGGACTCGGCGAGCGCTACTGCGTCGGCGATATGCGCGTAGGTCACGTCGCGCAGGTCGGGGCGCAACTGACGCACCGCTGCGCGGAGTGTGTAACGCTTGAGCGCCAGCGGCAGGACGGCCCAGGCCGCCCGGTCGAACAGCACGCTGCCCGGCGGCGAGGAGCGAGTCACCTGGCGCAGCGCGGCTTCTCCTGCCGCCTCCAGCACTTCGGCGTCGGCGCGCAGCACGTCCGCCGTCTGCGCCAGCGTCTGACGGATGTTCGGGTTGAGCGTCTCTAGCAAGGGCAGCACCTGGTGCCGCAGACGGTTGCGCAGGTAGGTGAGGTCGGCATTGCTGGCGTCAGCGCGCGGTTGCAACCCGTGCGCAGCGGCGTAGGCTTCGATCTCGGCTCGCGAGATGGTGAGCAGGGGGCGAATGAGCATCGGCCAGAGTTGCGGTGCGGCGGACGAATTCAGGGATGGGTCGCACTGCAGGGGGATGTCCGCCAGGATATGGCTGTCCGTCAGCGGACTGATTGGTGCCATGCCGCGCAGACCGCTCAGGCCGCTGCCGCGCAGCAAGTGCAGCAGCACCGTCTCAGCCTGATCGTCGCGTTGATGGCCGACAGCCACACGCTTTGCCCCCACCTGACGCGCCACCCGCACCAAAAAGGTGTAACGAACGCGCCGCGCGGTCTCCTCGATGCCCAGGCCGAGACTGTCGGCCAGGGCGGGCACGTCGGCGCGACCTGTGGTACAGGGCACGCCCCACGCTTCTGCCGTCGCCCGGACGAAGGCGGCGTCTGCTGCGCCCGCTTCTCCGCGCAGGCCGTGATCGAGCGTGGCGACATGCAGCCGGATGCCCAGCCGGTCGCGCAGGGCCAGCAGCACATGCAGCAGTACCAGCGAGTCCACGCCGCCCGACACGCCCACAACGACCGTCTGACCGGCGGCGCACAACGCATGGCGCTCGATAGCCTGTGTCACGCGGGCGAGCAAATCGGACATTGCGTTATCGTTCGTGCCGGTTGAAGCGTCGGAAATAGCCGTGCGAGATGCCGCGCAATTCTTCGAGCATGATGAAGGCGGTGGGGTCAACGCGGTGAATTTCTTTGACGACTGTGCCCACATCCTGGTGCTTGACTACCGCCGTGACCGCGCCGACCTGTCCCTGCGCGCCCTGGCCATAGGTTTCCGTCGCGCCGAAGCCCGCGGCGCGGATGGCCACGGCGATCTCGTGCGAGAGTTGCGGCGAAATGACATGCACCGAGACGAAACGCTGAATCAGGCGTTGTTCGAGGGTCATGCCCAGGTAGCCGCCGACGGCGAAGCCCACGCTGTAGGCCCCCAGGTTCCATATATTGTTGAGGTTGGAAACGACGCTGCCCAGTGCAACGGCGAAGATCAGCGTCTCCAGGATCGCCAGCAGCGACGCGGGCATCTTCTGCCCGCGCACGATAAGCACTAACCGTACTGTCGTGATCATGTTGCCGACCACCCGCAGCACGAAAATGCCGCCGGCGGTCAACAGAGTATCAGCATCCACCACTGAATCAGTTCCCTTCCACGCCGCGGCTGCGGTGATGCGCTCTGTTCCGCTGCCGCACAGGCTCGTCACGCCGATCATACCACACTTCGCCGCTCCGCCTGAGGGCGGTCAGCCCATGCGATCTGCGCGTCTGTCCGACGGCTCAGCGGGGGAACACGGCCAGCCGATAGTCACCAGTAGCAGCGCCACCCGCCCCGGCCTCGACTACCAGCCGGTAGGTGCCATCCTGCGGCAGCACGGTGGTCAGCGCTGTGCCCGCTGCCAGCAGGTCGCCCGCCGGACCGTACAGCGAGACCTGCGGCTGCAAGAGACTGCCGGGCAACGGTTCTACGGTGATTTCCCAGGTTTCCCTGGCCGCGCCGGAGAACTGATAGCCGCGGCGCGGGACGGCGGCGGTCAGTTCGTCGTGAATGAGGGCGGGCAGCGTGTGTGCGACGAAGAGCACGTCGGCGGGCCAGGCACCGCTGACTGTCGGGGATGGTGATACAGTAGGGGCAGGGGTGAGGTCGCCGGTGCTCTTATCTCTTCCAGTTCCTATCAGCAGCAGGGCGGTCAGCAACAGCAAGGGCACGGCGAAGGCCGTGCCGTAGAGCAAGCCGCGCCACAGTCGCGCCAACAGAGCGAGGCCGGCGTCCGCAGACCGGCCAGAAAGGTGCTCTGTGGGCGGCGGTTCGTCCGGCCAGGGGGTGCTCACCGGCTCACCCTTCGGCAATGGCTTCCACAGTCTGCCGCACCATCTCCGGCGTGATGCGGTCGTCCTTCAGGTAGTCGCGCCCCATGATCTGGTAGAGGGTGGGAATTTCGCAGATGGGCACAACCGGGCCAGAAGCGGACAGGCGCACGTTGGGCGAGGTGAAGACGACGATGGCGTAGACCGGCACATTGGCCAGGCCGCGTTTGGCCAGGAACTTGCGCAGCGCGTAGACATCGCGCACCACTTCGCGGGTGGGGTTGGTGCGGGCCGGGCGCAACTTGCCGTCGCGCGTTTGATTGATCCATTCCGCCCGCTCGTTGATCCACGTCCCGGCGTAGTCCACAATGCGGAAGACCAGCGCCCCCGGCGGCCCGACCAGCACGGCGTCAATGTAGCCCACGCCGCGCTTGCTCACGTTGCGCAGGTACGTATAGCGCCCGTCGAGGAACTGACTCAGCCCTTCGCCCACGGCATAGGCGAGCGGATTATCCTTTTGCAGGGTGAGGGCGCGGACGATAAAGCCCAGGCCGATCAGCACTGCGATTATGCCGACGACAAACAGGAACCCCTGAAACAGGTCGAAGAAGAGGCTATCCCAGAGCGGGAAGAAGATGAACAGCACTCCCAGCGCCACGCCAATAGCGCCGCCGAAGAACGCCAGGCTGCCCAGGAACAGATAATAGCGCCCGCGCCGGGTGATGTTCTGCGAAGGGTTGATGTTCTGCATGGCTATGCTCAGCCGTCTATGCACGCATAGTTCCGTCCGCGAACGGCGCGCGGACGGTTCAATTCTGCTCTGCGATTCTCACGCATCGGCCCGGCGGGAAACCGAAGGGTGCGTTTGTGGCTTGATCTCCGCATTGTCCCGTTCTACCTGCGGGATGGTGACGCTGTCATGCGCAGGTGGGTTTGCCGCGGGCATCGGCACAGTGACTTCTGGGTGCTCGGCCCCCTTGGGTGCTGGTCAGGTGAGGCCAGGATAGTCAGGAGCCATGGCCTTGCGCCTGGCGATGATGGCATCAAGCTGGGCACGCAGTTCGGCCATGCTGGGCAGGGGTTTCTCGATGAAGGCGTCCGCCTGCGAGATGGCCATGATCTGCTTTTCGATGGCCGGGGAAATACGATAGGTGGTGATCAGCGCAATGGCCATGTTGCCGAGCCGCGGACTGCGGCGGATGCGCGCGGCCACATAATGCCCGTCCACGCCCGGCAGGCGAATGTCTATGATGGCCATTTCGGGTAGCTCACCGGTGTAGGTGCCGTTGTCCACGCTCTCCACCCACTGCACCGCTTCCGACCCGTCCACAAAAGCGATGCCCTCGATGCCCCAGAGACGGAACATTGCCACCAGGACATCGTAGATGTCCGGCTCGTCGTCAATCACCATCCACGTAGCCAAGGCCGTGCTCCTGAGCGCTATCGTTATGGTTGAGCATCAGTTTACAATAAAGAGGGCCTGACAGGCAACCAGAGGGGAGGGTGGAAGTGCATTTCACGAAAGTTCACGGTCGGCTGATCATGCATCAGACCTGTTCGGGCTTGTCGTGTATTGTGAACTCAACTGAAAAGCACCCAATTTGAGAGATGGGCGCAAAATGTACAGGCCGTTTGCTGGGCTGCGGTTTACCTCACCCCCAGCCTCGCTTCGCTCGGCTTGCCCCCTCCCCGCGTCGGGGACGGGGTAGCGAGGCGCGCGAGCGCCGAGCGGGGGTGAGGTAAACGCCTCCGCACCGAGCAAATCGCCGAGAACCTTTGAAATGCACCCAAGAGGGAAGGATGTATTGGGCTTTGGGGGCGGAACTCGCTATGGGATTGCTCGTGAGGTTGCGCAGTGCACCGGAAGGATGAAACCCACCGCTGAGCGTCCTGGTTTGCTCTGTCCCCTCGGCGTCCTGGCGGCTCAAAATAGCTACCCCAGAAGCGAATGCACCCGCAGAGGGCGTATGGCAAAGATTGAAGTCGCAGAGAGCGCATAGGCTGCGGAGAGCACAGAGTTTGGGCGTCGTCATTCATCAGGTGAGGGCACAGTGATCATCAAAACACATCGGGCCTGGACATGGATGGTGTTACCTCTGGTCGTGTATATGCTGGCGGCGGTGATCGTCACCTGGCCGCTGGTGCGTCATCTGGACGACCGGGCGGCGGGCACCGGTTACGCCGACACGTTTGAGGTGACGCGGCACATCTGGTGGGCGAATCAGGCGCTGCGCCAGGGCGTGAACCCCTTCGATCAGCGCCTGCTGGCCTATCCCGATGGCTTCATGAGCTGGGCACAGTGGGCGCACCCGCTGCAATATCTGCCGGGCGCGGTGCTGGCGTTTGTCCTCTCGCCGCTGACGGCGTTCAACGTGTTGTTGCTGGTCACACTGGTGCTGAACGGGCTGGCGGCCTACTGGCTCGGCCTGGAATTGAGCGGCGGGCTGCCGATCGCCGCCTTGCTGGGCGGGCTGATCTTTCTGGCGTATCCCGCCGTACAGGGGCACCTGAGCGTAGGTCACCTGGGCATCATCACGCTGTACCCGCTGCCGGTGTTGGCGCGGTGCCTGTGGTGTGTCTGGCGACGGGGCGCGGGCTGGCGGACGGTTGTGCTGGGGGCGGCGGTCTTCGCCCTGGCCGCGCTGGCGTACATTTCGCATCCGGCCTATCTGCTCGTGCCCCTGGTGATGGTGTTGGGCGGGGCGCAGTTCCTCGCTGAGCGAGGGCGCATCTGGCGGCGCGGGGTGCCGCCCCGCGAACAACCCTGGTTGCGCGCTGCAGCGATGATCGCCCTGGGCGGGCTGTTGCTGTTGCCCTTCTACGGGCCGCTGCTTACTGCTCAGGGCCGCGCAGAATTGCGCGCCATGCAAGAGACTGGCCGCGTGACCTTCAGCGCCGACGCGCTCGGCTTCGTCAGCCCGTCCCCTTTTGGTGCCCTGGCGGAGTGGGGAATCACGCCGGACTTCGCGCGGGAGGTGCTCGGCACTAATTCAGCGGAAGGGACGGCTTACGTGGGCGTCATCGCCCTGGGGTTGGTGGCGCTGGCTGTCCTGCGGCGACCGCAGGTTCGTCCCTGGCTGTGGCTGGCGCTCGGCGCGGCGGTGCTGTCGTTGGGGCCGCTGCTCAAATGGCGCGATACGCCGGTCACCGTGCAGATCGAGTCGTTCGAGTCCTATGTGACGCTGCCCTGGCTGGCGCTGCAACGCCTGCCGCTCTTCGACGCGACGCGCACGCCGGGCCGTTTCAACCTGCTCACCGGGCTGGCGATCAGCGCCCTGGTCAGCGCGGGGGCGGGGGTGTTGCTGGCGCGCCTGCGGCGACCGATCCCGGCGGCGGCGCTGATAGGGTTGCTCGGCGCGGGCGTGCTGGTCGAATATCAGCTTTTTTGGCCCTTCCCGACGGGCGATGTGGCGCAGCCCGCCTATTTCCGGGCGCTGGCGAGCGCGGCGGACGTGCGCGCTGTGCTGAACGTGCCGACGGACGATCTGCTGGTCGCCAAGATCGCGCTCTACCAGCAGACCCTGCACGGCAAGCCGCTGATCGGCGGGCACGCGCTGCGCCGTACCCCCCAGAATCCGGCGCTGCTGGCCGTGCTGAACCGGGCGGCGCTGGGGGAGGAGGGGGGTGTCTTGCCCGCGCTGGCGGATGAGCAGGTGACGGCGCTGCTCGCTGCCGCCGGAGCCGACCGGCTGATCGTGCACAAGCGCTTTGTCGCCGAGCCGGAGAGGGTTGTTGCCCGCCTGCGCGATCTCCTGGGTGCGCCAGAGTACGAGGATGAGCAGATCGCCGCCTTTGTGGTGCCGCGGACAAACGCCTCAGCCCAGGGAGTCTGGTTGGCGGCGGGCGATGGTTGGGCGGGGATGGCCGACGATGGGCGCTTTGTGTTGGCGGAGGCGGGCACGTGGCATTTCTACACCGACGCGCCGCTGGTTGAACTGCGTGTGCCTGTGCGGGCCTACGGCGCTCCGCGCACGATAGGCGTGTATCTGGATGGCGATCTGGTGAGCGGCGCGACGGTCGGCGACGGAGTCCTGGAGGTGACGCTGTGGACAACGCCTGGCTTTCACTCCCTCCGTTTCGAGGCGCGCGACGGCTGCGATCCCTATCCTTTCGCCCTGAGTTGCCTGTCCGCCGATCCGCTGGGTGGAGCGTGCGCGCGGGCCGGATCGCCCGCCTGTGTGAGCGCGGTCTTCGGCGCACCAGCGATCAGCGCGGCATCGGCTGAACCGCAGCGGCTCGACGTGGCGCTGGAAAGTGGGCTGTATCTGGACGGCTACATGGTGGCGTTGGGCGATAGGCCGCGCGCGCTGGAGGTGTACCTGTTCTGGCGGACGGAACGCGCGTTGCCGGGGCGTTATGCGCTGTTTGTACACCTGGCCGATCCGCAGACAGCCGTCCCTCTGGCGCAGTTCGACGGTTACCCGGCCATCGCGACCGACACCTGGACAGGTGGGGCGCGCTGGGTCTCGCAGGCGCGCGTGACTCTGCCGGACGATCTGCCGCCTGGCGCCTATGCGCTCAACGTCGGCTGGTTTGACCCGGTGAGCGGGGCGCGGCTGAGCGTGCAGGGCGAGCGTCCCTGGGCCGCCGAAGGGATTATCTACCTGGGGTCAGTGACTGTGGGGGAGACATAGGTGCATTTCAGTTGGGTTCATAGGTGCAAGCGTTGACCTCACCCCCGCTCGGCGCTGACGCGCCTCGCGCCCCCTCTCCGACGCGGAGAGGGGGCAAGCCGAGCGGAGCGAGGCTGGGGGTGAGGTCAACCATAGTGCAGCACATGGCCTGTCACAGTTTGCGCGCCCCCTCAAATCAGGTCTGATGTATTCTCAGCCGACCGTGAACTTTCGTGGAAGCACCCGAGAGACATCGCACGGTGCAAAAATCAATTAATATCTGATAAAATTATTTTATCAATGCGCCGGTGCAGTATTGTCTGCCCGGCGCAGCTACAGAACGGTCAGGATAAGGAGCGAAAGCAGTGGTGCGATCCTACGGTCACTATATCAACGGCGAGTGGGTGCCTTCCGAAAGCGGGCAGTGGTTCGAGACGAAGAGTCCGACGACCGGCGAAGTGCTGGCGCGCTTTCCGCTGGGCACGCGCGGCGACGTGCAGCGTGCCATTGAGGCGGCGGAAGCGGCCTTCCCGGCCTGGCGACGGACGCCCCCGCCCAGGCGCGGCGAAATCCTGCTGCGGGCCGCGCAGATCATGCGCGAGCGCAAGGAAGAACTGGGTCGCCTGGTGACCCGTGAAATGGGCAAGGTGATCGCCGAGGGCAAGGGGGACGTGCAGGAAGCCATAGACTTCCTGGAATACATCGCTGGCGAGGGGCGACGCCTGCTGGGCGAGACGACGACCTCTGAACTGCCCAATAAGTTCTGCATGACCGTCCGCCAGCCGATGGGCGTGGTGGGCTGCATCACTCCCTGGAATTTCCCGATGGCGATCCCCATGTGGAAGGTGGGCGCGGCGCTGATCAGCGGCAACACCATCGTTTTCAAGCCCGCCTCGCTGACGCCGCTGTGTGTGGCGACGCTGGTCGAAATCTTCGAGGAGGCGGGTCTGCCGCCCGGCGTGTGGAACGTGGTGACGGGCAATGGCGGCACGGTGGGCATGGAGATCGTGGAGAATCCGCGCGTGAAAGCCGTATCCTTCACAGGAGGTGTGCCCGCCGGTCGCACGATCTACCAGGCGGCGGCGCAACACCTGAAGCCGGTCGAACTGGAACTGGGCGGCAAGAATCCGCAGATTGTGCTGCCCGACGCCAATCTTGAGCTGGCGCTCGAAGGGTTGCTCTTCGGCGCATTTGGCACGGCGGGGCAGCGTTGCACGGCCACCAGCCGCCTGATTCTGCACGAAGCGATCTACGATCAGTTCATGGAGATGCTGGTACGCCGCACCGAAGCGCTGGTGGTGGGCGATCCGCTCGACCCGCGCACAGACGTGGGGCCGGTAGTAGACGAGGCGGCGGGCCGCTCGATCATGAGCTACATCGAGATCGGCAAGCAGGAAGCGACCCTGATCACCGGTGGCGAGCGGCTCACCGGCGGCCTTTACGACGGCGGCTTCTTCATCAAGCCAACCATCTTCGTCACCGAGCACGGCACGCGCATCAGCAAAGAGGAAATCTTCGGGCCGGTGCTCAGCGTGATCAAGGTCGGCAGCTACGAAGAGGCCATCCGTGTAGCGAACGATGTGGAATATGGGCTGTCGTCGTCGGTGTATACGCGCGATGTCAACCTGGCCTTCCGCGCCATCGAAGACCTGGAGACGGGCATCACTTACATCAATGCGCCAACCATTGGCGCGGAGGTGCATCTGCCCTTCGGCGGTGTCAAGAACACGGGCAACGGGGGGCGCGAAGCGGGCACTAGCGCCATTGACGAGTTCACCGAGATCAAGACGGTCTTCGTGGACTACAGCAATCGCCTGCAGAAAGCGCAGATTCGCGAGGAGTAGCGGCCCTCTGACATCGCACCCGTTGCCCCTCGGCGAGCAGCGGAGGGGCTGGAGACCGATTTCGAGAGGTCCTGACCGGCGGGGTTACCTCATCTCTAAGTCCCCTCGCCCTCGTGACTGCGTCGCAGGGCGAGGGGACTTACTTTCTCTCGATCAGGTGGCCTACAGCGCGGGCGAAGGGGCTGGGGGATATCGGGCGCGGCAAGGTCGCTGACAACCTTTGCACGCCCCCCTGACCGCTGACGAAGAGTCTGGCCGGTCGCAGGGCGATCGGTTACAATGCGCGGTCACTGGCATCATACACGGGAGCCTGCCCGTATGGATCGCTCGCTGCTGCGCAGTCCGCGCGCGTGGTTCACCCTGATCTTGGTTGCCTATGCGTTCTACGCGAGCGCGTTCATCTTCAAAACCAGCGCCCTGGTCGAACAGAACAGCTACGTCCCTCAGACGAAGCGCTACTTCGTGCTCTTCGACGATATGATGATCTCCATGCGCTACGCCCGTCACCTGGCCGACGGGCAGGGCCTGGTCTGGAACCTCAACGGCCCGCGCGTGGAGGGCTTCACCAACCCGCTGTGGGTGGGCTATATGGCGCTCTTCCATCTGCTGGGCGTGGACGAAGCGCTGACCAGCCTGTGCATTCAGGTGAGCGGGGCGGTCTTTGTGCTGCTGACGCTGATCGTCACGCGACGGCTGGCCGATCTGCTGACCGGCGACCCCTGGGTGGGAGTGGGCGCGGCGATCTTCACTGGCTTCTACCTGCCGCTGAACACGTGGAGCTTGCAAGGGACGGAAGTCAGCGCCCTGACGCTGCTGCTGACGGTGACCGCCTGGTGGACGTTGCGGTTGTTGCGGGCAGGGCGTTTCAGCGCCGGGCCGTATCTGCTGCTGGGGCTGACCACCTGGATTCGCCCGGATATGGCTGTGCCCTTTGCGGCACTGACGCTGTTCCTGGCGCTGCAGGATCGCCCGCATCGCTCGCGCCATCTGATCATCGCCCCGCTGATCCTGGCCGCGTTCCTGGTGCCGCAGTTCCTGTGGCGACGCTGGTATTTCGGTGAATGGCTGCCCAACACCTACACCCTGAAGATGGTGGGCTATCCCCTGATCAAGCGCGTCACGCACGGCTACGAGATCGCCACACGCTTCCTGGTGCGCGGGGGGGCACTGCCCCTGGCAGTGCTCATCTTCCGCCGCGACCGGGCCGTCCGGCTGTTGGTCTGGCTCTTCGCCGCGCAGATGCTCTACAGCATCTATGTGGGCGGGGATGCCTGGGAGCACTACGGCGGGGCCAACCGCTACCTGAGCGTGGCGATTCCCCTGTGGTTCATTCTGTTGTGGGCTTTGCTGCGCGCCGGATATCGCGCGCTCGCTGCCAGCGCCCAAACGCTGGTGTCGCCGCCGAAACCGGCTGCGCTGCGGGCCGGCCTGCTGCTGAGCGGCGTTTACCTGCTGGTGGTCTTTAACTACACCTATGGCACAGGTGCGCTCAAGGAGTGGCTGCTGATTGAGCCGTCGCTGTATGCGGGGGAGAACAAGGCTAAGGTACAACAGGCGTTGTTGCTGGAGGCGCTGACCACGCCGGACGCCACCATTGCCCTGGCCGGCGTGGGCATCGTGCCCTATTTCGCCGAGCGCACCTATATTGACCTGCTGGGCAAGACCGATCCGGTCATTGCGCACCTGCCGATGGATCAGACGATCATTCCGGAGTTCAAGCCAGGGCACATGAAGTGGGACTACGCCTATTCGATTGGGGCGCTCAGGCCCGATGTGGTGCTGGAGCTGTGGGTAAAGCCGGAGGACGCCGGGCCATACCTGGATGCCGACTATCTGACGATCTGGTTTCCGCCGAAAAACGCCAATGTCTGGATGCGGCGGGATTCGCCGCATATCCTGTGGGAACGCATCTGGGGCGGGTAGCGCTTACGTGCGCCGCCCGAACAGGGCTGCCGCCGCTTCTTCGGCCTCGCGCATGATCTGACTGATGCGGTTCACAGCGTCGCCCGCTTCCAGCAGGGCGTTGGCCAGCCGGTGCAGGGCGGGGAACACGTCGTTGTGCATCTCGCTATAGAAGGCGCTGGCTCCGCGCCCGACCCACCCGCCATATTCGAGTTCGTCCACGCAGCGTTGCAGGCGCAGGATCAGCGCGTCTACGCCCTGGCTTTCCTGCTGAAATTCGTGGGCGATGGCGGATAGCTCATCATAATCGGCGCGGATGCGATCGTCAGGCATGGTACCTCGCTTTGGGGTAGTGGTGCCGGATCAGTTGTGAGGAGCGCAGCGCAGTGGTACAGTGAACGCGCTGACGTACCCTCTATCTTTAAGTGTAAGCGAGAACAGGGCGCTACGCCAGCAACTTGAGAGGAAATAGTCGTGCAGGAGAATCAGCTTCACCGCAGAGAGCGCGGAGAGCGCAGAGGGAACACGGGGAGATCATTTTCTGTGCCCCTCCTGGGTCTGTTGTGTTCCCTGCGGCGAGTTTGCGCTCCAGCGAGGATAACGTAGATGGGCGATAAGGACGAGACCGAGGTCAAGCTCTACGTGCGCGATCTGGCCGCGCTGGCTGCTCGCCTGGAAGCAGCAGGGGCGGTGCTGGAACATCCGCGCACCTACGAGCATAATATCCGCTACGACACACCCGGCGGCGACCTGAGCCGTCAGTATGTGGTGCTGCGCCTGCGCCGCGATACGCGCGTCCGGCTGACTTATAAGGGACCGGCGGTCATTGCCGAGGGCATCATGTCGCGCTACGAGGCTGAGGTCACCGTAGACGACTTCGAGACGATGGACGGCATTCTGCGGGCGCTGGGCTATGTGCCGTTCGTGATCTACGAGAAGTATCGCACGACATACCGGCTGGGCGAGGCGGAGGTCGTGCTGGACGAAATGCCCTTTGGTAACTTCTGCGAGATCGAAGGGCCGCTGGCAGCCATCGAGACGGCCCTCGATACGCTGGGGTTGGCGGAATATCCGCGCATCGGCACCAGCTACCTGGGCCTGTTCGCCCGGCTGAAGGAGTTGCTCGATCTGCCCTTCCGCGACCTGACCTTCGCTAACTTTGCCGGAGTAGACATTCCACCGGAGGTGTTTGCCAGACTCGCATAAATCGCTTTCGAAGTCAGTTTTGAACAGGTTATGAACAGACAGGCATAATCCTTAACCGGAAACGCATACAGACCCGGTGCTCCAGATTAAGAAGCAGGCAGAAAGGGGGCATTCTCCATGCTGGTTGGCGGTATCGAAGGGGGCGGGACAAAGTTCGTCTGCGCCATTGGCGACGTAAACGGACAGGTGTTGCACCGCGAGCGCATCCCGACGACTACACCGGAAGAGACTCTGCGCCGATCGGTCGAGTATTTCCAGGCGCAGCAGGCACAGCGCGGCGAGAAGCTGGCCGCGATCGGCATTGCCTCGTTTGGGCCGGTTGACCTGAATCCAGCTTCGCCGCACTACGGTTTCATCACGCGCACGCCCAAGCCCGGCTGGTCGTATGCAGACGTTGCCGGGACAGTGCGGCGAGCTTTCCCCCATATTCCGGTTGGCTTCGACACTGATGTCAATGGGGCAGGGCTGGCCGAGCATCGCTGGGGCGCAGCGCAGCACTGGCAAACTTTCGTCTATATCACTATCGGTACAGGCATCGGCGGCGGGGGAATGCACGAGGGACGCACCTTGCGCGGGCTGATCCACCCAGAGATGGGGCATATTCTGCTGCCCATCCGCGCCGACGACCCGCTCAAGCGTGGCGTGTGCCCGTTTCACGCCTATTGCTTCGAAGGGCTGGCGTCCGGCCCGTCCATTGAGGCGCGTTGGGGTCAGCGTGGCGAGACTCTGCCGCCCGATCATCCGGCCTGGGAGCTGGAAGCGCACTATCTGGCACACGCCATCATGGACATCATGGCCGTGCTGTCGCCGGAAGGGTTTGTGTTGGGTGGCAGCGTGATGCATCAGCGTCAGCTTTTCCCCATGATCCGCGCCAAGGTGGCCGAACTGGCGAACGCCTATTTCGTCCATCCGCGTCTGAAGACCTACGAGGATTACATTGTCCCGCCGGGCCTGGGCGACGACGCGGGCGTGTGCGGTGCGTTTGCGTTGGCGATGGGGGCACTGGAGGAGGCGCAGCGTGACTGAGCACAGCGACATCTTTCCACGGGCGAGCGGTGTGCTGTTGCATCCTACTTCGCTGCCGGGGCCGTATGGCATCGGCGACCTGGGGGCGTGGGCCTACCGTTTCGTGGACTGCCTGGCGGCTGCCGGGCAGCGCGTCTGGCAGGTCTTGCCGCTCGGCCCGACGGGTTTTGGCGAGTCGCCCTATCAGGCGCTTTCAACCTTCGCGGGCAACACCAACCTGATCAGCCTCGATGGGCTGGTTGCCGATGGCTGGCTGACCGCTGAGGAGCTGGCGGAGCGCCCCTATTTCTCGCCGCGCAAATGCGACTATGCGGCGGCGATTGCCTTCCGCGACGAGATGCTCTCGCTGGCCTTCGACCGCTTCGTGCGCGACCGCGAGGCCATCGCCGCCTGCGAGGCCTGGGGTCGGCACCCCGACCGCTGGTGGCTGGACGACTTCGCGCTGTTCATGGCGCTGAAGGAATATCACGGCGGGCGGCCCTGGGTAGACTGGACGGAGAGCGAGGTCTTCCGCGAGAAACAGGCGCTGGCGGCGGCTCGCAACATGCACGCCACGCGCATCGCCGAACACCGCTTCCGGCAATGGGTGTTCTTCCGGCAGTGGGACGCGCTGCGCGCCTATGCCAACAGCAAGGGTATCCGCATCGTTGGCGATATCCCCATCTACGTGGCGCACGACAGCGCCGATGTGTGGGTCAACCCGGAACTGTTCGATCTGGACTTCTACGGGCGGCCCAATTTCATCGCCGGTGTGCCGCCGGACTACTTCAGCGCAACCGGTCAGCGTTGGGGTAACCCGCTCTACCTGTGGGAGGAGCATCAGCGCACGGGTTATGCCTGGTGGATCAGGCGCGTGCGGGCCACCCTGCAAATGGTGGACATCGTGCGCATTGATCACTTCCGCGGCTTCGACCTGTACTACAAGATTCCCGCCGACCGGCCTACGGCGCAGGGCGGGCGCTGGGTCAACGGGCCGAAGATCGGCTTCTTCCGCGCGCTCAGCGCCGGGCTGGGGCGCGAACTGGATCAGTTGCCGATCATCGCCGAAGACCTGGGTGATGACCTGGGCGAAGCCGTTACCCTGCGCGACAACCTGCGTCTGCCGGGCATGGCCATCTTGCAGTTTGCTTTCAGTAGCTACGAGGGGGAGGAAAATCGTTTCCTGCCGCACAATCACGTGCCGAACATGGTTGTTTACACGGGCACGCACGACAACAACACCGTGTGGGGCTGGTGGACCAACGAATCCAGCCCTGGCGAGCGCGAGCACCTGCGGCGCTACGTGGGCAGGGACATTGACGAGCCGAACTGGGAGTTGATCCAGATGGGCATGGCTTCCCCCGCGCACACGTTCATTGTGCCGCTGCAAGACGTGCTCGGCCTGGGCGCGACGGCGCGCATGAACAAGCCTGGCGTACCGGCGGGGCAGTGGCGTTGGCGCTGCCTGCCGGACGATCTGCCGCAAGATATCGCGGGCACACCCTGGCAACGCCTGGCGGACTTGACGCGGGCGCACGGACGGGCGCAGGGTTAGTTTGCTCTTGGCGGCGGGCGGTGCTCACAATTGGTGAACATAGGAGCCGACAACGATGAGCCAGGTGATCGAAATCTCCGATGCGGGACGGCTGGCGCGTGGCTGCCTGGTCTGCGGGGCGCGGCTGTGGGATTGTACGGTGGACGGCTGCAAACCGGGGCGTAACCGCGCCGGAGATGTGCTGCACTGCAAGGTCTGCAACACCGCCTATGTGATCATCGGCGCGACCCGTCAGGAAACACGCCCTGGCAGGCAAAGGGTCAGACCGCGATGACGGCGACCGATCCCCTGGTGTTGACCGTGTTCCGCCAGGGCAAGCCGCCCGAACAGACGCGCCGCGAAGCCGACTATATCGAGATACTGCTCGGCCTGTCGGCTCCGACGCACCTGCTGGACGTGCCCTGCGGGGCGGGGCGACTGGCGCTCGAACTGGCGGGACGCGGTCATCGCGTGACAGGTGTAGACAGCGAGGCGGCGCTGCTCGACGACGCCCGTCGGGCGGCTGCGGCGCGCGGCCTGGGCGCGGCCCTGTGCCTGGAACAGCGCGACATGCGCGACCTGCCCTGGCGCGAGACATTCGACGGGGCATATTGCTTCTGGGAGAGCTTCGGTTTCTTCGACGATGAGGGCAACCGCGCTTTTCTGAGCGCTGTTGCCGCTGCGCTGAAGCCGGGCGGAAAGTTTGTCTTCGATACGCACGTTGCCGAGACAATGTTGCCGCATCTGGGGCAGCGTCCCTGGGAGCGCGTCGGCGACGATCTGCTCGTGCTCGAAGAGCACGACTACGATCCCGCAACGGCTATCCTGACGCGGCGTTTAATCATCGTGGGGCAGGGGCGCACGGCGACTGTTGAGCTGCCTATGCGATTGTACGCGTACCGCGAACTGCTGGCGCTGCTCCATGCAGTGGGCTTTGTCACCTGCGAGGGCTATACCTGGCTGAGCCTGATGCCCTTTATGATGGGCGCGCCCCGCCTGCTGCTGGTGGCGAGCAAGGGGGGAACTTGATACCGAGGTTGGCGAGGTCTGATTGTTCATGAAGAGCATGAGCAAATTGACACTCAAGCGAGGGATGCTCTCGAGGTGGGAAATCCCACTGACCGTGCTCTGTCTGGCAATCATAGTCGTCATCGTTTCATTGGCAGTGTGGCCTTCACTTATTGCACAGGGTCGTGATAGTACAATTTTCGCCTATTTTGGTTTTGCCGTGACTAAGGGGGCCGTCGCCTATCGCGATGTGTGGGATCACAAACCACCGTTGGTGTTCGCCATGAATGCTTTGGCCTTCTGGCTGTTTGGGCCAGATCGCGTGGCGATCTGGATCATCACAACGCTCAATACTCTGTGGACGGCGCTTTTGTTTTTCTGGCTGGTCAGGCGACTTTTTCCCGAACGGCGAGAATGGGCCTGGTTCGGCACGGTGTGCTTTGTGTTGCTCATGCGCCATCCCCTTCTAGCAGAAGACGGTAACTACACTGAACCTTACGCTTTGCTCCCTCATCTGGCTATGCTCCTGGCTGGACACGCTTTCTTGCAGCAGCCAAAGCTGCTATGGGCTGGGCTAGTAGGTACGTTCGCCGCGCTAGCGTCAGTGGGGCGGCCAACCTTTGTGGGGTCTGCCCTTTTATTGTGGCCAGCGATCCTGCTGGCACACGATCCGCTGCTACGCGAAAGGCGCTGGTGGTGCTGGTTGATGGTTATGCTAGCTGGTGGTCTAGTAGTATGGGGAAGCGTCCTGATAGGGCTGGCCATCTCAGACGCATTGAGCGATGGTCTTGACGCCATCATTCTCTTCAACTGGTACTATGGACAGTCTGAGCTTGGGTTGCTGCATAAGCTGCTGATCGGATTGACTGATTGGGCGACACGTAGCCTAGCAGTGCCTATTGCGCCTATTGTAGTCCTTTGCCTGGTCATGGTTGGTCGGCAAATCATCTGCCGCCAGAACTACAGACAGGTAGACCGCACCTTCTGGTTATGGGTGCTGTCCGGATTTCTGGCTGACCTTTTGATCGCTAACGTTTCAGGGCGAGGATATAGTCACTATTTCATCGTAATTATCCCTCAGATGGTTTTGCTGTTAGTGGGAGGAATCATCAGGATAGGGTCCCCTCGAACACGCTTTGCTTTAGCGATCTATGTATTTCTTACATTCGGGGGGCTTTTTGTGAAATACGCTGTATTTGAGCCTATTGCAAGGAACAGAACGTTGACGGGACCGTCCCTCGTCCATCCGGTTGCAGTGTATGTAAGGGAACACACAGGCTCTGACGACTTGGTTTATGTCTGGAGTCGAGGTGGCGAAATCAACTTCCAGGCGCAGCGTGTCAATCCAGGCCGTTACTTCATGGCTGCGCATCTAGACTACGATTGGCCTGGCAAAGCGCGCATGATACAAAGTGTCGTTCGCGATCTACAAACAAAGCCGCCAGCCATGGTTGTTGACATGGCCAAACTCGAGCTGTTGACTCCGCTTGATGATGCACTAGACGATCCCGCCCTGCAACCTATACACGATTACATAGCCGAACATTGTGTGCTAGCCGAGCGTATTTTCTACGATCTAGTACCCATCTATCACTGCAACGGTTTTGAACCGAAGGTGACCTCATGACCGACTCCCTACAAGATGCCAAAAAGTGCTGGGAAGAGACCGTGCTCCAGCCAGTGCTGGCCCGTTTTCCGGAGCGCAAGCCGTCGTTCCAGACCTCGTCAGGGATCGAGCTGGAGCGCGTGTATCTGCCGCCGGATGGCGACGCACAGACCTACCTGGACAGGCTTGGCTTCCCCGGCGAATACCCGTTCACGCGCGGTGTGCAGCCAACCATGTACCGCGGGCGGCTGTGGACGATGCGGCAGTACGCCGGTTACGCTACCGCCGAAGAGACCAACGCCCGCTATCGCTTCCTGCTCGACGCTGGTCAGACGGGCCTGAGCGTCGCCTTCGACCTGCCCACGCAGATTGGCTACGACCCCGACCACCCGATGGCGTTGGGCGAGGTGGGCAAGGTCGGCGTGAGCATCCCCACCGTGCACGATATGGCGCGGCTGTTCGAGGGCATCCCGCTGGACAAAGTCAGCACCAGCATGACCATCAACGCGCCCGCCGCGATTCTGCTGGCGATGTACATCGTGGTGGGCAAGCGGCAGGGCGTCGAGCCGCACAAACTGCGCGGGACGGTGCAGAACGATATCCTCAAGGAATACATTGCGCGGGGAACGTATATCTTCCCACCCAAACCCTCGATGCGCCTGATCACCGATCTGTTCGCCTACTGCGCCCGCGAAGTGCCTAAATGGAACACGATCAGCATCAGCGGCTATCACATCCGCGAGGCGGGCAGCACTGCCGTGCAGGAAGTTGCCTTCACCCTGGCCAATGGCATCGCCTATGTGCAGGCGGCGCTCGACGCTGGCCTGGGCGTAGACGACTTCGCCCCGCAGTTGTCGTTCTTCTTCAATGCGCACAACAATTTCCTGGAAGAGATCGCCAAGTTCCGCGCGGCGCGGCGGCTGTGGGCGCGCATTATGCGCGAACGTTTCGGCGCGCAAGACCCGCGTAGCTGGCCACTGAAATTTCACACGCAGACGGGCGGCAGCACGCTCACCGCGCAGCAGCCAGAGAACAACGTCGTGCGCGTGACGTTGCAGGCGCTGGCGGCAGTGCTCGGCGGGACGCAAAGCCTGCATACCAACAGCATGGACGAGGCCCTGGCGCTGCCCACTGAAGCGGCGGTGCAGGTGGCGCTGCGCACGCAGCAGATCATCGCCTATGAATCCGGCGTGGCCGATACGATCGATCCGCTGGCGGGCAGCTACGCCATCGAAGCGCTGACCGACGAGATCGAGCGTCGCGCAGCGGAGTACATCGCCCGCATTGATGCCATGGGCGGGGCGCTGACCGCCATTGAAACCGGCTATATTCAGAACGAGATCAACGAGGCGGCCTATGCCACGCAGCGGGCCATCGAGCGCGGCGAGCAGATCGTCGTCGGCGTGAATGCTTTCACTTCCGACGGTGAGGAGAGCGCCTCGCTGGATATTCTGAAGGTTGACCCCGCCATCGAAGCGGCGCAGCGCGAACGGCTGGCCCGTCTGCGCGCGGAGCGCGACAACGCCAGGGTGTGCGAGTTGCTGGCACACCTGGAGACAGCAGCGCGCAGCACAGACAACCTGATGCCGCTGTTCATCGCCTGCGTGGAAAACGACGTGACGCTCGGCGAAATCTGCGGGGTATTGCGCGGCGTTTTTGGTGAATACCGGCCCAGCATCACCCTGTAGGGATCATCACAGAGCGTGGAGAAGGCACAGAGAGGCTCAGAGGGCAAGGGAGAATCTCTGCACACTCCGCGGTCAAGCTTTTGATGCCGCGCGCGCGACTTTCGCCCTGCGAAGGTTGGATTATACTAACTGCCAGCCGCACCAGTGCCTGGGCGGTAACAGGCCGGGCAAAGCAATCCCCTCGCGGTTGGCTGTCGCCCCGACAGCCGATCGCTTGAGTCGAAGGAGAGTGGGCTGATGTCTGCGCGAACACGTCGAGCTTTGCGGATCACGATCCTGGTTGGCTGGGCGATGGCCGCCTTGCTGATAGTCATGCCAGTCCTGGCCCAGGGGGGCGAGAGTACCCCGCCAGCCGAGGGTGGGACAACTCCCGGCACGCCCGAAGACCTCAGCGAGGCCGCCGCGCGGTTGGTGCCGCTGTTGGTCGGCGCGGCGCTGATCGAGCGCACCCTTGAGTTTCTGTTCGCCTGGTCGGAACGCGCCGCCCTGGACGCCACCAGCTCGATGCGCGGCATCGCGACGCGCATCAGCGGGCTGGTGCGGGTGGACTTCCACCAGGCGTACGAGCGCTTTGACGAATTGAGCGAAGCCCTGGTGCGTCGCCGTCAGGCAGCGATACCCGCCGAAGCGGGCGATCCCGCCGCCGCCGACCCCGCCGAATGGCCGCTGCAACACCTGGAAGAGCAGCTTTCGGCCATCGAGACCTTGCTGACCGACACCGAAGCCAAGCTCAAACAGATCATGGACTCGCCGCTGTACAAAGAGCGCAAGAAGATGGTGGCGGGGGTGCTGAGCATGATCCTGGGCGTGCTGCTGGCTTTCACCGCCAGCCTGCGCCTCTTCGAGCCGCTCGATGTGCAGGTCTCTGGCTGGTTTGAGGGCACCTTCGCGGTCATAGACACCGTCTTGGCGGGCATTCTGATGGGCCTGGGCACCGACTGGGTGCATCAGGTGATCAGCCTGCTGACCAAAGGGCAACGCGCCCTGGGCCGCGCTGGGGAAGGCGTCCGCCTGGATGTGGACAGCGTGCAGAACCTGGCCGCGGAGGCGATTCAGCAGGAATTTGATCGGCGCTGGAAAGAATTGCGCGAGCAGATGGAAGCGCAGCTCGCCGGCATAGCGGGGATTGACACCGCGCCCGGTTGAAGAGAGACGCCGCAGGCGGCGCTCACGGATGAGGAACTGGAACGGGCCGAAGAGGCCCAGCTGGCCCGCCTGGGGGCTGCCGCTGCTGGCGTTGCCGTGCCTCTGCGGCGTGCGGTGACGGCCATCGCGCCCCCCGCTGGGGCGATCCCCCTGCGCGATGTCACGGTGACTGTGCGCCCTGGGGGTACGGCTGTCTATGCCGCGCCGGAGAGTCGCGCCGACCGGTTGGGCGAACTGCCCGCCGGGGCGCAACAGGTCGTGCACGCGGTGAAGTTTGGCGAGTATTCGTGGCTGCTCATCCCCTGGCAAGATGGCAGCGCCTGGATTCCCGGCGAAGACACCGATTTTCCGCGCTCGGCGGCCTATACTCAGGTGGTCAATGCCTGGTACGAGTCCGAGGCGGTGCTGGCCTTCCGGCGCGCTCTGGCCGCCGATCTCTTGCGTGTGCGTGGAGCAGACGCGGCGCAACTGGCCCGCCTGAGCGCCCTCAGCGGCGAGGCGCTGCGACAGACCGAAGATACGCTCGCCCGCCAGACGATTCCGCCCGCCGCGCGACAGATACGCGATCTGGCCGAACAGGTGGGCCTGCCCGCGCCGTTCGAGTACCTGCCGGTGCACACTTCGCCGCCCGCGGGGATCGAGGCGCTGGAGTTTCAAGGCTTCGGCCCCACCACCATCGCCCACGAACAATGGGAACTCTTCTACCAAGACACGCGCGGCATGAATCCCGGCCTGGACTTCTTTGTGCCGGAAGGGTCGCCGCTGATCGCGGTGGCGGATGGGGTGATCGTGGACTTCCGCTTTCTGGCCGACGAAGCAGATCGCTCGCTGGCGCTACGCCCCTATCTGCCGGAGGCGTATCGCGCCGCGGACGGCTCGCGCCTGCTCTCCAATGTCATCGTCGCCTATGGGCATCTCACCGGCGACCCGACGGCAGAGCTGGTACACATCGGCGACGAGGTGCGCGCCGGGCAGGTCATCGGCACGTCGGGCTGGCCGGTGTACCGGCGCGACGACGGCACGGTCGCCATCCAGGGCAACAACGCTCATTTGCACGTGCAGGTACACCTCGTCACCGATGGCGAACAGAGTTTCGGCAGCCGTCAGCCGTTCAACCCGCTGCTGTTCTGGACGCCGCGCCTGGTGGCCTTTCAGGCGCGCCTGGCTGTGCACAGCGTCGCCCCTCCCTACCCGACTGGCGGGCAGCCCTGGGGCCGGCTGGGATTCTTCACCATCGGCTGTTTTCGCACAGGGGCAGACATCGTCTGGGGATACGAACCGACCGCCGAGGCTCAGTGGCCAGAGGGTGTCTACGATCTGGAAGCGACGCTGGCCTATCTGCGCACCTTCAAGCCGTATCTGGCGGAACGCTCGTGAACCGATGTATTCCGGGGGGGCGTAGGCCCATACGCCCCTACTGACCCTCTTCCCAGGCGCGCACCACCTCCATCAGCAGGGCGCGCACGGCCTCGTCGGTCACTTCGCCCACCCCCTGGTAGAACACTCCGTCCACTTCGATGGTCACGCCTCCGCTGAGAGCGGGCCGCACGTGAATCTCGCGACCGGCGAATTCGGACAAACCCCGCAACCGCTCCTGCAGCAGGTCTTCGATCTGTTCGGCTATGGAGCGTTCCGGGGGCAACTCGACCGTTTCGGGCGTCTGCCCCATCGCCACGCGCGTCATCTGGCGCAGAAACGACGGCGGGCGCGCGGGGGGCACGTCTACCGTAGGGGTTTCCGGTGCGGCGCTGGGCTGTGCTCCCTGCGGGCGGGCGGGCTGTGCCAGCGCTTCCAGATCGCGCAGGATGGTCTGGAAACGTCGCTCCAGGTCGGCGCTGCGCAGTTCGGCCAGCGAACGAAAAGTCTGATCGCCAATGGCCACTATCAGACTGCCATCGGCCAGATCGCGGTAGACGCGCAACAGCTCGACCATGTCCTGCGCAGGCGGTGCAGGGGTTGGCTCTGGCCCTGGTGGCGTGCCCGTGTCTGCGGGTTCAGCGGGGTCAGAAACAGGCATAGCTGGCTGGGGGGCGGGTTCCGGCGGCGGCGCAGACTGCATGGTCAGGTCGCCGGTGAGCATGGATAGATCGGGCAACGGCACTGCGGGGCGCGCCGACACAGCCGATGACACCGCAGCGCGGGGGACTTTGCCCGCGCCTGTCAGGCGGCGGTAGAGAGCCACCGGCAGACTTGGCAACGGCTCCAGGCCCTGCGCGGCGCGGCGTTTGCGTTCGGCGGCGCGTTGCAACACCAGCGCCATCAACCCCAGCCAGAGGATACCGGCCACACAGGTGATGGCGATCAGTCCGCTCACCTGGCGTAGGAAGTCACCCGTCCCTGAGGAATCGCTCAGGGCCAACACAACAGGGAGTAGAGAAGAGGCGAGCAGCATAGAGACCTCTTGGCACAACTCACCAGACTGGATGAGCACCAGTATCATGCCAGATGCCGGACCTGGCAAGCCGGGCAGACGTGCGTGCCGCGTCCCCCAACGACGATGCGCTCGACCGGATGACCGCAACGCGGGCACGGTTGGCCCGCGTGCCCATAGACGCTTAGCGTCTCCTGCACCGTGCCTTTCGTGCCGTCCGGCTTGCGGTACCAGTTGACGCTGGCCCCTTCGCGGGCGATGCCGTCTTGCAGTACCTGGCGAATGGCGTGATATAGGCGGGCGATGTCCTCCTCGCCCAGGGTATCGGCAGGGCGCAGCGGGTGCAGTCGGCTGGCCCATAGTGCCTCGTCGGCGTAGATGTTGCCTAGTCCGGCCAGGAAAGCCTGATCGGTGAGCAACGGCTTGAGCCGTCCGGAGCGCCCGCGCAGCCGTTGCCGGAACTCCTCCAACGAGAACGAGTCGTCCAGCGGCTCCGGCCCCAGCGCCCCGACAACCACCTGCGGGTCTTCGACCAGATAGACGCGCCCGAACTTACGCGCGTCGGAAAAGCGCAGTTGGTGCCCATTGTCGAGTTGAAAGCTGAAGTGCACCCAGCGATCGGCGTCGTGCACAGCTTCGTCTGGCACCACGTACAGCCGCCCGGTCATCTTCAGGTGAATGATCAGCGTGTCGGGGTCGAGCGCGATCAGAATGTACTTGCCGCGCCGCCGCAGATCGCGCACCGGTTGCCCGGCAATGCGCGCCACAAAAAGCGGCCCATCCGGCGTCACCAGGCAATTGGGCCAGTCGTAGCGGGCGCTGAGGATGGTACGCCCGACCAGCAACGGGCGCAGTCCACGCACGACGGTTTCGACTTCGGGCAGTTCGGGCATGGCGGGTCTCTTCCGTGTTCGCGTGCGGTGTCATACCTTCAGGTTGAGTGTAGCGCATCCGGTGGGTGGCAGAAAAGAACGCTCCAGTACCAGCCAGCCCCATGCGTAGAGTGGGCGTAGCCGGGCAGCCGGGCAGCAGCCCTTCAGCCGGACGGCGCGCTGTGCTATGATCGGCGGCGGTTTCTGACCGCAGCAGGAGTTGAGGCATGTCCAGATTGCTTCGGGGGAGCTTACCCTTTGTGGGGCTGATGATGCTGGTACTGCTGTTCCAGGCCCCTGCTGGTCGAGCGCAGAACCCCTGCGACGGCCTGATCGCCCCACGTCTGACGGTCGGCAACACAGCGCGGGTCACTTCGCCCTATGGGCTGAGCCTGAAGGACAGTCCGCGCACGGGCGCTGCCGGGGCGACTGAGCGGGCGCTGTTGCCTTTCGGGACGGTTGTGCGCGTGACAGACGGTTACACGTGCAATCTGGGCTACCTGTGGTGGCAGGTCAGCCTGCCCGATGGCACGACCGGCTGGGTCGCCGAGGGAGACGCCGACGAATACTTCCTGCAACCCCACACGGACGCCCTGCACATCTTCCGTCCGCGCGACGAAGGCGCGGCGTTGGATCGCTTCACCGTCACCCGCGAAGGGCTGGCGACCTGGCGCGGCACGATCCCCATCGCGCCAGCACAGGGTACGCCGGGCACCGTCTGGCAGCAGGTGGAAATAGACCGCCTGGCAGCCATGCTCGATGAGGTGCAAATCCATTGCCCGCAGCGACTGCGCGGCTCGGCGCTGGAAGGAGTGACCTCGCTTGACCAGGCGCTGGCGCTGCCTCTCGCCCCGCTTGAGTACGACTTCTACCCGGCTCCGTCGGGCGAGCGGTTGGTGCTGGTGCGGCATCAACATCTGCTCGTCCCACGCTGCGACACGGTCATCCCCGAACGGGTGGGCATCAGCACGGTGAGCGTGCTGACGGCGGACGGGACAGAAACGGTGCTGTTCCCCTTCCCTCAGCACGGCTCAGTACCGGCATCCGAAGATGCCTACACGCCGTCCGAGCCGGATAGCTGGCTGGTGACACTAGATGAAGTGATCTGGTCGCCGCACGAGAAGTATATCGCCTTCGTGGCCGCCTACCGCGACCGCTGCCCGGGCGGCGAGTGTTACCGCTTCCACATCTACATCGCCAACCTGGAGACCGGCCAACTCTATATCGTGGGCGAAGGGCGACACCTGGGCTGGACAGGCGGCGGCGAGGGGATCGCTTTCTTCCGCCTGACGCGCGACAGCGCCGGACAGAGCCGCGCCCGGCTGTTCACGGCTCGCCCCGACGGGTCAGCCCGCCAGGAAGTGTGGCTGCCCGGCGGCGCGGTGTACGTTTCCGGGGAACGGCGCGACTTCGGCTTCCCCTGGAACCCCAGCGGCACGCGGGTGATGGTGGGCAACGCCGGACTGGGCGAGGTGATGTTGCTCAATGTGGCCGACCGCGCCTTCACCCCGCCGGTGAGCGTGCCGGACCTGATGCCACAGCCCAACCGCCTGGCGGTGCACCTGGTGCGCGGCGAAACCGCCTTGCTGTGGACGACTATTCGCGGCGAATTCGTCGTACAGGAGGTGCGCAACGGGCGCTGGCAGCGGTTGCAAAGCGAGCTGGCCTCAACGGGGGTCGCGCCGCGCCGTGTGCAGGTCTTCGGCATGGGCGACGCCGCGCTGATCGAGATGGCCGATGGCCCCGCCTACCTGCTGGATCTGCAAGCCGACCGCTTGACGGCGGTGACTCTTGGACAATGAGAGAGTGCATATAGTGAAATTTAGAAGTTAAAACCGTGCCTATCGAGATCGTAGTTGCCTGAGTTAGCCTCAATCAGCCTGTGCCAGTCGATCACTCCCCGTTCATCACAAAATAGTTCAACAAACCGCTTGACAAGACGGTTAGTTAAGGCATCCGCCTCTAGCCTGTATCGTTCATTGTGTTCTCTAGCCCTGAAACCAACCGGTTCGATGATCTCTCTGTAGAGTTCCCTGTTTCCTGAGATGAAGGTCCAAAAGTTCTGGCCTACCAATTTCAAATATCCATATTTGCTATGATGTGTCGTGCGGACTTTCCCGTAGCAGATACCCAGAATTGCCTCTGCTTGAGTCCGCCTTCCTTGGCGGTAGGTATTGAGCGCCTTCTGCAAGTCTTGGCCCAATTTATCATGTTGTGAGGAATTTCCCCAATTTGGCCCCGATTTGATGCTAACCAAGTAGTGGCATCCATCCAGAGTGAATTCCAGATCAACTCCCGTCGCTACCGACTTGTGCCCACCAAATGTTCTCTGAGCGACAAAGATAGCCAGGTCTTCGAGGAAATCCCCAAACATCTTCTCTTCGGAAGACGATAGGAAAGCGGATAGAGTGCTTTCGATAAGCTCGTCGGCGCGGTTGATATTCTTCGCCCGAAAGAGGTAGGGATTCTTCTTTATCAGATCATCCAAGTCAAGTTCGGCGAGTCTGTTCAGACGCTTTTGGTGGAAATCAACAACTATGTTCGTTGGCGTATTCGCGCACTTCATCGAGGTTTAGGATGTTCATCGAGGGAAAAGCTCCTGCTGAATTGTAGAGACCGCGATCTCATCCAGGCGTTGCTGAGCCAGCCGCACGAACTCCGGCACAATGTCAATCCCAATATAATGACGACCCAACCGCTTGGCAGCCACACAAGTAGTCCCTGAACCACAGAAGGGATCAAGTACAACATCTCCTGACAAAGTGAATAGATTAATAAACCATTCAGGCAAAGCTACAGGAAAAGTTGCTGAATGGCCTCGGTTATAACATTCGGTAGCCATATGGAGCACATTGCTGGGATAAACCCAGTTGCGCCCTAGCCAGTTAGATACATTCTTGCCAAAGCCACTTCCCACCCGCGAATTATCACGCCGTTTATCCGTTTCACTGAGATTCTTCAGGCGATCCTTGGCCCACTCCCCTACTGGTATCATCACAGCGTCCTGGTACATTTTGAACTTTTTACTTTTTGTGAAGTGCAATAACCGCTCCCAGTTGTCGCGAAAACGGTTGGGCCATCTGCCAGGATGCGAATTCTTCTTGTGCCACATGTATTCTTCGGTCCACAGCCAACCGTTCCGCCTCATTTCCAGAATGAGTTCCAACACGTAGGTATGGCGTTCGCCGTTAACCACCCGCTCTTTAATGTTGAGGATGAACGAGCCAGTGGGTTTCAATACGCGATATAATTGCTCCGCTCTGGGCATGAACCAACGCACATAGTGGTCAGGGTGAACACCGCCGTAGACGTTCTTGCGCTGGTCAGCATAGGGCGGAGAGGTAACAATCAGGTCTACCGAATTGTCAGGGATTTCCCGCAGCACGTCCAGGCAATCGCCAACAAAAAGACGATTGAGGTATTCCACGTACCTGTCCTCGCTATCGCTACTCGAACCGATGTGCTAAGTTTAGCGTGTTTTTCCCTTTCCTGCCAAGAATAGCGCGATCGGTCTGGAAAACCGGTGCTCTGCGCCTTTGAACCTCTACGCCCCCTCTTTCACGCTTTCCTTCACCACAGGGATGGTGAAGTGAAAGGTCGTCCCTTCGCCGGGCGTGCTCTCCACCCAGATTTTGCCGCCGTGCTGCTCGATCAGGCCGCGGGTGATGGTCAGGCCCAGGCCTGTGCCCGGCTGATCGCGCACGTCGGGGTTGTCGCTGCGGAAGTAGGGCGTGAACAGGTGGCGCAGGTCTGCTTCGCTCATGCCGATACCCGTATCCTGCACCATGCAGTGAATGACCTCTGGTGCGCCCTGCGGGTCCCAGATGTTGCGCGTGGCCCGCGCGCGGATGGTCCGTGAGCCGCCGGAAGGCGTGTACTTGTTCGCGTTGGAGACGAAGTTGGTCATGATCTGCACCAGGCGCACGCGGTCACCCAGCACATCTGGCAGATCGTGCGGCACGTCTACTGTTACCGTCTGCTCTTTCTCGTCAATCATACGCTGCTGCGAGCGCAGCGTTTCGGCGACCACCTCGGCGAAGGACACCGGCGCGATTTCCAGGCGCAGGTTGTTGGTCTGCTGTTTGGTCAGGTCATTCAGGTCGCTCACCAGTTTCTCCATGCGCACCACGTTGTTGTAGATGGTGTGCAGGAAATCGGACTGCTGCGGGTTGACTGGCCCCACCACGCCCTTCAGCAGCAGGTCGGTGTAGCCCTTCATGCTGGTCATGGGGTTCTTCAGCTCGTGCGCGATGAACGACACGAACTCGCTCTTGGCCTGGTTGGCCCGTTGCAATTCCTGGAAAAGCTGCGAGTTGACCAGCGCGGGCGTGGCGTGTTCCACCAGACGGGCGATGAAGTCCAGGTCGAGCAGGTCGAGTTCGCCTTCGCGATCGCTTTCGAGCAGGATCACGCCGATCACCTGCCCCGCGCTGAAGAGCGGCACGGTCAGTTGGGCCACGCAGCCAGGCAACGTCTCCTGGTAATCGGGATCGAGCGCCAGATCGGTCACCAGCGACGGCTTGGCTGTGCGCACCACGCGCCCCAGCACGCCCTGATCGTCGGGGAATTCGCGCTGTTCGGCGGTCGGTGAGAAGGGCGAGGCGGGCGGATAGCCGTAGGACGCCACCCGTTGTAGCACGCCCCGCTCGCGATCGCGCATGAAGAAGGCGCAGGCCGACGCACCGCTCTTGCGCAGCGCCCAGTCAATCATGATATCCACCACGCGCTGCAGGTCGAGCGTGCGGTTGAGTTCGTAGTCAATGCGCTGCATGGTGTCCAGTTCCTGCACGCGCAGGGCCAGTTGTTGGTCGGTCATGTCGAACAGGCGCGCGTTCTCGATGGCGACCGCCGCCTGCCCGGCGAAGGTCGAAAGGATTTCGGCGTCCTCCGGCGCAAACGCGCCATGCCCTCCTTTGAACACCTGCAACACGCCGATCGCCCGCCCGCTGGCCAGCAGCGGCACCGATAGGCAGGCGGCACCCATGGGCACCATTTGTCCGGCCCCATTCGACGGGGCGTTGACGATGATCGGCTGCGCGGCTCGCACAGTCTCGCCCGCCAACCCCTCCCCGGCGGGCTGGCGTGTCCCCACCTGACTCTGCTCGCCGCCCACGACCACGCGCACCTCCAAGCTCTCGCCGCCCTCGTCGAGCAGCAGCAGCGTGCCCGCCCCCGCGCCGAGAATCTGCACGGCGTTCTCGGTGATCAATTGCAGCAGACGATCCACGTTGCCCATCTCCGACGCCAGTTGATTGGCGATCTCGTTGATGGCGGCCAGTTGTCGGGCGCGCTGCTCGGTCTTGGTGAACAGTTGTAGCTTGTCAATGGCGCTGGCGGTCAGGTTGGCGATGTCCCAGAAGAGGTTTTGTTGTTCTTCGGTGAACAGCACCCCCGGCACCGTGCTGGCGGCGATCATCACGCCGAGCACGCCCTGCGCCGGGTCGGCGACCAGCGGCACGCCCATCCAGGCTTTCAAACGGGGGTTGTCGGGGAGAGTCTGCGGGTCACGGCGGGCCATTTCGCGCGCGTAGTCGTCGGTGCGCAGCGCTCCCTGCGTGCGGGCCACCTCGCTGATCAGGTCGTTGCCCTGCGGCCAGCGTCGCCCTTCCAGTTCGGCCAGCCGATCTTCGCCCTCGTTGTAGAACACATAATAGAGTTCGTCGCTTGTTGCGTCGCGCAGGGCGATAGCGAACACCGGCGCGTCAATCACGCGGCGGGTTTGCGCGTAGATCAGTTCCAGCAGCGTATCCAGGTCTACGGCGAAGTTGAGCGCGCGGCTCACCTGACTGAGCACATCCTGTACGCGCATCCTGCGTTCGAGATCGGAGATCGCCTGCACGCGCTCGATGGCCAGCGCAGCCTGATCGCGCAGGCTCTCGACGAAACGCAAGTCGTCGTAATCGTAAGGAGCGCCGTTACGCCGCGGGCCGATGGCAAGCACCGCATTCAGCCCGCTCTGCCCGCCCAGCCCTACCAGCACTGGCGTCCCCAGCACGGCCAGACTGGCCCGGCTGCTGATTACCTCGAGCGGCAGCGTGCGCCCTTCGGCCAGGTGCAGTACACCCACCTGTCGCTGCAGGGCGCGCACCAGGCCGCTGTCCGGCTCGAAATGCAGGTCGGTGATGGGCTGACCAGTACGCGGGTCGGGCTGCGGGTAGAAATGGCCCGTCGTCATTTCGCGCACGAAAAGCACCGCGTGCGAGGGGGCCAGCGTGTGCTCCAGCGTTTCCAGCACCAGGCGGGTGATGTCATCCAGACCGCGCGCCTCGACCATAGCCCGCGCGAAGCGCTCCAGTACCGGCTGATAGGCCAGGCGCTTGCGGAAATAAACGGCATCTATGCGGCGCTGCAGGGCATCGCGCAGGGGGTTGAAAGCCAGCGTCACCGCGAAGACCGCCATCACCAACAGCGCTGGGCTGAGCGCCAGCTCCCCTGCCGAGCGCCCCAGCAACAGCGCCAGTCCTGCGACCAGCAGGAAGTAGCTCAGCGAGAGCAGGGCGATCAGCGCGGTGTACAGGATCGCTCGCGCCGCCAGACGATCTGCGTCCAGCAACCGCGACTGTGTCAGGGCCAGGAACAGGCTCAGCGGCAACAGGGCGGGTAGGACGCCGTTCGGCACGGCCAGCGCGGGCAGCCCCTCTCCGTTGACGACGAGCGCGGCCAGCCATATAGCGAAGGGCAGCAGCGCCAGCAACAGACCGCTTACCAGCAGCCCGCTCTGATTGCGCGCCAGCGCCGAGGTAATGCGTCTGCGCCGCCACAGCAACGTGAGCAGCAGCACCAATCCGGCGATCAGTAGCGCGCCCAGGCCGATCCCCGTGCCCAGGCGGCTGAGCGCCATATCGTCGGCGCGGGAGAGCGCCGCCGCGCTGACGCCAGCGGCCAGCCCACCCAGCCAGGGGGCCAGCCCCAGAGCCGGTGTTTGCAGCAGTAGTGCGGGCCGGTAGGGGAATTCCAGCGCCAACATCCCCAACGCCGCGCCCGCCACGGCCAGGCCGAACGGCCACGTCCAGGCCAGGGGGCCGGCGGTCAGTGCTTCAAATTGCCCGGCCATGCTCACCGCCCAGGCCGCCACGAGCAGCGCGCCGCTCCGTACCGCCGAGTCGGCGGGACGGCGGGCCAACAGGATTATGCTGGCCAGCCATACCAGCAATCCGGCCAACCAACCAGGCGCGAAATAGGCGGCCAGGTCATCCAGGGGCAACATATCCAGCCGCAGTGCCAGCGTACAGATGCGCTCGCCCTGCGGCGCAACCAGGCACTCAGCGCCAACGGGCGCGTCTCCTGAACGGCGCAGGAAGCGCACCGTCACCGCCTCGCCGGTGTTGTAGCTGTCCAGATGATCGTAGAGCGCGTTCAGCCGATCGGGGACAGGCAAGGCACTCAGGTCTGCGTCGTCGAGCGCCAGCACGCGGTCTCCGCTGCGCAAACCGGCCTGGCGGGCAGGCCAGCGCTCGCGTACCAGTGAATCAGCCGCGCTGACCGTCAAATCGCGCTGAAAGAACGCGCCCAGAAAAGGACGGTCGAGCCAGGTGGCAGCGCTGAGGGCATAGGCAACCAGCAACACGCCCGCCAGGAGCAATACGCCCCCTGGCAGGAGCGCCGTTCGCCAGGCTCCGGAGGATGCACTTGCCTGCATGAGTGTGCTCTCCACACACCAACTCTAGGAGACCGTTTGAAAAGCCCCCTCAATCCCCGGCCCCTTCTCCCTCTGAGGGGCGAAGGGGAGACAGGCCGGTTTTTTCCCCTCGCCCCATTGAGGGAGAGGGGTGGCGCACAGCGCCGGGGTGAGGGGTTATCAAAGGGCCTCTAAAGCGTTCGTCAATGTAGCTCGCATTTTAGCACAGTTCATGCAGTGTGCACGTCCTGCGGAAGTGTGCGGGCAGCAGGTGCGGCATACTGGCGGTCTCCGCCAAGATTCGTCCGGTGTGTCTGGTATAATGACCTTGCAGCAGCGGACAGTCGCTGCCTGTGAACAGAAGAGAAATGGAGTCAGGGAACTCCCCATGAGCGACGAAAAGATTCGCGTATTGATCGCCAAACCTGGCCTCGACGGGCACGACCGCGGGGCGAAAGTGATCGCGCGGGCGCTGCGCGACGCCGGTATGGAGGTGATCTATACCGGCCTGCGCCAGACGCCGGAGATGATCGCTGAAGCCGCCCTGCAAGAAGACGTGCACGTGGTGGGGCTGTCTATCCTCAGTGGGGCGCATATGGCCCTGGTGCCGCGCGTGATCGAGCAACTGCGCGCCGCCGGCCTCGACGACGTGCTGGTGCTGGTGGGTGGCATCATCCCCGACGACGACATCCCCGCGCTGCAGGCGATGGGCGTGAGCGCCGTCTTCGGGCCGGGCACCAGCACCGACGACATCGTGCGCTTCATTCGCAGCGCGGTGCAGCTTTCGTCCCCATGAGCGCGACATCCTCAGAGCAAACACTGGCCACTGCGGTGCTGTCCGGCGACCGGCGAGCACTGGCCCGGCTGATCACGCGCGTCGAAAACCGCGCGCCCGACGCGCTGGAGGCGCTGGCCATTCTGCACTCGCATACTGGTCGCGCGGCCATTGTGGGCGTCACCGGAGCGCCGGGCACGGGCAAGTCGTCGCTGGTCAACGCGCTGGCGCTGGCGCTGCGCCGTCGCGGGCAGACGGTGGGCATCGTCGCCGTAGACCCCACCAGCCCCTTCAGCGGTGGAGCGGTGCTCGGCGACCGCGTGCGCATGGTAGACCTGGCGGGCGACTCCGGCGTCTTCATCCGCAGCATGGCCTCGCGCGGCAGCCTGGGCGGTCTGGCCGCGACTACCGGTGATGTGGTGCGCGTGCTCGATGCGGCGGGCTTCGCCGTCATCCTGGTGGAGACGGTCGGCGCGGGCCAGAGCGAAGTAGAGATCGCGCGCATGGCGCACACGACAGTGGTAGTAGACGCCCCCGGCCTGGGCGATGAAGTGCAGGCGATCAAAGCGGGCATCCTGGAGATCGCCGATATTCTGGTGGTCAACAAGGCCGACCGCCCTGGCGCTCAAAACACTGTGCGCACCCTGCGGGCCATGCTGGAGCTGGGACACCGGCTGCGGACAGGGGGGCATCACGGCGTGCGGGCCGTAGCGGCGGCTGTTCAGGCTGAACCGGTCTTCGATAGCTGGACGGTGCCGGTGATCGAGACGGTCGCCACCGAGCACAAGGGCATTGACGAACTGCTCGCCGCGTTGGATCGCCATCAGGCGCACCTGCGCGAAACGGGCGAGATCACCGACCGCGAGCGGCAGCGCGTGGAAGCCGAACTGCTGGCCCGGCTGCGCGAAGCGTTGCTGGCGCGGCTGCTGGCCGAGCGCCCGCCCGAAGCTCTGGAAAAGACCATTCAACGCATCCTGCGCCGCGAACTCGACCCCAACACCGCCGTCCGCGCGCTGCTGGAAGACGACCTCTCTTCTCCTGACGGTAAGGGTTGAGCCGCAGGGAGAGCGCGGAGGACACAACAGTCCTGTGCGTCTTTGCAGTTGAAGAAATGCCGCGCCCCTGTCACAGGGGTTCGGCGGGCGGCTCAAGCTGACACTGTGTCAGCCCCAGCCACTGCGACACGCGGGCGCGGTGACGTGCCACCAGCCGGTAACACGGTTCGACCAGCAGGCTGATCGGCGTCCACACGCCCAGGGTGCCCAGCAGTCCCCACCAGCCGGGCAGACGGCGCAGTGTCTCAAAGACAGCGCGCGCGCCCCGAAAACGCCGCCCGTCCGGCGCGATGGCATAGAGCGCCCGCGCCGCCTGCGCTGCCGTCAGCCCAGGGGCGAGACGCTCCAGGTCTGCCCCCTGATAGGGTACGAAAGACAGGCGATGTTGCCGGTCGCGCTGCTGCGCCCAGCGCCGCGCCGCCTGGCATAATCCACAGTCGCCATCGAAGATGATCAGCAGCGTTTCGGGCATGGTTGTCCCCTGCCGAAAAACGGACTCTACGCCAGATTATCGCAGCGGGGGAGCGGCTCAGTCCAGTGTCGCCAATACCAGCGCGTCAATGTTCTCGGCGGGTGTATCGGCGTTGGTGCCCCCGCCGGGAGCCAGGATCAGGCCCGTGCCGCCAACCTGCGCGATGCAGTCGCGGGCTACCGCTTCGACCTGTTCCGGCGAGCCACTCATCATCACCTCGACAGGCGGCACGTTGCCCATCAGCGCGATAGTCGGGCCAAGCTCAGCGCGCGCTCGAGCCAGGGGAATACGATGGCTGAAGTGCAGCACCTCGAAGTCCAGATCGGTGAAGTAGGAGAAGAGATGTTCACAAGGGGAGTCGTTGTGATAGATGCGGATCAGCCCCTCGAAAGCGGCGAAGATGCGCTGCAAGATCGGCTTGCCCACAGCCTGGAACAGGGCCGGAGACAGCATTCCCACCGCGTCATCGAACACCATCACGCCCCAGGGTTCGCGCAGACAGCCCAATTGCGCCTGCAAGAAGCGGATGGTGGTATCGGCCAGGATTTCCAGTGCGTCGAAGGCCGCGCCGCCTTCGTCGCCTCCGGCCAACGCTCCCAGAAAGTTGGTCGCGCCGAATAGATGCGTGGCGATGGTGAACGGCCCGCGCGCCGCCACAAAGCGGATGCGATACGGTTCGGGCAATTCCCCCTCGTGTTCCAGGTTCCAGTAGCGGCGCAGCACCAACGCCATCAGCCCATCGGAATATGGATCGGGGCGGGGCAGTTGCCGCCAGGCGTAGACGGGCAACGTCAGGTGACGGATAGCCGGGGCCTGATCCTGTCGCCAGAGCACCGACGCTCCGAAGGCACTCGGTTCGGTGGCCATGCCGTACTCCACCCAGAAGCCTGGCAGGAGAATCACCTCCGGGAAGCGGGCACTCAGGGTCAGATAGGCATTGAGCCAGCGATCCGGATACATGAAAAAGTCCAATGTATTCATGCCAAATGCGCCGGCGATGAAGCTGCCGTCCACCCCCAATGCGACCGGAACCCGGTCGGGCTGCCCCCCTTGCGCGGCGATCAGGAAATTCTCCCAGGCGTGATCCGACATAACCTCTTACTCTCCGGGTGATTGAGAAGCTCTTCTACCTCTCGCTTTATAGCATAAGCCAGCCAATCCTGTAAAATGCTTACCGCCTGTGGATGCATTTCACGAAAGTTCGCGGTCGGCTGAGAATGTATCAGACCTGATTTGAGGGCTGCGCGCGCAAGCTGCAACGGGCCGTTTGCAGCCGTCTGCTGCCCCTCACCCCTACATCCCCTCGCCCTCGCGACGGCGTCGCGGGGCGAGGGGACTTACCATCTCTCGCGCGAGTGCTCCCCTTCGCCCGCAGCGCGGGAGAAGGGGCCGGAGGATGAGAGTCATCGCCCGCGTCAGACAAATCGCTAACAACCTTTGTATATATTGCCTATTCTCTATTCCTCGCGCCTTGATTGATTCTGCAGTATGATTATAGTTCGAAACTGTATAAGTCCCTCGGTTTCAGCGACTGGATGCCCGTGAACGAACAGTTTGTCCCGCCCAGGCGGTGGCAGAGGATGGCTGCGCATGACCCAGGCCACTGACTCTTTCTCGCTCGGTGCGTTTGATTCCTCTGGCGATCTTTCTGCCGCAGTCACCATCGTGGCGGTTGATGGTGTGATCCGCTTCATCACGCCCGCTACGGCTGCCTACTACGGATACAAGGTCGAAGACATCATCGGGCGGAATGCGCTACGTTTTGCCGCGCCAGAGAATCGGCCCGCCGTACAGGCCCGCTGGCAGGCCCTGGTGAACGACCCCCAGCGTCTATACGACACTTTCCCCCTGGTCATGCAGACGGCGCAGGGCCGCCGTATTCCCATCCGCGCTTCGGTGTGGCGTCTGCCCGGTCGCGACGAATTCCTGATATTGCATCACGTCATCGAGCGGGTCAGCGATCGCCTGGCGACCCTCTACGCCATTCAGGCGGCAGTCGCGGCCATGCTCGATGTCGAGCAGCTCATTGATACTGTGCTGCGCGAGGTTCACCGGCTGATCCCCTGTGCTGTGGCCACGTTCTACGTGCTGGAGCGCGACGGCTCGATCATGGTGCGGCGCTGGGTGGCCGAGCAGATCGAGCACTTTCACTCGCGGATCGAAAATCATCAGCCCGAATTCCTCACCAGTAAGATCATGCGCGAGACCGGACGGCCCCTGTTCATTGATGACACGGAGACCGATCCGCGCTGGACCCGGCTCCCTGGCATCCGTCCCATTCGCAGTTGGCTGGGCGCGCCGCTGATTCACGGCGGGCAGTTCATGGGCGAACTGAACCTGGACAGCCCCGACCCGCATCAGTTCACTCAGGAAGACGCCGAACTGGTGCATGCCCTGGCGACACAGGTCGCGGCGGCGTTGCACAGCGCCCGTCAGTACCAGGACGAGCAGCGCCGGGCCGAACGCTTCCGCGTGCTGAACGAGGTCAGCCAGGCCATCAGTCAGCTAGACCTGCGCAGCGTGCTCGAACTGGTCTATCAGAACGTCAGCCGCCTGATGGACACGACGACGTTCTTCATTGGCCTGCTCGACGCCGAGGCCAATATGGTGCACCTGGTGGGGTCGTATGACTTCGGTCAACCCCGCCCCGACGAATTCCAGCCCGCCCATGTTGGCATCACCGGCCTGGTGCTGCGTACTCGTCGCCCGCTGATCATTCACGATACAACGACAGACCCTCTGCCGCCGGAGATGATCGTTCAGGGTGAACTACCGCGCAGCATCCTGATGATGCCGCTCATCGCTCACGACGAGGCCGTCGGCGTCATCTCGGTGCAGAGCTACGAGCCGCACAGCTACTCGCAAGACGACATTGACATGCTGGAGACGATCGCGGGCGCGGTGGCCATCGCTGTGCGCAACGCCCGCCTGTACGATCAAACGGTAGAACGGCTCCGTGCGCTGGAAACCCTGCACCGCATGAGCCTGGAACTGGCCGCTCTGCAAGACCCGCGCGCCATCGCACAGGCGCTCACTCGCGCGGCGGCGGGACTCTTCGGGGCGGACGAAGTGCGCCTGTACATCGGCGCAGAGTTCAAAGAAGCGGGCGAGATATGGCAGTGTGGTAGCCCGCCCGGTGAGCCGGTGGCGCTCAGAGGCGAGACGCCGCCGTTGGCGGCGCAGGCTCTCAGCAGTGGCGAAGCGTTCTTCGTGATAGACGCAGCTCAGGAGCAGCAAGCGCTACGCCAGGCGTTCACCGAAATGTGGGATGGACTGGCTGGCGCTTTGATACCGGTAGCGCGCGGCGAGACCACCTTTGCCGTGCTGGGCGTGTTCTACCGGCAACCTCACCTCTTCCGCTCCGACATGTGCCGCATCCTCGATCTGTTCTGTCTGCAGGCAGCGACAGCTTTCGAGAACGCCTGGTACACGCTAAAGCTGCGGCGTAACCTGGCAGAAGTGAGCGCCCTACACGAACTGGCCCGCCGCGTCAGCGAGTTGCAGAGCCTGCAAGAGGTGCTCGATGTGGCGGTCAACACGGTGCGGGAGGTGTATCACTGTTATTCGGCCTCCATCGCCCTGCTCGATGAGGCGACCGGCGATGTGATCACCAGAGCGGGGGCCAATCTGTCGCCGGAGATGATCCGGGCAGCGCGCTTCAAGTACGGCGAATATGTGGGAGGCGAGGTCGTGGCAACCGGGCGCGCGATCTATGTGCCGGATACCTACGCCGATCCCAACTTCCGCATTGTCGAACCCAATATCCGCTCGATGTTGGTGATTCCGCTGATCGTCCGTGGGCGGACAATCGGTTCGCTGGGCATTGACAGCGACAGTCCCAACGCCTTCACCCCCGATCATGAGCGCGTGCTGACCATCGCCGGCGGGCAGATCGCCGCCGCGATCGAGATGTTGCGTCTGCTAGAGGAGACCCGTCAGCGCGCCAGCGAACTGGCCGAGGCCAACAGTCGCCTGCAGGCGCAGGACACCTTGCGCAAGGAACTGGTCTACCAGGTGAGTCACGACCTGCGCAGCCCGCTGCAGATTGTCTATGGTTATGCCGGTATGCTCTACGAGGGCGATCTGGGGCCGGTCACGGCGGCGCAGCGCGACGTGCTCGACCATATCATCCGGCGCAGCAAGGCCATCGAGCAGATGACGCAGGACATCATGGCTGCCGAGCCGATCAGCCGTGACAACCTGCAACTGGGGCCGGTGAACCTGAGCGACCTGTGCGCACAGGTGGTCAATTCGGCCAGGGTGGTGTATCGCCACAAACCCAATCTCTCCTTCCTCTTCGAGGCAGAAGAGGGCGATTTCACGGTGGAGGCCGATTACAATCGTCTGACGCGCGCCCTGGACAACCTGATCGGCAACGCCGTCAAGTTCTCGCCCGACGGCGGGGCGATCACGGTGCGTTTGCGTGCCGATCGCGACTCGCACTGCGCCCTGATCTCTATCAGTGACCAGGGGATCGGCATCGCCCGCGATCACCAGCCCTACTTGTTCGAGCGCTTCTACCGGGCGCATCGCGGGCGCTTCGATGGCAGCGGGTTGGGCCTCTACAATGTGCAGCAAATTGTGCACGCCCACAACGGCCAGGTGTGGGTGGAGAGCGAAGAAGGCTGTGGCAGCACGTTCACCATCAGCCTGCCGTTGCCGCGTTGAGAGACCATTTGATACCCCCTCACCCCGGCGCTGTGCGCCACCCCTCTCCCTCAATGGAGCGAGGGGAAAACCTGGCCCGTCTCCCCTTCGCCCGCAGCGCGGGAGAAGGGGCCGGGGGTTGAGGGCCGTTGGCTCAAGATGTGGGTAATGATAAGGTGCATGGAAAGAGAGCCAGGGGGTGAGGTTTCCAAACGCTCCCTCTCAATAACACGACGCCGCCAGCGCGTTGAAGATGCTATAGGCGTCGGGTGTCTCCACAAAAGGCAGGGGACGCAAATAGACACGGTACAGGCTCCAGCGCCGCGCCAGGGTCGGGTTGTAGTTCACTCCCAGGCACCCCTGATACGCTACCAGGCTCCCGTCCGTGTGGTAACCGAGCATCACCACTGGCACCCGTCCCGTCTCCGCCCCGCTGAGCAGACCGCTGTACTGGTAGCTCCCGTAGAACAGCACCGTCTCGCTGGTGTCGGCCCAGCCGCTGACGAACTGCTGATACGACTGCGGCGGAACGATCCATAGGGTGTAGGCATCGGCGTAGTCACCCCGGTTGACCGCCTCGATATAGTCCAGCAGCATTTGTTGCACGCTGGCGTAGCTTTCGGAGTAGGGCGCGCCGTAGCACCACGTGTCGAGCGTCTGCTGCCAGATAGTGGCCTGATCGGGCACAGCGGGCAGTTGGCGGAAGTTCGCGCCAGTGATCAACCACTGTGCCATGCCCACGCCAGCGGGGTTATAGCGTACCTGGTAACAACCGCTGAAGGCGGCCATGGTGCCGTTGGTGCGGTAGCCGATCAACACGCCCGGCACACGCCCTTCGATGCCGTTGATTGCGCCGGGCTGGAAGCCGCCGAAGTACGCTGCGACCGAGGCGGTGTCGCCATAGCCCGCCACGAAATTGGCGTAAGTCTGCGGCGGGTTGACCCACTGCTGATAGGCCGCCCAATAATTGCGCGTGTTGATCAGGTCGTAGTAGGCATAGAGCATGGCGCGCGGCCCCAACGCATTCGCCGCACGGGCGGGCGTGGGCATGGCCAGCAACGCCAGCACAGTCACCAGAAGCAGCGCGTATCCCAGTCTGCGATACATAATGCGCCTCCCCATTTTCCGTCGAAACGCTATGCCTGAGTATAGCGCCGGATGTGCACCGGCGCTCTGCGCAAAGGCAATGATGGGTGCATTGCACACAAGCTCACGGTCGGCTGAGAATGCAGCAGACCTGATTTGAGGGGTGCGAGCAAAGGTTGACAGACTGTTTGCTGCATTTTGGTTCACCTCACCCCCCCGCCTCGCTTCGCTCGGCTTGCCTTCTCCCCGACGCGGGGAGGGGGCAGCGAGGCGCGCCAGCGCCGAGCGAGGGTGAGGTAAAGCGCGGCGAACTGCCTGACGCTTTTTGCGCGCATCCACGACAACTTGGTATGCAGCGAGAATCGGAGCATAATCCTCAGCGTCATGCAATCCCCTGGAATAGTCTTTGGCGGGCTGCGCAGGGCGCGGCAGGAGGCAGAACGAGATGACCTCAATCCTTCACCAGGCAGTCGAACTTGCACAGGCTGGTCAGCGAGAAGAAGCGCGCCGGTTGCTGTGGCAATACCTGCAAACCTCCCCCGACACGGAGGTAGCATGGTTGTGGCTGGCGTCTGTCGCCGCTGACCAGGCCGAATACGAGCGCGCCCTGACCGAAGTGCTGCGCATCAACCCGGCCAATCAACAGGCGCGCGCGCTGCTCGATCAGTTCCGGCAGCAGTACGCCCGCCCCGTTGCTCCCCCCAGCATCCCCACCCCTGGCGTTGCTGCGCCGCCCGCACCGCCTCACCCCTCTGCCTATGAAGGTGTCTATGTGGGCATGCCCGCCCAGGAAGCACCGCCCTACACGCCCGCTTATACCCCTCCGCCGGTGATGGGCCGGCCCATGACGCCCTCCGAAGCGCAGGTGCGCGTCGAATACGTCGAAAAGAAACGGCGCGGACCGTTTGGCTGTGGCCTGCCAGGATGTTTTGGTTGCATGGGGTGTGGTTGCTGGCAAAGCTGCCTGGTGGCGCTGATCCTGATCATCGTGCTGCCGGCGATTGCCTGCGGTGCCCTGAGCCTCTCGCCGGTGAGCCTGGGGCCGCTCGACATGCCCGCAGCCTGGCTGCCCGATGACCTGGGCCGCAAGACTATTCGGCTGGAGGCCAATGGCTACGAGATTTCGTTCGACGCGCCCCGTAGCTGGTACCTGGCCGATGCCAACAACGAGATGTGGAAGCTCTGGCGCGACGTGCTCGATCAGGCCGTCCCTTTCGCTGATGAGGCCACAAGCTGGAAAACTTTCGAGAGCACCTCCGATCAATTTGTCATTGTCGAGGTTGACCCGCTGGTGCTCCTCGGCGCGCCCAGCGATGGTGTCAGTGCGCCGACTGTGTTGCGTGTCAGCAGGCAACCGCAGGGCGATTTCACCTGCGGCACTGTGCGCCAGAACCGCACTTATACCGCCATCTACGAGTATGAGGGCAGCCTGTGCGGCTACCGCACCGATAGCACAGCGACAATGCCCCCTGGCCTGGAGCTTAAGAACGTCATCGCTCCTACGCAGCAGACTACCGTCACTTTCGTCACGCCGATTGACGACAAGAGCGGCATCCAGTGGCGGTTGGAATTGCCAACCGATTTGGTCAATCATTACAAAGACGACATTGACGCCCTCATTGCCTCGGTGAAAATAAAGAGGCTCTAACCCCCAGGGCCACCTACGAGTGGTATAATGGCGGGTCGTTTGGGCGCGGCCAAGGCACAGCGCCTGCCGTGCCCCGAACACCTGGCTGAGGAACAGGAGCGACGACTATCTATGGCAAGCATACCGAGCATGAGACGCATCGCGGTTCTAACCGGCGGTGGCGATGCGCCGGGCATGAATCCGGCGATCCGCGCTGTCGTCCGCACGGCAGCGGCAGCGGGTGTGGAAGTATATGGCATTCGTCAGGCGTATACGGGCCTGTTGGCAGGCGACTTCGAGCGCCTGACCTCGCGCGACGTGAGCGGCATCATTGGGCGCGGCGGCACCATCCTGCAGACGGCGCGCAACCAGGAGTTCATGACCATTCAGGGCCAGAAGCGCGGGTTACGCCGCCTGAACGAGCATGGCATCGAAGGGTTGGTTGTCATCGGCGGCGATGGTAGCCTGCGCGGAGCGCTCGCCCTGCACAACCTGGGCTTCCCAGTGATTGGCGTCCCCGGCACCATTGACAACGACATCTGGGGCACCAACATGGCCATCGGCACCGACACGGCGCTCAATACCATCCTCGACGCCATTGACAAGCTGCGCGATACGGCGGCCAGTCATGAGCGCTGCTTTCTGCTGGAAGTCATGGGGCGCAACTGCGGTTACCTGGCGCTGATGGGCGGCATCCTGGGCGGCGCGGAATTCGTCATGATTCCGGAGCACCCGACCACGCTAGAGGCGATCGGCAAGGTGCTGGAAAACGCCTACATGAAGGGCAAGAGTCACGCCATGGGCGTCATCGCCGAGGGGGCCACGCCCAAAATTCACGAAGTGGCCGAATACCTGCAACAGCACGAGATCGGTTTCGAGGTGCGCGTGACGGTGTTGGGGCATGTGGTACGCGGAGGCAGCCCCAGCGCCTTCGATCGTCTGCTGGCGACGCGCCTGGGCTGCCGGGCGGTAGAACTGTTGCTGGCGGGCGAGAGAGGCGTGATGGTGGGCCTGCATGGCCGCGAGATTGGCACGGTCAGCCTGGAAGACGCCACCACCCAACAGCGCTCCGTCTCGGAAGAATACATTCAGATGGCGGAGATTCTGGCGCGCTGAGTTTTCCCCATCAGCAGAAACCAGAGCGGGCTGTTTGCCACAGAAGGGCGAACAGCCCGTTTCGTTTGCCCTGAATGTGGCGCACCTGCACCCTGATTTATGAGTTTTGTCTAGAGCAAACAGTTTCGAACCCGGTATAATCGAGGCGGTGTGCGGATCCGCGTACTTTCGGACGTGGACAGCAGGCGCTGCTCTCCCCGGCAGCTGCCTGGACGAGTAAAATCGCTATTGCAGATTGGAGGAGACTTACATGTTGCGTATTGGTGTGCTCACGGGCGGTGGTGATGTCCCTGGCCTCAACCCGTGTATCAAGCAAATCGTATACCGTGCGGTGGATGCCGGACATGAGATCGTCGGTATCCGGCGCGGCTGGGGTGGTTTGCTGAACTACAACCCCGAGGCCAGCGAAGAAGAAAAGCTGCACTGGGTGATTCCGCTCAACAAGCAGCGCGTGCGCACGGTAGACCGTACCGGCGGTACCTTCCTGCACACGTCGCGCACCAACCCGGCCAATGTGCTGGAAGACAGCATTCCGGAGCATCTGCGGGGTGTCTCTGCTCCACAGCACAAAGACAAGCACGGGCGTGTCGTATACGACTATACGGAGCACGTGCTGAAGGTGCTGGAATACCTGGGCATTGACGTGCTGATCCCCATCGGCGGCGACGACACGCTGTCCTACGGCGAGCGCCTGCACCGCGAGGGCGTCAAGGTGGTGGCCATCCCCAAGACAATGGACAACGATGTGTATGGCACCGACTATTGTATCGGCTTCTCGACGGCGGTCACGCGCTCGGTGGAATTCATTCACAACCTGCGCACCAGCGCCGGTTCGCACGAGCGTATCGCTGTCGTGGAGCTGTTCGGGCGCAACTCCGGCGAGACCTCGCTGATCGCCGCCTATCTGGCGGGCGTGGATCGCGCCATCATTTCCGAGGTGCCCTTCGACATTCACCGCCTGGCCGAGCTGATCCTCAAAGATAAGCACGAGAACCCCAGCAACTACGCCATGCTCACCATCTCCGAAGGCGCGCGCATGGTCGAAGGGGAGATCATCGAGCGCGGCGAGGCCGACGCCTACGGTCACAAGAAGCTGGGCGGCATCGGCGCGGTGGTTGGCAGCCTGCTGAAGGATATCACGCACCAGAACATCATCTACCAGCAGGTGGCCTACCTGATGCGCTCCGGCGCGCCAGATTCGCTCGACCTGATGGTGGCGGCCAACTACGCGCAGATGGCCATGAGCCTGGTGGAGCAGGGGCGCTTCGGGCGCATGGTGGCCCTGCAACGCGGCTTGTACACCGACATCAACCTGAGCACGATCATGCAGGGCGTCAAGCGGGTCAACGTGGCCGAGTTGTACGACGTGGAAGAATACCGGCCCAAGGTGCGTCACGTCTTCGGCATGCCGATGTTCTTGATGTAACATCTGGCTCCGGCACAACCGACGATCGGTGCGGAGGGCAGTGGTCTGGACTGCCCTCCGTGTTTTTTGCCCGCAACGCCCTCAGCGCACCTGGCGTATTTAGAGTAGAATCTGGGACAACGAGAAGGCCAGCATAGGAGCGACGAACATGGAATACACCATTCACGGCACCGTGATGCAGTCCCTGGAAATTCGCCTGCAGCAGGGCGAATCCGTCTATACGGAATCGGGCGGCATGGCCTGGATGAGCGATGGCATCGAGATGAAGACAAGCGGGCGTGGGGGCCTGGGCAAGGCGCTGGGGCGAATGCTGGCGGGCGAAAGCCTGTTCCTGACTACTTATACCTGCACCGCGCCGCAGGGCATGATCACCTTCACGCCGGAGAGTCCGGGCAAGGTGATCCCCCTGACCCTCAGGGCCGGTTACAGCATGATCTGCCAGAAAGACGCCTTCATGTGTGCCGAGGACTCAGTGCAACTGGAGATACACTTCCGCAAGCGCCTGGGCACCGGCCTGTTTGGCGGAGAAGGCTTCATTTTGCAGAAGCTCACCGGGCCGGGCACGGCTTTTGTGGAGATCGCCGGCGAAGTGCAGATGGTAGAACTCAAGGCGGGCGAGCGACTCAAGATCGATCCGGGCCACATTGCCATGTACGAGCCGACCTGTGACTACGACATCACCATGATCAAAGGGGTGATGAACTGGCTGGGCGGCGGCGAAGGGCTGTTCCTGGCGACTATCACCGGGCCGGGCAAGGTGTGGCTGCAAACCATGCCCCTGAGCAACCTGGCCGAGAAATTGCGCTCATATCTGCCCTCTGGCAAATAGCCGCAGCCAGACAAACGACAGGCCCCGGCGAGGAAAGGCGCTCGTCGGGGCCTTTATGTCAGGCAGGTGCGCTGTCCGCTATGTCTGTTTTTCCTCTGTCGCGTCCGTCACCGCCCCGGTCAGCCTGAGCATTTTGGCGTCGAGCACGCGCACCAGGTCGTCTACCTTCATCTCCAGGTTGACGCCGCGCTGCCCGGCATTGACCAGGATCGTCTCGTGTTGCCTGGCTGCCTCATCCAGGTAGACTTCCCAGCGCTTATGTGTGAGCGCCAGCGCGCCGATGCCACCCGTCTTCAGCCCCGTGACCATCTCCGCGCCGCGTTTGGTGGGCATGCTCGCTTTCTTCTGCCCGATCGCTTTGGCAAAGCGCTTGAGATCGAGCGTCTGATCGGCGGCGATCATCACCAGCGCGTAGCCATCTTTCAACTGAACGACCAGCGTCTTATAGACCTGTGACGGCGGGAAGCCCATGGCCTGGGCTGCTCCCACCCCATCGGTGATCTTCTCGTCGTAGGTGTGCACCTTGTAGGCGATGCCCTGCGCTTCGAGCAGACGCATCGAGTTCAACTTCTTGACTTCTGCGCTCATGCGGTTTCTCCCTTGTGGTGCATCACAATAAGTCGCGCGAGACCGGCTCGCCCAGATAACCGATCACCTGGCCGTGCACATCCAGCAGCGCATCCCGATCGATCGTCCATTGCCGTTTGCCGTGCAGATCGTAGACGATCTGCCCCCGCACCTCACCTGTCTGGTTGCCCTGCAGATCGTAGATGCGGGTGCCTTCCACATAGCCGAGCATTTCACCATCGCGGGAATAGATACCTCGTGTGTTCATCGTGTACTCCCTTCTATCTCCGTGCATGCTGCCTTCGATACCAGGGGGCGCGACGTGTACACGTCGCGCCTGTCAGACCGCATGAACCACGACGGGCCGGCCGCTGGACGGGTCAGCCTATCCCTATTATAGACTATTCGGGTGGGGAATGGGTCTCGCGCCCAGGGTGCGTGCAAACTGTGACAGGCCGTTTGCTGCGGTTTGCTGCCCCTCACCCCTGAATCCCCTCTCCAGTCTATACATACACCGCGGGAGAAGGGGCCGGGGGATGAGGGGCATCGGCTCAAGATGGGGGTAATGATAAGGGGTTCTGTGGGGGTTAGCTCTGCCTGCGATGCGCACGACCTGATGGCGAGCGCTCAAGGCAGGCGCACCGTTTCCAGCGCCAGCGTCTGTTGCCAGGAGCCATCCTGCGCCGTCAGCCGCACTTCCGCGTGCAGTTGACTCGCTGCCGACGCTGCTCCGCGCAGTACCTCGTAGGGAATGGACAGCGTCACGTTCCAGAAGCGCGTCTGTGCACAGCAGGGCGCAAGCGGCAAGGCGACCCGTATCTGGCCGCTAGGGTCGCGGTAGTGTACTGGCGCAGCGGCATTGAGCACCGGAGACTGTGCCGCGTCATCGTAGAAGAAACGGGCTTCCAGCCGCGCCGGAAGGCTCTGCCAGCCGGACAGGGTGAACGTCACATGGAACGTCAGCCCTGGCAGGCCGTTGACCATCGCGGCGGAGTCGAGCCGCACCTGTTCCAGTGTGGCGCTGACGGCGGGGGCTGCGCTCGCCGCGACTGGCCGATAGTCATCCAGCACGGCCATCAGCGCTACCTGCGCCGGACGAATGCCGCCCAGCCGCCCGCCGGTCTGCCCTTCGGACTCCACAAAGGTGGGGATACCCACGAATTCACCGTTGCCGTTGACGGCCAGCCCGCCGCTGTTGCCCGGCGCGATCTCCGCGTCGGTGCGGTACCACACCGGCATCCGTTCCCCATTGATATTCCCGTTTTCGACCGAAACGATGTTGCCCTGCGTCACCACCAGGTAGTCGTCGCCGATGTCCGGATAGCCGAAGATGTAGACGATGTCGCCGCGAAAGACTTCGTCGGCGGCCAGCACCACGGGTACATAGGGCAGGTCGGGCGATTCGGCCAGCGGTCGCCCGTCCACGTCGCTGTGCAGGGCGATCAGGGCCACATCTATAGCGGTATCTACACTCACCACATCGCCCAGGTAGCGCCATTGGGGCTGCTCGTTGAGATCGTCGAGCACGCCCACGACTACTTGCTCCGCATCCTCAACCACGTGCGCGCTGGTGAGCACCAGCCCTTCCGGGGAGACGATGGTACCTGTGCCAAGGGGGTAGGTGTAGCCGCGCTCCAGGCTGCCTACGAGCACCACGCTGCGGGCCAGTTGGGCGATCTCGGTCCGGTCGAGCACGCCGTCGCGGTTGATCGCCAGCGGGGATACGTCGGGCAGCGTCACCGGCGCAGTCGGGCAGGCGTCCAGGCGGGGCAGGATGGCCCAGCCTTCGTTGTCTTCATAGCTCACTGGCAGCCAGGTATAGCCGCTGGCCTGGCGCTGACGGGCGAAATCTGCCTCCAGGCGCGTCCCCGGCTGGAGAGTGAGCACCACCGCGTAGCCCGTGCCCGGCCCGGCTCGCACGTTCAGCCCCGTCTGCCCGTTGACCACAACGCAGCGCCAGTCTGCCCCTGCCTGAGCGAGCCATTCGCTTACTGGAGGGAATGGGGAAGCGGCCTGTGCGGGCGTCGCCAGCAGGGCCAGCGCCAGCAATACAGCGAGCGCCAGCGTGACCCCCATGCTTTTGCGTCGGTTCATGCCTTCCTCCCTTGCCGACTCGTTGTGAGGCTGACATCACAAGAGCATCGCCTGACCAGCGTCATCTCTCCGCGCTCACGAGAAGATCGTCTGAAAAGCGACGGCCAGCACCATGGTGATCGTGCCCAGGATGACCGAGGGGATCACCAGGCCAATGCTGCGCCCGATCTCGTCTTGATCCTGGCTCAGGCGATCCAGGTGCGAGCGTTCGTCCATGGAGCGCCCGTACAGGTAGGTGAAGTCGCGGTTAGTGCCCCAGCCGCCCATCATGCTGAACGGCCCGATGGCGAAGATGAGCACGCCCACCACCAGGTAGGCCATGGCGATTTCGTTGACCGAATGCCAGCCCGCCACCAGACACAGCGCTGCCACCCCTGCGATCACCGCCGCCTCGATCATCAGCAGGCGCTTGAGGACGAAACGCAGATGCTCTTTGCTCATCGCTTTTCTCTTTTCAGATGCTACCCACAGACGGTAGAGAAGGGCACACAGGGGTCTTGGGCTGCCCTGTTCCTGTGTGCTCTCGGCGTGCTCTGTGATTCAAGTGCCTTATCTCGAACATCCTATCTTGATTGTACGCGCTTGGAACTTTAAGGGTCAACCAACGGGGGCGGTGTTATAATGGCCGCAAGCCCTCGCATCTTTGTTCGACTTCGCGTGCACCGAGGAAAATACCCGATGACCGATGCCGAGAACTTCGTCCATCTTCACGTGCACACAGAATACAGCCTGCTGGACGGTCTGAGCCAGATTAACAGGCTGGTCAGACGTGCCAAAGAGCTGGACATGCCCGCACTGGCCATCACCGATCACGGCGCAATGTTCGGCGTGATTGACTTCTACCGCGCCTGCCGCGCCCAAGGGATCAAGCCCATCATCGGCATGGAAGCGTACATTACCCCCTGGGGGCGTTCCATGCGCGACCGCGACAGCGACCCAGAAGCTCGCTCCTACCATCTGCTGTTGCTGGCGCGGGATCAGACCGGCTATAAGAACCTGCTCAAACTGGCCTCTGCGGCGCAACTGGAGGGCTATTACCGCAACCCGCGCATTGATCATGAGTTCCTGGCGCAGCACGCCGAGGGGTTGATCGCGACCTCCGGCTGCCTGGCGGCGGAGATTCCCCGCTTGGTGCAGGAGGGGCGCGAAAGGGAAGCGCTGGAGCGCATCGGTTGGTACCAGGAGGTGTTCGGACGCGACAATTTCTTCCTGGAACTGCAGCATCATGACATCGCTATATTGCATCAACTCAACCGCTGGCTGCTAGAGCATCAACACTATGCGCAGGTGCCGCTGGTGGCTACCAATGACGTGCACTACGTGCTGGCGGAAGATTACGACATTCACGACACCCTGCTGTGCATTCAGACCGGCAGCGTCAAGGCCGACCGCAACCGCCTGCGCTTCGAAAGCCAGACCTTTCACCTGCGCTCCATCCCGGAGATGTGGGAGCTGTTCCATCACGTGCCGGAAGCGCTCACCAACACCCTGTTGATCGCCGAAATGTGCGACGTCAACCTGGACTCGGACGGCTATCATCTGCCCGTCTTCCCGGTGCCGGAGGGGTTCACGCCCGCCAGCTATCTGCGTCATCTGTGCGAGCGTGGTTTGCGCTGGCGCTATGGCGCGCGCGCCGACGAACCGTCCATTCGCGGGCGGCTGGACTATGAACTGCACATCATTCACGAGATGGGCTTCGATACCTATTTCCTGATCGTGTGGGACCTGTGCGAGTTCGCCCGCCATGCCGATATCTGGTGGAACGTGCGCGGGTCGGGCGCGGGCAGCCTGGCCGCCTATTGCCTGGGCATCACCAACATAGACCCGCTGACCAACGGCCTGCTCTTCGAGCGCTTCCTCAACCCTGGGCGCGTCTCCATGCCCGACATAGACCTGGACTTCCCGGAAGACCGTCGCGCCGAGATGATCCAGTATTGCGCCCAGAAGTACGGCGAAGACAAGGTCGCGGCCATCATCACCTTCGGGACGCTGGGCAGCAAGGCCGCCATCCGCGACGTGGGCCGCGCCCTGGACTTGCCGCCTACCGAAGTAGACCGCATCGCTCGCCTCATTCCCACGGCGGGCAAGCCGATCAAGTTCGAAGATGCCCTGGGCGACGACCCAGAGAAGGCGCTGCCCGACCTGAAAGCGGCTTATGAAAACGATCCGACCGCCCGCCGTCTGATTGACACCGCTCGCCAGCTTGAGGGGATCACCCGGCACGCCAGCACGCACGCCGCCGGCGTGATCGTGGCCGACAAGCCGCTGGTCGAATACATCCCGCTGCACCGCCCGACCAAAGGCTCGGCAGAGGATGCGCCCGTCAAGATGGTCACGCAGTTCCCTATGGAGACCTGCGAGTCGATCGGACTGCTCAAGGTGGACTTTCTGGGGCTTTCCACGCTGACGATCATGCGGCGCGCGTGCGAGCTGATCGAGCGCTATCACGGTGTGCACTACGATCTGTCGAACATTCCCTATCGGCCCGATCCGGACAACCCCGAAGTGACGCGCAAGGTCGAGCAGATGTTTGAGATGCTGGGGCGCGGCGAGACGGTGGGCGTCTTCCAGCTTGAGTCGCAGGGGATGCGGCGCATGTTGACGGATATGCGGCCCACCCGCTTCGAGCATATTGTCGCCGGGCTGGCGCTCTACCGCCCCGGCCCGATGGAGTATATCCCCAGCTACAACCGGCGTCTGCATGGGGAAGAGCCGGTCGAATACAAACACGAGAAGCTGCGGCCCATCCTGGAAGAAACTTACGGCATCATCGTCTACCAGGAGCAGATTATGCAGATCGGCGCGGAACTGTTCGGCTATTCGCTGGGCGAAGCCGATCTGATGCGCCGTGCTGTTTCCAAAAAGAAGAAAGAAGACCTGCTCAAGCATCGCACGATCTTCATCGAGCGCGGGCCGCAGCATGGCGTAGACCCCGACACGGCCAACGCCATCTTCGACGACATCGAGTTCTTCGCGCGGTATGGTTTCAACAAGTGTGTTGTGGCGGACACGGAGATCGTGGATGCGGCAAGTGGTCGGCTGGTGCGCGTGGGCGACCTGGCAACGGGCGCGGCAAGCATCGAACACACGTTGACCTGCGAGCTGGGACGGCTCACCTTCCGATCCGGTCCAGTCACTCAGGTGATGGCCAATGGTGTCAGGCCAGTCTATCGCCTGAGCACCCAACTGGGGCGGCAGATCACAGCAACGGCCAACCATCCTTTCTACACCCAAGACGGCTGGCGTTTGCTGAGCGAGTTGAGCGTCGGCGATACGATTGCCGTGCCGCGCCGGATTCCTGTGGAAGGCCGCAACGAGTGGCCGGAACAAGCGATGATGGCTCTGGCTGATTCGCTGGCTCTTGACTGCCCGACGACCGCTTTGCCCGACGAGATCTTCGGGCTGGCGAACTCATGTGTCGCGCGTCTACTCATGCGACTGTGGGAGCGCAGCGCAACGGACGGTCAACTGGTGACAGCTTCACGCCGCCTAGCGCAGCAACTCCAGCATCTATGGCTGCGGCTGGGCGTTCTGTGTCGCGTGCAACATGTTGCAGATACCTGGGTGGTCAATGACCTGCCACAGGTAGATCGTTCTTCCTTGAGTGTGACGCGGCCTGGTTTACCTCACCCCCACTCGGCGCTGGCGCGCCTCGTTGCCCCCTCTTCATGCATGGAGAGGGGGCAGGCCGAGCATGGCGAGGCCGGGGGTGAGGTCTACACCCGCGCGTCGGGTGATTTGTCGGTAGGAGCGTATCGCAATACGGCCCTGCGACTGGCTGATACAGATACGCCTGCCGCCGGCGACATCTATTGGGATAGGATTGTTTCGATCGAGTACGCGGGCGAGGCGGAGACATACGACCTCACTGTCCCCGATACGCACAACTTTGTTGCCAACGACATCCTTGTCCACAACTCGCACGCCGCTGACTATGCCGTGCTGACCTGCCAGACGGCTTTCCTCAAGTGTCACTATCCGCACGAGTACATGGCCGCGCTGATGAGCGTGCACCGCGACGATTCGGCCAAGATCGGCCTCTTCGCTGCCGACTGCCATCGCATGGGCATTGCTGTGTTGCCGCCTACCGTCAACAACAGCGAGCTGGACTTCAGCATCGAGCCGCAGCCGGACGGCACGCGGGCGATTCGCTTCGGCCTGGGCGCGATCAAGAATCTGGGAATCGGCCCGGCAGAGCATATCCTCGAACAGCGCCGCCTGGGTGGCCCCTTCCGCGATCTGGAAGACTATTGCCGCCGCGTGGATGCGCGCATCGTCAACAAGCGCGCCCTGGAGTCGCTGATCAAAGTGGGGGCGCTGGACGAATTCGCCAGCCGTCCGGTGTTGTTGGCCGCGCTCGACCGTATCGTCAGCTTTTCTGTGGAGTATCACAAGGCCAAAGACCTGGGGCAGATGAGCCTGTTCGGCGAGACGACCGGTGTTTCCTTCGGCGCGCACGAGAGCATCCTGGCCCATCTCCACGAAGTAGAAAATATCCCTCAGCGCGAGATGCTCAACTGGGAACGCGAACTGGTAGGTCTCTATGTGACCGATCACCCCCTTAAAGCGGTCATGGGGCAGCTTCAGCGCGTCATCACCCATACCAGCGCCGACCTGATCGAAGCGGGCGAGGCTATCCAGGGGCAGCCAGTGACCATCGCTGGCCTGGTGACCAACCTGCGTACCTTCTTCACCAAGCGTGGCGAGCCGATGGCTGTCATGACCATCGAGGATATCACCGGCACGATCAGCGCGGTGATGTTCCCGCGCACCTGGGAGCAGTGCAGGGAAATCGTGGACGAAGACGCGGTGCTGGTCGTGCGCGGCAAGGCGGACATGTCGCGCGGGGATGTGCAGATCATCGTTGATTCGGTCACCCAGAATTTCGAACTCGTCGAACCCGCCGAAATGCCTCCCCTGAGCATGGCTGGTGGGCGCTGGCTGCGCGATAGCGAGGTGGGCAGCGAAAACGGCGAGAACGGCGGCGTCTACGAGGAGGAAAAAGGCGAAACTGTTGCGGACAACACGACTTCGTTTGTCTGGGGCGAGCCTCCGGAGGAGGGCGCGCCTTATGAGGCAGGGGCTGGTGTTGTCCCAACCGGGCACCTGACAGGGTCGGCGGAGCCGCCCCCCTTGACAGATCGCGAGGTGCCTGAGTGGGTCTTGGCGGAAATGGAGGCGGAAGAGGTAGCACTGCGATCTGCGGAATTGCCCCAGGTTCGCCGCGTAGCCTCGCAGGAAGTGCAAGGCCCCGATGCGCTGCCGCCTGTGCCCGCCCGTCAGGAGCGCGCTGCACAACCGGCACCCGACGCGCCGCAGCCGCGCCGTCGGCTCACCCTGATCGTCACGCGCTCCGGCGATTCTACCGCCGACCAACGTAAGCTGCGCTGGCTGCACGGTGTGCTGACTGAGTATCCCGGCCAGGATCGTTTTCGCTTCATTGTGCAGGGGGGCGGGCGGCGCGCCTGCCTGGACTTCCCCAATCACCCGATCCAGATCAATGAAGAAGCTTTGCAGCGGGTGATTAGCAAGCTCGGCCAGGAAAACGTGATCATCGAGGAGCTGCCGGAGTAGCGAAGCGGGGCCTGTTATGAGGCTCATCAGCGGGGGCACAGAGAAAGGCACGGAATTCTTGTTCTGTCTTTCCCCTTTGATGCGATCATCGGGGTGGGGTGCGTGCAAAGGTTGTCAGCGGCTTTGCCCCGCCCGATGACCCTCACCCCCGCGCTGCGGGCGAAGGGGAGCACTCGCACGACAGAAAGCAAGTCCCCTCGTCCCGCGACGCAGTCGCGAGGGAGAGGGGATGTAGGGATGAGGGGTAGCGGACTGCTGCAAATCGCCTGTCACCTTTTGTACGCACCCTGGGGGTAGGGGGATTTTATCAAACCGCTTGCCGCTTTACCTCACCCCCAGCCTCGCTCCGCTCGGCTTGCCCCCTCTCCGCGTCGGAGAGGGGGTGCGAGGCGCGCCAGCGCCGAGTGGGGGTGAGGTCAACCAGAAGATCACACTTGAGCTTACTTCTGCCCATGGTTCTGCTGGCTGGTTTTGATGCGATTACCCTGCTTTCGGGGTGCAACACCTAACCGCTCGTGCCTCCGTTGTGTTATAATCCGCACGTCATCACACTATCTACCTGCGAACACGCTAGACCGGCACGGGAAGCGCACCGCGCTTCTCCGCGCCAGGGTGAGTTACCATGCTTAAGTCACTGGCACGTACCATCTTCGGCGACCCCAACGAGCGCGAACTGAGACGTCACCGCGAGGTGGTCGAACAGATTAACGCGCTGGAACCGGAGATGAAAAAACTCTCCGATACCCAACTGCGCGACAAAACCGACGAATTCAAGGCGCGCCTGGCAGCGGGCGAGACGCTCGACGATCTGCTGCCGGAGGCGTTCGCTGTGGTGCGCGAAGCCGCGGTGCGCACCATCGGGCAGCGACATTTCGACGTACAGCTCATCGGTGGCATTGTGCTGCATCAGGGCAAGATCGCAGAGATGAAGACGGGCGAAGGTAAAACGCTCGTCGCCACCCTGCCGCTCTACCTCAACGCCCTGCTGGGGCGCGGCGTGCACCTGGTGACGCCCAACGACTATCTGTCCAAGTTCGGCTTGCAGCAGATGGGGCCAATTTACCACTTCCTGGGCCTGGAATCGGCGGTGATCCAGAGCCGCGGCGGCAACGAGACCATGCACTCGTTCCGCTTCAATCCGAACTGGATCAGCGATGATGCGCGCTTCCAGTTCCTGGAGCCGATCGATCGCAAAGAAGCTTACCTGGCCGACATCACTTACGGCACCAACAACGAGTTCGGCTTCGACTATCTGCGCGACAACATGGTGCGTTCGCTGGACGAGGTGGTACAGCGTGGGCACTACTACGCCATCGTGGACGAGGTGGACAACATCCTCATTGACGAGGCTCGCACGCCGCTGATCATCAGTGGGCAGGCCGATCAGCCGTCCGACCTGTATGTGCTCTTCGCGCGGCTGGTGCGCGACCTGAAGCCCAGTAGCGAAGAGAGCGTCGAACTGGAGAATCCGGACGGCGACTATGTGGAGGAATTGCGTCACCGCAGCGTCTACCTGACCGAGCGCGGCATCGAGAAGATCGAGCGCAAGCTGGCCCAGGAAGGCATCTTGAAGGGCGACAACCTCTACAGCCCCGAAAACGCCGACATGCTGCCCTACCTGGACAACGCCCTGCGAGCGCACGTGGTCTATCACCGCGACAAAGACTATGTGGTGATGAACGGCCAGGTGATCATCGTGGACGAGTTCACCGGTCGCCTGATGCATGGACGGCGCTTCTCCGAAGGGCTGCATCAGGCCATCGAGGCCAAAGAGGGCGTGGAAGTCCGCCGCGAAAACCTGACGCTGGCGACGATCACCTTCCAGAACTACTTCCGTATGTACGAGAAACTGGCGGGCATGACCGGCACTGCCGCCACCGAAGCGGGCGAGTTCGAGGAAATCTACAACCTGGAAGTGACGGTTATCCCCACCAACCTGCCCATCATCCGCCAGGACAGACAAGACCTGGTCTTCATGACCGAGCGGGCCAAGTGGAATGCGGTGGTGGAAGACATCAAAGAGCGTCAGCGGCGAGGACAACCTGTGCTGGTGGGTACAGCGGCCATCGAAACCAGCGAACGGCTGAGCAAACTGCTGGACAAGGCGGGCATCGAGCATCAGGTACTCAACGCCAAGCATCACGAGCGCGAAGCCGAGATCATCGCGCAGGCTGGACGCCCCGGCGCAGTGACCATCGCCACCAATATGGCCGGTCGCGGCGTGGACATCCTGCTCGGCGGCAACCCCGAAGGGCTGGCGCGCCAGTTGCTGCGCAAGCGCTACGGCGTCGAGATCACCGAAGCTACGCCCGAACAGTGGCAGGAAGTGCTGGCCGAGGCCAAAGCGCAGTGCGCCCGCGACCGCGAGAAAGTGATCGCCGAGGGCGGCCTGTATGTGCTGGGCACCGAACGTCACGAGGCCCGCCGCATTGACAATCAGTTGCGCGGGCGGTCGGGTCGTCAGGGCGATCCGGGCGAGAGCCGCTTCTACCTATCGCTCGAAGACGATCTCATGCGCCGCTTCGGCGGGGAGCGCGTCAAGAGCTTCATGAAGTGGGCCGACATGCCCGAAGACCTGCCCATCGAGCACGGCATGATCACCAAGTCCATCGAGCAAGCACAGGTGCGCGTCGAGGCGCATCACTTCGACATCCGCAAGCGCGTGCTCGAATACGACGACGTGGTCAACAAGCAACGTGAGACGATCTACAGTCAGCGGCGCAAGATTCTCTCTTCAGCGCCGCACGAACTGCGCGAACAGATTCAGCGCCTGATCACCGAGCAGATTCAGCGCGTGACCGCCGAAATGCTGGCCGGCGATCCAGTGGACTGGGACCTGGCCGAGTTGCACCGCGCGGTGCTGAACATCTACCCTGTGCCCGCCGACATCACACCGCAGGCGCTGGCCGCGCAGGGCGACGCCGAAACGATCGAGTTGATGCTGGTCAAGGGGGCGTTGCGCGCCTACCAGCAGCGTATCGAGCGCTTCGGTGAGGAATGGATGGCCCAGGCCGAGCGCTACGTGATGCTCAACGCCGTGGACTCGCTGTGGCAGCGTCACCTGACCGACCTGGACGTGCTGCGCGAAGGCATCGGCCTGATGGGCTACGGCGGGCGCGATCCGCTGGTGGAGTACAAGCGCCAGAGCTACGACATGTGGCAGGCGTTGCAGGAAGAGATCAAGGCCAAAGTGGTGCACGATATCTTCCGCGTGGCCCCCGTGGAGCAACAACGCATCCCCGTGCAGCTTCGCCTGAGCAACATCCAGGCCGGGCGCGGAGCTATGCCCGTCGCAGAGACCGCCCCTGCCGCCGCCGGTGCAGGGGATGGCAGTCGCCCGCAGCCCGTGCGCGGCAAACTGCCGACGACTAGCGAGATCAGCGGCCTGCCGCTGCATATCAGCCGCTATGAAGGGGTGGGCCGCAACGATCCGTGCCCCTGCGGTAGCGGCAGAAAGTTCAAACATTGCTGCTACCCGATCATTCAGCGCAACCGGCAAACGGTGTCGCAGGAAGCGGTCAAACGATCGGTGCCGCGGCGACCCCGCCGCTGAGCCGCTCATGACTTTGTGGCGTTTTCTGGTTCTGGCACACAACCTGTCCTGCAAGGGGGGCCAGGCATTGGCAGACGCGCACAGACGTAGTGAGGGCTGAGCACGGAAAAGCTCCTATGAATGGACGACGTCTTCTCCCTTTTCAGGGCTGGCGGCTGGTACTCTTTCAGGCGATCGTGATCTTCTCGCTGCTGGTGCTGGTGTTGCGCACCGCGGAATTGCAATTCGCCCGCGGCGAACAGTTTCGCCGGGATGCCGAAGAAAACCGTCTGCAGATAGCTCTGCAACCCGCGCCGCGCGGGGCCATCCTCGACCGTAACGGGATTCCCCTGGCCAAGAACGATCCCGCCTACAACGTGACCATCACCCCCGCCGAACTGCCCGACGATCCGGCTGCCGTGCTGGAAATCTACAACCGGGTGTCGGCGCTGGTGGACGTGCCCGCTACGCGCGCCATGGCCGAAGCCGCCGGGCGCGCCAATGAACGCAGCCTGGAAGAGATGGTGCGCGAGGGCGAGGGTATCGCGCCCTTCCGTCCGGTCGTGGTGGCCACCGACGTGCCCTATGAAGCAATGGCGCAGATTCTGGAGCAGGCGCAGTTGTTGCCGGGTGTGTCGGTGCAGGTGGCCTCGGTGCGCGAGTACCCCACTGGCGCGACAACCGCCCATGTCATCGGCTATCTGGGGCCGATCGGCCCGGAGGAAGAGGCACGGCTGCGCGAACTGGGTTACGACCCGGCCTTCGACCGCATCGGTTACGCGGGCATCGAAGCGTACTTCGAAACGGAACTGGCGGGCACGCGCGGCACTGAGACCTGGGTGGTGGATGTGGCCGGGCAAAAGCTGCAACTGGTGGACGAGGTCAAACGGGTGCCGGGCAAGACAGTGCAGTTGACGCTCGACCTGGCCCTGCAGGAAGCCGCGCAGGAAGCGCTCACCCGTCGCATCAACATCGTCAATGCCGAGGCGCAGCGCCTGGTAACGCAACAGGGCGTCGTCATCGTCATGGACCCGCGCAATGGCGAGATTCTGGCCCTGGTGAGCTGGCCCACCTACGACAACTCGCGCTTCGCCCGTTTCATTGATGGCAAGTACTACTTCGAGCAGTTCGACGATCCGCTGCGCCCGCTGGTTAACCATGCCATCAGCGCCCTCTATCCCCCTGGCTCGGTGTGGAAGCTGATCACCGCCGTCGGCGCGCTGGAAGAGAAAGTGATCGCGCCGGAGAGCTACCTGTTCTGCCCCGGGCGGCTGGTGTTGCCCAACGCCTATGCACCCCTGGACGTGGCCCGCGGTCAGACGTTCGTGTGTTGGTTGCGCAGCGGTCACGAGCGCGTGAATTTGCTCAAGGGGATCGCCCAGAGTTGTGACGTGTACTTCTATCAGGTGGGCGGCGGCAACCCCGACGTCAGCCCGCAGACGCTGCGCCCCGGCGGATTGGGCATCTTCGATCTCTACCGCTGGGCCACTGCCTTTGGGGTCGGTTCCGAACTGGGCGTCGAGTTGCCGGGCGAGCTGGCCGGACGTATGCCCGAAAACCAGTGGAAACGCCGCAACTATGGCGAAAGCTGGTCTACCGGCGACACCTACAACGCTGCTTTCGGCCAGGGCTACGTCACCGTGACGCCGTTGCAACTGATCAGCGCTGTGGCGGCCATCGCCAACGGCGGTACGCTCTATCAGCCCACCATCGTCAAGAACCTGCAAGATGCCAACCGAAACATCCTGCAGGAATTCGAGCCGCGCGTCGCCCGCACCATCGTCTGGCCCGAAGACGGCGAGCCGGTGTTGTTGCTCCAGGAAGATATGCTCATCCAGGGCGAAAACAGCCTGGTCTGTCGCTGCGAAGAAACCAGTCAGTGGTACGACCCCGCCCAATGCAATCCGGAGACCTACCGCGGGCAATACGACCGCGACCCCAACCCCGATGACGACGTGACCGACATCGTCACCTACCGCGTGAACGTGCCCTACAACTACACCTTCAACGCGGGCGTCTGCGATCCGCTGGAGTTCGAAAGCCTGGGGCGCGAGAGTCTGGTACAGCGTCAGCATCCCTACTTCCCTCCGTTCGCCACACCCTGGTCTATTGACTGGGTGCAGCGCGGGATGCGCGAGGCTGTGCTGACCGGCACTGCGTCGGGCACGGCCCTGCCCTATGTCAATGTGGCGGGCAAGACGGGCACCGCCGAATATTGCGACGACCTGGCTTATCCGCAGGGGCTATGTGTGCCGGGCAACTGGCCCGCCCATGCCTGGTATGTGGGCTACGCGCCTTACGAAAACCCGGAAGTGATCGCCCTGGCGTTCGTCTACAACGGCGGCGAAGGGTCGGCGGTGGCCGCGCCTGTCGTGCGCGAAGTGCTCGACGCCTATTTCAAACTGAAGGCACAGCGAGGGCAGGACTGATCCCGTTCCCCGGAGCATGGGGCGCGTCTGAAAAGCAACTGGCCCGTCTGCAAGGGGGCGCAGCTCACGGAAATTCACGGTCGGCTGATAAGGCATCGGACCCATTCGGGCTTGTCGGGTCTTGTGAACTAACCTGAAATGCACCCCATTTGAGAGGTGCGCGCAAACTGTGATGGGCCGTTTGCTGGGCTGTGGTTTACCTCACCCCCAGCCTTGCTTCGCTCGGCTTGCCCCCTCTCCGACGCGGAGAGGGGGCGCGAGGCGCGCGAGCGCCGAGCGGGGGTGAGGTAAAGCCTCCGCACCAGACAAATCGCTGAGAAGCTTTGCTCGCGCTCCCTTTGAGGGGGCATTTCACAAAAGAATGGCTTTAGAAATCCGCCCTAGTTTGCCTGCACTCGTGAGCTCAACTGAAATGCACCCGTCTGCAAGAGGGCGCAGCGGGGAAACAAAGCCCCCGCTGCGTTTTGCTCTATCCGTCCGCGCCCGGTCGACTCAGGCGGGCTGATCGGGGATGAGGGCAATGCCCACCGTGCCGGGGCCACTGTGCACGCCCAGCGCGGGCGACAGTTGCGCCACCACCCACTCGACGACCGCGAAAGACTGTTCCACCAGGGGGCGGAACTTCTCTACCTCGTCGCGGGCGGCGACATGCATCAGCGCGGCGCGGACGGGGCTGCCTTCGGCGATCTGTCCCAGCGCCAGCGAGACGATGCGTTTGTACGCGCCGGAGCGGGTACGGGCCACGCTGAGAGGGGCGGGCATCCCGCCGCGCATCCCGATGATCGGCTTGATGCTGAGCAGATCGCCCAACATACCCGTCACCTTGCCGATGCGCCCGCCGCGTTGCAGATATTCAAGCGTGTCGTTGGTGAAGCCTACGAAAGCATTGGCTGCCACCTTGCGGGCTACCTCGGCCACTTCTGCCAGCGACAACCCCTTGAGCGCTGCACGCGCGGCCTGAATCACTGCCCAGCCGTGGGCCATGGCTACCTGCTGCGTGTCCACCACTTCCACAGGGAAGCCTGGCATTTCCTGTTCCAACAGACGCTTGGCCAGCACCGCCGACTGATAGCCCCCGCTGCCTGTGCCGGTGATGCTGATCTCCACGATGGAGTCGCCGCGCTGCGCAGCGCGGCGGTAGGCTTCGAGATACTCCCCAGCGCTGGGATTGGCCGTCGTGGGCCATTCGGGGGCGGTCTTCACCCATTCATAGAAGGCGTCGGGGGGCATATCTACACCGTCGCGCAGCGTACCCTGAACGGTGTGCACATGATAGGGCACTACCTCAATGCCCAGCTCTTTGACCATCGCTTCTGGCACTGAGGCGCAGCTATCGGTCACAATGATCACCACTGTTGAAGCTCCTTGTCGTTAGATAGGGTTCCCCTCTTGCCCGCAGAAGGGCGGCCTTGCCAGCCGCATACCTCTGGGGGTATCGGGAGTAGTAAACACACATTGTCCGGTAAGCCTGATCTTACCCACAGGGCAATTGTACCCTATCTTGGAAACTGCTAATATGAGGGGTGCGCGTGGCGTAGGCTGGCCATAGGGGGAATTATGTTCGAGGCATATGTTGAGCAGTTGCATAGCCCTGATCCGGAACAACGTCGTCAGGCGATTGTGGCTCTGGCCAACAGCCGCGACCTGGCGGCGCTCAGGCCGCTGTTTGAAGTCTTTCAGCACGATCCTGACCCGGCTTTGCGCGAACTGGCGCTCAAGGCCGGGCGCTACATCCGCCGCTATGCGGCGCCGCGCGACGAGGAGGAGGCGCAGATTTCCCCCCGCGATCGTGAACTGGCCCAGAGGTTGCTCGACGCGGCCACTTCCTACCATCTGAGCGGCGACAGGGGGCGCGCCACCGATACGCTGGGCAAGGCGCTCAGCCTCAACCCGGCCCTGCGCAAGGAGACGTTCGTCGCCAACCTGATCACTTCGCTGACGGGGATGAGCGTGGACGAAGCCATGCCCCTGCTCACTCATCCGAATCGGCGGCGCGCGCTGATCGGTAAGGTTGGGGGCAAGCGGCGGCTACAGCGTATGGCCGAAGGCCCTGGCGCAGAGTCGGCGACCTGGGACAACGTGATGGTTGACTTCGTGCTCTACGCGCTGGTAGTGGCACTGAGCATGACGGCCATCTTCGTCTTCGCGCTCGACGCGCTGCGCGACCTGCTGGAATCTGCCCCCAGCAGCAACCTGGTGTCCGATCAACTCGATGTGCTCCTGAGCGCCAGCCTGGTCGGGCTGATACTGCTGAGTGGGTTCTATGGCATTTACTCCGCCTTGACGCTGGCTATTCAGGGCGGGGCGATTCACCTGATCGCCACTTTTTTCTTCGGCGGGGACAGCCCTCTGGTGTATCTCTACCGGCGGCTGGTGCCTTTCCAGACCTATTTCATGCTGGCCGTAGCTTTGATCTTCCTGGTGCTGGCTCTCGGTGGAGCCTGGCTGACCATCCCGCTGGTTATGGCCGTCGTATCGCTGGGGGCGGGGTACTGGATTGCGCGCCTGGTCGGGGAGGTCTATCACTTCGGCACCGGGCTGGGCTGCCTGACGCTCATTCTGGGTGGCGTGCTGATCGCCGTAGGGGCCGGGCTGGGCAACGCCGTGCTGACGGGCGTGCTCAGCGGCCTGTTTGGGGGGTAGCTGCTGCCTGGCTGGGCCAGGCACGGTTAGCCTTCTGTTATCGTCACCCTGCTGGCGCAGAGCGATGCCCTTCAGCCGGCCTCTGTGTTTTTCTTGTCTTAGCCCTCCGTGATGAATTTTCCCTTTGCGTGGCTGCGAGCAAAGGTTGACAGCGACTTTGCTGCGGGCGATGACCCTCATCCCCCGGCCCCTTCTCCCACGCTGCAGGCTGTACACGGGCGAAGGGGAGCGCCTAGGTGAGAGAAAGTAAGTCCTCTCGCCCCGCGACGCAGTCGCGAGGCAGAGAGGATTTGGGGATGAGGGATAGCAGACTGCTGCACATTGCCCGTCACCGTTTGCGCGCGCCCCTTTGCACCCCGCCCTTTTTTCGCACGCCCCCGCTACGGTATAATGCGCGTTAGGACGACCCGGCGCGCAGAAGACCCGATGGGAGGAAGACGCATGGCGCAGGTACCCACCGAAGTTTTTCGCAAATACGACATTCGCGGCACGGTCGAAGGCCCCGACACGCAGCTTACCCCCGGCCTGGCGCGGCTGGTGGGGCAGGCGTATGGCACCTATGTACAGCGCCATCTGGGGATCGAACAGGTCTTCGTCGGCGGCGATAATCGGCTGTCCACGCCTGCCCTGAAGGAGGCCATCATCGAGGGTGTGCTGAGCACCGGTCTGCGGGTGACGGACATCGGCGCGGTGATGACGCCCACCGTCTACTTCGCCTCCGCTTCGCACGAGCGAGCGGGTGGCATCATGATCACTGGCAGTCACCTCACCACGCAATACAACGGGATCAAGATGGCCTATGGCCGCCTGGCGCTGGCCGGTGAGCAGATTCAAGACTTGCTGCGCATCATCCAAGCCGACGATTTCGCTGTGGGGCAGGGCGAGCGGCGCGAGGACTTCGCCATGGTGGAGAAACACATGGCGGTCATCAAGCAGAAAGTGACGATAGGTCCGCGCAAGGTGAAGGTGGTGGTGGACGCGGGCAACGGCCTCAGCGGTACGTTCGTCCCGCCGGTGCTGCGCGATCTGGGGATCGAGGTCGTGTGCCTGTTCTGTGAGCCAGACGGCACCTTTCCCAACCATCTGCCCAACCCCGAAGACCCCGAACTGACCAAAGACCTGGAGGCCGCCGTCGTCGCGCACAAAGCTGATTTCGGCATTGGCTTCGATGGCGACGCCGACCGCTGCGGCCTGATTGACGAGCACGGCCATCATGTGGCCGCCGACCGTCTGCTGGCCTTGCTGGCCCGCGACCTGCTAAAGCGGCATCCGGGCACACCGGTCGTCTTCGACGTGAAGTCCAGTCAGGTGCTGCCCGACATCATCCGGCAGCACGGTGGTCAACCGGTGATGTGGAAGGCCGGGCATAGCCTGATGAAACAGAAGATGGCCGAGATCGGCGCGCTAATCGGCGGAGAGGTCAGCGGGCACCTGTTCATCGGCGAGGACTACTATGGCTTCGACGATGCGCCCCTGGTGGCGTTGAAGGTGCTGGAACTGTATAGCAAGAGCGACAAGACGCTCTCGCAGATGCTGGCTGAGATGCCCACCATGCCCGCGACGCCGGAGATCATCATGAGCGCGCCGGACGATGTGAAGTTCAAGATCATCGAGGCGGTGCGCGACCGGCTGCAGGATCGCTACGAGGTCGTCACGGTAGATGGAGCGCGGGCAATCTTTGAAGATGGCTGGGGCCTGGTGCGCGCCAGCAATACACAACCTGCCATCACCATGCGCTTTGAGGCGCGCACCAAAGCTCAACTGGTCGAGTATATGAAACGCTTCGACGCCCTGCTGGACGATTACCCGCAGGTAGACCGCAGTGAGTTGCGCAAGCAGATCGCTGCTTTCAGCGCCTGAGCGGGCGGGCAACGACACAGTACGGAGCGAAGATGAGCGTTTGATGAGTTATCCCCTGCCAGGCGCTAAGGGGCGTGGTATAATGCCGCCCTGACACTGAATGAGGGAGGGGTACACACCATTGGTTAGCCCATTGGATTGGCTTTTGGGCCTGTTTTCGCTCGATATTGGCATTGATCTGGGCACGGCCAACACGCTGGTGAGCGTGCGTGGCAAAGGCATTGTGATCAACGAACCGTCGTATGTGGCTATCGAGCGCAAGACACGCCGTCCGATCAGCGTGGGACGCGAAGCCAAAGAGATGTTCGGCAAAACGCCCACGTCCAAGTACATGGTCGTCCGCCCGTTGCGCGACGGCGTGATCAGCGAGTTCGAGATCACCGAGGCCATGCTCGATTATTTCATCCGCAAGGCCCACGAGCAAAATTGGGTGCCTATCCCCCGTCCGCGTGTGGTGGTGGGCATTCCGTCGGGCGTGACCGAGGTGGAAAAACGCGCTGTTTACGATGCCACCATCAGCGCGGGCGCGCGCGAGGCATACCTGATCGAAGAGCCGGTCGCCGCGGCCATCGGCGCGGGCCTGCCCATCCAGGAAACGCGCGGCAGCATGGTGGTAGACATCGGCGGCGGCACGACTGAGGTGGCCATCTTCTCGCTGGGCGGCATTGTCATCAGCCGCTCGATCCGCGTGGCGGGCGACGAGATGGACGAAGACATCGTGCAGTACATGCGCGCCAAGTACAACCTGCTCATCGGCGAGCGCACCGCCGAACGCGCCAAGATCGAGATCGGCTCGGCCTACCCGTTGCCGGAAGAGCGCACCATGGTCTTACGCGGGCGCAACTTGGTGACCGGTTTGCCGGAAGCGGTCGAAGTCTCGTCTATCGAACTGCGCGAGGCGCTCAATCCCTCGGTGAGCATCATCATTGACACGATCCGCGACGCGCTGGACGAGACGCCCCCTGAACTGGTCGCTGACCTGATGGAGTCGGGCATCTGTATGGCGGGCGGCGGCAGTCAACTCAAGGGGCTGTGCGAGCGCATCGCCGACGAGGTCAACGTGCGCGTGTGGCTGGCAGAGGACTCGATGACTTGCGTGGCACGCGGGGCCGGGCGCATCCTGGAAGACTACGACAATTTGCGCTCGTTACTGGCGGGCCTGGAGCGCGGCTCGACGCAGCATTGAGCGGGGCTTTCAGCCGTCAGTTTGCAGCCGTCAGCGGGTGGAGACTATCCACCTTTTGCTGGCGGCTGTTCGCTGTACAGAGGGGGCGGTGTGGACGCCATGTCTCGGCAGGGGTGCGGGCAGGGGTTGTCAGTGACGTGGCGGTGAATACTGTTCCCCTGCGATCAGGCGGGTATAATCAGCCACTGGCAACCACAGCAAGGAGGAGAAGCTGGTGGGGCGAAGTGGCCGTGTCTTCTCGTTCGCTATGACGCTGGTGCTCGTCGTGGCGCTGATCTTCCTGGGCGTCACGGGTGCGCTGAGCACCGTGGAGAACCTCGCCGCTGTCCCGCTGCATCTGCTGCAGCGGGTGGTGAGCAGCCCGGCGCAGGCGATCAGCGGCGCGATTGACGATCTGGCAGAATACCGTCGGCAGAAGCAGCGCATTGATGACCTGGAAGAGGCACTGGCTGTTTACCAGGCCGAACTGGCTCAACTGCGCGAAAAAGGGGCCGACTACGACCGGCTAGCGGCCCTGCTCGACTACAACCGCTTCGGGCCAGAGGATCACGAATACGTCACCTGCGACGTGATCGGCATGGACACCGCTGGTTTCGTGCGCGCCATTCAGATTGACTGCGGGCGGCGCGACGGCGTGGAATTGATGGACCCGGTTGTCACCGAGCGGGGGTTGGTGGGGCGTGTGACTCAGGTCTCGGCAACGGGCGCAGAAGTGTTGCTGGTGACTGACCCCACCAGCCGCGTCAACGCGCGCCTGCAATCCACGCGCGAAGACGGCGTGGTCAGCGGGCAACTGGTCGGCGACCTGCTGATGTCGTTCATCCCCCTGGAAGCGCAGGTGCGCGAGGGCGACCTGGTGCTCACCAACGGCCTGGGACAGATGTTGCCCGCCGACCTGGTAGTGGGGCAGGTGCTCAGCGTAGGCCTCTCGGAAGACGAGCTATATCAGGAAGCGCGCGTGCGCAGCCTGGTGGACTTCGACCGGCTGGAGATCGTGCAGGTGATCATCAACTTCGAGCCAGTTGACCTGAGCGTCTTCGAGCAGCAGACAGCACCGTAGCGGGGTCGGAGGCTTTCCACTCAAGTGACACGGTACATTGGTCTGCCCGTTCTGCTGGTGGCGGCGCTGCTCAACGCTTCCGTCATGCCGGAGATGCGCCTGGGGGGCGGCGCGCCCGACCTGGTTTTCATGATCGTGGTGTCGTGGGCGCTGCTGGCCGATGTCAACGATGCGCTGCTATGGGCTGTGTTCGGCGGGCTGCTGCAGGACACGCTGTCTGTGGCTCCGCCGGGCACTTCGGCGTTGGGGCTGGTGGTGGTGGCTTTCCTGGCAGATGCGCTGTTCGGCGATGTCCGCCGCACCAACCTGATCATCCCCCCGCTGGTGATGGGTCTGGGCACGGTGCTGTATCACGTGGGCGTCTTACTGGTGCTGCGCCTGGCCGGGCACGTGATTCCGCTGGGCGACGCGCTGGCGACTGTTACCCTGCCCACCTTCCTTTATCATGTGCTGCTGAGCGTACCGGTCTTCCGCACGATGGGGCTGCTGCACGACTGGCTGACGCCGCGTCGCGTGCGCCTGGAGTGACGTTCGGGCTTTCGGCTTTCAGCGCTCAGCGATGAGCTTCGCATGGGGTGCGCCTGGGGGCGCTGCGCCTTGGGCGGACTTCCTCTCTGGGACGAAAAACTCACCGCGGTCTGTGTTCTCCTCTGCGATCTCTGCGTCTTGGCGGTGCCTTCTGCTCAGAGACGGGAGGCGCTGTGACCATTGTCCCTGTTAGCATCACTGTAGATTTAGAGTATAGTAGTAGATGTACCATCATCGCTCCAGCCCAGGTAGGGGGCATTGTTAACGGACACACTGTCTATCGCTCATGGACGATTCGATCACGCTCAAAGGAATTAAAGAGGGATTGCTGGTCACGGTCAAGCCAGACGGGCGCTGGTCGGACCTGGCCAATCGGCTAATCACCCTGATTGACGCGCAGGGGAACTTTTTCAAGGGTGCGCAGGTGACGCTGTCGCTGGGGCCGCGCGAACTGCGTCGGCAGGATTTGGCCGCCATGCAGAAATTGCTGGAACAGCGGGGTATTACGCTGCGCGCAGTGCTCAGCGAGAGCGACATCACGCTCGACGCCGCCCGCAAACTGGCCCTGCCCACTTCGTTGCAGGTGGCCGAACTGGCCGCCGCGCCCAGTGAGGCCCTGGAATTGCGCCCGCCGCCCATTGACCCCGAAGAACCCGGTCTGCCGGGGGTGCTGGTCAAGCGGACGCTGCGCGCCGGGCGCACCGTGCACAGCGACGGGCATGTGGTAGTCCTGGGCGATGTCAACGCCGGGGCGGTGGTGGTAGCTGGAGGCGATATCGTCGTCTGGGGGCGGCTGCGTGGCACGGTTCACGCGGGGGCCTATGGGGACGAGTCGGCGGTGGTGTGCGCGCTGCACCTGGCCCCGACCCAACTGCGCATCGCCGGTTACATCACTATTTCGCCAGAGGACAGGAACCGCAAACCGCGCCCGGAAAAAGCGCTGGTGCGCAACGGGCGCATTGAGGCAGTGCCCTGGGAGTAGATTCAGTGGGGGAGCAGGCGGCACCCGCACAGAACGCCGCCAGACAGCTTGAAAGGTAAGAGGTGTTCGGATGGGGGCACGAGTTATCACCATAACATCCGGCAAGGGGGGCGTGGGAAAGACAACAGCCACAGCGAACCTGGCCGTGGCGCTGGCCAATATGGGCAAGAAAGTCGTCTGCATTGATGCCGATATCGGGCTGCGCAACCTGGACATTGTGATGGGCCTGGAAAACCGCATCGTCTACGACCTGGTGGATGTGGTCGAGGGGCGCTGCAAATTGCGTCAGGCCCTGGTCAAGGACAAGCGCGTGCCCGACCTCTATCTGTTGCCTGCCGCCCAGACGCGCGACAAGACAGCCGTCAGCCCGCAGGACATGGTCATGCTCACCACGCAATTGCGCAACGAGTGTGACTTCATCCTGATTGACAGCCCGGCGGGGATCGAATGGGGTTTCCGCAATGCGCTGGCTCCCGCCGATGAGGTCATCGTCATTACCAATCCCGAAGCGTCGGCGGTGCGCGACGCCGACCGCATTATCGGGCTGGTGGAGGCTGAACCGCGCAAAGTCCCCATCAGCCTGGTGATCAACCGCGCCAAGGCCGACATGATCCGTAAGGGCGACATGCTGTCGGTCAACGACATTCTGGACATTCTCTCGACACCGCTGTTAGGTGTCATTCCTGAAGACGAACAGATCATTGTCTCTACCAACAAAGGCTCGCCGCTAACGCTGGACAACCAGAAAGGCCCGGCAGCGGAGGCCTTCCGCGACATTGCCCGCCGCATCACCGGGGCCAAAGTGCCCATTGCCGAGTTGGAGCACAAGCAGGGTGGTTTCTTGCACCGGCTCAGTCGTTTGTTCCGCCGGTCGGGAGCTTAGCGAAGGGGTGAGGTTGCCGATGACCTCCATACTTGAGCGGATCAAAGGACGCCGCGAACCCACCAGCGCCGAGATCGCCAAAGAGCGGCTCAAGCTGGTGCTGGTCTCCGACCGCAGCGATCTATCGCCGGAGAAGCTCCAGGAATTGCAGACCGAGCTGATCAGCGTGATCAAGCGCTACGTGCACATTGACGAGATGGAAGTCGAGATCAAGTTCGAGCAGCGCGATCGCAAGAATTACCTGGTGGCGGATATTCCCCTGCAGCGCGATCACCGTTACCAGACGGTCGCGGAAGAGAGCAGCGCCGCTCTAGAGACACCCCCCGCAGCGCTCGACACCCCACAAGAAGCTGCTGCCGAGGGGGTGCCGGTGGACGAAGCGGCTGCGCCCCAAACCGAATGAATATCCCCAGGCCATGCTCTTTGTTGCAGCGATGGGCAGCCTAGGGCGGAGACCGTCCACTCCCCGCTGCCCTTGTGGCACGCCCCGTGTCTCGTTGACCTCCCCGCTGCAATCGGTATAATCGGCCCGTCCGGGTTGTATTGGTAGCTCAAAGGGTACTGATATGCAGGCCAGGCCCAATGTGTGGCGTGATTTCGATTTCGTCCTGTTCGGCGTGACGATCCTGCTGATCATCATCGGCATTCTGTTCATCCGCAGCGCGACGCTCGACGCCGTAGACCCCGATCTGATCAACCGGGTGCCCAGCCAGATACAGTTTGGCATCGTCGGCGTGATCATCCTGCTGCTGATGGCTTCCATTGACTACCGCCTGCTGGGCAGCATTCACACTTTCCTGTATCTGTTCATCCTGTTCATTCTGGCGTTGGTGGCCGTGCTGGGAGCGGTGGGCGCGGCGGGCGCGCAAAGCTGGCTCAACGTCGGCCTGCAGGTGCAGCCGTCGGAACTGGCCAAGATTCTGCTGGTGATCGCCCTGGGGCAACACCTGGCCGATCGCTACGAGCAGATGAACCAACTGCGCACAGTGTTGCTGTCGCTGGGCTACATTGCCCTGCCCACCTTCATGATTTTCATTCAGCCCGACCTGGGCATCACCACGGTGATCATGTTCGTGTGGTTCGTGATGGTGTGGGCCGCCGGTCTACGCCTGCGCCATCTGGCGCTCTTCGTGCTGGCGGGCATGATGATGATGCCTGTGCTGTGGGAGAACATGGAAGGCTACCAACGGCAGCGCATCATCTCTTTCGTCTTTCCGGGGTCGGACAAAGACGCGCAATACAACATTGATCAGGCGCTGATCAGCATTGGCTCCGGCGGGCTGATGGGCAAGGGCTACGCCAACGGCTCGCAGACGCGCGGGCGCTTTCTGCGCGTGCGCCATACCGATTTCATCTTCAGCGTGATCGCCGAAGAGACGGGCTTCGTGGGCGCGGTCACCGTCATCGGGCTGATGGGCGTTGTCATCTGGCGGATTTTGCGCGGGGCTGCGCTGGCCGCCGACGCGTTGGGCAGCCTGATCTGCTACGGCGTCGGGGGGATGATCTTCTTCCAGACGATGGTCTCGATCGGCATGAATCTCAACATCTTGCCGGTGACAGGGCTGACTCTGCCTTTCGTCAGTTCGGGTGGGTCGTCATTGATCACCATGATGATGGGGGTCGGCCTGGTAGAGAGCGTGATCATGCGTCACCGGATGCGGGAATTCGCCTGATGAGTTGAGGGTCTGGAGTTCCGGGATGCCCTTTCAGGGACGTCACGTCCAGGGGCAGGGGGAAGCGCTCTGCTCAAGCCCCGCTGCTCAATAATTCAACACCACCACTTCAGAGATCGCCCCGCGCCGTGTGCTGGCCGAGTTGATGGCGCGGCGGGCGCTCACCGTCTCGATGCGAAAGTTGCGGTAGAGTTCGCGCGTCAGGGGTGTGTCGGAGTTGCTGAGCATCACCCGGCAGCCCTTGCGATCCAGTTCGGCAAAGACCAGCGCCAGCTTGCGGTGCTCGTATTCGCCGAATTCGTCCTGGGTGTAGCTGGTGAAATTGGCCGTCTCGCTGAGGGGGATGTAGGGCGGGTCGAGGTAGACGAAGTCGCCGCGCCCCGCCCGCCGGATCACCTGCTCGAAGTCTTCTACGGCCAGATGCACGCCCTGCAACGCCCGCGATGCCGCCCGCAGCCGCGCCTCGTTGACGATCTCCGGATTCTTGTAGCGCCCCATCGGTACGTTGAAATGCCCCCGCCGGTTGACCCGCCACAGGCCGTTGTAGCAGGTTTTGTTCAGATAGATCAGGCGGGCGGCGCGCTCCACTAACGACGCATGAATCCAGGCCGAGTTGCGATCCAGGTTGCGGATGGCGTAGTAGTAGTCGCGGCTGTGCCGGGCCTGATGCTCGCGTAGCCGGGCGATCAATTCGTCTACGTGATCGCGCACGGCGCGGTAGCAGTTGAGCAATTCCTCGTTGGTCTCGGAAAGATAATAGGTACTGAACAACCCTCGCCCGCGCAGGTGAAAGAAGACCGCCCCGCTGCCCACGAACGGCTCGAAGTAGCCGCGCATTGGCTCGCGCGGGAAGAAGGGGTCGTACTGGGCGAGTAACTGACTTTTGCCGCCCGCCCATTTGAGGAACGGCCCGGCCTGGTTTTCGTGAGCGCTCATTGATGTATGTTCCCATCCCGATTGCTCAGTTCCTCGAGGTACAGCGCGATGGCCTCGCGGATGTTTTCCAGAGCTTCCTGACGGGTTTTGCCCTGGCTGATGCAGCCTGGCAGGCTTGGCACCTCGACGACCCAGTATCCGTCTTCGCCGCGATACACAATCACCTGTCTCATAGCCGTTGCTCCTGACCGATCAGGCTTCCGAAGTCGTGCAGACCGCGGAAGTCTCTGTTCAGCGCGTTTGTTCGCCGCCCAGTTCCTTCTGCTGAATCTTGGCCCAGGTGTCCTTGAGCGTGACGGTGCGGTTGAAGACCAGATGCCCCGGCGTGCTGTCCGGGTCTACGCAGAAGTAGCCCTGCCGCTCGAACTGAAAGCGCTCGCCGGGCTGCGCGTTCGCCAGCGACGGTTCCAGCTTGCAGCCGGCGAGCACCTGCAGCGAGTTCGGGTTGATCAGGTCGGTGAAGTCTTTACCCGGTGGCACGTCGGACGGATCGGGCACGGTGAACAGATGATCGTAAAGACGCACTTCGGCGTCAATGGCGTGCGCCGCCGACACCCAGTGCAGCGTCGCCTTGACCTTACGCCCGTCGGGCGCATCGCCGCCGCGCGTGGCCGGGTCGTAGGTGCAGCGCAACTCGACGATCTGCCCCTGCTCGTCCTTCACCACACCCGTGCAGGTGATGAAATAGGCGTAGCGCAGGCGGATTTCGCGCCCAGGGGCCAGCCGGTAGAACTTCTTGGGCGGGTCTTCCATAAAGTCGTCGCGCTCGATATAGAGCACTTTGGAGAAAGGCACCTTGCGCGTGCCCGCGCTGAGGTCTTCGGGGTTGTTGATCGCCTCCATCTCCTCGACCAGGTCGTCGGGGTAGTTCTCGATCACCACCCGCAGCGGGTTGAGCACGGCCATGCGCCGCTCGGCGCGTTTGTTCAAGTCCTGGCGCACGCAGTGCTCCAGCAAACTAATATCCACCACGCTGTTGGCCTTGGAGACGCCGATGCGCTCGGTGAAGTCGCGGATCGCTTCCGGCGTATAGCCGCGCCGCCGCAGCCCCGAAATGGTCGGCATACGCGGGTCATCCCAGCCGCGCACGTAGCCTTCGTTCACCAGGCGCAACAGACGGCGCTTGCTCATCACCGTATAGGTCAGGTTGAGGCGGGCAAACTCGATCTGCTGCGGATGGTAGATGCCCAGCGCGTCCAGGAACCAGTCATAGAGTGGGCGGTGATCCTCGAACTCCAGCGTGCAGATCGAATGCGTGATGCCCTCGATGGAGTCCGACTGCCCATGCGCCCAGTCGTACATGGGGTAGATGCACCACTTGTTGCCGGTGCGCGGGTGCTCGGCGTGCAGGATGCGATACATCACCGGATCGCGCAGGTTGAGGTTGGGCGAGGCCATGTCAATCTTGGCCCGCAGCACGCGCGAGCCGTCGGGGAACTCGCCGTTCTTCATGCGCTCGAACAGGTCGAGGTTTTCCTCCACCGAACGATCGCGGTAGGGGCTATTGCGGCCTGGCTCGGTCAGCGTGCCGCGATATTCGCGAATCTCTTCGGCGCTGAGGTCGTCCACATAGGCTAGGCCCTTCTTGATCAGTTCAACGGCCCACTCGTACAACTGATCGAAGTAGTCCGAGGCATAGAAGAGCCGATCTTCCCAGTCGGCCCCCAGCCAGCGCACGTCCTCGATGATGGCGTCAATGTATTCCTGCTCTTCCTTGGTAGGGTTGGTATCGTCGAAGCGCAGGTTGAACTTGCCGCCATACTTGAGTGCGGTGCCATAGTTCAGCCAGACGGACTTGGCATGGCCAATGTGCAAATAGCCGTTTGGCTCCGGTGGAAAGCGCGTGTGCACCCGCCCGCCGAATCTGCCGGTGCGGATGTCTTCTTCGATCATCTCGTGAATGAAATTAGCAGGGGCGGCAACCTCTTCCGCTCCAGCCTCAGAAGCAAGGCGTTCGTCAAGTTCCGATTCACTGCCAGGCATGGTCGTTGATCTCCGGCGCACCTTCGGGCGATACATGGTATTGAAGTGTACCAAATCGGGCGGAGAATGCGTAGTGCACAAACGACGAAATGCGCGGGGACGATGCTGTGGTCTGTATCCGAAACCGGTTCGTGCGACCCGCCCAAATGGCCCTGGCTGGATACGCCGCTGTGCCGCAATGTACGGAGAAAGCAACCGCTTTGAAACCCGCTGCGGCAACAGCTACCGCCGTTCTGTTGCCTCGGCTATAATGCCGACTCACGTTGCAAACAGGATGTGTGAGAAAATCCACAAGGGGATCGCCGATGAGTGCCCGGCGCAAACAAGCGAGAACCGTCGTCCAACGACTGTTCCTGACTTACTGCGTTGTCTATACCCTGACCTCGGTGTTCTTCGACCACTGGGGAACCAAGTATACCGGTTTGTCAGAAGCAGCCTGCGCTCCTCAGTACATCGGCATGCCTTCCGACGATGGCTTTCGGCAGCGCCTGATCGATCAGTTCGCCCCCACGCTGGTCTTTTCACTGGGAGAACCGTCCGATCTGGAGACAGAGGTGATCGTCCCCTATCAGATCGTTCCGGATAGAGAGGACACCGGGCGCTATGTCTGGCGTGGGGCAGTCGCCTATCAGATAGACTATGGCGCGTCTGCCTCCAGTGTCCGCATTGGTATAGGCGCGGAGGGGCGTTCTTTCTCGCTCTCCAAGTCGGTGATCCGCGTATTGGGGTGGGCCTTTGGCCTGGCCGACCTGGATGCGCACTTTGGCGACGTGGAAATGTTTGAAGTCTACCTGAGACCCACCAGCGAAGAGGGCTACTGGGAAATTGACCGACTCACGCTCTTCCCGCACGGCAACGCCAAAGCTTACCCCGCCAGCGAAATACGCTGCTTCCGCGACTCCCCAATTCTGTATGTCAGCCGGGGCAAGCACGCCATGTATCCCTCGTTACAGGAATGCAACCATGCCAGCGTCGTCCAGCGGCGGGGGCTGCATCTCATCGCGGAACAATGCAGCATTGGTCAGCTTTACTACCTGGTGACGTCTCCAGAGTTCGACGTGGGCGATAGCTCGAATCCCATCAACATCTTCGAGACTTCACCCAGTATCCTGGAAAACGAAGTCTTCGTGGGCGAAGACGCCTGGGGGCGCTGTTTCTACGGCGGGCATGGCGACATCGAAAGCCTGAGGGAAAAACCCTGCCGGGCACGTTTCCGCTGGTGGTAACGATGAGGGCGAGTCATGGCTCGCCCCCAAGCGTCAGCATCTCAGGGCGCTCAATGGGTTTGTCCTGAGTTCAACGCAAAAGTGCCTGCAAGGTCGCCAATTGTTCACTGGGATCGAAGATCGCCCGCACGGGGATTTCGAAGCCTTCTACTACAACGCTCTGAATCGTGCCCGACCGGACTTTGACAGACAGCTCGTAACTTCCCCGTGCAATCACATGCTGTTCGACCGTTTCCTGGTCGGGAGCGACCAGCCAGTATTCTGCAACTCCGTGTAGCGCATAGTCCTCGAACTTGACGCCACGCTCAATCGCCTCGGTCGAATCCGAGAGCACTTCCACCACCATGTCGGGGGCCGGGAAGCGCGTCTGGTCTGGGACGAAGGTTGACGCCTTGGCCTGCCCAAAGAAACAGATGTCTGGTTCGTAGTCATTACGAGTCAGCGAGATCAGCAGTTTCTCATGGCCCACGTACCCCAGAGCGCGCCTCTGCACATAGGCTTGCAGCAAAGCGAACAGATTCTGGCTGGCCTGGCTGTGCCGCCATTTGACTGGCGTCTGCACGACAATCTCTCCATTGCTGAATTCCGCTTGTTGCTCCTCGGTCATCTCGTCATAGAAGCGCTGCCGTTTCTGTTGCTCGGCCTGCAGGATCGCCTGAAGCTGCTGCGCCACTTGCGGCAGGCGCGGAGAGCGCATCAGTTGCTCGATGATCTGATCTGAGAGCAGGGGGATCGTTGGGCTGGCCATGAATTCCCTCCCTACGGCTTGCCACTATTGTACCGTAATTGCGTGTTCAATCGCCGTCCCCCTTCTGCTATAATCCTCCCCGCTGCACCTGTGCCGCAGCACCGAGGAGAGACACCCGTGACTGAGCAACAAGACTCCGTGCGCGTGCGCTTTGCCCCCAGCCCCACCGGACCGTTTCACATTGGCGGGGCGCGCACGGCGCTGTTCAACTGGCTATTCGCCCGCCATCACGGCGGCAAGTTCATCTTGCGCATCGAAGATACCGACCGCAAACGCTACGATCCGGACTCGCTGCGACTGCTCCTGGATGGTCTGCGCTGGTTGGGCCTCGACTGGGACGAAGGGCCGGAAGTCGGCGGCCCCTACGGCCCCTATTTTCAGTCCGAGCGGCTGCATCTCTATCAGTACTGGGCCAACTGGCTGGTCGAACAGGGGCACGCCTATCGCTGCTATTGCAGTGAGGAGCGGCTGGAGGCCCTCCGCCAGCAACAACTGGCTGCCAAACAAGACCCTGGCTACGACCGGCACTGCCGCAATCTGACGCCCGAAGAGCGCGCGCGCCTGCATCAGGAGACCGGCGGTCAGTTCGTCATTCGCTTCAAGATGCCGCTGGACGGCGAAACGACCGTGCACGACCTGCTGCGCGGCGACATCACCTTCGACAACCGCCAACTGCAAGACCTGGTGTTGCTCAAGTCCGACGGCTACCCCACCTATCACCTGGCCAATGTGGTAGACGATCACCTGATGGCGATCAGTCACATCCTGCGGGCCGAAGAGTGGATTTCGACCGCGCCTATTCACAAACATCTGTACGACGCCTTCGGCTGGGAGATGCCGCAGATCGCGCACCTGCCGGTGATCCTCAACCCCAGCGGCAAGGGCAAGCTCTCCAAGCGCAGCGTGGCCTTTTCCGAAGGCGGGCGCAAAATACCCGTGCTGGTGCACGAATTCATCGAGGGCGGCTACCTGCCGGAAGCAGTGGTGAACTTCCTGACCAACATCGGCTGGAGCTTCGGTGACGACCGCGAAGTGTTCACCGTCCAGGAGACGATCGAGCGCTTCGACCTGTCGCGCGTCAATCCGGCGGGCGGGGCCTTCCCCATCGAGAAGCTCGACTGGCTCAACGGCGTCTATATCCGCGAAATGGCCGACGATGAACTGGCACGGCGGTTGCTGCCTGTCTTCGAGAAGGCGGGCTATCCGGTAGACCTGGAGCGGATGCGCCGCGTGGTGCCGCTGATCAAGGTGCGCATCAAGACGCTCAACGACGCGCTGGATATGGCGGGCTTTTTCTTCACGCCGTCGTTCACTCCGCCTCCCGCCGAAGAGATCGTTCAGAAGGGCATGGACGCGGCGAGCACCAAAGCCGCGCTACAGGCTGCCGCCGACCGCCTGGCCGGGCTGCCCGATTTCTCCGCCAAGGCGCAGGAAGAAGCACTGCGGGCGCTGGCTGCTGAACTGGGCCTGAAGACCGGACAGCTCTTCGGGGCGCTGCGGGCCGCGACGACGGGGCAGCAGGTCTCGCCGCCGCTGTTCGAGACGATGGAAGTGCTGGGCCGCGAGGAAGCGCTGAAACGCATTCGCCGGGCCATCGCGCAGCTTTAAGAGCGCAAAAAAAGCTTCACCACAGAGGGCACAGAGAACGCAGAGAAACCACAGAGGAGAGAAAGTCTCAAAATCTCTGCGTAATCTCCGCGCCCTCTGTGTTCTCTGTGGTGAGCATCTCTCACGCGCTAACGGTAAATGCGCGCCAGGAGGCGATCAGTGAGCGTGGGGAAGCGTCGCCCGGCCCACACCAGCAGACTGTCCTGCCAGCGCAGGGTCATGGTGCGCGGCTTGCGCTCCAGGGCGCGGGCGATTCCGCCGGCGACCTGTTCGGGCGTCATCGTCGGCCATTTGGAGGCAACACGGCCCGGTTGCCCCAGGCGCTTTTCGGCGAATTCGGTATGCGCCTGCCCCACCCACAGCACAGTGACGTGAATGCGGTCGGCGCGTAGTTCGCCGCGCAGGGCGCGCCCCAGCGCGTCCACGGCGGCTTTGCTGGCGCTGTAGGCTGCCACATACGGCCCCGGCACCGGCCCCAGCACCGACGACACCAGCACGATATGTCCGCCGCCACCCGCCCGCATGGCGGGCACTGCCGCCCGCACGCTGTGAATGATGCCGTCAATGTTGGTGCGCAACACCGTCTCGATATCCGACCAGGGCGCTTCGACCAGCGGGCCGCGTTGCCCCACGCCGGCGTTCGCCACCAGCACATCCAGCCGGTTGAACTGCGCCAGCGTCAGCGCCACGGCCCGCCGCATGGCCTCCGCATCGGTCACGTCGGCGGGAATGGGCAGGATCGTCCCTGGCAGGCCCTGTGCTTCGGCTTCCTGGGCCAGCGCCGTCAGCCGATCAGCGCGCCGACCGATGACAGTCACGCAGTCGCCCAGCGCGGCGAAGAGCAGCGCTGTGGCGCGGCCAATGCCCGACGATCCGCCGGTAATCAGCAATACGCGGGGCGTCTCGGCGGGCAGGAAGAGCTTGCGCATCGTCTCCACGGCGGCACTCCTGGGCGTTGGGTCAGTACGGTCGCGCCACCACGCCCCAGACGTTCTCGGCCACGTCTTCCGCTGCGCCCCCCTCAAACGCGACGCGCCACAGATGCGTGGCCGGTAGATAGACCATCATCTCCGGGTCGGTCGGTTTCGCGCCGGGCCACACGCGGCGGGCGTTGAGATCGTTCACCAGCGCCACGTTGGGGTCTACCACCACGGCGAAAGCATAGCGCTCGGTGACGGCCAGCGAGCTGACGCCGTAGACATCGGCGCGGCGGGCCAGTTCGCGGATGGCCCCATTGACCAGGTTCAGGCGATAGAGCACAATGTCGGCGCTGCGCAGGTCAACGGGCCAGGCCGGTTCCTTGTTCAGCGTCAGCGGATGACTGGGCGCATAGCGCGAAACAAAGAAGAGGTAGGCGCTATCCGGCGACCAGGCCACGCGCTCGATGGTGCCCAGTCCACCGGCGATGGCGATCTCGTAGTCGCGCCAGCCGCCGGTGATCAGGTCGTAGATGCGGATGACGTTGTCCACGGTCGGCCCGGCCAGGTGCGTCCGCGCCGGATTGAGCGCCGCCGCGCTGGTGATGAAGTCTGCGTCGTAGACGGAAAACTCGCCCGTGCCTGTGTTGTAAAGAGCCAGGCCAGGGTCGGGGAAGCAACATGTGCCAAAGATGTTCGCGCCATAGGTTGGCCACAGGTTGGGCCGTCCGGGGCCGAGCAGGCCGCCGTCGCGCACGTAGAGCGCGGCGGCAAAGGTGAGCACTGCCTGCGACGCCCCGGCCTGGAAACGCCCGAAATAGCCGGTCAGGCGGCCTGTGCCCCCGTCGGCCAGGGCGAAGTTGAGTTCGCGCAGGGGAAAGGCGACCCGGTCGGGCGCGTCCGGAGCGGCGGACTGCGGCGAGACCGTCTCCAGGTAGTAGAGCGTCTGCCCGTCCGGCGACAGGGTGAGCGTGCGACCATAGGAACCCGCCATGCGCACCGCCGCCCCGCCCGCCGCGCCAGTGGTATACAGACCGTCGTCGCGGGCGATGTAGAGTGTGCGCCCGTCACCCGTCCAGAAGAGGCGCGCCCCCTGCCCATAGGTGAAGGTCGGGCCGGTTTGTTCCAGCGGCAGGCCGTCGGCGTCGGCCAGCGTCACTGTGTCCTGCCAGACGTAAGCCAACGCGACCTCGCGCGCCTGCCCCTGGGCCGTCCCCGCCAGCGGGCACATCAGCCCCAGCAACCCCATCACCATCCACAGCCAGCGCACACGGGAAGCCATGTTCAGTCCTCCTGATGCCAGCCTGCCGATCGCCGGTCAGTGTACCCTGCTGGCGGTCCACCAGGAATAGGACACAGGTAGCGGATCACGTGGGCGGCTGCGCGGGCAACCAGACCCAGAACGTCGCCCCTTGCCCTGGCGTGGAGTCTACGTCAATGAGGCCGCCGTGCGCCTCCACCATGCGGCGCGTGATGGCCAGCCCCAGGCCAAAGCTCTTCTCCCCGCCGGTAGGACGCGCCGAAAGCCGACCGAACTCGGTGAACAGCCTGTCGCGGTCTTCTGGGGTAATGCCCGGCCCCTGATCCTGCACAGCAAAGCGCCAGCCGCCGCGCTCGACGCAGACATCTACCCAGACGGTGCTGCCCGGCGGCGAGTACTTGACCGCATTGGAAATCAGATTGTCGAGAATCTGGCGCAGACGGGTCGGATCGGCGACCAGCGTCCCTTCGTCCACGCGGCGCAGGGTCACCACTGTGCCTTTCGACGTGGCAAGCTGAGCCTGTCGCTCGACGATCTGCCGCGCAAAATCGGCCACATTCAGAGTGCTGTAGCGCAGTTCAAGTTTTCCTGCTTCGATGCGCGAGACATCGAGCAAATCGTCGAGCAAAGCCACCATGTGCTGTGTCTGCTTGACGATGTCGTCCAGCAGCGAAGTACGCTCCTCCTCAGAAAGCGGAAAAGTCCTGTCGCGCAGCACTGAGGCGATTAGCTGAATGGAGCTAAGTGGGTTGCGCAGGTCGTGCGCCGCCATGCCCAGAAACGAATTCTTCAACTCGTTGAGGCGCTGCAGTTCCTGGTTCTTGGCTTCGATAGCGGCCTGGCGGCTTGCCAGTTCGGAGACCAGGTAGCCTTTGTCCACAATCACCGAAAGCTGCCGGGCAATGCGCTTGAAGATGTCTACATGCACTTCGGAATAGGCACCGGCGTGAATGCTGGAAAAGAACATGAACCCGACCGGATAGCCGTTGACGATGAGCGGACAGGTCAGCGATGAGCGCATCCCCTCGGCGACGATCAGGCGCGTCGATTCCGACTGCGGCTTGGCCTGCAGGTAGGCAACCAGATCGTTGATGATGCGCGGTTCGCCCGTCTCAATGATCTGTTGCAGGCTGCTACCCGCCAGAGGAGCCGAATAGCCGCGCGTGAGGTGTATTTCCGGCTGATCGCTGCGTGCCCAGCGCGCGGTTACTGTGCCGCCGGTTTCGTCAATGAGCGAGAAGCCAATCCGGTTGTAGGGAATGAGCGACCGGAAATCCTCGTAGACGTTGTCGAGGATGTCGTCGAGCAGCAAACCCGCGTTGATACGGGCGGTGATCTGATCCAGCTTTTGCAGCTCGGCGCGACGCCTGTCCAGTTCGTGCGCTAGCGCCTGCAACGCCTCGCCCAGCCGCCCGACATCGTCCGTTGGAGCAACGGGAATCTCCACATCGTAGATGCCCTGGCGCAGGTGTTCTGCTGCCTCGATATAGCGTGCAATACGTTCATCGGTCATCGGCTTCTCCCCACAGGACAATAGTTCAGGGGCGGACAGAGCTAGAGCAAGCGTAAAGGTTGGCTCGCTCCAGTTTACCTCACCCCCAGTCTCCGACCCGGAGAGGGGGCAGCGAGGCGCGTGAGCGCCAAGCGGGAGTGAGGTAAGTTAAGCGTTCGAGATGCTCTCAATGGCTGTCCGCCCTTGAACGGGCAATAGCGAGCGTTCTCTTCAACGCCCTGGCTGATGGGCATTATACCACGCGGCTCCGATAGCCTGGTTGACGCGCACCTCTTGCAGGAAGCGCTGGCGCTGCTCCGGTATCAGGTCTTCGGCCTGGCGTTGCAACAGGGTGTAGGCCGCATCCAGGAATTGTTGCGCCGCTTCCTGCTGGCGCATGGTGTGCAGCGCCCGATAGACCGTCCAGTAAACGCGCAGCGGCTCATCGAGGCGGGTTGGGCCGTGCTCGCTCAGGTGCAGCAACACTTCCTCGATCAGGCTATAGGCCGCCACGATTTGCCCTCCCGCCAGCATCACCCGTGCCACGCCAGCGGTCGCCTCGATCGCCTCGGCGCGCGCCTCCAACGCGCGCCAGCCTTCCACGGCCCACCCATAGGCATGGAGGGCCGCGTCCCAGTCTTTGCGTGCCTCGTGCAACAGGCCCAGGAAATGCCAGGCTTGCGCCGCGCCGCCAGCATCGGCTATCTCTTTGCTGAGGCGCTGCGCTTCCGCCAGCCAGTGCGCCGCCTGCTCGAAATCCTCCCGCTCGATGTAGACAGCGCCCAGGCACGCGCAGGCCGTCACCGCGCTGTTGGATAGGTCATGCTCGCGGGCCAAGACTAATGCGGTCTGATGATCCTCGGCAGCAGCTTCGTAATCGCCCAGTTTGCAGAGCACGCGCCCCCGGACATTGCGCGCCACCACCTCGCCCGCCGCGCGACCCAGCCGCGCCCAGATTTCGACGGCGGCGGTGAGCATGGGCAATGCCCGCCCATAGCGCCAGCCAGCCGCGGTAGCCATGCCCTGGCTGTTGGCCTTGGCGGCTACGGAGTCCAGTTGTTCACGGGTGGCGGGATCGCTGAGGTCGGCGAGTTCCAGCGCAACGACAAGCTTTTCCCACCAGGGGCCAGGAGCGGCGGCGCGGATGGGATCAGTGCCCATAATAGGCGTTCCTGTTGACAGAAAAGAACATATGTTCTATCATGGGCATACCGTTCCTATTTGATTTCGCAGGAGATTAACCATGCCTATCCCCGCCATCAACCACATTATCCTGACAGTCTCCGATCTCGACAAGGCACGCGCTTTCTACGGCGACCTGCTTGGCTTCGAGGTGCACGAAGTGCCCATCCCCACCGGCAGGCTCATGTACTTTCCCGCCGAAAACGGCGCGGCAGTCTGGCTGATTCGGCACGAGCAGACACCGCCCGGCGATCGCTTCAGCGAATTTCGCATCGGGCTGGATCATCTGGCCTTCACTGCACCGAGCAAGGAATTTCTGGACGAGCTGGCCGACAGGCTGATCGCTGCCGGCGTGGACACGAAAGGTGTGGAGCTTTTTCACGGGCGCTATTACTACGTCGCCTTCCGCGACCCGGATAACATCCAGCTTGAGTATTGGCTGGATACGCCGTAGCGCGCCAGGCGCGGCAGGGCTACGCCCTGCCCGGCGCGACGAAGTCGCGCCGACGCGCGCTGCGCGCGTGCGCCTGGCGCGCGTCCGCTACACGATCAGCGGCTCGCGGTAGACCCCGAACACTTCTCGCAGCGCGTCCATGATCTCGCCCAGGGTCGCATAGGCGCGCGCCGCCGCCAATAGATGCGGCATGACGTTCTCTGTCCCCTGCGCGGCCTGCCGCAGCCCATCCAGCGCCCGTTCGACCGCTGCGCCATCCCGGCTCTTGCGCAGCGCCTCCAGCCGGGCTACCTGGCGCTCGTAGCCCTGCGGGTCCATCGCCAACAAGGGGATGCGCAGCGGTTCGTCGCCCTGGAAGGCGTTTACACCTACAATAACACGTTCTCCGGTGTCTATCTCGCGCTGGAAGCGGTGGGCGGAATCGGCGATCTCCTGCTGGAAGAAACCATTCTCTACGCAGGCCAGCACGCCGCCCAGTTCTTCAATGCGCCGGAAGGTGGCGTAGGCTTCCTCTTCCAGCTCGTTCGTCAGCCGCTCCACGTAAAAGCTGCCGCCCAGCGGATCCACCGTGTTGGTGACGCTGGTCTCGTGAGCGATGATCTGCTGGGTGCGCAGGGCGATCGTCACCGCTTGCTCCGACGGCAAGGCCAGCGCTTCATCCATGCTGTTGGTGTGCAGCGACTGCGCCCCGCCCAGTACCGCCGCCAACGCCTGAAGCGCCACGCGCACAATGTTGTTTTCTGGCTGCTGCGCGGTCAGGCTGACGCCCGCGGTCTGTGTGTGGAAGCGCATCAGCCAGCTACGCGGGTTGCGCGCGCCGAAGGTATGGCGCATCTCTCGCGCCCAAATGCGGCGGGCCGCGCGCAGCTTGGCGATCTCCTCGAAGAAATCGCTGTGCACATTGAAGAAGAAACTCAGCCGGGGGGCGAACTCGTCAATGTCCAGGCCGCGTCGCAGCGCCCAGCGCACATACTCCATCCCGTTGGCCAGGGTGAAGGCCAACTCCTGCGCCGCCGTCGCACCTGCTTCGCGGATGTGATAGCCGCTGATGCTGATAGGGTTCCACTGCGGCAGATACTGTGTCCCAAACTCGATGGTGTCGATCACCAGGCGCATAGACGGCTCCGGCGGGAAGATGTATTCCTTCTGCGCCTGATACTCCTTGAGGATGTCGTTCTGAATCGTGCCGCGCAGCGCGCTTATGGGCACGCCCTGCCGCTCCGCCGTCGCGATATAGAACGCCCACAGCGCCGCCGCCGGACTGTTGATGGTCATGGACGTGCTCACCTGATCCAGGGGGATGCCGTCGAACAGAATCTCCATATCTTGCAGGCTGCTGACGGCCACCCCGCACTTGCCGAATTCGCCCAGCGCTTCCGGTGCGTCGGTGTCGTAGCCCATCAGAGTGGGCAGGTCGAAGGCGACCGACAGCCCCATATTGCCCTGCGCCAACAAATACTTGTAGCGGGCATTGGTCTCCTCCGCGGTGCCGAAACCGGCGAACATGCGCATCGTCCACAGGCGACCCCGATAGCCGGTGGCGTGAATGCCGCGCGTGAAGGGGTATTCACCGGGAAAGCCAAGATCGGCGCTGTAATCGAGATCGGCTACATCCAGCGGCGTGTAGACACACTGCACCGGTCGCCCGCTGCGCGTGCTGAACTGCTCCTGCCGTTCGGGCTGACGGGCAAGCGTCTGCGGCAGGGCGGTGGTGGCCCAGCGTTCCTGTTCGGCGCGCAGCGCGGCTATCTTCTTGGGATGATACATCGCCAACTCCCTTTCTCCGGTCTGCGAGCGAATTCTGTACCCTGATTCTACGGCTTTTCCGCTCCCGGTGACCCTCGTAAGCCTGCCCATAGAAATTGCGCCAGGGGACACCGGGCTTTAGCCCGGTGGGGAATGGCGCTTGCCCCCTTTCTTCTCCCGAGATATATTCAGAACGTGAATGCCGCTCGGAATATCTTGGTTTCAGCGGCAAGTCGGCCCGGACGGGGCCGCCAGGCGCTAACGTGGCCGGTTGCGGCGTGCGTAGCCTGGGAAGCTCCCCGCTTTAGCGGGCAGAGCCGTCACACCAACGAAACAGGGGCGTTTCCTGTCGAACGCCCCTGCCAATCATTCACCCTCCACGCCTGTTGCTGGCTCAGCCCGTCGGCTTCTGATACAGCTCCACCAGCACGCCGGACGCACTGCGCGGGTGCACGAAAGCATAGCGCGTGCCGTCGTCGCGCAGACGCGGCGTCTCGTTGATCAACTCCACGCCGTGCGCAGTCAGCCGCGCCATCGTCCCCTCGATGTCGTCCACCTCCACGCACACATGATGCATCCCCTGGCCGCGCTTGGCCAGGTAGCGCCCGATGCCACTTTCGGCGTCGGTCGGCTCCAGCAACTCGATCTCGCTCTCGCCCACTGGCAGGAAGGCGATCGCCACCCCCTCGGTCTCGTTGCGTTCGGTGCGGGTCAGCGGCAGGCCCAGCGCGTCGCGCCAGAAGGCCAGCGCTGCTTCCAGATTCTCGACCACCACTGCCACGTGATCAATGCGTTTGACCATGATCGGCCTCCCAGGAAGTGTGCTCTCACGAAGCCGGATGCAGAGCGCGAATCAACCCCTGCCAGCGTTCCCATACTTCGGTGCGTCCTTCCAGGTCAACCTCGGCCTGGAAGAGCGTCCCGCCTTCCTGGATGAAGCAGCCGTAGTCGTTGACCAGCACCATGCTAATGCGCTCTTTGGCGGCGAAGGCGGCCACTGTCTCCAGCCACATGGCGTCCAGGTCCATGCTGCGCTGCGGAGCCAGGCAGTAGCCATACCACGTTTCCAGCAGCCACAGTTCTTTGCCATGATCGGCGGGATGACCGCGTTCGGCGAACAGGTCTTCCAGCACGTCGAACGCGCCCGGCTGAAAGACGCGCACGCCAATGAAGTCCAGTTCGTCCAGCGCCAACGCCTCCTCGTAGAAGTCCAGGTCGAGGTCGTCAATGAGCGAGATCGTCACGCCGACCAGGGTGTCCGGGTTTTCCTCGCGCACCGCCGCCGCCAGCCGACGAGCCTGTTCCAGCCACAGCGCCAGTTCGTCGCTGTCTTCGGGCATGACAATTCCGCTATAGGCTTTGTACTGGCTCGGCTCGGTGATCACTTCGTAGGCCATGGGCCGATAGCGCTGCGCATAGTAGCGCACGCGCTCTTCCTGGATGCTGGTAAATTCCTCCCAGGGGATTTTTTCCTCGTCGTTGGCCTGCATCAACAGGTAGGGCGTGTATTGCGAGTCCGAGAGAATCAGGTCTACCCCCGCCTCGGTGAGCACCTTCATATAGGCTTCCTCATCGGCCTGCTGACGGGCCAGACGGGCTTCGATCTTGGCCTGTTCTTCGGCGGGGTCTTTCTTCTCGTCGGGTTTGAACAGCCGCGGCTCTTCGGCTTCCAGGCGCATGTCGCCGCTCGCCGACAGGCGCACCACGTCAGCGCCAGCATCGAGCGCCGCCTGCAGCTCGGCCAGGCGTACGTCCAGGCGACTATCGTCGCCCTCGTCCGCCGTCACAAAGCTGTAGCCCAGTGTGACATTGGCCGAAGACCCCAGGTGTTCCAGTTCACCGGCAGCTTCGGCCTGCCAGGCATCGCGCCGCTCCTGCAACCAGGTCTCGCGCTGCGACTGCTGCGAGAAATGAAAGGCCAGCGCCGCCACCACCAGCAGGGCCGCAAACGCTGCCCAGGTCACCACGCTGCGCGTGCTCGCTGCCACCAGGCGGTGCCAGGAGAACAGCGCGACCACATCGGCGATCAGCGCCGCCAGCAAGACCAGGATGATCAGCAGCACGGCTGGCCCCAGGAAGACGCCCAGGCTGCCCACCGGCGAGAGCGCCCCGGCTGCGGGTACGAACGAGTACCAGAAGTAAGCGATCACGGCCAGAGCGACGATGGCTACCAGCGACACGATCAGCGGCGCGCGCCGTCCGCGCCACACGCCCACCGTCCCGGCGATGAGTAACACACCGCCCGCCAGCAACAGGCCCGGCCCCCACAGGTAATAGCCGAACCACATCGCCGCCAGCAGCATCAAGATGGCAGCGACGGTCAGCAGGACGCCCCCGCAGCCTTGCGCCATGCCCCCCACCCGGCTGGCAAAGGGCGGCGGAGGCAGGAAGGGGCCTTTGTGCCCTTCGATCTCTTCCACGGCGCGCAGCCGCGGGATGTCGCGCATGGCCTGCACAATGGGGTCTGGCTTTTTATCGGCGGGCTGCTCAACCGTGTCGCGCGTGAATTCCTCGTTTTGCATCAATCACTCCTCATTCATCCGCAACGCCTGGCTAACGCAATCCCAATTCGTGTCGCGCAATCACCACACGCTGAATCTCACTGGTGCCCTCGTATATCTCGGTGATCTTGGCGTCGCGGAAATAGCGCTCCAGGGACAATTCCTTACTATACCCCATTCCAGCATGAATTTGTACAGCCTGATGGGCCACAAACATGGCTGTCTCGCTGGCGAACAGCTTGGCCATGCTCGCCTCCAGCGTGTAGCGCCTGCCGGTCTCGGCAGCGCGCATCTTGGCCAGCGCCGCGTTGAAAGTCAGCAGGCGCGCCGCTTCCAGGCGCGTCTTCATATCGGCGATCTTCTGCTGAATCATCTGGAACTGCCCGATCTTCTGGCCGAACGCCTCCCGTTCGCGCGCGTAGGCCACCGACGCCTCGTAGGCCGCTTCGGCAATGCCTACCGCCTGCGCCGCGATGCCAATGCGCCCGGCGTCCAACGCGGCCATGGCGATCTTGAAGCCCATCCCTGGCTCGCCCAATACATTCTCTACCGGGCAGGCATAGTCGGTGAACAGCAATTCGCAGGTAGCGCTGGCGCGAATGCCCAGCTTCGGCTCGATTTTGCCCCGTTCCAGGCCGGGGCGATCCCCTTCGATGATGAAAGCGGTGATGCCGCGATGACCCTGCGCCGGATCGGTCACCGCAAACAGCAAGATGATCTCCGCCACCGGCCCGCTGCTGACCCAGCTTTTGCGCCCGTTGATCAGGTAGTGCGTGCCCGCCTCGTTGAGCACAGCTCGCGTGCGCATCCCCGCCGCGTCGCTGCCGCTCTGCGGCTCGGTGAGCGAGTACGCGCCGATCTTCTGTCCGCTGGCGACCGGCACCAGATATTTTTGCTTTTGCTCTTCCGTGCCAAAGCGCAACAGCGCATAGTTGACCAGGCTGCCGTTGACGCTCATCACCGTGCTGTGCGCGGCGTCGGCCTTGGCGATCTCGATCATGGCCAGCACATAGGCCAGCGTGTCCATGCCCGCCCCGCCGTAGCGTTCGGGCACCTCGATGCCCATCAGACCCATCTCGCCCATCTTGCGCACCGTCTCCAGCGGGAATTCGCCCACCTCGTCGTAGTGCGCCGCCACAGGGGCGATCTCGCGCTGCGCGAAGTCGCGCACCGCTTCATAGAGCATGATATGCTCCGCCGTGAAGGGAATCCCATGCACCGACAGTGAACCCATCGCCCTGGCCTCCTGATGCTGTGTGTGCGGTAACCCGATTATACGCCAGGGCGCTGCTGGCATGGCTTCGCGGATACGACGGTTCACCGGGGGCAGGGGCGCTGCCGATCTGTTGTTTGGCTCTGCGTGCTCCGTGTCCTCTGGAATGGCCTTCACGCGCCTACTGGCCGCAGCGCCTCTTTGAGTTGCTCGCGCAGGGCGCGCACGACTTCGCCGTGCGGGCCGCTGGCGCTCTCCGGCTGAATCACTACGTCATGGTAGAAGCTGCCAGAAGCGCGCTCCACCAGCCACAAATCCACACCGAAGAAGGGCACATCCGGCTGATCGTCAAGCGTGTCGAAGCGCGCTCGCCGCAACGCTGCCAGCAGCGCCAGATAGCGCTCCAGGGGAATGAGGTAGGAGAAATGGACATCCTTGTTGGGCTTGTCGTAGACCACCAACAGGTTGCATTGCGGGCCGTGCCCGCGCGTGAGCGTGCCAACCTGATTGGGGTGCCGCCCGTCGTGATACTGCACGGTGACGCGCACCGCCTCGTTGATGCCCGGCTGCTGCACCACCTGGCGCAACTCGCCCTGGCGCAGCCGCAGCGCAATTAACCGGATGGGATCAGCCCGTCGCGCTTCCATGGCCTGTTCATGTCCGTTTCACCGACGGCTTCGCTCCGCCGCCGGTCAATTCGGCGAAGCGAAAACACGTCACCAGGTGATCGTTGACCAACCCACATGCCTGCATGAACGCATAGCAGATCGTCGGCCCGACGAAGGTGAATCCGCGCGCCTTCAGGTCTTTGCTCATCGCCCGCGCTTCGGGCGTCTCGGTGGGGATGTCGGCCAGCGTCCGCCAGCCGTTGACGCGCGGTTGCCCGTCCACGAATTGCCAGAGATAGCGGTCGAAGCTGCCGAACTCTTCCTGCACGCGCAGAAACGCCCGCGCGTTCTGCACGGCGGCGGCCACCTTCAGCCGGTTGCGGATGATACCCGCATCGGCCAGCAGGGCGGCCTGTTTCGCCTCGTCATAGCGGGCGACCAGGGCCGGATCGAAACCGTCATAGACCTGCCGGTAATGCGCGCGCCGATGCAACACCAGCCTCCAGCTCAATCCGGCCTGCACCGCTTCCAGGACGAGGAACTCGAACAGCAGGCGGTCGTCGTGCACCGGCGTGCCCCATTCGAGATCGTGGTAGGCCACGTAGAGCGGATCGTCCAGGGGGACCCAATCGCAGCGGGGGCGGTTATTCTCGGTCATTGGCTGTGCTCCGGACGCTGTCAGATGCTCAGCACGATCTTGCCGAAGTGCGCGCCCGCTTCCAGGGCGCGATGGGCCTCGCGCACTTCTTCGAGCGGGTAGCGCGCGCCGATCACGGCCTTGAGCCGCCCTTTGAACAGCAATTGCATGACCGTTACATAGTCGCTGTGCGGCCCCATGGTGCTGCCCAGGATGCTCAGGTGCTTGCCGAAGACATAGCGATTGTCTATCTCGAACTGCGCGCCGCTGGTGTTGCCGACGGTGAGGATGCGCCCGCCGCGCGCCGCCGCCCGCAGACTGTCGGCGAAGGTCGCCGCGCCGACGTTGTCCACCACCACATCTACGCCGCGCTTGGCAGTGAGTTGATAGACAGCGCGCGACCAGCCGCCCTCTACGTCACGGCGGATGACGACATCCGCGCCCAGGGCACGCGCCTGTTCCAGCTTCTCGTCGGTGCTGCCCACCACGTAGACGGTGCAACCGGTCAGCTTGGCGATCTGTAGGCAGGCCGTGTTCACCCCGCCTCCCGCCCCCACAATGAGCACCGTTTCGCCGGGGCGCAACTTGCCACGGGTGATCAGGCTGTGCCAGGCGGTCACGAAGACCAGCGAGGCCGCCGCTGCTTCCTCAAACGAGATATGCTCTGGCAAAGCGAGCAGGTTACGCGCGGGGACGGTGATGTATTCGGCATAGGTGCCGGGCGCGTGCTCACCGAGGATGGCAAAGTGAACGCAGCGATTCTCCTGTCCGGCACGGCAATAGACGCAACGCCCACAACTGAGCGTGGGGTCAATGGCCACGCGGTCGCCAGGACGCCAGTCGGTCACGCCTTCGCCCACGACGTCCACCGTGCCCGCGGCATCCGCGCCGGGGACATGCGGATAGCTCAGCCTGATGCCCGGCCAGCCGTTGCGCACCCAGATATCCAGGTAATTGAGCGCCGCCGCGTGTACCCGCACGCGCACTTCGCCCGGCCCTGGCTCTGGCATGGGGCGATCGGTCGCCACCTGCAGCACGTCCGCCGGACCGTGCTCGTACAACAACACCGCTTTCATGGCAGCCCCTTTCCTTTCTCGCGCCGTACCCCGCCCGACACAGGTGAATGCCCGGGTGTGGCAGTTGGTATACTCTCCTGCCGCATGACCGCGAGCCAGACGACACGCCCCCTCAACCCACGGACAGTCTATTGACGGATGACAAAGTCGAGCGTGGCCGTGCGGTAGTCATCCACATACAACTCCACGCGGTACGAGCCGGGCGGCCAGCCGCCTTCGGGTGGCGGCGCAGCGAAGACCACCAGTCCGTCCGCGGCGTCCTGCTTCTGTGTGGCGATCACCTGTGGCACGGCGGGCGTCGCCTGGGGCAACAGCACCCACTCGGCCCGCACCGCCGACACGCCTTTCGCTTCCTTCAGGTCAGCCAGGCAGTAGATTGTCTCGTCGGCGTCGAAAGTGCGCGCCGCTGCGCTGTCGCGATCCGGCTCGCGGTAGAGCCGAACGTTCTCGAAATGCGCCGTCGTGACGGTGACGCTGCACGCCAACGCGGCCAGCGCCAGCAACAGCGGCACCGCCCAGGCCCACCGCTCCCGCTTCATGCTCTCTGTATCGCTCATTTATGCCAGCGCTCCTCTCGCCCCTAGCATACCCGCCCCGCCCTGTTTGGCAACCTCCCCAGAACCGCGGAGACCGCGGACAAGACCAGCGCCGTTGCCCCGCTCCCTGTGTACCGTCTGCGTCTGTGCGGTGTACCTCGCCCGCTATGCATAGTCTACCGGCAGGGGGTGCAACACTCCCCCGCCGCCCTCCTGCGCGACGAAGTGCGCGGCGGCGACCTGCGTGTCGTGCTGGAAAATCAGCAGGCCGCCCGTCTGCAAGGCCCATTGTTGCCAGCACCGCTTGGTCTCCAGCGTAACCAGTGGCTCCACGTCATAGGCGGTCATCCAGGCCAGCTTTTCGAACTGAATGGCATAGCTGGCCATATCCGCGACGAACAGCGCCGCCTGTCCCCCGCTCTCGAACAATACGGACTGATGCCCTGGCGTGTGCCCCGGCGTCAGCACGACGCGCACGCCCGGCACGATCTCTGTGTTGCCTTCCAGCAGGCGCAGTTGGCCGCGCTCATAGAGCGATGCGTAATTCTCCGCGAAGTAGGTGGCGCGGGTACGTTCGTTGGGGTGCATGGCATCTTCGAACTCGCGGCGCTGCACCACATACTCGGCGGAAGGAAACACAGCGACGATCTCCCCGTCGGGCGTGCGACGTGTGTTGCCCGCACAGTGATCAGCGTGCAGGTGCGTGTTGATCACCAGGTCTACGTCGTCCGGCGCGACTCCCAGCCGCGCCAACCCGTCAAGCAGCGTGCCCCGCGGGCGCTGCAAGCCCCACCGTTCGGCGGCCCTGGGCGAGAGCTTGTCGCCCAGACCTGTATCTACCACGATCGTCCGTCCGGCGACGCGCACCAGCAGACAGGTGAGAATCATCGGCACGCGGTGCTGTTCGTCGGGTTGCAGGTAGCGGCTCCACAGCGGGCGCGGCACCAGCCCCCACGCGCCGCCGGAATCTACCCACACCACGCCGTCGCTGATCGGGTGAATGTGAATATGGCCAATGGTGAGCATCGGGTATTCCCCCGCATAGAGTGATCCGTGATCGGTTTTGAGCGATCGGTTTTCAGCAATCGGCTTCCAACGGGGCGCGCTCAGAAATCGGGCGCTGCTCGCCGGTCATGTAGCAGGCTGGCGGCTGATCGCTGAAGTTTGATGCGATTACTCTGAGCGGCCATTGCATTTCGCGCCAGACTAGCGTATAATCGAACGCATGTGCGGACGATTCGCTCTCTCCGGCCCCGATCCGGTGGCCATCGCCGAAGCGTTCGGTGTGCACGACGTGCCCAACCTGCCGCCGCGCTATAATATCGCGCCTGCGCAGCCGGTGGCAACGGTGGTGCGCGACACCGAACGTAACGCCAATTGCCTGGTGTTGATGCGCTGGGGCCTGATTCCGTCGTGGGCCAAAGACCCCACCATCGGTAGCCGGCTGATCAACGCGCGCGCCGAGACAGCCCACGAAAAGCCCAGTTTCCGTGCAGCGTTGCGCCGCCGCCGCTGCCTGATCCTGGCCGACGGCTTCTTCGAGTGGCAGGCGGTGCCGGACGGCCCCAAACAGCCGATGTTCATCACCCTCAAAGACGGTGGCCTGTTCGCCTTCGCTGGGCTGTGGGAGCGCTGGACAGAGCCGGAGAGCGGCGAAATGGTGACGACCTGTACTATCCTCACCACGGCGGCCAATGAGCTGATCGCTCCGCTGCACGACCGGATGCCGGTCATTTTGCCCCGCGCCGATTACAACGCCTGGCTCGACCCGGCGCGCAGCGATCCGGCGCAGATCATGCCCCTGCTGCGCCCCTATCCTGCCGAGGAGATGACCTATTATCCGGTCTCGCGGCTGGTTAACGATGTGCGCAACGATAGCCCGCAGGTGATCGCGCGGGCGGGCTAGGCTTTCCTCTGTGATTCCTCTGCGTTCTCTGCGTCCTCTGGTGGTTTGTGCCTTTCCTGACTGGCTGGACAGCGCATTGCCCGCCCTGGAATTGCTTTAGCGGGGGTGCAGGTCACAGGCTATAATGCCCTCACCATGACTGACACAAATTCCAGACGTGTCCGCCGTCCCTGGTTGTTGTGGCTAGTCGCGCTGCTGCTGGCGGCGATCGGCGCGGCGAACCTGGCCCTGGTGCTGGATCATGCCCGCCATGCCGACCGGTACCGTGCCCTGGGCGTGTCGTACCCGCCGCTGCTGCGGGCGGGATGGGGGCTGCTGTGGGCGATCGTGCTGCTGACCCTGGCCGCGTGATTGATCGGGCGGCGCTCCTGGGCTTATCGCTGGACAGCGCTGGTGGTGAGCAACTATGCGGCCCTCAGCGTGTTATGGTCTATTGGCTTTGCCCGCGCAGACTTTGCCCGTCAGCGCCTGCCCTTTCAGGTGGCGTTGGCGGCAGGGCTGGCGGCGGTGCTGTGGTGGGTGATGCGGCGGCGGGACGTGCGCGCCGTTTTTATACCTGCGCAGGGTGAACAACAGGAATTCATCGCGGAGAAGAGGCCTGATGACCAAGACCAACCCTAGAATCGAACAGCTCAATCAGATGCGGTTGCGCAGTGCAGCAGGGGGCGGGCCGGAGCGCGTCGCCAGGCAACACAAAGCCGGCAAACTCACCGCGCGCGAGCGCATTGATTTGCTGCTCGATCCGGGCAGCTTCCGCGAACTGGATGCATTTGTGGTGCACCGCGAGCGCAATTTCGGCATGGACGAGCCGGACAAGCAGTTCCTGGGCGATAGTGTGGTCACCGGCTGGGGGACGATCAACGGGCGGCTGGTGTACGTCTTCTCGCAAGATTTCACGGTGATGGGCGGGTCGCTCAGTGAGGTGCACGCCGAGAAAATCTGCAAGATCATGGACATGGCCCTCAAGAACGGCGCGCCGATCATCGGTCTCAACGATTCGGGTGGCGCGCGCATTCAGGAAGGGGTGGTCAGCCTGGGCGGATACGCCGAAATCTTCCTGCGCAATACCCTGGCCAGCGGGGTCATCCCTCAGCTAAGCGTGATCATGGGGCCGTGCGCAGGGGGCGCGGTCTATAGTCCGGCGTTGACCGATTTCATCTTCATGGTCAAGGACACGTCCTATATGTTTGTCACCGGGCCGGACGTGGTGCGCGCGGTGACGCACGAAGACGTCACTTTCGAGGAACTGGGCGGCGCGATGACGCATAACACGCTCAGCGGCGTCAGCCATGTGGCGGCCAATAGCGAGGAAGACGCGCTCTTCCTCATCCGCGAGATTCTGGGCTACATGCCCCAGAACAATATGGAAGACCCCCCCTTCGAGCCGACTAAGGACGATCCGCTGCGCACCGAGGAGGCGCTCAACGACATCATCCCCGAAGACCCCAGCAAGCCCTACGACATGAAGGAAGTCATCCGGCTGATTGTGGACGAGGGGCGCTTCTTTGAGATTCACGAGCACTACGCGCAGAACATTGTCGTGGGGTTTGCGCGGCTGGGCGGCTATAGCGTGGGCATCGTCGCCAACCAACCGGCGGTGTTGGCGGGCGTGCTGGACATCAAGGCCAGCGAGAAGGCAGCGCGTTTCATCCGTTTCTGCGACTGCTTCAATATCCCGATCATCACTTTTGAGGACGTGCCCGGCTTCATGCCCGGCGTGGCTCAGGAGCACGGCGGCATCATCCGCGCTGGGGCCAAATTGCTCTACGCTTACTGCGAGGCGACGGTGCCCAAGATCACCGTCGTGACGCGCAAGGCCTATGGCGGCGCGTATTGCGTCATGAACAGCAAGCATATTCGCAGCGACCTCAACCTGGCCTGGCCGACCGCGGAACTGGCCGTCATGGGGCCGGAGGGGGCGGTGAACATTATCTTCCGGCAGGAACTGGCCAGCGCCGAAGACCCCGAAGCACGGCGGGCCGAACTGGTGGAGGAATACCGCGAGCGTTTCGCCAATCCTTATGTGGCAGCGGCGCGGGGGTATATTGACGACGTGATCATTCCGTCGGAGACGCGCCCGCGCCTGATCAACGCGCTGGGCATGTTGCAGAACAAGCGCGATAGCAACCCGCCCAAGAAGCACGGGAATATCCCGCTGTGAGTGAGACGACGATGCAGCGCCGATCCGGTAAAGAGCAGAAAGAGCGCGTGCCCCATGCCCGCCGCTGGCCGACTGGCTGGCTGACGCTGGGCGGCTTGGCCCTGGGTGCGTTGGCCGGGCAGGTCGCCGGACTGTTACCGGTAGGCGCGGCGGCAGGGCTGGCGCTCGGTATAGGCCTGGATTCGCTGCTGAACAACTGGCTGAACGATGTTCGTTAAGTGGCTTGCCCGTCGGTGGAACGGGCTGCGCGCGGCTGAGCCGCACGACTATACCTTTCGCTGCGAGTTGCACGCGCACAGCACCTATTCCGACGGCTCGGCCACGCCGCGACAGCTTGTCGAGCGGGCAGTAGCGCTGGGGCTGTCGGCTCTGGCCATCACCGATCACGACACAGCGTGTGGGGCGCGCGTGGCTATGCCTTATGCCCGCGGCCTGGGGATCGAGCTGATCCCGGCCATCGAGTTCACCGCCCGCTGGGACAGTTGCCGTCAGGCGGGGTGGAGCGGCGACGTAGACGTGCTGGGCTACTTTGTAGACCTGGACGACGCCAGCCTACAGGTAGCCGAAGCTGCCGCAACGGGCGACATCGCTGCGCGCATGGCCGAATGTTGCATCAGCCTGACCAAAGCCGGTTATCCGGTGACGCTGGACGAAGTCTACGCGCTCAATCCGCGCTACGCAGGGATGCGTTTCCTGCGCGAATTGCTGGTGCGCAAGGGTTATGTTTCGTCCGAAGTTGAGGCCGGGCGGCTGGTGCATGAACACTGGCTGCGCGTTCGACCCTGCGCGCTGACGCTGGCCCAGCAGATTCGCGCCATTCATGGGGCAGGGGGCGTGGCGATTCTGGCTCATCCGGGTTATATCCGCTGTGACGGCGAACTGCTTCAGGCGCGACATGTGGCGGAATTGGTCGCGCTGGGCTTGGATGGGCTGGAGGTATATCATCGCTCCCACGACGAGGCGATGCGCGCTCACTTTCTGGCGCTGGCGGAGCAGTTCGGGCTGCTGGTCAGCGGCGGCTCTGACGAGCACGGCTGGTCGCCCGACCTGCCGCTGCTGGGCACGGCCCCGGTTACGCGGGAAATGGTCGAGGCCTTGCGGGCACGTCATCGGCAGCGGCTGATGATCAGCGAGAGAGCGCAGATGCAGCAACGGGAAGAGGGATGAGCCGTGAGCCTGGCCTACCGCAGAGGGCCTGTCCGGCCTCCGGTACGACGGACGGAGACCGACGGCTGGCTGGTCTTGCAGGCGAGCGCCGTGTTACAGGCGGTGGCAGCGACCAACTACGCCTGCTATGGGCGCACCGGCGTGCCCCGTTACCCGCGCCCGGCGGCCTCGTCGGCGGCGGAGCGGCCGGCTACGCTGTGTGTCGAGGTGTTTCTGCGCGATCCGGCGGGCGAAGTGCGGCTGGCCTGCCTCGATCTCGACCTGGCGCTGCACGAGCGCAACGACCGGCAGATCGTCTGGCTGGGTTACGATGCGTCGCGCCATCTGCAGGTGGCCTGGGTGTGGGACTTCTATCGTATTCTCAGCCATGCGGTGCTGCGCGTGCGTATCCCGCCGCGCCAGGAACCGCCCGACCCGGCCTGGGTTGGGGCGGTGGAAGCGCTGCGCGCGGCAGGGCCAGGCTATGAAGTGGAATTTCGTGTGCGTTCGGCCTGCGGGGACATTCAGCAGGTACACCGTGTCGAACGCCCGGCAGTGCCCTGGTCACCCGGCCAGGCGGCATCGTAAGCAGTGAGGCGGGGGATGGCGCCCCCCAGGACAGAGCAGACAACCATGATCGAAACAACGCAGATTCGCAAAGTACTCATTGCCAACCGCGGGGAAATCGCCGTGCGCATCATCCGCGCCTGCCGCGAGCTGGGCGGCATCCGCACGGTGGCCGTCTATTCCGACGCCGACCGCGAGGCGTTGCATGTGCGCTATGCCGACGAAGCCTATCACATCGGCCCGCCCGCCCCGCGCGAAAGTTACCTGAATATCCCCAGGCTGATCGAGGTGGCGAAGCGCTCCGGAGCAGACGCCGTACACCCCGGCTACGGCTTCCTGAGCGAACGCGCCGAGTTTGCCAGAGCAGTGATCGAAGCTGGGCTGACCTGGATTGGGCCGTCGCCAGAGGCGATCGCCAAAATGGGCGACAAGCTGGCCGCCCGCGAATTGATGGAAGCGGCGGGCGTGCCGATTGTGCCGGGCACGCCGCCCGGCCTGAACGACGGTGCGTTGCTGCACGAAGCGCGGCGGATCGGCTTCCCGCTGATGGTCAAAGCGGCGGCGGGCGGCGGCGGTAAGGGGATGCGTGTGGTGCACGACGAGTCGCAACTGGAGGCGGCGCTGGCCTCAGCACACCGCGAGGCAGAAGCGGCCTTCGGCGACGGCACCGTCTACCTGGAAAAGCTGCTCGAAGGCGCACGGCATATCGAATTCCAGATTCTGGCCGACATGCACGGCAACACCATTCACCTGGGCGAGCGCGAATGCAGCATTCAGCGCCGTCACCAGAAGCTCTTTGAGGAAGCGCCCAGCCCCTTCATGGATCCCGACCTGCGCGAGCGCATGGGCGCGGCAGCCGTCGCCGCGGCGCGGGCGGTCAACTACGTCAACGCGGGCACCGTCGAGTTCTTGGTGGATGCCAACAAGAACTTCTACTTCCTGGAAATGAACACGCGCCTGCAGGTCGAGCACCCCGTCACCGAACTGGTGACGGGCGTAGACCTGGTGAAGGAGCAGATTCGCATCGCCCGTGGGCGGCGCATGGGGCCAGTGGACGGCGTGACCATCTCCGGTTGGGCGGCGGAGTGCCGGATCAACGCCGAAGACCCCTACAACAATTTCCTGCCGTCTATCGGGCGGGTGACGGTGCATGTGGCCCCCACCGGCCCTGGCGTCCGGCTAGATAGCGGCATCTACGCGGGCTACGAAGTGACGCCTTACTACGACTCCATGCTGGCCAAGCTGATCACCTGGGGCGAGACGCGCGGCGAAGCGCTGTTGCGGATGCGGCGGGCGCTCTCCGAATACAAGATCATGGGGCTGAAGACCAACCTGCCGTTTCACCAGAAGTTGCTGGATAGCACCAACTTCCTGGCCGGGCGCTACAACACACAATTCGTGGAGCAGGTGCTCAATCTGCAAGACGACAGTAGAGGGAGCGAACTGGCCGAGGTGGCGGCAATTGTCGCCACGTTGGTGGAGCACCAGCAACGGCAGAACGCGCTGCAGTTCGTGCCGCTTCCCAACAGCCGCTATTCGCCCTGGAAGTGGAGCATCCGGCGGTAGGGGGTAGTGAGAGACCGTTTGAAAGGCCCCCTCAATCCCCAGCCCCTTCTCCCTCTAAGGGGCGAAGGGGAGACGGACCAGGTTTTCCCCCTCGCCCCATTGAGGGCTGAGAGGTGGCGCACAGCGCCGGGGTGAGGGGTTATCAAATGGCCTCTGATCGGTTGTCAGTGGGCGAGGGTCGGCATTGAGGGAAAACGCTGTAATATCAGGTGCGGATGGGCTGACGGCTGACGACTTTTCTCATCACAGGTGGAGATCATGGCGCGGGCTTTCGAACTCAAGAAACTGGTCAGCCTCGACTCGCTACTGCTCTTCGGCGTGATCGCGGTGGCGCTGCGCCTGACCGACGGGGACGACGTGGCCATTTTCGCGACGTCGGCGCTGGCGATCATCCCGCTGGCGGGGTTGATCGGTCGGGCGACCGAGGAGATCGCCGCGCGGGTGGGGCCGCAACTCGGCGGGCTGCTCAACGCCACCCTGGGCAACGCGGCGGAGCTGATCATCACCATTTTTGCCCTCAAAGAAGGCTTGCTGGAACTGGTGCGCGCCTCGATCATCGGTTCGGTGCTGGGCAACCTGTTGCTGGTGATGGGCCTGGCGATCTTTCTGGGTGGGCTGCGGCACGGCATTCAGGTCTTCGAGCGGCGGCAGGCGTCCATGAGCGCGACGCTGCTCATCCTGGCCTTTATGGCGCTGGCGATCCCCTCGCTCTTCGACCACACCTTCGTCGAAAGCCGCGCGTTTGAGTCCGAACTGCTGCTGAGCGAGGGCATCGCGCTGATTCTGATCGCGCTCTACGCGGCCAACATCGTCTATTCGCTGCTGCGGGGCGAGGCGGCGGAAGAAGCGCGCCATCACGAGCCGCGCTGGTCGGCCCCGCTGGCGGTTGGCGTGCTGGCCTTTGCCACTGTGGGCATCGTGATCATGTCCGAATTCCTGGTGGGGACGGTCGAGCCGGTGGTCGAGCAATTGGGCTGGAGCGAGTTGTTCGTCGGCGTCATCATCGTGCCCATCATCGGCAACGTGGCCGAGCACCTGGTGGCCGTGCAGGTGGCGCTGAAGAACCGCATGGAACTGAGCATGGCCATTGCGCTTGGCTCCAGCCTGCAGATCGCGCTGTTCGTCGCGCCGGTGTTGGTGTTCGTCAGCCTGTTGTTCGAGCGAAAACTGATCCTGGCCTTTTCGTTGCCAGAGATCATCGCCCTGGCGGCGGCATCCTATGTGGCGGCGTTGGTCGCCGAAGACGGCGAATCCAACTGGCTGGAAGGGTTGATGCTGCTGGCCGTCTATGTCATCGTGGCGCTGGCGTTCTTTCTGCTGCCGGAGGTGCACGGCTAGAGCCACCCCGCTTCTTTCAACCAATCTGTCAAGGAGTCATCCCATGTTCTGCACTTTCCGTATGTGGTTGGGACTATCGTTGGGGGTGGTGGCGCTGGTGGCTACGCTTCCCGGTGCCCCGCTTTCGGCGCAAATGTCGCAGACGCCCGAAACCCTCTGTGCGGCGGCCACTGCCAGTCTGACCGAACCAGATACGCGGCAGTTCGAACGCGCTGAGCAGGTTCTGGAACCGGGGGTGGACTACTGGGCGGTGCTGTGCACCGAAGCCGGGCCGATTTACCTCGACCTGTTCGAGGAGGCCGCGCCACAGACGGTCAATAACTTCGTCTTCCTGGCGCAGCAGGGTTTCTACAACCGCACCATGTTTCACCGCGTGTTGCCGGGGTTCATGGCGCAGGGCGGCGATCCAACCGGCACAGGCACGGGTGGACCGGGGTATACCTTCGCCGACGAGACGGATAACGGCCTGGTCTTCGACACCTATGGCCTGCTGGCCATGGCCAACGCTGGCCCGGATACCAACGGCAGTCAGTTTTTCATCACCACGGTGCCCACCCCCTGGCTGGACGGCAATCACACCATTTTCGGCAAGGTCTACGAAGGCATCGAGCGGGTGGAGTTGCTGACCCCGCGCGACCCGCAGCAGATGCCCGATTACCAGGGGGCAGCGCTGCACACCGTGGTGATCGTGGACGATCCGGCCAGCGTGCAGGCGACACCCGACGGCCCGCCCGCTATCGGTCACTTCCAGGACATACTCGATCTGAGCCTGCCACTGCTGCTCAACGAACTGTTCGTGATGGACGAGGGGCTTTCGCACGTCTATGACACGGCGGCTGAAGCGGCCTACTGGGAGACTCAGGGCGCGGGGTTGGGCGCGGCGCTGGAAAGCTATCTGGCCGAGCGCGGTTTCGAGGGCGCGGCGACCGTGGTGATGGCGTTGCAGGAGTGCCCGGCGAGCACGGCTGACCTGCCGATCTGGGAGATTGGCGTGCGCGTGCTGGCCTTCGGCGACGAGGAGACGGCGAAAGCGGTGGTCTTCGACGACGAGCGGGCAGCCCTGCTGGAAGGGGCGGGCGCGTTCGACGCACACAGCGACCCGGCGGACATTGCCGGTCGTGTCTTCAGCCGTGCCCTGGCCGAGGGTTGCAGCGAACAGAGCACAACCTACCGGCTGGAATTTCCTTATGGGCGCTATGTGGTGGTGGCCGAGCTGGCGATGGACGATGCCATCATCGGCCCGCAAACCGACCCGTCGTCTACGCAGTTCCTGGCCTACGTGTTGCAAGATGTGGTATTCGGCACGGTCGGCGGCACGCTGGATCGGGGCAACGCGGCACCTGTGCAGTAGGGTTTATGCGCTGCCGCGCTGGTCGGCCAAGAGGAGACGCGCATGAAGTATCAGACCATCGTCAACGGACAGACATTCGACATCGAGATCAACCAAGATGGGCGTATCCTGGTTAACGGCGAGGAGCGCGCCATAGATTTCCGCGTGCTGCGTGAAGGCGAGCTGTACTCGATCCTGCTCGATCATCGCAGCTATGAGGCGGTGGTAGACGAGCGCGACAACACCTATTACGTGTTGCTGGTGGGCGACATGTACGAGGTACAGGTCACCGACGAGCGCAGCCGTCGCCTGGCGAGCGCCTTCATGGCGTTTGGCGACGTCAGCGGGGAGGTGTCCATCCGCGCGCCCATGCCGGGGCTGATCGTGCGCGTGCCGGTACAGGAAGGCGAAGCCGTGACCAAAGGACAGACAGTGGTCATCCTGGAATCTATGAAGATGGAAAACGAACTGAAAGCGCCGCGCGATGGCACGGTGCGCCATGTGCACGTCAAGGAGGGCGACAGCGTCGAGCAGAACAAGACGCTGGTCACCCTTGCGTAGGGCAGGCGCGGGGCAGAAGGCTCCGCGGGACGCTATAATCGGGCGCGTTGAGAGGGCGTTCGTCTCGGCAGGTTGAAAGATCACCGCAGGGGCGCAGAGAGCACAGAGGAAGAAATAAGAGACCATGTGGAAACTCCTTGAAAACCGCGGTGATTTCTCCCGCTTTCCATATGGTCTCTAAAGAAGTGCTCCGCTTCCTCTGCGGTTCCGAGCTGCTATTCCTGAACGAGGCGCGTCCCGCTGAGCGTTGAAGCTCCGGCGCGTGGATTCCGGTCGCCCGGAGAGGGCGACCGTTCTTTTTGGCAGGAGGGGGCAGTGACGACCTGCCGACGTGTGTTGTGGCGTGTATTGGACGGCGTGTGGCTGATGGCGCTGGCGATCTATGTGCTGGCGGGCGTGGATAGCGTGCCCTTTCATGGCGACGAGTCCTCGCTGATCGCCATGAGCCGCGACTATGTCTACCTGATGCAGCAGCGCGCCCTCGAACCGGTGCTCTACGATCCCTCGCCCGCCGATCCCATGGAGCAGGAATTGCGCCTGATCAACGGGACGGTGGGCAAGATGGCGATGGGCCTGGCCTGGGACCTGGCCGGCCTGACCGGCGACGACCTCAACCGCCCCTGGCTGTGGGGGGCGGACTGGGACTACAACGTCCGCAACGGGCACCTGCCCGGAGAGCGGTTGTTGCGGGCGGCGCGGCTGTCGTCGGCGGTGCTGACGGTGCTCAGCGTGATCGCCGTAGCGGGGGCGGCGGGGCTGCTCGGCGGGCGACCGGCGGCATGGGCGGCAGCGTTGTTCTATGTCACCGCGCCCGCTGTGCTGCTCAACGGGCGGCGGGCGATGATGGAGGGATCGCACCTGGCCTTCAGCACCTGGACGGCGTTGGCTGCCCTGCTGATCCTGCGCGAGCAAGCGCGGCGGCCCTGGCGTAGGCGGCGGCTGGCTTGGCTCTACGCGACATTGGGCGCGCTGGCCGGGCTGGCGGTGGCCAGCAAGCACCCGGCGGCCATGGTGGTAGCGCTGGCTTTTGCGGGCGTCGCGCTGCAACCGTTGCGCTGTCCGCTGGAGCGGCGGGCCTGGATCGGGCACGCGGGGCGCGTGTTGGGCGCGGGAGTGCTGGCGCTGCTCGTCTTCCTGGCGCTGAACCCGGCCTGGTGGTCGGATCCGCTGGGGATGCCGGGGCGTGTGCTGGAGATGCGCCGGACGCTGCTCGATCAGCAGGTGCAGGGTTTTGGCGGCTATGAAAGCTGGGGCGAACGTCTGGCGGAACTGGTCACGCAGGCGTTTGGTGCAGCGCCGCAATATTACGAGTCGCCCGGCTGGGCGGAGTGGGTGGCCGACGAAATCGCCCGCTACGACGGTTCGTTGCTGGCCGGTCGGCCTGGCGGTTGGGGCTGGGGCGCAGTGATGGCCGCGTTGACGGCGGCGGGCGCATGGGCGTTGGGGCGGCGCTGGCGCGAGGATGTCGCTCTGGGGGCGCTGGGCTGGGCGGCGGGAATCGCGCTGGCGTTGCTGCTGGCGACGCCGCTGGCCTGGCAGCGCTACTACCTGCCTTTGCAGCCGCCGCTGGCGGTGCTGGCGGGGTACGGCCTGGCGACGTTGGGGCGCTGGGCGGTGCGGCGTGGCGGGCGTTGGCTAGAGGGGGCAGCATGATCCTGTTCGCGCCGTCGCATCTGCTGGGGGCGCTGTGGGGGCTGGTCTTCGCCGCGCCCTGGGCGTGGTGGCTGATTCCGCCGCGCCATCGTTCGCGGGTGACGCTGGCGCTGATGGCGCTCGCGCTGAGCCTGGGCGCGTTGACGTTGGGAATGCTGGCGCTGACCTGGGCGGGCGCGCTGACCGTTGGCACGGTGCTGGGCTGGACGATGAGCGTGTCCGGCGCAGGGCTGGTCGTCGCGCGGCGGGCGGGACTGCGCCTGTCGGTGCCTCGCCCAACCCTGCGCGAAGCCGAGCGGCTGGTGCGCCGTCATCCGTTGACGACCGGCGCGGGGATCGTCGTGCTGGGCGTGGCCGCGCTGATCACGCTGGAGGCCGTGTACTGGCCCTTCAGTGCTGATGACGCTGTCTCCATCTACGCCGATCACAGCCGCCGCATCTATCAGGCGCGCGCTTTGCCGACGGGAGAAGGTCTCTACGAAGCCTATCCCATGCTGCTGCCGTTCAGTCACGTCTACGCCTATCTGCTCGCTGGGCGTATCCAGGAATATCTGGCACGGGTGGCAGTGGCGGCGCTGGCACTGGGGACACTGGGCGCGACGTTCGCCCTGGGCCGGGCGCTCTACGGCGGGCGCGTCGGCCTGGCGGCGCTGGCGTTGCTGGCGCTGACCCCTGAGTTCGCGCGCTGGGCGGCGGCGGGTTACACCGACATCCCCGCTGCGTTTTTTGTGACGCTGGCGGCACTGGTGGGCTGGTGGCTGGCCGAGGACCGCTCCAGGCGGACGGCGTGGCTCTTCGGCGCACTGGTTGGGCTGGCAACGTGGACGAAGAACAGCGCGCTGGCGGTGAGCCTTTCGGCGCTGGTCTGGGCGGCCTACCTGGTCTGGCGACGCCCCCTCGGCTGGCGCGAGGCTGCATTTGTCGGGGTAGGTCTGGCGACGACGGCGGGGCCGTGGTATGCCTACACGCTGCTGGAATTCGGTCGCCTGGTGCCGCCGACGGTGTGGACGGAACGCGCCCGGCATACGCTGGAGACACTCGTTCCCTTCCTGAGCGAACCGCGCGGCTACTTTTTGCCGGGAGTTGCTGTCACGGTGGGCATGGCCTGGGCAGCAGTCGAGGCGCTGCGCAGGCGTTCGTCTGGCGAGCGAGCGCGCCTGCTGTGGATCATGGCCGGCGTGTTCGCCCTCGCCTGGTGGTGGGCCGCTTCCTATGAGACGCGCTTCCTGCTGACGATCTATCCCCTCTTCTGTGTGATGGGCGCGCGGGCGTTGGTGCTGGTCTGGGAGACGTGGCGCGGCGAGCGTTTACTGCGTCCGGCCTACCCGCTGGCGCTGCTGGTGCTGCTGGTCGCGCTGGCGTTGCCTTCTGCGCGCAAAGCTCTGAATCACAAGGGGGCGCTGTTGCGCGATCCGCTCATGGATGACACCGCCCGGCATCAACAGGCCCTGGGATCGATCTACGACGCGGCTTTGTATCTGCGCACGCTGCCCGCCGAGGGCACAGTGCTCAGCGACAGCTACCTGTTGCCGTTCCATGCGGCCCAGGAAGGGCGGTTGCGCGTGGTCGTCGGCGGGTTGCCAGATCGTCAGGCGCTGGCCCGCTACGACTATCTGGTCGTGCGGACGGGCAGCCCGCTGTTGCGCGTCGCCGGGCCGGACGACCTGACGCGGCTGGCGACGATCGGCGCGTATGATGTGTACCGGGTGCATGTTCGCTGAGAGACTCATCATGCCAGACTGGCTCCAACCGACTTTTCTGCTCCTGCCGTTCGCTGCGTGGATGTTCCTGGGCGTGGGTCTGCCCTGGGCGCTGGCGTTGCTCCCGCGGACGCTCTGGCGCGAGCGGATCACGGTGCTGGCGGTGAGTATGGCGCTGGGGCCGCTGGGCGTCACGGCGATCATGTTCGGGCTGGGCACGGCAGGGCGACTCACGCTGGCGGGGACGCTCGCAGGGAGCGGGGCGCTGGCCGCGCTGGGCGCGGCGCTGGCTGCGCGACAGAGTCGCCCGTTCATGAGCCAGGCTGACGCGCAGCCAGCCGAGGCGCGTTCCGCGCCTCCAGCGCCCCGCGAACGGCTTGAACGCGCGTTGATCGCCGGAATCGCAGTGCTGGTGCTCGTCAACATCCTGGTCACCGCCTACTGGCCGTTCATCGCCTACGATGTGCAATGGGTCTACGGCTACAACGCGCGTATTTTCACCCTGGAGGAGCGCATCCCGTCGCGCATCGGCTACTACCCGCAGCTCGTCCCGCTCGGCTACACCTACTTTCAGCAGGCGTGGGCGGCGCTGGGTCGCGCCACGTTCAACGATCACGCGGCGCGCGTGCTGATCCCCTGGATCAATGTCGCCATGATCGGCATGGCGTATGGGCTGGGCTGGCGTGTCTTTCACCGACGGCGCGTCGCACTGCTGACGGCGGCGAGCTGGGCCTTCTACCCCCATGTAGCCGCCTGGGCGGGTGCGGGCGATCTGGAGATCGCGCTGACGCTGTACCTGACTGGCGCGGCGGCGTTCTTCGTCGAGGCGTGGCGGAGTGGTAGCGCGCGCCTGGCCGTCCTGGCCGGCGTCTTGCTGGGCGGCGCGCTGTGGACGAAGCCGAACGGGGGCGCGTTGGCCCTGGGCGTGATGCTGATCGTAGCGGCGGAAGGGCTGCGCTTGCGGTTGCAGTGGAAGCGTTGGTGGCCCCGTCTGCGTCTGGTGCTGATCATGGGGCTGGCGTCTGTCCCGCTCGGTGCGCCCTGGTATGTGCGCAACCTGCTATTGGGTCACCCCGCTGTTGTGTTCCCCGCGTCCTACTGGCATGACTTCGCGCAGCGTTCCGGCCAGGAACTGGGCTGGCCGTTGCTCCTGCTGGCGCTGGTAGCGGGGGGACTTTGCGCGCGGGCTTCGAGCGCCCGCGCGCGCTGGTTGCCCGTCGTGGCGCTGGGCTTGTTGCTGGTTGGAACGCTGCCCACTGCCATCAACTGGGAACGTACGCGCGACCTGGGCGACCTGTGGCTGTGGCTGCGCGGCGATCAGTCGGCGGCGCGGCGCATGGGCGCGCTGGAGTGGGCGGCGGTGCTGGCGGGGGTAGTGCTGCTGGCCTGGACGGGGCGGCGGCACTGGCGCGCCTGGTCGCGCGAGCGCCGCGAGGTGATCTGGCTGCTGTGGGCGCTGGCGCTGCCCTATGCCGTGGTCTGGTATCTCGATTTCTCCTATCACTACCGGCTGAGCTTCGCCATCGTCCCGCTGATGGCAGTGCAGGCGGCGGCCCTGGTAGATGGCTGGCTATGGGACAGGCTGGCAGCGACACGCTGGGGGCGGGGCGCAGGGGCGGCGCTCATCGCCGGTGCGCTAGCGCTGGCGGTGGCCGTGGGCAGCGAGCACACGGTTGACGCCCTGCGCGATGGCGGACTGCCCGACGACAAGGCCAAGTACGACCGTGGCAATCCGGCTCTGATGGTGGTGGTACACATGCTGGAGCGCTACGCCGCCGAACATGGCGAGCCGGTGGTGGCCATCCCCGGCGAAGACCGGCTGCCCTTCTTCTTCCCCACCTGGGAGATACGCAACAGCCGCGAGCCAGACGAGTTGCCCACCCGCCTGGAAGACCTGGACGGCGTGGATGTCTTCGTCAATACGTCGGTGGGCATCTTCCTGATGCAATGGTCAGGGCAGTGGCCCAACTCGCTGCAGGCCGACGCCGACCTGGCCGCGCTCTATCATCAACTGAACGTGCGCACGCCGGACGGCGCGCCCTGGCCGACGGTGCTGAAGCCAATTCCGCTCAGTCCGGACGGATCGCTACCGGTGGATGATGGCAATTTCCGCTACACGGCTTTCACCATCCATCCGGAAGCGCGCTACACGCCCATGACCCCCAGCGCTCCGCAGAGCGGGCAGACCCTATTCGGCGACTGGGTGCAGTTCGTCGGGCATGATCTGGGCAACCTGAAATGGCAGCGCGGCGAGCGGGTCGTCCTGACCCTGTACTGGCGACCCACAGACGCCGCGCCGCCCCCGCGCGATTACAGCGTCTTCGTGCACCTGCTGAGTCCGGACGGGACTCTGCTGACCGCTTTTGATGCGCCGCCCGCGGGCGGTACATACCCGACGCGCTTTTGGCGACCCGGCGAATCCATCCTGGACTACCGCGCCTTGCGCATTCCCCCCGACCTGCCAACCGGCCCCGCCATCTTGCGCATTGGCATCTACGATCCGCTGAGCGGGGAACGACTGCCAGTTACGGTTGACGGCGAACCCGCCGGCGACGGTCTGGTGATCGAGACGCGCATCGTCGTCAAATGAACAATCCGTTCGGGGACATCTCACGGACATCACCGAGGCGCAGAGACCACACAGGAGACGGTCTTTCTTTTCCCCTGCGCCCTCTGCGCCCTTTGTGGTTCAAGCTCTGCCTTGAAGAGGCGATGCTCACAGCGCGGCGATGGCCAGCGCCAGGCTGCGCCGCACTTCCTCGCGGTTGAAGTTGGCCCAGGCCTGGGGAAAAGTCTCCAGCAGGTGCCTTTGTTCGGCGGCTTTGGCGTCGGCATAGAGCAGCACCCCGTTGATATTCTCGCGGAGAAAGTGCGGAATGCCGCTGTGCCTGTGCCAGTGCTGGCTGATAAAGTCTTCCAGCGTCTGAATGGCAACCTGCGTGTCGTTAAGATCGCCCAGGTGATCCTGCATGATCTTGATCTCTTTGATCACCAGGCTGGCTTCCGGTCCCAGCACCTCGGCGAAGAACTCAACCGCGTAGCGCAGCCGCTTGAACTCAATACGCAGCGCGTGTAGCGTGTCCAGAGATGCGCCGTCGAGCACCGTTTCATAGGCGCGCACGCGCTCATAGTGTTCGTAGATCAGGCGGGGAGCCACATAACGTACCCGATTGGCCAGGGCGCTGTCGCCATTGGCCGATATCGCCCCCATCCCTGGCGTGCTGACAAACGTCTGGAAGCGCTCCACAAAGCGGGCAAACCGCTTGCTGTCCAGTTCGGCCAGCAGAGCCTGACGGGCCGCGTCGTAGTCGGCCTGCCAGGTGGTGAAGAGGGGTTCGAGCGAGAGACCTGGACGCTCGGCCATAAACCGCTCCGCTTTTTCGCGAAATACATCCAGGTCGCGCACCGCGCCGAGCGCCTGCGCCGTCCGGCGCAACCCGCGCACCAGGGGGCGCACAGTCTTCGCGTCGAAGAAGGGCGCGAACAGGCGAAAGGCGCTGCGCATCCGCCGCGTGGCGACGCGCATATCGTGCACGTGCTCGATGTCCTCGCCCAGGCGCACGCCCGGCTCGTGGAACAACATGCGCTCGAAGTGGAAATGCAGCACTTTGCGCCCGGCTTCGGCCATGGGATCGTCGGGGAGCAGGCCGACCGTCTCGCACAAGGTCAGTGGCAGGCGTGGCACATCAACGCCGGGGCGGGGCGCTTCGGCTGGCGCGGCGATCGTTGCGGCAGGCTGTTCGTCGGCGACCGCTGTCTCTTCGGCCTGGACTGCCGCCTCAAAGATTTGCATCCCCCGCTGCATCCACTGATTGCGCCAGTAGTAGACCTGATTGGTGCTGATACCCAACTCACGGGCGATGGCCGCCGCGCTGACCCCATTGTTGCTGCGCAGAATGACCGCTGCCCGCCGTGCCTGGGATGGGGAGCCTTTCGCCTCTAGCTGTGCCAGCGTGGCCTGTTCACTGGCTGTCAGTTGCAGAGCCATAGATGTCCTCCTTGTCGGGTAGTCTGTGCTATCTGGCGCGATCCCCATCCACCGCTCTCATTATACCAGAGACAAAGCAGATTTAATGTAGATTAATAAAATTTTACTTTTTTGATACGAAAAACATGTGGTTTCGCCTTCAGATGCGTTAAGATGGTGTCCGCTTGATGGAGCTTATAGAGAACCTGGTGGGGAGCAATGCGTGATTTCGATGCGCACACCTCAGCGATGCTGAGCCTGCTCGACGGGCTGCTCGTCGGAGCCGGGGCATTGCTGGAATCAGCGGGGGACTGGGCCGAGCGCCTGACGCACGAGCGCTCCGAATCCGAACTGGCCGAGCGATTCGTGACGCAACTGGCAGACGAGTGGTTCGACGCCTGGCCGCCCGATGCGCTGTGTGCCATGGTGACCGAACAGGTGCGCGCGCATCTGGCGGCGTGGCATCCGGGTTGGCCGCACCTGTGGGCGCATATCCTGCGGGTGACTGGGCTGGCGGTCTTGCTGGCCGAGGACGCCGATTACGACCCCGCGTTGGCCTTCCTGGTGGGCATCTGTCACGATGTGGCCAAGCTGGACGAATACCGCACCAGCCTGCCCCATGAGGAGGCAGGGGCGGCCTTCGCGGGCAGGGTGCTGCGGGGGCATCTGCCGCCGGAGGCGATTGTGTCTATCCAGGCGGCTATCTGCAAGGCCGATGATGGGCCGCTGGCGCACCTCCTCTTCGATGCCGACAAGCTCGATAAGATCGGGGCGGTGGGAGTGGTGCGGCGCGTCTCGACCGGCACCTCGCGCGACTGGCTGCCGGCAGCGCTGGCCCGCGTCGAGCAAGACGCCGATTCCTTCCCCCCTATGCACTTCGTCCGCAGCCGTGCTCTGGCCCGCGACAAGCGCCAATTTCTGGCGTGGTTCCTGCCGCTGGCGGAAGCGGCGCTGGGCTGGTGAAGGGCCGCGCGAGGGCCGTTTCAGCGCACGCGCTGAATGGCATGAGCGCCGCGCATGTCGAAGCTGACAAGCACTGCGCCGATCTCCACCTGACCACAGGCTACCATAAAGGGTGTCCCCTGGGGATGGTGATACCGGATGAAGTTAACGAAGAAGTCAGGCGCATAGCCCTGGACACCCCCGCTAGGGCCGGTCATGCCGACATCTGAAACATAGGCCGTCCTGCCAGCCAGAATCTGGGTATCCAACGTCTGCACGTGCGTGTGGGTGCCCAGCACAGCCAGCACCCTTCCGGCCACAGCATGGGCAAAACTCTGCTTTTCGGTCACCGATTCTCCGTGAAAGTCCACAATGACTCCATCTACCTGCCCGTCCCAGGAGGTCAGTTGTTCTTCGAGGGTCCGGTAGGGGTCACGGGCATCGGGGACTAACAGCGGGCTGATCAGATTGACGACGCCCAGGTGCATTCCCCCTTTGCTGATGATCGCTGCCCCGCGCCCCGGCGTCCCCGGACAGTTGAGGGGACGGATCACCTGGGGGTGAGCGTGTACAGCCTGACCATATGGCCCATCCCAGGAGTGGTTGCCGCCGGTCAGCAGGTCAACGCCCGTTGCGAAGAGACGTTGGTTGAGATCGGGGGTCATGCCACAACGCCCCGGTGCCTGGGGGTCCAGCCCCAGGTTTTCGGCGTTGGCGACGACGAAGTCCACCTGGTAGTAGGTGATCAGCCAGGGCAGGCGTTCCTCCAGGTGCGCCACGCCGGCTTCTCCTACAATATCTCCGATGAACAACAGGCGTTTCATCCTTTGATCGCTCCTTCGGTGAAGGTACGCAGGACGCCCTTGCGCATGATGAGATAGACGATCACCGTAGGTAGAGCGGCGAGCACAGACGCCGCCAGAATTGCGCCCCAACGATTGCCAGCTTCGGGATTGATGAAATACATCTGCACGCCCACAGTGAGGGTATAGGCCTCTTCACGACCGCCTCCGATCAGCAGAGGCCAGATGAATTGATTCCAGGTGTTGATGAGGATGTAGATGAGCAGGGCGGTGATAGCCGAGATGTTGGCCGGAGCCACCACACGCAGCAAAACTTGCCACGAAGCAGCGCCGTCTATCATGGCCGCTTCGAGAATCTCTTTGGGGAAACTCATGAAGTGCTGGCGCAACAGGAAAATACCAAAGCCCAGCGAAATGCCCAGCATGGGCAGAATCAGACCTGGCAGGGTGTTGATAAGTTTCAGATCGGCCAGCAGCAGGTAGTTGGGGATATAGGTGACCACGAAGGGCACCATCAGGCTGAGGATGACCAGCGCCAACAGGGTCTTCTTCAGGCGGAATTCATAGTAGCTGAAGGCAAAAGCGGCAGGCAGCGCCAGCAGCAGTTGCCCGATGGCCACACCGAAAGAGAACAGGATGCTGTTCCACAGGTACCTGAACATGGGTACCGTCTTGAGCACGTTCTCGTAATTCTGCAGCGTCACGGTTGTCGTGAAGGGCAGGAACACGTTTTCGAAGACGCGCCCCGCCGGTTTGAGGCTGATGCCCACCATGTAGATCAGGGGTAGCAGGACGATCAGCGCTGCCAGGCTGAGTAGCGAGCGCGCGAACCAACGTACACGCCAGGTCTCAACGCTCATAGGTCACCCACCTATCCAGCAAGCGGTACTGCCAGTAGATCACACCACCGAAGAGGACGATGAGAATCACCGACATGGCAGAGGCCTGTCCCAGGCGGAAAAAGCGGAAGCCTTCGGAGTAGATGGCGTACATCAGGTTATTGGTGGCGTTGTTCGGCCCTCCCTCGGTGAGCACACGGATGGGCGTGAACACGGCGTCCATGGAGCCGATCAACGTCACGGTGATGAGGAACAGGCCAGTCGGCGCGAACAGCGGCAATACCACGCGACGCATGAGCGTCCAGCCGTGCGCCCCGTCCACGTAGGCAGCTTCCAGGCATTCCCTGGGAATGGCCTTCAGACCGGCCACTGCCAGCAGGAAATGAAAGCCCATGATCTTCCAGTTGGCCATCAACGCGATGCTGGGCAGGGCGAAGAGGGGGTCTTTGAGCCACGATTGCGGGGCCTGCCCGAAGAGCGCAATGAGGCGGTTGAACAGGCCGTTGGGGGTTGGCAGCAGGAAGAAGGCCCAAATCAGCACGACGACGTTGAAAGCCATGACCGTGGGCAGGAACAGCGTGGACTGGTAGAAGTCTATCTCTTTGTCGGTCAGGTGCAGGGTCAGCAGAGCCAGCGAGACCGGTATGATCACCGAGCCGATCAGCGAAAACAGCACATAGTAGCCGCTTTGCAGCAAGGTGCGCTGGAAGATGGGGCTATCCAGCAGTTGAGTGTAGTTGGTCAGGCCAACATACACGCGCGTCGGGTTCAACAGATTGCCCTGGTAGAAGCTGAGATGTACCGTGCGCACCAGGGGGAGATAGACGAACAGGACGATGGCCGTTAGGGCCGGGGCGATGTAAAGATATGGCTGAAGGCCACGCAGCGATCGAGACCAGAACTGAGCGCCAGATCGGGTGAGCGTGCGCGTATAGCGGGCAAACGTTGGTAGTGAGAGAGTTCTGTCCATCCCCGGTCTCCGTGATCAAAACACCAGATGCGGACTGAGGGATGGTCGGAGGGGACAGGCGTCCGCCCGCCCTCCGACCGTGGAGTCTTACGAGGGTTACTCAGTGCATGGCTGGCCAGCGATCAGTTGATCGATCTCCCTGGCGGCCTGGGCCAGAGCCTCCGCAGCGCTCATCTCGCCACTCAACGCGGCCTGGGTGGCGCGGAACGCTGCCTCACCGGCGGCCAGGCCGTTGGGGCCGGGGAACGAAGTCCAGCGCACCATACGCTCGCGTTGACTGTTGCCCACCTGCTGGATTGGGTTCTGGGCGATGAACTCGGCATAGGCTGGCTCGGACAGCACGGCTTCGTAGAGCGGGATATAGCCCATGCCGCGCGTCCATTCGGACAGGCCAGCAACGGAGGTGAGGTGCTGGACGAACTTCCAGGCGGCTTCCTGCTGGGCCGGGTCGGTAGCGAAGACGACCAGCAGGTTACCGCCGCTCGGCACGCGCACCGGGTGATCGCCAAACTGCGGGAAGGTCGTGGCGCGCACGTCGAAGCTGGCCTGGGACTGAATATTGCCCCGACCGGCGATAGAGTAGGTGTAGGTGACCGTCTCGCCCGCGATAAAAGCTGGCGTGGCTTCGTTGTAGTGGGCGTTGAGGGATTGCTTGCTCAGCACTACGTCGGCCCAGGCCTGCAGGCCAGCCGCAGCTTCGGGGCTGTCCAGACCCGAACGATACTCGCCATCTTCGCAGACCAGCATCCGACCGCCGTTACTTTCGACAAACGCCTGGAGAATCCAGTTATCCGAACCGTAGCCGAAGTTGAAGACCGGAATGCCGCCGTTGGCCTCGCTCAACTGCGGGGCGATCTCCAGCCAGCCTTCCCAGGTAGTGGGAGGGTTGTCCGGGTCCAGACCGGCTTTGACGAACATGTCGGCGTTGTAATAGACCACTGGATTAGAGAGAGAATAGGCCAGCCCGACCAGCTCGTCCCCCATGCGCGTCATGGCCAGGATATTTTCGGGGAACTGGGCGACATGCTCCGCGCCACCCCATCGCTCGACCAATTCACCGACGGGGATGTAGGGCAGGTTGTTGTAGATGTAATCCAGGTAAGGCCAACCGATCTGTACAACCGCCGGCGGATTGCCGCTGGCCAGTTGCAATTCCAGGTTCTGCACCAGGCCAGGATAGCTCTCCTGGACGCGCGGTTCGACGTTGATGCCCGGATTGTCCGCCTCGAATAGCTCGATCAGATGATCCACAATAGCGCCACCGAAGCCTTGATTGTTGATGTTCCAGTATTCGATGGTCACAGTGCGCTGCGCTGCAGTAGGCGAGAACACCGACAACGAGACCAACAGGGCAACGACTACCAGCCACACGACAGACAGAGCCTTACGCATTTCTCCCTCCTCGGATGTCAGAATGTTGCACTGTATAGAATCTAACACGGGTCCTTGAAGAAGGTATCTGAATTCATATAAGCCAAGGTTATTGGATTACTAAACCCATTTAGGATGCTCCCAGACCTCCGACCCTGGGACAGGGCCTGAGCAGGCGATATTGGCGGGATGGCGCTTTTTCAGTATGCTAGGCGTAACGTCAATTGTGGAACACTCATTCGGCAGCTAGCACTTGCGCAAAGAGTGACGGAGGCCCTTATGTCCGATGATCTGGAATCCCTGCGCCGCTCGGCGCTGGAGCAGGAAGTGACGGTTGATCCCTTCGAGCAGTACATGGTGCGTGACGTGCGCACCGACAGAATGTTCGGCATGACGGCTGCCGAGCGCATGTTCGTCTCGATCGGCTGTTTCATCCTCACCAGCCTGGCCGGTTTCCTGCTGCTGTTGGTGCTGGACAAGATCGCGCTCTAAGGCAAAGACCACATGGCCGAAAACGGGGGGACGCTGTCGCTGGGGGCGTGGACTCAGCGCGTTTTTGTCACTTTGTTGCTCGGCGTCCTGTTTCTGGGGGTCTGGGCGCTGCGCGACATCCTGATGATGACCTTTCTGGCGATCATCCTCGCCATTGTGCTGCACCTGCCTGTGCAATACCTGCAGAAGCTGGGCCTGCACCGCGGGCTAAGCATCTTCCTGGCCATGACTGGCGTGCTGGTGCTGATCGCGGTGCTGCTGGTGCTGATCGTGCCGGTGCTGGTGGTACAGGTGCGCGCGCTGCTAGACGACCTGCCCGAACTCATCAACGATGCCCAGGCGGCCTACGACGAGCAGGCCGCTCAACGCGAATGGCTGCCCGATATAGATTGGGAGCACATCACCGAAGGGGACGTCTCGGATTTCCTGATCGAGCAAGGCAGCAAACTCTCGCGCAGCGTGTTTCCTTTCCTCAGCGGGGTGGGCGGGGCGATCACCAGCGTGGTCTTTGTGTTCTTCATCACAGTTTTCTTCATCACCGAGCCGGTTAGCTACCTGGAAGCTTTGTTGACGCTCTTCCCGCGCGGCTACCGTCCGCGCGCGCTCGAAATCCTCGAACAGCTCGCCGGCATGTTGCAACGCTGGTTCATCGGGCAGTTGATCTCCATGACCATGAGCGGCATCCTGATCATGCTGGTCACGGGGCTGATTCTGCGCCTGCCCAATGCTGCTGCGCTCGGCGTGATCTCCGGCCTGATGGAGTTCGTGCCCAACTTCGGCTCCATCATCGCCGTGATCCCTGCGGTGATCATCGCCCTGGCCAAAGACCCGCTCCTGGTGCCTTTTACTATCCTGGCCTACCTGGTGACGCAACAGGTGCAGAGCAATCTGGTCATGCCGCGCATCATGGCCCGCCAGATTCAAATCCCCGCCGCCAGCATCCTGGTCGCGCAGATCATTAGCGCGGCCCTGTTCGGTTTCCTGGGGCTGTTGCTGGCGCTGCCGCTGGCGATCGTGGTGGTGGTGCTGGTACGCGAAGTCTATGTGCACGATGTCCTCAATGCGCGTCCGGCGCGTGTGCTCACGCTACGGCGTCCGGACGGGCGCGAAATCCGCAAAGTGACGGCGGATGTGTACCGCCCGGAGGCGCTCTCCCCTGGCCAGGCGGCGCTGGCGCGCGCCAGCGGACGCGATCCCTTTAGCGTGGAGCGAGGCGAGATCGTGGAGATCATCACCCCGCCCTCGCCAGCCTGGGAACAGGCTTCGCGCAATCAGCAGGCCGTGTGGGTCGCTGTGCTGGCACTGGCCGCCGTACAGGGCATTGCGCTGGTTCGCTCGTTATTGGGGGGAGACCGGCGTTAAGGGGAGTGCGGTTTGTTGGGAGCGTGATCGGCGTGGTTACCGTTGGCTGGCGTGTGTAGATAGGCGCGGGCGGTTTCCAGGTCGGTGAAATACGCTACGCGCGGCTGTCGCACCAGGGTGTGGTGCAGCAGGGTAGCGGTTTCCTGGTAGCGCGGCTCGCTGAAAAGCACGGCTATGGGCAGGTTCAGCGTTCCCAACCGGTCAAGCAGTTCACTCAGCCGGACAATGCTCAGCGGCGTGGACTCTCGCATATCCAGCAGCAGGCCACACACAGCGGGGTTGTGCTGGACAAGTTCTTCTACAGCCGCGGCGATCGTTTCCACTAATGCTGCCGAAAGCGGCAGGTATGGGCGCAAATGACAGATGTCATCTGGCCAGATGGTGAGCGAGAAGCGCTCGTAAGGTGTTAGGGATGAGTCGTTCACTGATATGCCTTCAGCCTTGATGGCGGTCTCTGGCTCTGATACTCCTATCTCAATTGTTTCATGACGCGATTAAAATCGGATAGAAATTAACTAGAGAATTGTTCTGGTCTCAATTCGAGCACCCGATGTGGCTTGAGAAAAGAGGGCAAACCATGACTGGGCGTGCACAGAAGCGATCCTCGCGCCTGTCTGGCTTCTATCAGCAAACATTGGCGCAGCGTGTGGCTACCGTGGTGGACTGGGCCGGGCTGGACGAGGCCGAACGTGCTGTCCTGGAAAGCTCAGGCGGGCTGATGCTGGCGCAGGCCGAGCACATGATCGAGAACGTGATCGGCCTCTATGCTCTGCCGCTGGGCATTGCCACCAATTTTCTGATCAACGGGGTGGACTACCTGATCCCGATGGTGGTCGAAGAACCGAGCGTGGTCGCTGGCGTCAGCTATGCGGCCAAACTGGCGCGGGCGGGCGGCGGCTTCAGCACCAGCGCCGATGAGCCGGTGATGATCGGGCAAATGCAGGTGCTCGACCTGGCCGACCTGGACGAGGCAGCGCGGCGAATAGAGGCGGAGCGCGAGCGGTTGCTGGCCGAGGCGGACTGCTGCGACCGCACACTGGTCAGCCTGGGCGGGGGGGCGCGCGGCCTGGAGTTGCGCCCGTTCCCCCAGACTCCGGTCGGGCCGATGCTGATCGTGCATCTGCTCTTCGACGTGCGCGACGCGATGGGCGCGAATGCCATCAACACCACCTGCGAGCGCCTGGCCCCCCTGATCGAAGAGATCACGGGTGGGCGGGTCAACCTGCGCATCCTCAGCAACCTGGCCGACCGGCGCAAGGCGACCGCCAGTTGTATTGTGCCCGCCGAGGCCCTGAGCACAGAGACGATGAGCGGCGCGCAGGTGGTGCGCGGCATCGTCGAGGCGGCGGCGTTCGCGCAGGTAGACCCCTATCGCGCGGCTACGCACAACAAGGGGGTGATGAACGGCATGGATGCTGTCGCCATTGCCACCGGCAACGACTGGCGCGCTCTGGAAGCGGGCGCGCACGCCTGGGCCGCGCGAGGCGGGCGCTATACGTCGCTGACCGAATGGTGGGAGGACGAAGCGGGTAATCTGCGCGGGCGGATCGAATTGCCGGTGGCGGTAGGGATCGTGGGCGGGGCGACGCGCGTGCATCCGCTGGCGCGGGTGGCGCTCAAGATTCTGGGGGTGCGCACGGCGGGCGAGCTGGCCCAGGTGATGGCGGCAGTGGGGTTGGCGCAGAACCTGGCCGCCATCCGCGCGCTGGCGACGGAGGGTATTCAGCGCGGACATATGAGCCTGCACGCCCGGCAAATTGCGCTGGCGGCGGGCGCGACTGAGGCCGAGGTGGGCGAGGTGGCGCGTCGCCTGGTGCAGGAAGGGCAGATCACAGCGGCGCGCGCTGAGCAGGTGTTGCGCGAATTGCGCGGGCAGGGGCGCTGAGCGCAGCCCAAACGCGCAGCATCCGCCCAGTGGGCGATGGCCGGGCGGACGATTCGGTCTGGCTTACCTTGCTGTACAATAGATTACAGAATCGTAAGTATCCAAACGGCCTGGAGGATCGCATGAAAGCAGTGTGGCAGCGAGTGCACAGGGTCTGGTGGTGGGGTCTGATCGCGGCGATCTTGCTCGCCCAGGTGGTAATACCCGGTGCACCCGCGCGGGCGCAGGCCGGGGTGACCTGGGTGGCGGAGTATTTCGACAATCCCTACCTGATCGGCGCGCCGAAAGTCACGCGCAACGAGACGGGATTGGCGTTCAACTGGGGCGGCGGCTCGCCCGCTGCCGGGATTCCGGCGGACAACTTCAGCGCGCGCATCGCCTCCGATGTCTACTTCAGCGAGGGGACCTATCGTTTCTACATCCTGGCCGACGACGGGGTGAAGCTGTGGATTGACTTCCCGCCGGACAAACGCCCCACGCTGGACACCTACGATGCGCCGCGCCCCGGTCAACTGCTGACCGCCGACGTGACGCTGACGGCGGGCACCCATCACCTGCAGATTGACTTCCGCGAAGTGACGGGCGACGCCTACTTATACGTGTACTGGGAGAACCTGGCGGGCGGAGCCAGGGGGCCGAACTTCCCCATTCCGGTGCAGTTCACCGTGCTGTGGACGGCGCAGTACTTCAACAACAACTTCCTGGGCGGCTCGCCCAACGTGGTGCAGACCGAGGCCAGCCCCACCCACTACTGGGGCACCAACTCACCGGTCGCCGGTATTGTGGCCGATCACTTCTCGGCGCGCTGGATCGTGGCGCAGTATCTCGATGCAGGGCGCTACACGATCAGCGTGGCGGCAGATGATGGGGTGCGCGTGATCGTCAACGGGCGGATCATCATTGATGAGTGGCATATCGCCAGCGGGCAGACCTATCGTCAGACGGTCGATCTGCCGGCAGGGGTGCACAGCATCGTCGTCGAGTATTTCGAAGACACCGCGCTGGCTCACCTGACCTTCACCATGACGCGCGAAGCGCAAACCACCACGCCGCTTCCGGCGGGAGCCTACGTGAGGGTGACAGCCTGGGTACTCAATGTGCGCGACGCGCCGCTGACAGGCAACGTGATCACCAGGGTTCGCCGTGGCGAGGTCTACCCGATCGTCGGGCGCAACGCCGATAGCTCGTGGTGGCAGATCAACGTCAACGGTACCATCGGCTGGGTGAGCGGTCGGTGGGTGGAGGTGACCGGCAGCGGGCCGGTGGTCAGCACGCCCACACCGATCCCCACACCCTCGCCTGTCTACGGCTACGGGCAATGCCCCGGCTTCCTGCCGTCGCGGCTGGCACCGGGGATGTGGGGACGGGTGACGCCAGGGCTGCCGAACAACCTGCGCGCACAGCCCAGCCTGAGCGCCGCGCTGATCGGGCAGATTCCCGCGGGCGGCCTGTTCCGCGTGTTGGGCGGGCCGGTGTGCGCTAACAACTCGGCCTGGTACCAGGTGAACTACAACGGGATCGTCGGCTGGACGATGGAGGGTCTGGGCATGACCTACTGGCTAGAGCCGTACTAGGGTAGCGGTCAGCCATCAGCTGTTGGCAATCAGCGGTCAGCGGGTAAGGGGTGATCAGGATTTGTGAAGCTGGAGTCCGGGGGAGGGGAAAGCTCCTCTCTGGACTCCAGACTCCTCACTGCCCATTCCCCACTCCCTATCTTCACTTGCCCCTTTTGTCACAAATCTGAGAGCTTCTGATAGGTTTTGAGAGCCAGGCGCTGCTACACTCTGCGCGTTGCAGTGACAAAGATCCGTCAGTCGCAGGGGGATTGCATCAAACCGCTTGCCGCTTTACCTCACCCCCAGCCTCGCTACGCTCGGCGAGGCGCGCCAGCGCCGAGTGGGGGGTGAGGTCAACCCATGGTTCTGCTGGCTGGTTTTGATGCGATGACCCTGCCGTGAGTCGTTAGCGAGAGGTCCTGAAAGCTGAGGGCTGTTTTTCAGGAGTAAAGGGTGACCATGAGCGATGGAACGAGTCCGTTGAAGGTGGGCCAGAGCCTGCTAAAGCCCGACCGACCGGTGGGCATTGTGGGGTATGGGGCCTATGTACCGCGCTATCGGCTGCCCGCCCGCGAAGTGGCGCGCGTGTGGACGGGCGGGCTGGGCGGCACACCCATCGAGGAGAAGGCGGTCGCCGGTCTGGACGAGGACGTGATCACCATGTCCATCGAAGCGGCCCGCAATGCGCTGGCCCGCGCTGCTATTGACCCGCGCCTGATCCGCGCGGTGTGGGTGGGCAGCGAGAGTCACCCCTACGCCGTCAAGCCGTCGTCCACGGTCGTGGCGGAGAGCATCGGCGCGGCCCCCAACGTGCAGGCGGCGGACTGGGAATTCGCCTGCAAGGCCGGTTCAGAAGCCATGCAGGCGGGCATCGGCTTCGTCGGCAGTGGGATGGCGCAATATGTGCTGGCGATTGGCATGGATACGGCGCAGGGACGCCCTGGCGACGCGCTGGAGTATACGGCAGCGGCGGGCGGCGCGGCCTTCTTGATCGGTCCGGCAGAAGAGAGCGTAGCGGTCTTTCAGGGGAGCTACTCCTATGTGACCGACACGCCCGATTTCTGGCGGCGCGCGCATGAGATATATCCCAGTCATGGCGACCGTTTCACCGGCGAACCGGCGTACTTTACGCACGTGGTCACGGCGGGGCGACGCCTGATGGAGATGATGGGCACGACCGCGGAAGATTATCGCTGGGCCATCTTTCATCAGCCCAATGTGAAATTCCCGCAGCGCGCCGGGCAGATGCTGGGCTTCTCGCCCGACAAGCTGGAGCCGGGGCTGCTTTCTGGCGTGGTGGGCAATGTGTACGCCGGGTCGTCGCTGCTGGGCCTCAGCGCGACGCTCGACGTGGCCGAGCCGGGCGACCGCATCCTGATGGTTAGCTATGGCAGCGGTGCAGGATCGGACGCCTTCGACCTGCTGGTGACCGAGCGCATCGTCGAGCGACGTGACCGCGCGCCCAAAGTGCGCGACTATGTGGCGCGGCGCACCGAAATTGACTACGCGCTCTACGTGCGCTATCGCGGCAAGCTGGCGGAGTAGAAGGGTTGTCAGTTATCGGTTTTCAGCTTTCGGTTGCAGGTTGCGGCTGTTGGCAGGTGTCCTGTATTGCCGCCGACCGAAGCGCTGATCGCTGAAAACTGATCGCTGATCACCACAGAATCACCAAGGAGAGACCATGCACGAGGTAGCCATTATCGGTGTGGGGCAGGTGCCTGTCGCCGAGCACTGGGACATGGGCCTGCGGCAACTGGCGCTGGGCGCGATTCACGCCGCGCTGCAAGACGCAGGCATCGAGCGCGTGGATGCGCTCATCGTCGGCAATGCGCTGGGCGGCAACCTGAGCGCTCAGAATCACCTGGGGACGTTGATCGCCGACTTCGCCGGACATTCGGGGGTGGAGGCGTGGCGCGTGGAGGCGGCGGATGCTTCCGGCGGGATGGCGCTGCGCCAGGGCTATCTGGCGGTGGCCAGCGGGCAGGTGGAGACGGTGTTGGTGGTGGGCGTCGAAAAGGCCACCGACCGCACCGGTAGCGAGCGCGAGACGGCCCTGACCACCCTCCTGGATGCTGACTACGAGGCGACGCCGGGCGGCACGCCAGCGGCCATGGCTGGGCTGCTGATGCGTCGCTATATGCACGAGTTCGGCGTGGCGCTGGAGCAGTTCGAGCCATTCAGCATCAACGCGCACGCCAACGGCGCGCTGAATGCCAACGCCATGTACCGCAACAAGCTGCGCCCTGGCGCGTTCGCCAAAGCGCCTGTCGTGGCCGACCCCGTCAACCTGTTCGACAGCGCGCCGGAGGGTGACGGTGCGGCAGCGGTGGTGCTCACCCGTGCGCGTGTCGCGCTGGATATGGTGCCGCAGCCGGTGCTGATCAAAGGTAGCGCGGCGGCGACTGACACCTTGGCGCTGCACAACCGCCCTGATCTTCTCTTCCTGCGCGCAGCCAACCTGGCCGCCGGGCGCGCCTACGAACAGGCGGGCATCCGTCCGGCTGATCTGCACCTGGCGGAGCTACACGACAGCTTCACTGTGCTCACGGCGCTGCAACTGGAAGCGATCGGCTTCGCGCGGCGTGGTGAGGGTTGGAAGCTGGCCGCCGAAGGCGCGATTCAGCGCGGGGGGCGGCTGCCGATCAGCACCTTCGGCGGGCTGAAGGCGCGCGGCAACCCCCTGGGCGCGACGGGCGTCTATCAGGCGGTAGAGGTGGCGTTGCAACTGCGCGGCGCGGCGGGCGATAACCAGGTGCAGGGCGCGCGGCTGGGGCTGGCGCTCAACCTGGGCGGGCTGGGCAGCACAGCGGTGGCGCACGTGCTGGAGCGCATGGAATAGCTCCAGATGAGTTGTGAAGCAAAGCCCCGGCCAATGCGACCGGGGCTTTTTGCTTGGGGGATTGGAGAATCCGGCTGATCGCTGGCAGTGTGCTACACTAAGGACGGGCAGGTCTGCGTGACGTGGAGGTTGCGATGAGATACACGCGCATTACGGTCAACCCCGCGCAAATGGGCGGTGTGCCCTGTATTCGCGGGCAGGGCACGACGCCGTACACGTGCGCGAGTTAGGCTTGCAGACTGCCGACGACAGGTTGATTCTGGAACGGGCCACTTCGGAAGACCGTATTCTTGTCTCGGCTGACACGGATTTCTCTGGATGTTGCTGTCTCTTGGCAGGGGACATGAACCCTCGGTGATCCTGTTTCGCGGCGACTCTTCTCACAACCCCCAGCGCCAGAGTGCCTTGCTCCTCGCCAATCTACTGGCCCTGCAGGGCGATCTGGAGGCGGGTTGCATTGTCGTGTTCGAAGCGACGCGTATCCGAATTCGGCGCTTACCACTCGCGGATGAGTCGGTTGAATAGCAACAGGCGAAAATGCCGATGGCAAAGCCCCGATCAGACCTGACCGGGGCTTTTGTGGGTCAGAGAGGGGGCAAGGGCTACTCGACCGGCGCTGTCGGCAACGGTTTGCCCTGCCACACTTCGTCGTAGTTGGGGCCGATCGTACCGGCTGGCACCCACAGGTAGTCGCACACCCAGATGATCTTGTAATACGCGCCGGTGCTATCCGGCCCAAGCGCCCAGGCGGTCTTACCTGCGGGGATGGTGATCAGTGGGAAGGTCAGTTCGCCGGGTTTCCAGTAGGTGGGAGCATCGCTGACAAACGCGCCGACGACCGCCGTGCTGGAGATATCCATCAGCACATCGCAGCCGGGCAGGGTGCCGCACGTCCAGGACAGGATGTCGGTTTCCACCACCGTGCCAGGTGACGGGGACAATGCCGGTGCGGCGGGCAGAAGACCCTGGATGGTATCGATCTGCAGAGTCAGTGTGTCGCCTTTCACGACATCATCTGGCACGCGTAGGATAGAATAGTCTACTATTACCTCTCCGCTGCTAAGTGGCCCCATGGTAAGCTCAGTGAAGCTGCCGGTGCGCTGATTGGTCAGCGTCCAGTAGTGATAGTAATCGTAATATATCGTCGGGCACGATATAGGTGAACGACACGCGCGCATATTCGCCCGGTGTGCAGGCCGCGTAGTCCAGACTATCGAAGGTGAACAGCTCCCCATCTACAGCGTGCGTTGTGGCGGGGAGCAACGCCATCAGCAGCGCCATGACCAGAAAAATAACCAGCTTACGCATGTAACCTCCTTGTGCAACACATAAAATAAAAAAAAGAGTGAAAAGCGGACAATTTCATTATATGACGATTTGTAACTGAAATCACATTTCTGTGAGATTTTTTACAGGTTATATCTAGTCTGGCTGTCGTTGTACGGCCAGGTTACAGATCGAGAGGATCATAGCAGCAGCAAGGATAGGGGAAACACATGACTGCCGAAGAGAAACTGGCTCGCCAGGAAACCGGCTGTACAGACCTTGCTCGCTCATGGCGATCACTGCGTCCAAGATGGCGCGGTACAACGCGGCGAACTCGGCGCGCACCTCGTCCAGCGAGAGGTTGCGGTTACGTTCGATCATTGCCTGGTTGAGCCGGTCGAGGTCGTCATAGGTGCAGCGTGTTAGCCGCCCCGCCTGTTCAGCCAGGCGAGGATATCGAGGGTATGAGCGGCGTAGTGATCGCCGGTGACGCCCCAGGTGATCCGCGCCAGCGGCTCGTCGCCCGTCCAGGCGTAGTAACCGGGCGCGAGCAGTTCGTCCTGGCTCATGGCGGCGATGGCGTCGTAGATGGCGCGGTGCGCGGCGGCGAATTCGGCGCGGACTTCGTCCAGCAAGCGGGCGCGCCCGCGCTCGACGATCATCTGGTTGAGCCGGTCTTCCTCGGCCCAGCTTATCCCCGGCTCCGGGCGCTGCGGGATTTCGCCGCGCCGCCCGATCTCCACCCAGCGCAGGAAACGGCGCTCCCAGTCGGCCACGTGGGTCATAATGTCCTTGCCCGTCCATTCGCCGGCGATGATTGTCTCGGCCAGTGTCCGGTCGTCCAGGCGGGCCAGCGCCCCTTCGAGAGCGGCGCGGGCGCTGCGTATGGCTTCTAGCAGGTCGGTTTTGTCAGTGAAGGTGTTCATGGTTGGCTCCAGGGGTCAGGCGCGGGCGAGGGCCGCAGGGACGATGAAATCTTCCACCAGGTTGAACTGGCAAAGCATCTGATTGTTGCGAAAGCCAGGGGGCACGTCGGATAGATCACCGGTCATCACCACCAGCAGGTCGAGCGCAGGCACGACGATGGTGAACTGCCCGCCGTAGCCGACCGCCAGCGCGCTGTCGTACCCCGCCTGAGGCCGCACCCACCACAGATAGCCGTAGCCCAATCCGGCGCACCCCTCATCGGAGGGTAGGAGGACGTGCGCCCGTTGAGAGTCCGCGATCCAGGTTGCGGGAAGCAGAGCTTCGCCCTGCCACATGCCCCTTTGCAGGGCTAGCCGACCGATGCGCGCCAGATCGCGCGGGGTTAGCGCGAGTTCCGCCCCGCCGATGGTCACGCCCTGCGGGTCGGCGGGCCAGATGTAGCGACTGATCCCCAGCGGGCCGAACAGGTAGAGCGCGGCATATTCGCTCAGGCTCATGCCGGTGAGCTTCTGCAGGGCTGCCGCCAGCAATTGCGAGTCGCCAGTGCTGTAGTTGAAGTGAGTTCCGGGGGGATACGCCAGCGGTTGCTCCAGCACATAGCGCACCCAGTCCGGGCTGGCGGTCATGGCGATGGCGCTCGCGCCGTATTCGTCCCAGGCCAGGCCGCTACACATGGTCAGCAGATGCCGGATGGTGATCTCGCGTTTGGCGCGGTCGTCTACGCCAGCGAACAGCTCCGGCAGAATGTAGCCCAACGGCTCGTCCAGGCTGGCCAGGTCGCCAGTGGCCAGGGCGACGCCCACCAGCAGCGAAGTGACGCTCTTGGTGGCGGACTTGAGGTTGTGCAGGCGGTCAGCGGCCATGTTGCGCATGTAGCGTTCGAAGACGAGCGCCCCGTGCCGGATGACCAGCAGACTGTCCATATGTGGGACGTGATCGTGCAGGTAGCGATAGGCAGCCTCCAACAGATCGGCGTCCAGGTCAACGTCGGTGGGCGCGGCTTCGGGCCAGGGGGCAGGCGGGTTGTCCGCAGATGGATCGCTCATAGGCTCCTCGGTGTGCAGATATGCTCTCAACGATACATCAGATCGGCGTTTTTTTGCTATGTGAAGTGGCGCTGGGGTCAGGGTAATCGCATCAAAACCAGCCCGCAGAACCATGGGCAGAAGTAAGCTCAGGTGTGATCTTCTGGTTGACCTCACCCCCGCTCGGCGCTGGCGCACCTCCGAGCCGAGCGTAGCGAGGCTAGGGGTGAGGTCAATCACAGCGCTGCACACGGCCTGGTCACAGTTTGCGCGCGCCCGATGACCCTCAACCCCTGGCCCCTTCTCCCGCGCTGCGGGCGAAGGGGAACACTCTCGCGACAGACAGTAAGTCCCCTCGCCCCGCGACGCAATCGCGAGGGAGAGGGGATGTAGGGGTGAGGGCAGTAGACTGCTGCAAATTGCCTGTCATATCCTGCACGCACCCCGCCGATCGCCGATCTTGCGGGGCGGCGGACGCTTGGGTATGCTGGCAATGGCCGTCTGCAGGAGGTTTTGATGCCCAAACCAGTTCCCCAAAACTATCCCCCCGACTGGCCCGCGACCCGTCAGTCGCGCTGGGCCAGGCCGCTGACGCGCTTTCTGCTCTTGCTGGTGGCGCGTTACGAAGTCATCGGCAAAGAGAATGTGCCCGATCCGCCGTTCATCGTCGTCTCCAATCACATGAGCTTCTGGGACATTCCAGCCGTCAACTATGCCCTGCCATTCGGCACGGTGGGTCTGGCCGCGGCCAAATACAAAGGCACGCGCCTGGAGCCACTCTTTCGGCTTTACCCGGTGATCTGGGTCGAGCAGTTTTCCGCCGACCGGCGCGCCCTACGCGACGCAATCACTGTGCTGAAGGCGGGCGTGCCGCTGGGCATTGCGCCGGAGGGCACGCGCAGTCGGGTGGGGGCACTCATCCAGGGGCGACCGGGGGTGGCCTTCATCGCCACACGGGCCAACGTGCCGATCTTGCCCGCTTCGGTGTGGGGCACGGAGAAGATTCTCAAGGTCCCCCGGCCCAGGGTGGTGGCTCGCTTCGGCAAGCCATTTCGCCTGCCAGAGGGACACGCCAGCGGCGACCAACTGGAAGTGTACACCGAGCGGATCATGTGTGCCATCGCTGCGCTGCTGCCGGAAAAGTATCACGGCTACTACGCGGGCAATCCGCTCATCGAAGAGATGCGGCGGATCGTCACCTGAACTGCGCTTCTTTTGAGGAGAGAGCGATCATGGCTATAGACCAGATTCAACATGTCGGCGTGGTAGGGGCTGGTACCATGGGGCACGGCATTGCCCAGGTCTGCGCTGTGCAGGGCTACCGTGTCACGCTGGTAGATGTGATGCCGCAGGCGCTGGAACGCGCCCTGCGCGACATTGCTGCCAGCGCCGAGAAGCTGCACAGCAAGGGCAGGCTGACCGACGCACAGCGCCAGGCTGTCCAGGACAACATCAGCACCGCTACTGATATCGCCGCGCTGCGTTCTGCCGACCTGGTCATCGAGGCGGTCAGCGAGGACGAGGCGCTCAAACGCGATATCTTCGCCCGCCTGGACGAACTGACGCCGCCGCACGCTATTCTGGCGACCAACACCTCCTCGATCTCGATCACGGCCATCGCCGCGGCGACACAGCGCCCCGACCGCGTGATCGGGATGCACTTCATGAATCCTGTGCCACTGATGCAACTGGTGGAGATCATCCGCGGGCTGGCGACCAGCCAGGAAACGCTGGACACGATCATGGAATTGGCGCGGCGACTGGGCAAGACGCCGGTCGAGGCGGCGGACTATCCGGGCTTCATCGCCAACCGTATTCTGATGCCCATGATCAACGAAGCCATCTACGCGCTGATGGAAGGCGTGGGCACGGCAGAAGCGATTGATACGGTGATGAAGCTGGGCGCAAACCATCCAATGGGGCCGCTGACGCTGGCCGACTTCATCGGGCTGGATGTGGTACTGAGCATTCTGGAAGTGCTTTATGAAGGCTTCGGCGACCCCAAATATCGCCCGTGCCCCTTGCTGCGCAAGATGGTGGCAGCGGGTCGCCTGGGCCGCAAGAGCGGACGGGGGTTCTACGAGTACGGGACAGGATGATCTAGAAACCTTGGTGATCAGAGCGCTGATAGCACTGTTAACGCAACCATGCTAGGTTGCGCCCGATGATCATCTCTCGTTTATGGGCGTGATGGGTATTTTTCATAACAACAACGTGCCATTCCAGATGATGGGCTTCTGCTGTGGCCGCGATCGCTTCGTCGAAGTTGTAAGTCATTAAGAAATCACCGGCGATCTCACTTGTCAGGTCAAAAAGTTGTGCATGATCAATGGTCGAGTGAGTGTAGAGGCGTTTTCCAGGGTGGTTGGCCGAGGCCGTGTAAGGCGGATCGATGAAGAAAACAGTGTCTTGGCGAGAAGCAAGCTGGTGGATGATCCTTAGGCCATCTCCATGAATGAAGCTCAAGCGATCCCGAATAGCAACAATATCCAAAATACGCCGAGATAAAGTCATGGGGTACCATCGCGAAGCAATACCGCGCCCCTTTTCACCATGCTTGGCTCGGCCAGCTCCAGGAGCCAAGATACCGCCTCTGTTGATACGGTTCCTCACTATGGTTTGTAGGGCTTGCTCAGGCAGTGAGGCTGGCTGGCTCCTCAGTAGCGTTTCTACTGTTTCTGTACAGAAATCCAGGCTCGTGATCTGATTGGCTAGCCATTCACCTTGATCTTCGGTAATGATAGCTTTCCATACGGCAGCTACCTGCTCATCAAGTTCGACTAAGGTAACATGAGTAGCGAGTTGCTCAAATGCTACGCTCAGCCCTACAATTGCGCCCCCGGCAAAAGGTTCAACAAACTCTTTGCGGCGATGTGGAGGCAGGCTGAGAAGCCATTGTCGGATGGTCGGGACGAGCCAAGTTTTCCCCCCAGGATAGCGAAAAGGACTGCGCTGCTTTACTGAAGCAACGTTGACTACATGTTCTGGAGGCAGGATTCCGGGCAGGTGCTGTTGTCTCATGATCTGAATCCTCACTATAGTAGATCAGCGAGCGTCGAGACATCCGGAGGATTGGCGTCATTTTCCAACTTGCTATCGAGCTTCTCCTGCAAAAGGCTCAAAAACTCCTCCAGCGGGCCGGATTCAGGGACTGTGATTTGCTCTATGGCTGTTTCAAACCGCGTGTAAGCTCTATCTTTGAGACGAAGGTTGTATGATCGATGTTCCGGGGCTAACTCTAGATCGTAAATGAGCCACACGATATCAGCGGTATCGGGATCGGTTTGCGAAAGTCTGGGGAGGGTGGTATAGAAGTTCTGATGAAGAGCTACGGCTTGTTTCTTTCCCCACGATTTCAGAATACCTCCTTTATACATTAGTTGCGGCACAAGCCGTTTGCGCGATGAAGACAGATAGTCGGGACGCGGATAGTTCGGTTCACCCATCCAGTTCATTTTTTGGTTTTCAGCAGGATTGCGCATGTAGACTTCGAAAGGGCGTCGGATATTACCTGAGATATAGACCGCCTGTACCTCCAGCGCGCCGAAGTCGAGAATATGACCCCGCTTATCGTATGCTACAAGCACGAAGTCAATGTTTCCAGCAGACTTGCCGTGTCGATCGTTAAGGCGTACCTCGGCAAGGGATGTCCAAGTTGTGCCGGAAGGGAAGAAAAATGCTGCTGCGTCCTCTGTGATAAGCCAGTCTTGTCGGAAACGGGCGGGGCAGGTAATAGTGATCCCTCCATCGGCCTCAAAAATACTACATATGCCTAGCGGATCGTTCGCCTTGTCTTTTGTACAGTTAGCTACATTGTTGTTGTAGGGGCAGAGACGGTTCCTGCGATAGCGTTCAGCTCTTTCGCTGTGGTCATCAAACGCGAATCCGAACACCTCGGCTAGGGGATGGGTGATCATGCTGTTGTCGCCTCATTTTGTATGTGGCAGATGCTAGTTTATCCGCTTCCACGTCCCTTCGGCAAGCCGCCAGATGACCGTGCCGCCGGGAACGGTGACGCTGTTCTCGATCCGCGTGGTCTCGGCGTAGGCGTAAGTCTGCGAGGTTTCGTCGCGCCCGATGACTACCGTCACCACCTGCGGCACGGCCTGCGCAGCGTAGGCCGGACTCTCCAGCCGCACTGACGCTTCGCTGGACGCGGCGGTGTTCTGCAGGTCGTAGAGTGCCAGGAATGCCCCGCTGCTGTTGGGCTGCGCCAGCAACTGCGGCTCCAGCGCCAGTCGCCACTGGAAAAAGTCGCGCCAATCCAGCGCGTTGAGTTGCTCGATGGTGAGCAGCGGTAACCCGACGCCAGTCAGAGGCGTCAGGGCGTGATCGAGAGTGGTCGGCACGGAGAGCGCGGCGAGCAAAGTCAGCGGGGCGTCCGGCCCATACTGAGCGATGAGCGAGCGCACGAACGGGGGCGTGTCTGCCGGTCGCCCGTCCATTTGCGCGACCAGCCAACCAGCTAGTTGCCCCTGCAACCAGGCGGCGTCGCTGTAGGAAGGGGGCGCGCTCTCGCCAGTGACGTAACGCACCAGCCGGGCGGCAAGCTGCGCGGCGATTTCTTGGGCCAGTTCGGGAGACAGGGGGGTGTCGGCGCGCGCACGCCCTACCAGCGGAGACGACACCCGTAGCAGCCAGGGATCGTATACAGCCCAGGTCACCGTTTTCGGGCGCTCTGGCACAATCTCCACGGTGATTGGCGGAGGGAAAGTGGCGCAGGCCAGGGTTGCGCAGCCCTGCCTCCACCAGGCTTCCAGACGGGGCAACAGGGCTTGCGCCAGCGCTTCGTCGAGCGCGCGGTAGCGAAGGCGGGCGTGATCGCCCTGCAACGTGCGTTCCTCGCCCCAGAAGGTGAGATCGTCTGGCACATGTCGCCAGCCCCCCTGACCACTGGCCGCGCCGTCTTCGTAGTGCCAGTAGAACCACACCACGTGATAGGGCACGCCATCTATCACTTCTTCGAGCACGACACGGGCGCGTTGATCGTCTATGACGACGCTGACGACTTTCCCTTCCAGCGAGACACGGTGCGTGGCCTTGAGCGTCTGATAGTCTTCGAAGCGCTGACTCTGTTCCAGCAGAAAGGCGTCGCTGGCGCTGCGCTGAATGGCCATATAGTTGGCATAGTTACCCAGGCGCAGCGCAGTTACCTCGACGGCGACGGTGTCCAGCAAATCGCGGCGCAGTTGTTCGTCTACCTGCCGCAATCGCCAGAGGATGAACACTCCGATCAGGCCCACCAGCGCCACCAGGGATAAGAGGAGCAGGACAAACTGTCGGCGCGCCTGCTGCCGACGGCGCAGCGCGGCGGGGTCTTCGGTGGCGCGGATGTGCGTCTGCTCGGCTTCGACTTGCCAGTCCAGTTTGATGCCCATGCCGGATGCTTTTCCTCGCTCGATAGATCGCCGATTTTAACGTACCAGGTGGACGCATCCGAAAAAACGACGCCCGCCAGGAATCCAGGGCGGGCGTTCATCAGGCTGGGGGACCTGGACTCGAACCAGGACTGACGGATCCAGAGTCCGCTGTTCTGCCGATTAAACTATCCCCCATCAGTGTAGCGAATTCTAGCACACGGCTCAGGGCTTGGCAAGGGGAATTGTGGCCATGGGTGCGCGCAAAGGCCGTCAGCGGCTTTGTTTGACGCTGGGACGAGACAAACTAAAGCGCGGGCGAACTGTCCGACACAGTTTTATACACCCTCTGTGGACGCTAAAATTAATAAACAGGCGCGCTACTGAGAGTAAATCATTTTGTTTAGCGCATTTTCACAATTTCTTCAGATATTGCTTTTTGAAGTTCTATTATAATGGAGACAACTTCGGATCACATGATCCGAGCCTGCAAGCGATACGGCTGTGCCGCCAAGTGAGGGGGAGACTCTAGCGGGGAGTTACGTGGGTTAGTAAGGCCGGGTGCAGCATGAATCGCGGTGCATTATCAGGGACTGCCGGGGTCACACCCGGCAGTTTCGTTTTGACGCGCGAATTACTTGACAACGCGAGCGAAGAAGTGCATAATCAAATATATATAGAGAACTAGAGATTTGCGAGACCTGCCATGAGCGACCGTATTCTTGCTCAACTCCGCATTTCCAAAGACTCCTCCGTCCCCATTTACCAGCAGCTGCAGCGACAGCTCGAAAACCTGATCGTCAACGGCACCTGGCGGCCCAGCGAACCGCTCCCTTCCGAAACCATGCTGGCGGCCCGGCTGGACATCAGCGTGATGACGGTGCGTCAGGCTATGACGCAACTGGTCAACAAAGGGCTGATCTACCGCGAGAAAGGGCGAGGCACGTTCGTCATCCCCCGCCCGCTCGAACACACGCTGCATCGGCTGGAAAGCTTCTCCGAAGATATGCGCGCCCGCGGTCTCAACCCCTCCTCGCATACTCTGCTCTTTGAGGTAGAAGCCGCGCCCGATCAGGTCGCCGCGAATCTGCGCCTGGAACCGGGAGCAGCGGTGCTGCACCTGCGCCGTCTGCGCCTGGTAGAAGGGCGACCGGTGGCCCTGCACGATGCCTATGTGAACTGCATAGACCTCACCCGTGCGGAACTGGACTCCGGCGGCTCGCTCTACGCTTTGCTGGAGCAGCGCGGTTTCGAACTGGCCGAGGCCGACGAGACGCTGGAAGCGGTGGTCGCCGATGCCACGACCGGCGAACTGCTGCAGGTACCACGCGGCGCTCCCCTGCTCAAAGTGACACGCATTACCTGGGATCGGCATCACGTGCCAGTGGAAACTGTGACCGCCTTGTACCGCGCAGATTTCTACCGCTATACTATTCACCTGCGCCGTTGAGCGGCCAGCATATCTTCGTAGTACCACTCTTTCCCAGGCTGGCAGAAAGGAGGTCAAAACGAAGTTTGCCTCTGATCGATAACCCAGTGTCAATTCTCTGCGTCTTCCGTTGTCCATTCGCTCTAATGGGGCCCCTTAGCAAGGAGAAGAGATGATGCGCAAAGTGGTGGTGTTCGGCCTGGCGATGGTCTTGGCGTTGTCGGCAGGATTCTTAGCTCCCGGTGTCAAGGCTCAGGATAATTACCGTGTGGCGTTGATCATCGCTCAGGGTGGCCTGGGCGACCGTTCTTACAACGACTCAGCGTTCGCCGGCCTGACCCTGGCCGCTTCCGAACTGGGCGTCGAAGTGCTCGACATCGAGTCGCCCGACCCGGTGGGCGAGGGTGAGCAACTGCTGCGCACGGCGGCAGAAGCGGGCTTCGACCTGGTGATTACGCTGGAGTTCAGTCACTTCGAGCCGCTGGCCCGTATCGCGCCGGACTATCCTGACACGACCTTCGCCATTGTCAATGTGGTGGTGGATCAGCCCAATGTCGTTTCGATCTTGTTCGACGAGCACACCGGCTCGTACCTAGCGGGGTTGCTGGCGGGCCTGGTGACCACCGATCCGACCATCGAGCAGACTAACCCCGAGGCGGTGATCGGTGTCATCGGCGGCGTCAAGTCTAGCGGCATTGACGTTTTCCTCTACGGCTATCTGCAGGGCGCGTGCGCGGCCAACCCCGACGTGAGCGTGTTGATGGCCTACTCCAATGACTTCGGCGACCCGGCCAAGGGCCGCGAGATGGCGCTGGCCATGAACGAGCAGGGCGCGGATGTGGTCTTCCAGGTGGCGGGCGGCACTGGCGCGGGCATCATCGAAGCCGCCAAGGACAAGAACTTCTTCGCCATTGGCGTGGACAGCGACCAGGACTACCTGGCCCCCGGCAACGTGCTGACCAGCATGCTCAAGCGCGTGGATGTGGCGGTCTACGAGACGATCAAGATGGGGGTCGAGGGCAAGCTGCAGGGCGGCACGACGCTACAGTTTGGCCTGGATGTGGACGGCGTGGGTCTGTCGGAGATGAAGTACACCCGTCATCTCATCCCGCGCGAATATCTTGACCGCGTAGAGGAAGCGCGTCAGGCCATCCTGGATGGGACCCTGCAGGTGGTGGACATCCGCAAGCTGGACGCTGATACCTTCGCTCTGGTAGATCAGAATCCGACCTGCGAGGGCGTGGCCGAGCTTCAGAAAGCAGTCTTTGGGGAGTAACGCCCGGTGTGGCGGCGCGGTAGGGGAGTGTTCCCCTACCGCTTCTTTTCGAGTGTATCGCTATGACCTACCTGCGCATGACCGGCATCACCAAGTATTACCCTGGCGTGGTCGCCAACGACGGCGTTGACTTCGAGGTCGAGGAAGGCGAAATACACGCTCTGGTGGGCGAAAACGGTGCCGGAAAATCCACCCTGATGAAAATTCTCTACGGCATGGAGAAGGCCGACGCCGGGCAGATTTACCTGCGCGGGGAGCTGGTGCACATCCCCAATCCGCAGGCCGCGATTCGCCTGGGCATAGACATGGTGCATCAGCATTTCGAGCTGGTGCCCTCCATGACCGTAGCCGAAAACGTGGCGCTGGGCCACGAACCGCGTCGCGGTCTGTTTGTAGACCGCGCGGCCATGATCGAGCGGGTGCGCGCGCTCTCGGAACAATTCGGGCTGCGCGTTGATCCCGCGGCGGTGGTGGCCGATCTATCGGTGGGTGAGCAGCAGCGCGTTGAAATCCTCAAGCTGCTCTACCGCGATGCCCGTCTGCTCATCCTCGACGAGCCGTCCGCCGTGCTGACACCGCAGGAAGTGGACGACCTGTTCGCTGTATTGCGGCGATTGGTCGCCGAGGGGCGCACAGCCATCCTGATCACGCATAAGCTGCGCGAAGTGATGGCCGTCTGCGACCGGGCGACGGTGTTGCGGCGCGGGCGCGTGGTGGGGACGGTGCGCGTGTCCGAGACACAGCCGGAGACCATCGCTCGCATGATGGTGGGGCGCGAACTGGAAGTGGTGCGCCGCACTACGGCACAGCCGCCGGGCGAACCAGTGTTGGTGGTGCACAACCTGCACGTGCGCGATGACCGCGATCTGCCCGCCGTGCGCGGCGTCAGCTTCACGGTGCACGCCGGCGAGATCGTCGGGCTGGCTGGCGTAGAGGGCAACGGTCAGCGTGAACTGGTAGACGCCCTGGTGGGGCTGCGGGCAGTGGAGTCCGGCGAGGTGGTATTGGCACATCAACCGGTGACGGAGGCGGGCAACCGTCGCCGCCGCGCGCTGGGCATGGCCATCATCCCCGAAGACCGCACGCGCCAGGGCTTGAGCGCTCCCTCAACGCTGACAGAAAACCTGGTCGCCACGCGCTATCACCGCCCGCCTTTTTCGCGCGGCGGGGTGCTGGCCTTGCGGCCCATGCGCCTTTTTGCTCAGCAGGCCATTCGTCAGTTCGATATTCGCGTGCGTGGGCCGAACGTGCGCGTGCGCACGCTTTCGGGCGGCAACGCGCAGAAGGTGGTTGTCGCCCGCGAGCTGGCCGAGACGCCGCGCGTGCTCATTGCGGCGCAGCCCACCCGCGGGCTGGACGTGGGCGCGACGCAATTCGTGCACGAGGAATTGTTGCGGCTGCGCCAGGTCGGGACGGGTATCCTGCTCATCTCCGCCGATCTGGACGAATTGCTGGCGCTGGCCGATCGTTTGCTGGTCATCTTCGAAGGACAACTGGTAGGCGAAATGACACCGGAAACCGCCACGCGCGAACGCCTGGGCCTACTGATGGCCGGGCGGGGCGTCGCCGCTGAGCTTGAGCGCGTGGCACAGGGATAGAGGGTAACACTATGAGTGGACAACGCACGCCGCTCCCCTACTGGGTCATCGCTCCTTTTCTGGGAGGATCGGGTAACCTGTGGTGGGGCGTGCTGGCGTGGGCAGTGCTTGGAGCCGTCTTGACGGCGGCGCTGGTCGTCAGCCGGGAGCGGCGCTGGTGGGCCGGCGCGCTGACCGGTCTGCTGACGGGTGGCATCGGCGGCGTCTTGCTGCTGGCCCCCCTGTGGTTTGTGCTGATGCCGCTGCTCGACCGACGCTGTCGGCGTTGTGGAGCGCTATCGAGCGCGACCGCGGCGGCCTGTGGACGGTGCGGAGCCGAATTCACCGAGCGTGCTTGGACGGAGACCCTGAGCGCGCTGATCAACAATGTGGCGCGGGTGGTGCTCACCATCGAGCTGGCGCTGATCGCGGGCGGCATTGTCCTGGAACTCTCCGGCAAAGACGCGCTCGATACGTACCGCGTGCTGTTCGAATGGGGGCTGGGCACGCCGCGGGCGCGCGCCAACTCGCTGCTGGCGGCAACGCCGCTCATCCTCACCGGGCTGGGCACGGCGATCGCCTTCCGCGCGGGCATCTTCAACGTCGGCGTGGAAGGGTCGCTGTATATGGGGGCGCTGGCGGCGGCCTGGGTCGGCTTCACCTTCACCGACGTGCCCGGCCTGCTGCTGATCGCCCTGGCCTTTGTGGTGGCGGCGGTCGCCGGTGGGCTATGGGGGCTGGTACCCGGCTACCTCAAGGCGCGCCTGCGCGTGGACGAAGTGGTGACGACGATCATGCTCAACTATGTGGCGATCGAGTTCACCAGCTACATGGTGCAAAGCGGGCCGTTTTTCGTGCCGGGCATGGCCAACGCCATGTCCAAGACCATCGCCAAACAGGCGCAGTTGCCCCGCCTGATCAAGGGGTCGCAGTTCAACGCCACTTTCTTCCTGGCGCTGGCCTGCGTCATCATCGTGTTGTTGATTATGACGCGCACGCGCCTGGGCTATGAGACGCGCCTGATCGGCGACAATCCGCTGTTCGCCCGCTGGTCAGGGGTGCTGGTCGGCGCGACCATCCTGCAGGTGATGTTCCTCAGCGGGGCGCTGGGCGGGCTGGCCGGTGCGGGCCAGGTGCTGGGCGTGCACTACAATTTCACGGCGCGTTTCTCGCGCGGCTTCGGCTTCGACGGGCTGACCATTGCCCTGCTGGCGCGCAATTCACCGGTCGGCGTGCTGATTGGCGCGCTGCTCTTTGGCACGCTGCGCAGCGGCGGCACCACGATCGAGCTGTTCACCGACGTGCCGATCGACCTGGTGGATGTGGTGCAGGCGCTGATCATCTTCTTCGTGGCGGTTGATCTCAACCTGGACTTCCTGGCCCGCCGACGGCGCACAGTCGAGTCGCGCGAGCCAGTGGCGACTCCGGCGGCGTAGGAGAGGGCGGCATGGACCTTGTCAATCTGGCAGCGGCGACGTTGCGCATCTCGACGCCCTTGCTGATGGTGGGCATGGCCGGGCTGCTGAGCTATCAGGTGGGGCTGATCAACATCGCCCTGGAGGGCATGATGCTTGGCGGAGCCTTCGCTGGCGTGGTGATCGGCTATGAGCTGGGGTCAACCTGGTTGGGGGTGCTGGGTGCGGCGCTGATCGGCGCGGTGTTGGGCGCGCTCTTCGCCCTGGCGGTGATCACCCTGCGGGCAAATCTGATCGTCTCCGGTCTGGCGCTCAACTTCCTGGCCGTCGGCGGCACGGCGTACCTAATGGACATCCTCTACGATCAGAGCGGGACGCTGGCCCCGCAGGGATTGCAGAAACTGCCGACAGTGCAACTGCCGCTGATCCACGACATCCCTACCGTGGGCCGTATTCTCTCCGGCCATTCGCCGCTGGTCTATGTATCGTGGGTGTTAGTGCCGCTGACGGCGATCTTCCTCTACCGGACGGTGGTCGGCGGGCACATCCGCGCGGTGGGCGAGCACGCCGAGGCCGCGCGCACGGCGGGCATTTCCGTCCGGCGAATGCAGTATCTGGCCCTGATCCTGGGCGGGGCCATGTGCGGGCTGGCGGGGGCGCATCTCTCGCTGGGCGACTTGCCGCTCTTCCGCGAGAGGATGACCAACGACCGCGGTTTCATCGCGCTGGCGGCAGTGTACTTCGCGGCGGCGCGGCCCGGCTGGACGGCGCTGGCCTGCCTGTTGTTTGGCTTCTTCGAGGCGTTGCAATTCCGGCTGCAACTGCAAAAGACCAGCATCCCCAACGAATTCCTGCAAATGTTGCCGTACCTGATGGTGGTGCTGGCGCTGGTGGTGATCAGCGCGCGTAAAGAGTGGCGCAAGGGTTGGTGAGAGGCTGCGAGTTCAGAGTCCTGAGTTTGGAGCGAGGCGCGGTTGTGCTGGCCCTCCCAACTCCAGACTCAAGACGCCCAACCCGTCACCTGCGAGGGACTGAAGCATGAGCCGAAACGCGGTACTCGTCATTGATGTCGTCAAAGATTTCACCGATCCGGCGGGCAAAGTGCCCCATCCAGAAGCTGCCGCCATCGTGCCGCGCATTGACGCTTTCGTGCAGGCGGCGCGGGCAGCGGGCGCGCTGATCATCTGGGTGATCGATCAGCATCGCCCCGGCAAACCGGACTGGGAACTGCAATACGTGCGCGATCACTGCACGGCGGGCACGCCGGGCGTCGAGCTGGCTCCGCCGCTGGCCCCGCAGCCGGAGGATTACGTGATTCCCAAGCGGCGCTACAGCGCTTTTGTCGGCACCGACCTCGATCTGATCCTGCGCGACAACCATATAGACACCGTCTTTCTGGTGGGCACCAAGACCAATGTGTGCATTCGCGCCACAGCTACCGATGCGTTCGAGCGCAACTACCGCGTGATCGTGCCGCGCGAGTGCGTCTCGACCGACAAGCCGCACCTGCACGAGGCGAATCTGGAAGACATCGCCAAGTACCTGGGGCGGGTGATGAGCGCCGACGAAGCGCTGGCGTTGTTGCGGGCGGAGGGCTGAGGGCATGGATGTGCTGGTCACGGGCTATCCCAGCCTGGATCACATTGCGCGTGTGTCGCACAGCCCCGCTGTGGGCGAGACGGCGCACCTGCTCGACCTGCCCGATCGCGCTACCTTCGGCGGCTGCGGGATCAACACGGGCGTGGCGCTGGCCCGCCTGGGCTTTCGGGTGGGGGCAGCGCTGGTGTTGGGCGACGATGCCGAAGGGCTGGCCTATGTGCAGCACCTGGCCGCGCTGGGCGTTGACGTGCGCAACGTGCAGGTGCTGGCGGGGCAGCGTTCGTCGCACAGCTACCTGTTCCTGAACCCGGACGGGCAGTACCAGAACTTCTTCTTCCCTGGCGCGGCGGACGCCTGGCAGGGGACGCTGACCCTGCAGGGGGTCGAGCGCTACCGGCTGGCCCTGGTGACCGTGGGGCCGGCGGCCTACAACGCGCAATTCGTCGAACGGGTGCGGGCAGCGGGTGTGCCGCTGGTGTGGGGGTTGAAGCCGGACGTATTCGCCTATCCGCCGGCGCTGGTGCGCGAGTTTCTGGCCGCGAGCGCCTATGTGCTGATGAATCACATCGAAGCTGGCGTGGTGCTGCGGGCCATGAACGCCGCGGCCCTGCAGGAACTGTTCGGCGAGCAGACGCGCGCGCTGGTGATCACGCAAGGGGCACTGGGCGCACAGGTGATCACGCGCGAGGGCGTGACAACGGTGCCTGCCGTGCCGCCCGCCCGTCTGGTAGACCCGACCGGCGCAGGCGATGCCTTCGCTGCGGGCTTCATCGCCGGGTTGCTGCGCGACACGTCACCGGAGGCGGCGGCGCAGTTGGGGGCGGTGCTGGCCTCGTTTGTACTGGAAGAGGTGGGATGCCAGACCAATCTACCCGATTGGCCTGGTTTGTTGGGGCGTTACCGGGAGCATTTTGGCGTATTTGAGGGGGAGACTGCATGAAAGAGCCGTTGGAAAAAGAAGAGAGTTTGTATTTGCGGTGCAAGGCTGGCGACGTGGCCCCGCTGGTGCTCATCTCCGGCGACCCGGCGCGCGTGGATCGCGTGGCGGCACTGCTGGATGGGACATTGCAGGTGAGTCACAACCGCGAGTTCTCCGTGGCGACGGGGCGCTATCACGGCGTGCCCGTGACGGTGGCCTCGGGCGGGATCGGTGCGCCATCTACAGCCATCGCCCTGCACGAACTGGCCGCCCTGGGCGCGCGGGCCGTGGTGCGCATCGGCACGATGATGGGCGTGGGCGCGCCGCTGGGATCGGTGGTCGTGGCGACGGGGGCGGCCCGCTTCGAGGGCACGTCGTCGCGCTATCTGCCGCTGGCCTATCCGGCCATCCCCGATTGGTCGCTGACTCATTGCCTGGCCGAAGCCGGGCGGGCCGCGGGCCTGGACGTGCGCTTGGGCCTGGCCGCGACTTACGACGCTTTCTACCCGGACATGGCCCCGTCGCTGATCGGGGCCGGGACGCTCGATCTGGCGGAGGCACAGCGCGCGGGAGTGCTCAGCCTGGACATGGAAACATCGCTGATCTTCGTGGTAGGGATGGTGCTCGGTCTGGCGGCGGGGGCCATGTGCCTGGTGACCGTGCAGGCTGAACCGCATACCCATCTGGCGGCGGAGATGCGTAGTAGCCTGGACGAGCGCCTGGTACAGGCTGCGCTCGATGGATTGGTGAGGTTTGGAGAGACATTGTGAGCATGGCGGAAACGTTGCTGATTGACGGGCAATGGCGATCCAGTGCCGACGGGGCGACGCTGGACGTGATCAATCCGGCGACGGGCGAGGTGGTGCAGACCATCTCGCAGGCGACCGTTGCCGATGCACAGGCCGCGCTGGAAGCCGCCGAACGGGCCTTCCCCGTCTGGGCGGAGATGAGCGCGCGCGAGCGGGCGCGGGTCATGCATCGGGCGATGGATATCTTCCGTGGGCGGCTGGAAGAGGCGGCGCGCCTGCTAACGCTGGAGCATGGCAAGCCGCTCAACGATTCGCGTAAAGAATGCGCCTACAGCGCCGACGTGATTGACTTCTACGCCGAGGAGAGCCGCCGCCTGGAAGGGACGCACTTCGCCGGTGACCTTGGCCCGACGCATAGCTTCGTGCTCAAACAACCGGTTGGTGTGGTGGCGGCGATCACGCCCTGGAATTTCCCGATTGACCTGCTGGCCTGGAAGCTGGGGCCGGGGTTGGCGGCGGGCTGCACCTTCGTGATCAAACCGCCCAGTGAAGCGCCCCTGGCGGCTACCCTGTTCGTGCGCTCGTTTGTGGAGGCGGGCATCCCGCCCGGCGTGCTCAACATCGTCACCGGGCCGGGACGCACGGTGGGCGCAGAGCTGGTGACGAACCCGATCAGCCGCAAGATCGCCTTCACCGGCTCGACGGCGACCGGCCTGTGGATCGCCGAACAGGCTGCCCGTCAACTCAAGCATGTCACGCTGGAACTGGGCGGCAGCGCGCCCTTCGTCGTGTGCGACGACGCCGACCTGGACATCGCCGTGCCGGAGGCGCTGCGCCGCGCCTTCTCGCACACCGGGCAGATTTGCATCAGCGTCAATCGCATCTACGTACACCGCTCGCGTTACGACGAGTTCGTCGCGCGGTTCGCCGAGGCAGCAAGCCGTTTGCGTGTCACTGCCGACGGGATCGCCGAGCCGGATGCCGACATGGGGCCGCTGATCAATCAGGCGGGCCTGGAAACGGTGCGGCAACATGTGCAGGACGCGGTCGAGCGCGGGGCGACGGTGCTCACTGGCGGACGAGCGCCCGACGGCCCGCAGTATGCCCGCGGCTACTTCTACCTGCCCACCGTGCTGACCGGCGTGACGCGCGATATGCGCGTGATGCGCGAGGAGACCTTCGGGCCGGTCGCGCCCATCGCCGCCTTCGACACGCTGGAAGAAGGCGTGCGCATGGCCAACGATTCACCTTATGGCCTGGCGGCCTATGTCTACACCTCCGACCTGGACAAGGCGTTCTATGCGGCCAAACACATCCGCGCGGGCGGGGTGGGCATCAACGTCAACGACATCACCGACATTCGCGGGCCGTTCGGCGGCATGAAGATGAGCGGCATTGGGCGCGAACTGGGGCAGCCCGGCATGGATGCCTATCTGGAGGTCAAGCACGTGCGGGTGCGCGTCAGGCCGCCGCGCTGATGCGCTGAGGGAGGGCGCGCCCCGAAAGGTTGTGTGCTGCCCGCCGGTGACTTTGCTATGATCGCCATACGTCACACACAACGGGTTTCAGGAGGAAAACAGACGATGGCGATTCGCAAGGCTTCGGCGGTGTGGGAAGGTTCGCTGCGCGAGGGCAAAGGCACGATGAAGCTCGGCAGCGGGTCCTTTGAGGGGGCCTATTCTTTCAGCACGCGCTTCGAGGAAGAGCCGGGTACCAATCCCGAAGAACTGATCGGCGCGGCGCACGCGGGGTGCTTTTCGATGGCGTTTAGCGCCAACCTGGGGCGCGCGGGTTTCACGCCAGACTATGTGCGCACGACGGCGGATGTCTACCTGGAAAAGGGGGACGCGGGTTTCAAAATTGCGCGCATCGTATTGAACATGGAAGCCAAAGTACCTGGGCTGGACGAGAAGACCTTTCACGAGCAGGCGGAAGCGGCCAAGAGCGGTTGCCCGGTGTCGCAGGCACTGGCCGCCGTGCCCATCGAACTGAACGCGCGGCTGGTGAGCTAGCGCCCAAGCCCTGTCAACGTCAACGTGCGGCGCGCCGGAGGGATTGCCTCAAACCGCTTGCCGCTTTACCTCACCCCCCGCCTCGCTTCGCTCGGCGAGGCGCGCTAGCGCCGAGCGGGGGTGAGGTAAACCACAGCGCAGCAAACAGCCTGTCACGGTTTGCTCGCACTCCCTCAAATCAGGTCTGCTGCGTTCTCAGCCGACCGCGACCTTTCGTGAAATGCACCCCGCGCCGGAGGCCGATTGGAGCTTCCGGCGCGCTGTTCTTATAATCGGTACAGAGCGACTGGTTGTAGCCCAGCCCTATGAGGGCGAGCAGCTATGGCCCGCTCGCTGAGCGCCAGAAGCTGATAGCCTGTATCTGACCGCTTCCCCAGGAGACAGCCCATGCCCAACCGGTTGCAGCACGAGACCAGCCCCTATTTGCTCCAACATGCCAACAACCCTGTGGACTGGTATCCCTGGGGCGAGGAGGCCTTCGCCGCGGCCAAAGAGCAGGATAAGCCGATCCTGCTCAGCATTGGCTACGCGGCCTGTCACTGGTGTCATGTTATGGAGCGAGAAAGCTTCGAGGACGAGCAGACCGCGGCCTACATGAACGAACATTTCATCAACATCAAGGTAGACCGCGAAGAGCGCCCGGACGTAGACGATATCTACATGCAGGCCACGCTGCTTTTCAACCGCGGTAATGGCGGCTGGCCGATGACTGTCTTCCTCACGCCAGACGGACATCCCTTTCACGCAGGCACCTATTACCCCCCCGAACCCCGCTACGGGATGCCCAGCTTCCGCCAGGTGATGGAGGCAGTGGTCGAGACGTGGCGTAAGAAGCGGGGCGAGGTCGAGCGGGCCGGGCGGGCGCTGGCCGAGGAACTAAACCGGGCGATGGCGGCGGGGCTGACCCGCGAGCCAGAGCTGTTGACTCCGGCCATCCTGGACGCTGCCGCCCAGGAGATGTTGCGCCGCACCGACCCCTTGCACGGCGGGTTGACGCGCGGCGCGCCCAAATTCCCCAACCCCGTCAATCTCGAATTCCTGCTGCGCTATCACGCTGCGACGGGGCACGAACCGGCGCGCGAGGTGGTGCTTTTCACGCTGCGTAAGATGGCGCGCGGCGGCCTGTACGATCAGCTTGGGGGCGGCTTTCATCGCTATAGCGTGGACGAGCGCTGGCTGGTGCCGCACTTCGAGAAGATGCTCTACGACAACGCCCTGCTGGGCCGTGTTTATCTGCACGCCTGGCAGATCAGCGGTGACCCCTTCCTGCGCGAGATCGCCGAAGAGACGCTCGATTATGTGCTGCGCGAGATGACCTCGCCCGAAGGGGGCTTCTACAGCACTCAGGACGCCGACTCCGAGGGCGAGGAAGGCAAATTCTATGTCTGGACGGCAGACGAAATTCGCGCGGCGCTCGCTGGCGTGATCGAACCGGTAGAGGCTGTGCTGGCCTATTGGGGCGTGACCGACGAAGGCAACTTCGAGGGGCGGAACATCCTGCACACCGCCGACCTGCTCGAACGGGTGGCCGTGCGGCATGGGCTGAGCGTCGAGCAGATGCGCGAGGTAGTGTCTGCCGCCAGGACAGTCCTCTTCACCCTGCGCAAGAACCGTGTCCCGCCCGCCCGCGACGAAAAGATCATTGCCGCCTGGAACGGCATGATGCTGGCTGCCTTCGCGGAGGCTGGGCGCGTGCTGGGGATGCCAGAGTATGTAGAGGCGGCGGTCGCCAATGCGCGCTTCCTGCTGAGCGAGATGACCGGCCCAGATGGGCGGCTGTGGCGCACTTACAAAGACGGAGTAGCCCGCATCAACGGCTATCTGGAAGACTATGCGCACGTCATTGATGGGCTGCTGGAACTCTACCAGACGACTTTCGACAAACGCTGGTTCGTCGAGGCGCAGCGCCTGGCCGACCTGGTGCTGACGCATTTTCGCGCGGAAGAGGGCGGTTTCTACGACACCAGCGACGATCACGAAGCGCTCATCGTGCGACCTCGCAGCATCCAGGACAACGCTACGCCGTCGGGCAACGCCATGATCGCCTATGACCTGTTGCGGCTCACCGGCTACACGGCAGAGACGCGCTACGAAGAGGCAGCGTTGAGCCTCTACCATGCGCTGGGGTCGCTCCTGGCGGAATATCCGCTGGCGTTTGGCGAGATGTTGATCGGGCTGGACATGGCCCTGCGCCGCCCGGTAGAGATCGCCATCATCGGCGACCCGTCGGACGAGCGCACCAAAGCGTTACTGCGCGTGGTACACCAGAAGTATCGTCCGCTGGTGGTGCTGGCGCTTTCGCCGCACAATGCCGATTCCAACGCCGTGCCACCGCTGCTACGCACCCGCACCCTGCGCGACGGCGCGCCCGCCGCCTATGTGTGCGAGAACTTCGTGTGCGCAGCCCCCGTCACTGCGCCGGAGGCGCTGGCTGAGGTGCTCGACGGCCTGGAAGAAGCGCCCGAAGAGACAGAATAGCGGGGAAGAGTATCACCACGGGGATCGCAGAGGTCACAGAGGCGGCGCAGAGAAAAGATTCCCTGCGTCCTCTGTGACCTCTGGGGTGAACAGGGTCAGAAATTAGCCGCCGGCTTCCTCAACGGCGACGCGCTGCCCGTCGTCGAAACGCGCCACGACCGTTGGCCCGCCGCCTGCGCCCAGCCTGTAGACCATTACCACGCGGATCAGATCGCCGTCGCCCAGTTCAGCGGGGCGCAATGTCCCGCCCACCAGATTCAGCGCCGGAAAGCTCATCAACGCAGCGCGCAGGGCATCGCGCTCGACCCCCGCGGCAATGACCGCGCTGCGCAAGGCCCAGATGGCGTCGTAACCCGCGGCGGCCAGTCCACCGGGCACCTGCGCGAAGGCCAGCAGATAGTCTTCCAGGAAGATACGCGCTGCCCGGCCCGGATAGGCATATGACCAGTTTGTGGCCCCGATGACACCATTTGCCAGGGCGTCCGACAGGAAACCCGCGCGGGCAGCCTCTTCGGCGTCGCGGTAGACGAACTGCCCGGCCCACCCCCCCTTGCGCAACAGACTCAGCAGGCTAGCGGCATCGCGCGGGGCACCCCACATCACGATCGCCTCCGGATTGAGGTCGAGCAGGCCGCGCGCTTCTGCCAGCAGGCTTGAGGAATCGGCGAGCTGCACGCGCGCACCGGGGACAATGCCGCGCGTCTGCATGGCCCGCTCGAAGACGAGCAGCGCTTCTGTCCATTCCACGCTGGTCTGCACCAGCGCCAGCGAGGTCAGGCCCAGATCATCGAGCAGGTAAGTCGCCAGCGCTTCGCTATAGAGGCGCTCTGGCGCGCGGATGCGCAGCACGGTATCGGTTGCGTCGTCGCGGGTGAGGGCGTCGGTGGTGGCGGCGGCCAGCACCGGCACCCCGGCGCTGATGAGGGCAGCGGTGTTCTGCTGGGTGAGCACAGTATTGTCTTCCGGACCGAGCAGGGCCACAACACCCTGCGACACCAACGCAGCCACATCCCTGCTAAGGGACTCGGCGGTGGGCGGTTGTGCCAGCGTCACCAGTTCGATTTGATAGGTGGCACCGCCTGCGCGCAGACCTCCCGCGCCGTTGATCTGATCCATGGCCAGTTGCGCGCCTTTGGCCAGGTCAGAGTCGGCCACACCCAGGTAGCCCACGCGCAATACGCTGGCCTGGGCGGAAGGGCTGGCCAACGCCGGGCCGGTCGCGGCGACCAGCAGCGTCAGCAAGGCGATCAAAGTCGGCCAGCGCCGGACGCCGGGGATGAAACGGGTGAGGTGATGCATGAGAAACCTCCTGCTCGCGCCGTCTCACAGGGCACACGGGTATTATTGTGGCCCGAATTCCCGTTATACGCCAGCCGCCCGCACAGGGCAAATGAAGCGGAAGCGTCGCAGAGAGACAAACCACAAAGTGCGCGGAAAACACAGAGGAAGCACAGAGAAGAAAGAAAACTCTGTGCTTCTGTGATGGGTTTGCTTTGCCCTGTTGCAGCGCTATTGCAGCCCGGCCTCGTCGAGCTTGTGCATGGTAAACGCGGCTACGTATTCGTTAGCCATGTCCAGGTCGGTCAGGCTGAGCGAGGGCGATGCGATGGCGAAGATCGTAATCAGGAAGCGCCCATAGGGCATGATCAGCAGGCGGTAGGTTACCTGCCCGCAGGGGTCGTAGGAAGTCCCGCCAGTCCACACCTGGCCCAGGGTGTCGCCCATGCTGTGCGGCTCGATGCTGGTGATCAGGCCCGTGTTGCGCCAGGCCTGCTGCACCAGTGGATTGTTGATATAAGCAGTCGGCCCGTTGGCTTCGTTGAAGAGAGCGACGGCGACTTCCAGGTCTTGCAATTGCGACGAGCAGTCGAGGCCGGTAGACCACAGCCGGTTGACCTGCCCAACCAGCCCTGTCTGGAGGCCAGCGTTACCGATGGCGGTGGCCAGTTCAGTCAGGCCGCCAGACTGATATAGCTCCACAATCTGGTTATAGGTGTAGGTGCCGCTGGTGGTGGAGTCAAGCGACCAGGGCGGCGAGGGCAGTTTCAGTTCCTGGCTGGTCGGCATGGCTGCCTCGATGTCCTGCAGCGTAGCCCGCCTGAGGGGGACGGTTGGTGTTGGTGGGATAGGCGTGGGCGGCACCCTGGTCGGTGTGGGCGGGATCACCGTAGGCAAGACAGCGACCGGTGTGGGCTGGAGGACGACCGCGCCAGGGACCGGCGTGGGCGGGAAGGGTTGCGCGGCCTGAGCATCGGCGTGGGCGACGACCATGCCGACCAACTGGTCAACCAGGCTCCACACCAGGTTGGGGTCGGTGTTGGCGTCGGCGGTCATGGAGACGGTGACCATCAGCCCCCAGTATTCGAAGAAGAGGGCGTACTCGGTTTCCTGGGCGAAGCACGTGCCGGCATCCGGCCCCAGCGTGGCCCGCCAGCCATGCACGTTTTGGGCGGGGGCCAGGGAGTAGCCCAGCGCGGCGAAAAAGTCCTGTACCTGCGGGTCGTCGAAGAAGGCGCGTCCGGCGGCGGGGGTCTGGTATTGGCCGACTTCGCTGTAAATCTCGCTGATGGGCAGGGCGGGCTGGCAGGAAGCAAAGGTGACGCCAACCGAGCGCTGCCAGCCGTAGGTGTTGGCGATCTGCTGGAGGGCGGCGGCCAGGTCGGCAGCGCCTGCGTTGTTGAGGGCGGCGGTCATCTGCTCGGCGGTGAACACGTCAAGGGTGCGATTGGCGGCGAAGTCAGCGGGCACGTCGGAGGGTTGCAGGTTGATGGCGGTGAGTTGGGCGTCGCTGAGCGGGGGGAAGCTCGGCTCAGCGGGGGCCGGTGTGCTGGTGGGGATGATCAGGCCGCCTGCGGGGGTGCTGGTGGGGATGAGCAACCCCCCGCCTGGCTCTGGGGTGCTGGTGGGGATGAGCAGGCCGCCCCCCGCGGCTGCGGTGGGCGAAGTCGTAGGGAAGATGTCCTGGCTGAGTGGGACAGGGGTGGGTGTCTGCCCGCCTTGGGCTGCCGCATGGCTCATGGGCAGGGCTAACTGCACCAGTGCGAGCAAGGCCACGATTGACCAGGGGCAGGCTTTACGGAAGGCTGTCATAGGATATTCTCCTTACTGAGGCGCTATAACGTGAGACGTTACAGAGCCTGCGGCGAGTTTGGAGCAAGGGAAGACGGGCAGATCATCAGGCCCACAGCGTTCTCAAGGCGCGCTCTGGCGGTGCCGAAGAGCAGTGCTCAGATTAGAGCTGTGAAAGAACCTGTATGACTCTTTTCTATAATAGAATTGATCATGCTGGCGGACAAGATAGGCGTCCAAACGACGGTGGCAAAGCGTTCGCTACTCGTGTGCTGGCGGTATGGCAGGCGTCAGGAGGTGCCGTAGAGCGCCCGGTAGACATCGTACTGCTCGTAGATGCGCCGCACGTAGGTCCGTGTCTCGTCGAAGCCAATCGTCTGCAAGAACAGGTCGAGGTCTGGGCCGGAGATGCTCAGCCACTGCGCCGCGTTGCCCGGCCCGCCGTTGTAACCAGCCAGCGCCGCGTAGGGCAGCCCGTTGAGCTGATCCATGACGTAGCGCAGGTAGTAGGTGCCGAAGAGCACGTTGACATAGGGGCGGTAGACATCGCTGTTCTGATAAGCCGGCCAGCCAAGCTGCAGGGCGATCCAGTGACCGGTGTCTGGGATGATCTGCATCAGGCCCTGGGCAGCGGCGTAGGAGGTGGCGAAGCCCTCGAACAGGCTTTCCTGGCGGATGAGGGCAAAGACCAGCAGCGGATCGAGGTTGTGTTCGGCGGCGGCGGGCAACACCAGGTCTTTGTAATAGACCGGATAGCGCAGCCGCGCGATCAGGCCGGGGGCCTGCGTGGTATCAACCCCTGCCAGATCGATCAGTTTGGCCGCAGCGTTGATCGAAAGCCGGTACAGACGCAGGTCGCGCAGGTAGATCGCCAACTGATAGAGCGATAGCGGATCGTGCTCGACATCGGTCAGCAGGGCGTCGAATTCCTTCTCGGCGGCTTCGTAGGCGGTGGTGGATGCGCCGACGACCATCAGTTCGCGCCCGCGGATCATGCGCGGGTCGGCTTCCAGTTGGGCGCTGAGGGGGTAGAGCGGGCCTTCCTGCGCGATGCCAAAGGTCGTCCGCAGCCAGCTTTCGGCTTCGGCCAGGGCGGCGGCTTCGTCGAACTCGAAGACGGTGCCGGGCGGCGGCTCGAAGGGCGCGCGTCCGGCGAGCAGGTCGGCGGCGCGCAGGCTGTAGTAGCCGCCAGGGTCGGCGGCAGCGGCGGCCTGATACGCCTGGCGGGCCAGATCGTCTTTGCCGTCGCGCTGATAGAGCCGCCCGACCCACAGATAGGCCGCGGCCTGCAGTTCGCCGGAGCCGGTGGCGGCGAGTTGGGCGAACAATTGCGCGGCCATGCCGATGTTGCCCGCGTTGTAGGCCATGGTCGCGCCCATGAACAGCCCTTCCTGCGCCCAGGTGGTGCCGGGGAACATCTGCCCCAGGATGTCGAAGGTGGCCAGGGCGGCGTCGGTGTTGCCCTGCGTGCTGTAGAGGTAGCCTGCCCGCCATAGTGCTTCGGCGGCCTGCGGCGTGTCGGGATGTTGGGTGGCCAGCGCCGAGTATTTCTGGATGGCACCTGGCACGTCGCCAGCCAGGAATAGAGTGCGCCCCTGTTCCAGCCAGGCTTCCCCGAAGGCGGGATCGGTGGGGTAGGTGTCAATCACCGTCTGGAAGGTGGTCAGCGCCGCCTGCGCGTTGCCCATCTTACGGTAGGCGCGGCCCAGCATCATCAGCGCCTGGGCAGAAGCGTAGCCGTTTTCGCTGCTATGCGCGTTGAGCGCCTGAATGGCCGCGGAATAGTCTTCGTTGGCGAAGTAGATCACGGCCTGCTGGTAACTATCTACCTGCAAACCAGCCTGTAGCAGCAGTCCCAGCGCCTGGTAGGCGGGCCAGCTCTCCGGATAGTCGCGGACGATGCGCTGCAGCCGTGTATACCCGCCCGCTACGTCACCGGTGTTGAGCTGCACCTGCGCCGCCTGAAATTCGATGCTGGCCCGGTAGGGCGCGTTGCGGGCTACCGCCAGGATGGCATCGTACTGAGCAATGGCTTGCTGCGGTTGCCCGGCGTTGAGGTAACCCGCTGCCACCCGTTCGCGCAGCGCCACCAGCGACGACAGTTCGCGAGTGGCTTCGGCGGCTTTGGCATAAGCGGCCAGCGACTCGGCGGGCTGCCCTAGCGCCAGGTAAGCATCGCCGATGCGCTCGTAGACGTAGCTGTCGATCAGCCCTGGCCGCAGGGTCAGGTAGGTCTGAAAGTCGTTGATGGCCAGTTGCCACTCGCTCAGGCCCAGGTAAGCGTCGCCGCGCAGAAAGGTCGCGTGAGCCAGACGGGGATCATCCGGATACTGCGCGATAAAGCGCGACAGAGCTTCCGCGGCGCGGTCGAACAGCCCCTCGCGCAGGGCGGCTTCACCCAGGCCATAGGTGGCGCTGGCGCGCAGTTCAGGGTCGGCGTCCGGCTGAGCCAGCACGGCGTCGAAGTAAGATACGGCGGTGACGTAGTCGCCATTGTGCAGGGCGCGTTCGGCGTCGCTGAAGGCCTGGCGCGGCGGCAGGGTGGGTGTGGGGACAATGTGCGGCGTAGGGGTCACATAGGGCACGGTGGCGGGCGTGAGCAGAGCGGGATTGCTCGGCGTGGCCGTCACCACGATCACCGCTGGCTGGCGAGCGAAGTTGCATCCCGCCACCAGCAGGACACCTAACAGGGCGAACAAGATGGGACGCAGCAGGTATCGTAGAATCATGCGGGCGATTATGGCGGCGGAGCGGGCACCTGTCAACCGCGCGCTGTCTGCGGTTGATAAACGGTTTCCCTGGTGGATGTCTGGTAGTTCGCCCTCAGTAACGCCGGAGGCGCTCACGGGGCGGTCAACGGCAGGTCGGCGACGAAGGTCTCGTCGTCGAGCTGGAAGATGGCATTGACGCCGGGCGTGCCATCGGTATTTGCCCGCACACTATCGAATAGCCCGACGCGCAGCGCAAACGGCCCGTCGGCATCGGGCGGAACGTGGAGCGGCAGGCGATAGACCAACAGGTCGCCGGGCACCCAGTCCAGCGCGGAGATCACCGCGCCGTCCATCACCGCCAACCGTGCCCCGTTGCTATCGTACAGGTGCGCAAAGGGTGCAAACGTCCAGATGCCCCGATCGGGTAGCAACCCCTGCACGCGCCAGAACAGATCGAGCAACGTCGTCTGTCCGGCTGCCAGTGTCCCGTTAAGCGTCCAGCCGACAAAGCTCACGCGAATGTCCGAGGGGATGTCGGCGGGGTGCGCAATGTACAATTGCTGGGGCGTCACGCGCCAGAGCGCGACAGCCCAGCCGTCGGGGAAGGTCAGCGGCGGTCCGGCGGGCGTAGCATAGAGCGGCGGCGCAGCGTCTTCCGGCGTGTGCTCGACAGTGATCAGCAGCGCTCCTTCCGGCGGGACGATCGCCGCGCGATCGAAGTCGCTCATCTCCTCAGTGCGCACGGCCTTTCCGGCCAGGGTGGGCGGCGTCCATTCGGGCATGGGGGCGAGAATGGCCATCCCTGGTGCGAGGGCGTCCCGCAGGCGCGCGCCCAGGGTAGTTGCCTGGGCCAGGGGCAACGTGCCGGGCAGGTCTTCGCCGGGGTGCGCGGCGCTGGCCTGCGCGAAACGGATGGTATTCAAGCCGTTGAGCGCTCCTGTGCACAACACTCCCATAGCAACCAGCCATACTCCCGCCCGCCGATCGAGGGCTGGGCGCACCGCCCAGGCCGCCAGCCCATGCCCGGCAGGGATGGTCAACAGCAGGTAGAAGGGGTGCACGGAGCGCGACACGTAACTCATCATCAATACGGGCAGCGCGAACCAGGTCAGCAGGATCAGGGCCGTGTCGCGTTGTTGGGGGGCAGGTGAGCGTCGCCAGCTATAGAGCGCCCGTCCTACGCCAAACGCGATCAGCACCGACCAGACAGCGTGTACCGCGCGGCTCAGCACCTGCCGCAGCTCCGCATCGTCTGCGGGGGCGGCCATGCCACGCACATCCGCGTAACCGCCTCCGGTGACCAGCCGCAGCGCGTGACCGAGCGCTTCATCCGACAGGCGCGCTTCGCCAGCGGCGAAGGCTTCGGCGCGGGCGCTGGTGCGCTCCCAGTTGTGTAGCAGCCCTGCGGTGTAGAGTGCGGCGAACATGGCGAAACAGACGATTCCGATCAGCAGGGCGCGTTTGGGCACTCGCCGCCAGAAACGGGCGACGAGCAGACTCACCGGCGCAACCAGCGCGTAGGCCAGCAGATAGGTATGGGCGAAGAGGGTCAGCCCTCCCAGGGCGATCAACAGCCGGCGGGCCGGGCGGCGCGTCTGCCCGCTGAGGACGGGCGTCAGCGCCCAGAAGATCAGCGCGACAAAGAAAGGAGCCAGGGCCTGTACCCAGGTGCGGCGGCTATCTTCGATGATCCAGGGGTTGGTGGCGAAGAGAGCGGTCGCCACGAGCGCGGCGCGCGTATCCAGCAGACGGCGCAGCGCCCGCCAGACCAGCCAGGTCGCCAGGGAGTTGAGGCCGAGGGTGAAGACGTAGACGGCCAGCGGCAGGCGCGTCAGGGCAACGACCGGCAGGTATAAGTAACCGGTCAGCGGCGGGTTGTCGAAGAGCACCGACGTGCCCTGACCGGTCAGCGGCCAGCGCCCGGCATCGAGCGTCTGAAGCGCCTGCCAGACAGGATACGCCTGGTCTATGTTGTATTCAATTGCGCCCAGGTGCTGGAAGCGCAGCCAGACTCCGGTCAGCAGGATCAAAACCAGCAAGAGTCGCTTGGTGTGAGTGAGGGAAGTTCGTCGCATAGGATGACCTGTCTGCCTGTGCGGGTTGCGCAGGGGTCACAGCGCCGCGGCAATGATAGCGTGCCCGCTCCCCGCCAGCCAACCATTGACGCTGTGCGCCTGCTCCATTACAATTGCGCTGCTGTGCGCCCCCGCCTGGCGGTAGTCCGTTGTCTATGGCAGCGGCGGGGGGCACGCTGAACGACCCTCAAGAACGACAAACGTGGCGGGTCACCCTGCTGATATCGAGGAGAACAGGTTTCGATGGCTGAGAAATTTGTGCTTGAGGCAACCAAGCGCGATCTGACCGGCAAGCAGGTCAAGCAAATGCGGGCGCAAGGGTTGATCCCCGCCGTGTTGTACGGGCCAGCGTTCGAAGCGCTACCCTTGCAGGTGTCCTGGACGGCGCTGCGCCCCGTGTTGCGCGACGCTGGCGGTACGCACCTGATCGAGTTGAACGTGGACGGCGAGCAGCACAGTGCCCTGGTGCGCCAGGTGCAGCGTGACCCGATCCGCGGTGATGTGCTCCATGTGGATTTCTTCCGCGTGCGCATGGATGTGGCCATTCGCACCGAAGTGCCGGTGGTGCTGGTGGGGCAAGCCGACGCCATTGAAGATGCGGGCGGCGTGATCAATCACGAGATGACGCATGTGCTGGTCGAGTGTCTGCCCGCCGACCTGCCCGCCGAGATCGCGGTGGACGTGTCGGGGCTGCGCGAAGTGGGCGATAACATCCTGGCCTCTCAACTGCCTGCGCTGCCCGGCGTGACCTATCTGGTGGAAGGCAACGAAGTGGTGGTCTCGACCTCGTTGCTGGAGACCGCGGAGGTTGAGGAAGAGGCGGGTGCAGAAACCACCGCCGAGCCTGAACTCATCCGCCGTCGCCCTGCCGAGGAAGAGGAAGAGTAATCCCCCACGACGGGCGCAATACGTCAGAAGACGTTACAGGGGCCAGCAGCGGCCCCTGTTTTCGTTTCAGCGCTCGTCAGTGTCCCAGGGTTCTTCGGGAATCTCCCCGGCAATTTCTTCATCTTCCGTGTCGGGGTGCTCCAGCCGCTCGACGGCGCGAGCGAAGACCAGGAACCCCGTGTGACCTACCATCTGATCATCCGGGCGGATGCGGGCGGGGATAGTCTTGTAGGATCGCCGCAGCAGTTCTTCGATCTCCAGCAGGTACCACGGGCCAGCGTAAAGGTGCTCTGTCAGAGTGACGACCTGATTGATAGTGGGGACAATTGCCCCGAAGAACCCCCCGCCGCGCAGGGCAGCGCGCGCCTGCTCCAGGTAGAGCCAGGGTTCGCGCACGTCCAGGAACAGCGAGTGCACCTCCCGCTCGAAGAAGCCCTCGGCGATGTCGTGCAGGTAGAAGGTGACGCGATCCAGCAGTCCCAGGCGGCGCAGGTTAGCAATGGCGCGCGCCTGCATATTGGCCCGCCGCTCGTAGCTGTAGACGTGTCCCTCCGCGCCGACAAATTGTGCCAGTGTCAGAGTGAGCGCGCCGCTGCCCGTGCCCGCCTCGATGACCTGCACGCCGGGGCGAATGCCCAGTTTGAGCATGATGTAGCCCAGGTCTTTGGGGAAGATGATCTGCCCTTCGCGCTGCAGGTGCCGGATGAGGTCGTCGGTGTGCGGCACCAGCACGAACATCTTGTGCCCTTTGTGGGTGGCGACCTGAGTGCCGTAGGGCACGCCGACCAGCGTATCCAGGTCGAGATAGCCCAGGTGACATTCGAAGCGCTGTCCTTCGGTGACTGTGCGCAGGAATGTCCGCCGGTCTTTGCCGACGAGCATGATCAGATCGCCGTACTGGACGGTAGGGGCGTTGGAGACGGGCATGATCACTCCTTGTGCGTGGCGTTGCCGCGGCTATTATACGGGGCTGATCTGGCGGTTGCCAGGGTGGAGGAGCACTTGCGGGTACCGCAGTTGCGGGGCTGAGGTTTGCTGCTAAACTAAAGCATGACGTGCAGCGACCGGACAGGCGGGCCTGCCATGGAGATGCCGGGCATGAAACGGATCCTTGTGGTTGATGACGAGATCGGCGCGTTGACTCTGATCGGGATCATGCTGGAACGCGGCGGCTTTGAGGTGTTGAAAGCTAAAGATGCCGATCAGGCGCTGGCGGTGCTGGAACTGGAGAAACCAGACCTGATCATCCTAGATGTGATGATGCCGGGGATGGACGGGATCGAGCTGTGCCGCCTGCTGCGCAATCGCCCCGACACGGCGGAGCTGCCGATCTTGATCCTGTCGGCGCGCGGCGATGCCAAGAGCGTGATGAGCGGTATGGAGGCCGGGGCCAGCGACTATTTGCCCAAGCCGATCTTGCATCACGACCTGGTCGCCAAAGTCCGGCGGATGCTCGACATGGACGAGGGGGACGCCGATTTGCGGGCGAGCCTGTGACCCAAGCTGTGCGCGTGAAAGGCCAGACTGTCGCTATGTCTGGGGCCTGCCATTGATGTCGTTGGCAGGCGCGTTTTTTTGTACAGAGCAGGGTTAGGCGGGCTAGTGTCTGGCACCTGCGCGAGTGAGGAGAGGGCAGATGTTCCCGATTGGCGACGACAACCATGGGGCGCGGGGCATTCCGGTGGTCACCGTGGCGTTGATGGCCCTCAACGTGCTGGTCTACCTGTATACGGCGTCGCTGGACGTGCGTCAGCAGTTCTCCTTCGTCTACACCTACGGCGCTATTCCGGCGGAAATCGAACGCGGCGTTGACCTCTACACCCTGTTCACTTCGATGTTCGTGCACGGCGGCTTCGCGCATATCGCAGGCAACATGCTGTTTCTGTGGATTTTTGGCGACAACATCGAGCAGCGTTTCGGCCCGGTGCTGTTCCTGGTTTTCTACATTAGCACCGGTCTGGCCGCGTCTGCTGCGCACATTCTCACCAACCCTGGCTCGCAGATTCCGACGGTGGGCGCGAGCGGCGCGATTTCCGGCGTGATGGGCGCGTATATCCTGCTCTACCCCCTCAACCGGATTCGCACCTTCATCTGGTACCTGGGCGTGGTGTACGTCCCCGCCTTCATCTATCTGGGCATCTGGTTCATGACGCAGCTTCTTAATGGCATGGTGGCGCTCAGCGTGCCGACGGCGCAGAGCACAGGTGTGGCTTTCTGGGCGCATATCGGCGGCTTCGTGGCAGGCATGGCTGGCGCGGCTCTGCTGGCCCCCATCAAGCCGGAGCCGCCGCGTCGTCGGCAGGAGATTCTGTTCCCGCCCAAGTACGGCGATCGCGACGAGCCGTGGTGGTAAGACCGGCTGCCCATTGGACAGACACATCTTCTCGCAGTAGAATGGCCCGCCGGTGAGCCGTGTGGGTTGACCGGAAGGGCCGTTGAGCAACGCTTGTGCAGGAGGAAGAACGTGCGCACCCCATTACTGGTAATCCTGGCCGGTGGAGCGAGTTCGCGCCTGTGGCCGCTGGAAGAAAAATCGCTGATCAAGTTCATGGGCAGGCCCCTGCTGAGCCTGCAACTGGAAAATTACGCCCGCCTGGGCCTGACGCGCGCGGTGATCGTCGCCAATCCGGAGAACGAAGGGCAGATTCGCGATCTGCTGACCGCGGTGCCCGGCGTGCAGGCCGAAGTCGTGGTTCAGCGCGAGCCGCGCGGCATGGGCGACGCCCTGTTGCAACTGGAAGGGTACCTGGCGACCAATGGCAATCAGACCATCTATGTCACGCAGGTGCACGACCTGACGGACATGATCCTGCATCAGCGCATGTTGACCGAGTATCAGTCTGAGATGGCGCTGGCCTATCTGGCGGGCTATCGCGTCAGCGAGTATTTCCCCGGCGGCTATCTGGAAGTGGACGGCGACGGGCGCATTCACAACGTGATCGAAAAGCCGGGGCCGGGCAACGAACCCAGCGACCTGGTGAGCATTGTCGCGCATATTCACACCGACGCGGCCCTGTTGCTGGATTACATCCGCGCCGAGTATGCCAAGCCGGACAAAACCGACGATCACTACGAGCGGGCCATGGCGCAGATGATGAAGAAGCACGTTTTCCGCGTGGTGCCCTACGAGGGGGCCTGGCAGGCGCTCAAGTTCCCCTGGCACGTGCTGGACGTGATGGAGGTCTTTCTTAAGAAGATAGACAGGCAACGGATAGCCCCCGACGTCCTCATCGAAGAAGGCGTGTTGATCAAGGGCAACGTGGTGATCGAAAGTGGGGCGCGCCTCTTCCATGGCGCGACGGTGATCGGCCCAGCTTACATCGGGGCGGGCGCGATTGTCGGCAATGGGGCGCTGGTGCGCGAGTCCATGATCGGCGCGGGGGCGGTCGTCGGCTTCGCGACCGAGGTCGCCCGCAGCTATCTGGCCGACCGCGCCCATACGCACGCCTGTCAGGTGCTCGATTCCGTGCTGGACGAAGACGTCAACTTCTCGGCGAGCTGCACTACGGCCAACCTGCGTATTGATCAGGGGCCGGTCTGGTCAACGGTGAAGGGGCAGCGCCTGAATACCGGACGCACCAAGTTGGGACTGATCGCGGGCAAGCGCGCCTTCATCGGCGTCAACGTGATGACCATGCCCGGCGTGAAGATCGGGCGCGACGCCGAGATCGGCCCGACGACTGTCGTGCGCGAAGATGTGCCGGATGGGGTGCGCGTCTGGGTCGAGCAGACCTTGGGGCGCAGCGAGCGCAAACAGTAAGCCAAGCAGGGGAAAAGGCAGACAGACTTCCGAAGCCCTGGGGGACTTCGGAAGTCTCTGGTATGAGGGAGCCTTCGCGTGAAGCTGAGATTGCCTGCCCGCCGGCGTGTGCTACGCTGGATCGCCATTCTGATCCCGATCGTGATCGTCGTGCTGTACCTGGTCGTCCCCATCGTATTCGCGGTATACGTGGTCTTCCCTTACAAAGAGTCGGTCGGTAGGCCGCCGGATGGCTTCAGCGAGGTGTCGCTGACTACAGAGGATGGAGTGAGGCTGGCCGCCTGGTACGCGCCCCCGGACAACGGCACAGCGATCATCCTCATTCACGGCGCGGGCGGCTCGCGCGAGGGCGTGCGGAATCACGCGGCCATGCTGCGCGCGCACGGCTACGGGGTGCTGGCCTTGGACTTGCGCGGGCACGGCGAGAGCAGCGGGCGCACCAATCGTTTTGGCTGGCAGGGCACGCGCGATGTCCGTGCGGCGGTGGCCTATCTGCTGGAGCAGCCAGAAGTCACGACCGTGGGCGGGCTGGGGCTGTCGTTGGGCGGCGAAGTGTTGCTTGGCGCGGCGTCAGAAGTGTCGGGGTTGCGGGCCATCGTCGCCGACGGGGCGACACAACGCTCGCTTGACGAGCTGCGCGCGCTTCCCTCGGAACGTCCGCTGGTGCGCAACTTCACCGCGCGGGTGATGTTCGCCGCCGTACAATTGCTCAGTGGCGACGATCCGCCCAGGCCACCCCTGCTGGAGTCCATGATCAGGGCGGAGGGCACGGCCTTCCTGCTGATCGCCGCGGGCAGAGACGCTCAGGAAGTGGACTTCAACACTCTGTTCGCCGAGACGGTCGGTGAGCGGGCGACGTTGTGGGTGGCGCAGGAGGCTTCGCATACCGGCGCATTCAAGCGCTACCCGGACGAATACGAGCGGCGAGTGATAGACTTTTTCGACACCCGATTGCTATGACAGAAAATCGTTTCGTGGTTCAGCGGAGATCGATCATGGTAGACGCAAGTCTGTTCAAACGTTACGACATTCGCGGCGAAGTGGGCCGCTCTCTGACGGAAAAATCCGCCGAATTGATCGGGCGGGCCTTTGGGACGTATCTGGAACGCGCCGATGTCAATAAGGTGGTGGTGGGGCACGACAACCGCTTCAGTTCGCGCGGCCTGGCCGATGCTGTCATCGCTGGTCTGCTGGCCACTGGCTGCCGCGTGACCGATATCGGGCAGGTGGCGACGCCGGTCGTCTACTGGGAAGCGGTCGAGAAGGGCAATATCGGTGGCGTGATGGTCACCGGCAGTCACCTCAAGCCGATCATGAACGGCTTCAAGCTCTCCATCGGCAAGCGCAACCTCTACGGTGAACAGATTCAGACGCTGCGCCGGCTCATCCTGGAGGGCGATTTCACCGCCGGGCAGGGCGAACTCTACCGCGACGAGACGGTCAACGCACGCTATCTGGCCATGGCCCGCGCGCGCCTGCGTCACGCTCGCCCGCTGACCATCGTGGTAGATGCGGGCAACGGCATGGGCGGCGTCTACGCCGTGCCGCTGCTACAGTCGCTCGGTCACCGGGTGATCCCGCTCTACTGCGAGCCGGACGGCACGTATCCGCATCATCAACCCGACCCGCAGGACGCGGCCAATCTGCGCGACCTGATCGAGCGCGTGCGGGCGACCGGCGCAGACCTGGGCCTGGCCTTCGACGGGGACGCCGACCGCGTGGGCGTGGTGGACGAGACGGGAGCGCCCATCCCTGCTGACCGCGTCCTGGTGTTGCTAGCTCGCGACATCCTGGCCCGCAACCCCGGCGCGGCAGTCGTCGCCGACGTGCTCAGTTCGCAGGTGCTCTTCGACGAGGTGGCGCGCGCGGGAGGCCGCCCGATCATCTGGATCAGTGGGCATTCGCTGGTCAAGGCCAAGATGGAGGAGGAGGGCGCGCTCCTCGGCGGCGAGATGAGCGGGCATATTTTCCTGGCCGACGACTATTACGGGTTTGACGACGGCATCTTCGTCGCCGGGCGGATTGTGCAGATTCTCACCGCGCAAGATAAGCCGCTCTCCGCGCTGATGGCGACCGTGCCGACGCTGTGGGCCACGCCGGAGTACCGCCCGCACTGCCCGGACGAGCGCAAGGCGGAAGTGATCGCCGCGGTGCGCGCTGCGCTACAGGGCCGTTATCCGATCAACGACGTGGACGGGGTGCGCATCACCTTCGAGCGGGGGTGGGGTTTGCTGCGCGCCTCGAACACCGAGCCGGTGCTGAGCCTGCGCTTCGAGGGAGAGACGGAAGCCGACACCCTCGAATACAAACGCATCGTGGGAGAGGCGCTGCGCGCCGCATACCCGGAGGTGGGGGAATTCTAAACTAAACTAAACCGAGTCTTCACATCATATGACATATAGCCAGATATTAATTATAATATAAATTTGGTTTCATCTACTGATTCCGCAAGAAAAATGTAATATCTTCAAAGTTGACTAATATTTGTACTTTTCTGAGATGAAGGAGCTATAACATGACTTTCATCAATGTTCAGACTGGAAGTTCTCAAGTTTCAGGTTTTCTTAACGCGAAAATCAAGGCAGAGCTCGATCTCTGGTCAATTATCGGCCATGTGGTTCTCTGGATCATCGTCAGCATCATAACAGTTGGGATAGGACTGTTTTTCTTCCCCTATTCTTTTGCTGGATATGTGCTAAACAGAGTGAGCCTGCTCGATCCCTCCACTGGGAATTGTATCAGTCGGCTAGAATGTAAGATGGACATGGCCTCACAACTGGGGCATGTGATTCTGTGGATTATCATAAGCATTGTGACTCTGGGGATTGGCTTCATTGTGTATCTATATAAGACCTGGGGCTTTGCAATCAATCACACACGAGTCGTTGCCCCCTGAGATCGTTCAGGAAGGTTCGACCTGACCAGATGCTGGAACGGGGGAGTTTCGAGCACGGCGTGGCTTCATTTTGCGAGTGGGTGGTCAAGGGGGGCGGGTTTCAAAACTCGCCCCTACATGTTGCACTGTTGCGAGAGGTCAATCTCAAAGGGACACATCCCTCTGTTCGTCCCCGCCCCCGCCCTTCACATACGAGCGCTGTCTGTTGAGGAGACCGGCTTTCTCTTCGAACAGGTCAACGCCGCGCAGGTGCTGCTTTTCTCCCGCGCTGTCTACCCATTCGTATTTCCAGCAGGCGGCGCAACGCATCCCAAAGCCGATCACTTCCTCGACGGCGATGTGCGCCTGCGGCGACGCGCGGAAGAAGTCCTGCCAGAAGCGGCTGACGGCCTCCTTACCGGTGTACACCGTGCCGTCGGGGGCGGGGCTGGCGCTTTCCAGCAGGCAATCGTCGCTCATGACTTGCATCATAGCGGGGACATCGTGCCGGTTGAACGCCTTATAGAAGGCCAGCACCAGCCGCACCGCCGATTCGATTCGCGCCATCTTCATGGGGAAAACCTCCCTATTGAACGCGACGTACTCGCGGCGCGCCGGGCCTAGCTGAAGCGCAGCAGCACGCCTGTCGCGTCGTCGTGCGTCTTTATGCGTGGATAGCGCTCGTGGTCGGGGTCGCCAGCTTCGGCGGCGCGTAAGGCGGTCAGGTAGCCGCGCAGCCCCTTACGGGCGATCTGTTCAGCCATGAAGGCGAAACGTTGGCGGCGCAATTCGTTGGCATGGGCGGGGTTGTCGGCGAAGACCTCTGCGGCGCTGGCGGGCCACAGCAGGCCGTCGGTCATCACACACACGAAGAGCGCGCCTTCCAGCGACACTTCGCCCGTCTGCACGAAGTAGCGCAGTTCCGGCAGTCCGTCGAGCACGCCGATGCCCCGCGCGGGCTGCGGCAGGCCGTGTTCGTCCACGTAGTTGTGGGCCAGGGCGTTGAGCAGATTCTTACGCTCAACTTCCAAGTGACGCGCCGCTTCGCGGAAAGGCTGATCGGGCGCGTCGGCGCGCAGCCGCTGCACCAGGCGCAGTAGATCGCCATCGAGTGCGGTGCGCTGACTGGTCGGCACGGTGAAACGTCCGTCGGCGTAGGCGACGAGCAGGGCGGTGTCGCCCGCGTGTGCAAAACGCAGCATGCCCCCGCGCGGGTCTACTTCGATCAGCGTCATCACGGCGGCGGGCAGGCCCAGCCGTACCAGGCGCGGGTCCTGGAGCGGCCAGGGGAGCGCATCGGGCGGCAACCTGAGCGCGTCGAGCGTCAGCGCCCCGAATAGCCCGATCAGGGCGCGCCCCAGGTCGTCGTTGGCTTCCAGCAGCAGGGTGCGCAGGTCAGGCGGGCAGCCCGCGCCCACCTGCCGCGCCAGCGAGTCCCGCACCAGCCGCGCGGCGAAGGCGGCGGGTGTGAGCGGTTGGGGCTGCTGTTCGAGGTAGTCTTGCAGGGCAGGGGGCGTCAGGCGAGTGGTTGCGCCGTCAATGGCGGCAGCGATGATCGTCTCGCCGAGCGGGCCAGCGCCCAGTGCCAGCCAGGCATCCTCGTTGAGACGGTCGGCGGGCGCGTGGCTGATCACTTCCAGCGTGGGATAGCTGAGCATAGGTGGCTCCTGAAGGCGGCCAAACAAAAGGGGCACTCCGCACCCGGAATGCCCTGCTGGTTGGAGCGGGTAACGGGATTCGAACCCGTGACATTCAGCTTGGGAAGCTGACGTTCTACCGCTGAACTATACCCGCCAGTCTGTCCGCTATTATACGGAGCGGGGCAGGCGGCTGTCAAGTTTTGACCGCAACGGAGATTGTGCTAATTTTCTCTCAGGAGCGTGTATGGAAACTCCTCACCTTCAGCCCTGCTAAGGGGAAAAGGCGCGTTTTGTTGCTCTTCTGCCCGCTGACAGGGAGAAGAGTTCGGCGGATGGGGGCAATTGGCTTGCTGTGCACGCTCTAACAGACGGCATGTTCAAGACAGGAAGATGGGTGTAGCAATGGCGGAAAGTAACCTGATTCAACTCATCTATGCCAGCTCGGCATGGCAACTGCTGACAGAAGACGAAATCATGGCCATCCTGGAAGTGTCGCGCCGGAAGAATGCCGAGCGCAACATTACCGGCATCTTGCTCTACAAGGACGGAAACTTCTTGCAGGTGCTGGAAGGCGACGAGGAGGCCGTCACTAGCCTGTACCGGACGATCGAGCGCGATCAGCGTCATAAGGGGTTGATCCTGCTGGCGAAGCGCAAAATCGCCGAACGCGAGTTCCCCGACTGGTCTATGGGCTTTGTCAACCTCGATACGATCGACCCCGCCAGCGTGCCGGGTTACAACAACATTCTCAACGAACCCTTTAGCAGCACGGCATTCGCGCAGCGGCCCTCCCTGGCGACCAAATTCATCGAGGTTTTTCGCCGCAATGTTCGCTGAGTCAGCGTTCTTGCTGAGCGACGATAGCTGCGCCGGGCACAGTGGCAGAAAGCTTTCTGCGCCCAAGGCTCATCGTGTCCTCTGCCTGGCCTTGCGCGGTCGAGTGCTGTTTGCAAACCGGCCCTTGTCATCGGGCTAATGACATCAAACGCGCTCGCCGCGTTCTGCCTCACCCCCAGCCTCGCTACGCTCGGCTTGCCCCCTCTCCGACGCGGAGAGGGGGCGCGAGGCGCGCCAGCGCCGAGTGGGGGTGAGGTCAACCAGCAGATCACACCTGAGCTTACTTCTGCCCATGGTTCTGCTGGCTGGTTTTGATGCGATTACCCTGGCCCCCTCCCTCTTATCATTTGCCCATGGCGCTGACAGGCGATTATACTTCGGCGTGTGCGCGGGTCGCCTGGTGAGGAAAAGAGGCGTCCGGCGTGTATTAGCTACGCTGGAGACGGTCTGGCACGCGCACGGATGGGATGCGATGAGCAAACGCTGGTCGAGCGTGGCGCTCGGCATCGTGATAAGCCTGGTGGCGCTGTGGTACCTCTTCCGCCGCGATCTGAGCGGTGTGCGGGATGAACTGCGTCACGCCGAATACTGGACAGTGTTGCCCTGTGTGGCGCTGTCCTATGTGGCGCTGTGGTTGCGCAGCCTGCGCTGGCGCGTCCTGCTCGGCTATCGTATCGCGCCGTCGCACAGCTTTCACATTCTCAACGTCAGCTATTTTCTCAACGGGGTGCTGCCCTTGCGGGTGGGGGAGCTGGTGCGCGCGGCGCTGACAGCCCGCCTCGACCCGCCGGTGTCGGTCGTCACGGCGCTGAGCACGATCGTGGTCGAGCGCTTGCTCGACACGCTGGCCGTGTTCGCCCTGGTGGGGCTGGTGCTGGTCATGCTCCCTACGGGCCTGGAAATCGGCTATCTGGGCATGGCGCTCGGCATCGGCGCGGCCATTGGCGTGATCGTGCTGGCGGTGGTGGCGGTGCGGCCCGCCTGGGCGTATGCCTTGTTCGACGGGGCGGCGCGCTGGATACCGGCGTTGCGGCGACCGGCGCTGCGGCGCTGGCTCGACGGCGCGCTGGCCGGTGTGCGACCGCTGGCCTCGGCGCGGGCGATTGCGCTGGCCGTGTGGTGGACGGCGGCGGGCTGGGCGGTGTCGGTGATGACCGGCTACGTCCTGCTCTATGCCATCTTCGACGCGCCCACCTGGACGGCCTCGATGGCCATGGTGGCCCTGGCATCGTTTGTGATTGCCGTGCCCGCGGTGCCCGGCAACTTGGGGCCGTTCGAGGCGGCGGTGGTCTTCGGGCTGGCCAGCGCCGGGCTGGTCGCCGAGCCGACGGATGCGCCCGCGGTGGCTTTTGCGTTGCTCTTGCATGTGGTGAACCTGTTCACGTATATTTCCGCTGGTCTGGTGGGGCTGTGGGCCGAGGGCGTCAGCCTGGGCGAGGTGACGCGCGTGGCCGGGGCACTGCGCGCACGCCAGCAGACCGCCGAAGGCGAGGCACTGACCGAGAAAGCATGAGCGACTATTCCATGTCTTCAGAGGGGAACAACCGTCCGCTGCGCATTCTGGCCGCGCTGCAATATTACCTGCCGCACCGGACAGGGGTGCCGATCCATGTGCAGCGCGTGGCCGAGGCGTTGGTGCAGCGTGGCCATCAGGTGACGATCCTGACCGCACGCCATTCGATCGATCTGCCGCGCGACGAGACGATCAACGGCGTGCGCATCGTCCGGTTGTGGGCACCGCTGCGCGTCAGTCGGGGGATGATCATGCCCGCCTATCCCTGGGCGGCCTGGGGGCTGATCCGCATACACGATGTGGTGTGGCTGCACACGCCCATGCTGGAGACCTCGCTGATGGCCCTGTTGACGCGGCTGGCGGGCAAGCAATTGATCGCCACCCATCACGGCGACCTGATCCTGCCGCCAGGGCTGTTCAACCGTTTCGTGCGCTGGTTTACCTTCATGAACTATCGCTTCATGGCCAGACGTGCGACGCGGCTGATCGCCTACAGTCACGACTACGCGGATCACAGCTACTACCTCAAGCCGTTTCGCGAGCGCGTCTCGGTGATCTATCCACCGATCGAGGTGCCGGAACCCGATCCGCAGCGAGTGGCCGAGTTGCGGGCGCGCTGGCAGAACAGCGGCGGTCCGGTGATCGGCTATGCGGGGCGCTTTGTGCAGGAAAAGCGGCCCGATCTGCTCATCCGCGCCCTGGAAGTGATCAATCAGACTTTCCCGCAGACGCGCATTGTCTTCGCTGGCGAATACGACATTCGCTACGAAGACACCTGGGAACGCAATCAGGCGCTGGTGCAGCGCTACCGCGATCAGCTTATCTTCCTGGGGCAACTGAGCAGTATGCAGGCGATGGCCAACTTCTATGCCGCCTGCGATGTGCTGGTGATGCCCAGCGATACCGAGTGTTTCGCGCTGGTGCAGGTGGAGGCGATGCTGTGCGGCACGCCCGTCGTGATGACCGATACGCCCGGCGGGCGCGTGCCCGTCACGGTGACAGGCATGGGCGCGATCGTCCCGCGTGGTGACTGGCGGGCCATCGGCGAAGCGGTGGTGGACATCCTGCAACACCGCGAGCGCTACGTCAAGCCGCGCGAGGTCATCGCGCGCGCCTTCAGCCTGGAGGAGACGGTCAATCGCTATGAAAAACACCTGCGCCGCGCTGCGACCATTCCGGGGTGGAAGTGATGACGGTCGATCCTGATCTGATCCGGCATATGACCCGCAACGAGGCCGACATGGCCTTCAAGAAGCGGGTGCAGACGATCTTCGAGTGGGTGCCGCCCGCCGACGATGCGCGCATCCTGGACTGTGCCTGTGGGCGCGGTTTCTACCTGAACATGTACCGCTACGTCAGCCGGTGCGCGCTGGTGGGCCTGGAACTGGACGCGGAGATCATCCGCAAGGCACAGCGCAACGTCGGGCATCTGCCTGGCATCACCCTGACGCGCGGGAACATCTACGCGCTGCCCTTTCCCGATGACTATTTCGACGGCGTGATCCTCTCGGAAATCCTGGAGCACATCGAGGACGACCTGGCCGGGCTGCGCGAGGTGTGGCGTGTGCTGAAGCCGGGCGGTGTGGTGGCGATCACCGTGCCGCACGCCAACTATCCCTTCCTGTGGGACCCGATCAACTGGACGCTGGAACGTGTCTTCCATACGCACATCCAGCGTGGGCCGCTGGCGGGCATCTGGGCCAACCATGTGCGGCTCTACCGGCGCGAACAGTTACGGGCGGTGGTGGAAGAAGCGGGCTTCGCAGTGGAAGCCGAGCGCTCGTTCACGCACTACAGCTTTCCTTTCATTCACAACCTGGTCTATGGCCTGGGCAAGCCCTTGCTGGAATCGGGCTTGTTGCCAGAATCGCTGGCGGTGGCTGCCGACCGCACGGCCTTCGACAAAAATCGTGGTAGCCTGCTCAACCCGATCAACCTGGGGATCGCCGTGCTGAACCTGTTCGACCGGCCTAACAAACTCGACGAGCCGCCGGGCCGCAGCACGGTCAATCTGGCGATCAAGGGGCGTAAGCCCGCCTGAGGTAGGGAAGCGCTTGGGGACGATGAACGACCAATTTGCCGATTTCCAGGCAGCGCAGCCCGATGAAATGCCCGTCAGCGGGGGGGATAGCCACGAGCAACTGCCCGCGGAGCGGGCGGTCGTCTTCGAAGACCTGACGCTGGCGCAGGCGCTGGCCTATCTGATCTGGCAGCCGCGGCAGACGGCGCGTCTGATGTGGCAGGTGCTCACGCGCGATCCGCACGCTCCCGCGCGTCCTGTGGATGAACGGCCCGTTTCCATCAAGGCCGGGCCGCAGATTTCTTCCCTAGAGGAGATTACAGTAGCCGCCGGGCCAGAGCCTGCGCCGTCGCAGAGTATCTCTGCAGACGCGCGCGCAGCGCTGCGCCGGGCGGCGGTCTGGCTGACTGCGGCGATCCTCGCGCTGTTGCTGGCGCTGCGCGGTGGGACGGCGCTCTACAAGGCGGCCAGCAACCCGACCCTGCGCCTTCGCCGCGATCCGGATGGGGCGGAAATCTGGCTGGTGCTGGCGGGGGTGCTGTGGGTGAGCGTTGAGCTGTGGGAAGCGCGGGGCTGGTGGGCGGCGCGCCTGCCCGCGCTGAACCGGCGACTGTGGGCGCGTTTTCATGCCCATGACCTGCCTCATCTGTGGGGGGCCGGAGGGCTGGTCGCGGCGGCGTTTGGGCTGATGCTGGCTTTGCTGGGCCTGGGCGGCCTGATCGGTGCGATCCTGTGGATCGCGCTGGCCCTGGCGTTGTGGGGCGCGGTGCTGCTGGGGATGACGCCGCCGGTCGAGCGGGCCGAAGACGGCCCGCCCTCTGATTCGACCGGTGGGGTCTATGTGGTACGTTCGGCGCTTCGCGCGGCGCAACCCGCGGAAGTCCCCCGCGCAGTCCCGTTGGCCTGGCCGCGGCTGGCATTGATCGTCCCGGCGATGGCCCTCTCGCTGCTCACCATCCGCTGGAACGTCTCACGCGATGCCCTGGGGCGTGTGACCGACGTCGTGCTGACCGGACGGGGCGTGCTGGCCTGGGCGCTGAGCGTTGCTCTGTGGGGGGCAATTGTGGCGCGGGGCGTGCGCTGGCGCGCTGTCAGTCTGCCGCGCCTGCGCTGGCGGGAGCTGCTCGGCTGGCCGGGCGTGGTGCTGCTGGCGGTCGTGGCGCTGGGCGCGATCTTCCGGCTGCACGCGCTGGATTCGACGCCGCCGGAGATGACCAGCGATCACATCGAGAAGCTGCTCGACGCGCTGAGGGTGCACGATGGCTATTACGCAGTGTTCTTCCCCAATAATGGCGGGCGCGAGGCCTTCCAGATGTATCTGGTGGCGCTCATCGCCGGGCCGCTGGGGGTTGGCTTCAACTTCACTGCGCTCAAACTGGCGACCATTCTCGAAGGGTTGCTCACCCTGCCCGCGCTGTGGTGGATGGCCCGCCAGGTGATCGGCACCGAGACGCCAGGCGACCGGCAACTGGGTCACTGGGTGGGGGTGACGCTGGCTGGACTGGTGGCGATCAGTAGCTGGCACGTCATGTTGTCGCGACTGGGATTGCGCATCGTCCTGACGCCGCTGACGACGGCGCTGGTCATCGGGCTGTTGGCGCGGGTCATCCGCTATGCCCGCACCGGCGATTTCCTGGCGCTGGGGATTGTCCTGGGCGCGGGCGTCTACTTCTACCAGGCCAACCGCATGTTGCCCGCGCTGGTGTTGGCGGGGCTGGCGCTGGCCGTGCCCGGAGTGCTATGGGCGGCGCGCGGGCGCTGGCGGATGATCGGAGAGGCGGCGGGGTTGGCTGCGCTGGCATTTGTCCCACTGCTGGCCCTGGCCTACGCTGGCACCGTGCTCGAAGCGTCGGATGATCCGTCGGCGCGCGACCTGGGCGAGGGGATCGCGCTGTATTTGCCGGTGTTGGCGATGGGCTGGCTGGCCTGGCTGGTGCTGGCCTTCGGGCACCGGCGCGAAAACCGCCTGCTGGCGTGGGGCAGTGGCCTGTTCATCGCTGCGGTGATGGTGTTGGCGCTCTATCTGCCCATGTACCACTACAGCCGCCTGCACGAGGCGGAGTTCTGGAACCGCACGCGCGGGCGGATGTTCGGCGATAGGGCTTTTGTACGCACAGACGAGAGCGGAAAACAGATAGCCTATCAGCCGTCTTTGAGCGAGCAGATCGAACGCCTGTGGCAGCAGCGCGATGTGTTCTTCAGCAACTACGCCGATGCGCTGCGCATGTTTCACTGGGAAGGCGATGTCGCCTGGATCAACAATGCCCGCAAGGCACCGGCCCTCGGCCCGACGTTGGGCGGGCTGGCGGCGCTGGGGTTGGTGATATGGGGCATATGGCTGGTGCGGCGGCGCGATCCGGTGTTGTGGCTGCTACCGGCGACGATTCTGATCATGTTGCTGCCGACCGCGCTCACGCTGGCCTATCCCATCGAGAATCCCAGTTTTACCCGTTCCAGTGGCACGCTGCCGGCGGCGTTCATGTTCGCCGCGCTGCCTCTGGGAGTGCTCGGCTGGCGGCTGAGTCAGGTCGAATGGGGCAGGCGTATCAACGTTGGACGGCTGGCAGGGGTCGCTATGCTGGGGTTGGTGCTGTGGCACGGCATCGGGCCGGAATGGGAGCACTATTTCACCGATTATCGCGTCGGTTATAGCCGTAGCTGGCGGCCCTATCGCGAGATCAGCCAACCCCTGCGCGAATTTGCGCATGGCGAAGGTAGCTTTGGCAACGCCTATGTGATCGCCTATCCGCACTGGCTCGATCACCGCATCCTGGGGACGATGGCGGGCGACATCCGCTGGCCGAATAGCGTGGAGAGTGTAAACGACCTGGTGTTGGCTATCGCTGCCAGCGCTGGCACCCCTTACGCCTACGACCCGACCAGGCCTCTGTTTGTCATGTATCATCCGGCAGACACGGCGACCGCCGAAGCGCTGACCCGTCTGTTTCCTGGTGGCGAGACCATCGTCTACCGTTACAACCAGGAGATGGAGCCGGGCGTGTATGCCCAGGACGAATTCTACATCTACAAGGTGTGGGCCGGCGTGTTGCAGTGACCTGCCGGGGTGAGGAACTGCCGATCCGGATGTGTAGAGTCTTAGGGCTTGTCCGGCACGTGGCAGCCTGTACTTTTCTGACGCGAGAGACGTTTCTTGACCGACGAGACTGTGTATCCCGATCCTGAGACTCACGAACCAGAGCTGGCCGGGGAGAGTGCTGCACCCGGCCCCATGCCCGATCCACCGCAAGAATGGCCTCCCGTGCCGACAGTCGAGGCGCTGCCCGCCGAGACACTCGCGCCAGAGAGAAGCCAGGGAGAAGCGCCTGCCAGCGCCAGGGCTGCGCGTCCGCGCTGGCCGTGGACTGCTCGGCGGGAGGGACTGGTCTATATTCTCCTGGTGGTGGTGCTGGCCGTGGCGGCCTGGTTGCGTTTCGACGCGCAGAACTGGGACGATTACACACACCTGCACCCCGACGAGCGCTTCCTGACCGATGTGGTGAGCCTGCTCGGCGGGCCGTTGCAGTTCACCGATCGCTCGCTTGCCGAACAAGAGGCGCACCGCGCCCGCTGTGAGCAGCGCTATCCGGCGGCGGACTCCGTCTGGGGGGCGGGGCGCGGCGGCTATTTCGACGCGGAGTGTTCGCCGCTGAACCCCAACAACATCGGCAAGGGGCTGTACGTCTACGGCGAGTTTCCCCTGTTCACTGTGCACGCGGTAGGCGCGGCGCACTCGCAACTCTCGCGCGATTACCTGGCTCTGCAACAGGCCTTCGACGGCGACGGCGTGGTGGATTACGCGCCAACCCGTCACTGGGAAGAGTACGGCGGCGCACAACTGGCCGGGCGGACGGTCTCTGCCGTGGCCGATTGGTTGACCGTGCTGGTGATCTTCCTGATCGGACGGCGGCTCTACGGCCCCTGGACGGGGCTGCTGGCGGCGGCGCTCTACGGCGTGGCGGCCTTTCCGGTGCAGCAGTCGCACTTCTGGACGGTGGACGCCTTCACCACCTTTTGGGTGACGCTGGCGCTTTACTGCGCTGTCCGCGCCCTGGACGGGGCGGGCTGGCGACAGGGGCCGCTGCCGCTGCTTTACACGCTGGTATGGTTCGGCGGTGTGATGTGGGAAACGGGCGCGCATGGCTACCCCATCCTGGGCCTGCTGGCGCTGGGCGGCCTCGCGCTGCTGGCCTACGCCATCCTGTGGACGCTGAGCATTCGCACAGGGCGCGAGTGGTTGCCCGCGCTGGCCGGTGTCATCGCCTCGCTCCTTCACCTGGTGGGATGGGGGCTGACTGACCTGGCAGCGCGGCGCGACTTCACCCTGACCGCCGATCTGCTGGCGCAGGGCGCGGCGAGCCTGGTCTATGCGGTGATCGCGCTGGCGATCTACGTCGCAGCCAGGGCAGCGCGGGCGCGGGCGCGCGGTCGGGTGCGCGGCCAGGGCGTGGGGAGCATCGGCGCGGCAGTGGGCGCACTGTGGGCGCTGCTGGTGATCGGCATCATCTGGGGCGGGCTGGCGCAATGGGCGGCGCTCTTCGTGGCGACGACCGCGACGCTGCTGCTCGTCTTCGATGCCAGCGAATTGACCGACTACGCCCTGTTCGGCGTGGCGCTGGGCGGGGCGGTGGCCAGCCGTATCAACGTTGCGCCGCTGGCCCTGGTGATCGCGGTTGCGGCGGGGTTGCGGGCCTTGCCCGCGCTGGATGCCGCTCTGCACCGGACGCTGCGCTCGCGAGTGATCGGCGTGGCGCTCAGTGGCCTGCTGACGGCGGCGGTGATCTCGTTCGTCGTCTTCCGGCTGTTGCAGCCGCACGCTTTTCTGGGGCCGGGCATCTTCGGGCTGAAGTTCAACCCCGGCTGGCGCGAAGACATCGCCGAAGCGGCGCACCTGACCTCCGGCGACTGGGACGGGCCGCCCGATCATCAGTGGGCCAGCCGCATTCCCTATTTCTATCCCTGGCGCAATATCGTTCTGTGGGGCTTTGGCCTGCCGCTGGGCCTGGTGGCCTGGGCGGGCTGGGCCTGGGCGGGACTGTCCATCGTCCGCGCCCGGCGAGGCTGGACGCGGCACGCGCTGCCTTTCGTGTGGGTGCTGGTGCTCTTTGGTTGGCTGGGCGGTCGCTGGGTGACGACCATGCGCTACTTCCTGCCCATCTACCCGGCGCTGGCGCTGTTTGGCGCGTGGGCGCTGTTGGCGCTGCTGAGCACAGCGCGCCACGTCGGGTGGGCCGGGAGGGTGGCGAGTCTGTCTGACAATCTGGCCGCGCCTGGCTTACCTCATCCCCGCTCGGCGCTGACGCGCCTCGTCGCCCTCCCTCCATTTATGGTTCAGGGGCGGACGGGCATTGGGGAATATCTGGAACAAGAGGCTGATCCCAACTTTACCTCACCCCGACTCGGCGCTAACGCGCCTCGTGGCCCCCTCTCCGACGCGGAGAGGGGGGAAGCCGCGCGAAGCGAGGCCGGGGGTGAGGTCAATCAACTGGCCTCAGAGCCGGCCTCGCCAGCCTCTTTAGCTGTCCCTCACGAAGACCGCCTGTCCCGTCCTGCGCTGCGGCGACTGGCGATCGGCGGTTCGTGGGCGTTGCTGGCGGTGGTGCTGGGCTACACAGCGTTGTATGGCTTCGCCTTCCACAACATTCACCGGCACCAACTGACGCGCGTGGCGGCGTCGCGCTGGTTCCAGGAGACAGTGCCCGGCGACTTTGGCCTGTGGGTGGAAGCCGACGACGGGACGCGGCAACTGATCAACATTGGGCGGGGCTATGTGGCTGCGCCGCCTGCCATCACCCCGCTGGCCGAGGGCGAGAGCATCGAGGCGACGTTCACTGTCTCCGCCGCCGCCTACCTGACGCGCATCACCCTCAACCGGCTCTTTGATCCGCATCAGACGCCGGAGCCGGAAACCGTGCGCGTGCGCCTGTACCGGAACGATCCCGCGTTGGGGCGGCAACTGCTTTTCGAGCGCACGCTCTATGCCGATTTCGGGGCGGACGTTTCTCCCTATGGGCTGGCCTACACCGTCGAGCCGGTGGATCAGGTGTTGCTGGCGCCGACGACCGATCCCGCGGCGTCCTACGCGCTGGAAGTCACCGCGCTGCAGGGGGCAGTGACTCTGGTGCGCGAGGTGGTGGACGATAACGGCCCGGTGTTCAGCAATGCCATGGTGGAAGTGACGCTGGTGTCCGACGGGATGCCGTTTTCGTTCGATCTCGATTTTGAAGCGTCGCCCTTGCTCCGCGGGCACGGGGATGACATTCCGGAGACGCCGACACACTGGAACGTAGGCGGCAGCGATACCCTGCAGGTGACCGTCCCCATAGATGGGGTAATCCGGCAGCTCGACATCTCGCACCTGGGCGATCCGCTGCGCGACGATGGCGAGGAAGCCGTCCGCTTCACCCTGACCGCGCCCGACGGGACGCAGGTCTCGGCGGAGGTGCGCGGCGATTTCAACGCTGGTGCTGACCCGCTTGGCCTGCCGCGGAAGGTGATCTTCGATCCGCCGTTGCGCGTGCGCCGGGCGGATGCGCTGGGGCAGCCGCAGACGCTCACCCTGACGGTGGAAGCGCTCGACCCGATCTACACCTCCGGGCCGGTCATCGCCTGGGAGGGCGATTGGGACGATCCGGTGCCGTGGACAGTCTGCCCGCTGCCAGGCGATGTGGTTTACCGCGACGATCTACCGTCGGGGTTGTCGGCGCACGATTGCCCGGCGCTGAATATGTATGGCGGCTACTACCAGGGCATCAAGCTGTGGATGGTGTCGGAGGACACCGACGACAAGATCACAGCCATGATGACCGCCCTGGATCAGGCCGATTACCTGGTCATCACCAGCAACCGCTTTTACGATTCGCTGTCGCGCATCCCCTGGCGCTGGCCGATGACGCTGACCTATTACGAGGCGCTGTTCGATGGACGGCTGGGGTTTGAGCTGGTGCGGCAATTCGAGTCGCCGCCGACGCTCGGCCCCTTCCGCATCCGCGACCAGGTGACGCCGCTCGACGATCTGCCGGATTGGGTCAACGAGCACTGGGAAGCTGAGGAAGCCTTTCACGTCTACGATCATCCGATCGTGCTGGTCTTTCGCAAGACGGACACCTATTCGTCGGAGCAGGTGCGGGCGCTGCTGGAGAGCGTCACCATCCGCCCGGTGCGCTCGGCTATGCCCGGCTATGTGGCCGATCCGGAGCCGGTGGGCGTGGTGACCTGGCGCGCCGAGGAAGCGACCAAGGCCCCGACCATGTTGCACTTCGACAAAGAGACGTGGGAAGTGCAGCGCGAGGGCGGCACCTGGCGCGACCTCTTCGACCGCGACTCGCTGCTCAACCGTAGTCAGGTTCTGGCGGTGATCGTCTGGTGGGCGCTGATGGTGCTGGCCGGGTGGGCAGCGTGGCCGTTGCTCTTCGTTGCGCTACCCGCCTTGCCCGACCGCGCCTATCCCGCGGCGAAGATCGCGGCCTGGGTGATCGTAGCCTGGGCAGCCTGGGCGCTGGGGACGCTGAAGCTGCGCGCCTGGTCGCGGCTTGGCATCGCCGTGCTGCTGGTGGCGTTGGCGGCGCTCAGCGTCGTGGCGATCTGGCGGCGACGGGCGCAGTTCCGGCGCTATGTGCGGGCCAACTGGCGCTTCCTGGTGGCCATGGAGGCGTTGACGCTGGCGCTGTTCCTGGCTTTCCTGGGCGTCCGGCTGACCAACCCCGACCTGTGGCATGGCAGTTTCGGCGGCGAGAAGCCGATGGATTTCGCCTACTTCAACGCGGTGCTGCGCAGCACAGTCTTCCCGCCGCTCGATCCGTGGTTTTCCGGCGGCTACATCAACTACTACTACTTCGGCTATGTGATCGTCGGCGCGCCGGTCAAGTTGCTGGGGATCGTGCCCTCGGTGGCCTACAACCTGATCATCCCTACCCTGTTCGCCATGACCGGTGTGGGCGTGTTCAGCATCGCCTACAACTGGGTGCGGGCGCGCTCGGTGCGGCCTGGGCAGATCGAGGGTGCGACCGACTGGCGCGTGTACAACGATACGTTTGAGGCAGAAGAAGCAGCGGCCAGCGAGGAGCCGTTGCGCGAAGTGCCGTTCGAGGAAGTGCGTGCCCCGCGTGGCAACGCCTGGCTGGCCGGTTTGCTGGCGCTGGCGCTGGCCGTGATCCTGGGCAATCTGGGGACGCTGCATGTCTTCGTGACCAATGTCGCCAAGCTGGACGGCTGGGGACAGCAGCCGCTCTACCATCAGGTGCGGCAGCAGGAGATCGAAGCGCAGCGCGAACGGCTCTATGAGCAGTTCTACGCCGAGGAGAGTCGCAAATTCCGCGATCGCTACGGGCGCGAGCCGTCCAGTGCAAGCGATACTCTGATCGTGACCATGCTCACACAGCGCCGCGTGGACGAGTACATCGAGGACTACGCCAACCATCCGCCATTGCTGCGTCTGTGGGAATACGAACTGGGCAACCTGCGCAGGCAGATCGGCGCGTTCTTCAGTGGGCTGGGCAAGGTGCTGGACGGACAACCTCTGCCCATGCACACGCATCGCTGGTACTGGGGGCCGACGCGCATCATCAGCGAACTGCCCAACAACGCCGGCAAAGGGGCCATCGCCGAGATGCCCTATTTCACCTTCCTCTATGGCGATCTGCACGCGCATATGATCGCCTTTCCGGTGACGCTGCTGGTGATCGTCTGGCTGCTGGCGGAGATCATCGGGGCGGGGCACGGGCTGCGCACCTGGTGGGAGGCCGGTTTGGGGCTGGGGCTGGGGGCGCTGGCGGTGGGCGTGCTGCGCCCGACCAACTCGTGGGACTGGATCACCTACCTGCTGTTGAGCGTTGCCGGGTTGACCTTCGTCGCCTGGCTGGGCGCGCGCCGGTCGCGGCGCGACCTGTCGCCGCCGGCCTTCGCCCGACGCCTGTGGGACTGGGTTCGTCCGGGCCGCGCCCGCGAGCTGCGCGTCGTGCTGTTAGTAGTGCCGGTGGCGCTGGCGGCGCGCATCGGTTTCTACGCTGTGCAGCGCATCCGGGCGGGTCAGCAGGTCGAACGTGGCTTGCGCCCTGGCGAAATGCCGATTGTCCCCAGCCTGGGCCTGGGCAGCGCCTTGCTGTGGGCGGGGGTGGCGCTGGCCGTCGTCGTCGCGCTGTACATATTGGCGCTGATCGTGGCGCACACACGACCCGATCGCCGTCTGCTGTGGGCCTGGATGGGGCGGGTGGTGCTCTTCGTAGCCCTGACCTTTGTCGTGGGGCTGCCCTTCACCTCGTATTTCGCCACCGCCTATCAGTCGGTCAAGCCGTGGGAGGACGAGACGACCCCGCTGTGGGCCTATCTGTACATACACGGGACGTTCATCTTCCTGGTGATCTCGTTCCTGGTCTGGCAGACGGCGCGCTGGCTGCGAGCGGTGCGCGTGCAGGCGCTGGAAGGGCTGGCCGTGCCGGTCGTCGTGGTGGGCGTCGGGCTGCTGGCGGTGACGCTGGGCGGGGTCGTCTACGGCGTGCGCGAGGCGGCGGTGGCGCAACTGGTCGTGCCGTTGATCGCCTGGGCGACGCTGCTCTTCTTCCTGCCACGGCAGAGCGCGCTGCTGCGGGCCGTCTACGCGCTGACCGTGCTGGCGCTGGCGATCTCGCTGGGTGTGGAACTGCTGGTGCTCGATGGCGACATTGGCCGCCAGAACACCGTCTTCAAGTTCTACTTGCAAGTCTGGTTCATGTTGAGTATCGTCGGCGGGGTCAGCCTGGCGTGGCTGCTGCGCAGTACCTGGCGCTGGCATCCGGCCCTGCGCGCGCTGTGGCAGGGTGGGTTGGCCGTGCTGCTATCGGTCGCGGCGCTCTACCCGATCCTGGCGACCCATGCGCGCGCCCTGGATCGTTTCAACAAAGACGAGACGCCGCTGACCCTGGATGGCATGGAGTACATGAAATACGCCGTGCACGGCGAGTCCGGCCTGGTCTTCCGGCTGGACGGCGACTACGACCTGATTCGCTGGTTCCAGGAGCACGTAGACGGCACGCCGGTGGTGATGGAAGCGCACCTGTTCCCCTCCGAATATCATTGGGGCGGGCGGATCAGCATCTACACTGGTTTGCCGACCATGCTCGGCTGGCGCTTCCATCAGATTCAGCAGCACAGCCTGCCAGACATGAACCTGCTGGTGCAAACGCGCGAGAACAACGCCGCTGCGTTCTATTCGCTGGGCGGGATGGAAGGCATCCGCGCGGCGCTGCGTCTGATCGATCATTACGACATTGAGTACATCGTCGTGGGGACGCTGGAGCGCGCTTTCTATGGTGACATTCAGCGCGATCCAGCGACCGGCGTCCCCACGGCAGGGCACGCCGAGGGGCTGGCCAAGTTCGATACGATGGTGGCGATGGGCCTGCTGACACTGGAATACAGCGCCGACCGCTGCCTGGACGTGAGCATCCGCGATGTAGCGCTGTGCCCTGTCGAGCAGCGCTATGCCGACAAGATATACCGCGTGGTGCCGGGAACCACGCTGGGCGAGCCGGTGGTGCAGGCGAGATGAGAGTAGAGCTACCGCAGAGACGCAGAGGGCGCAGAGGAAAATCGCAGAAGTGATCTCAGGAGAATCTTGCGAAACACGGTTGTTGACCTCACCCCCTGGCCTCGCTACGCTCGGCCTTGCCCCCTCTCCATGCATGGAGAGGGGGCAACGAGGCGCGTCAGCGCCGAGTGGGGGGGTGAAGTCAACCAGGGCATGGCTGCCTGTTTCTTCAGTTGACGACGGGAATAATCGGGCAAGAGATTCATGGACGTTGGGCTGATCACCGACTGGCTGGGCCGCGAAGGCGGCTTTCTGCTGCGCTGGTGGCTGCTGGTGACGCTGGCGGGAGCGGCAGCCTGGCCGTTGCTCTGGCGGCTGGCGGGCGGCTTGCCCGACCGCGGCTACTCGCTGGCGCGCGCGGCGGGCCTGATGCTGACCGGTTTTCTGTTCTGGTTTCTGGCCAGCCTGGGCCTGCTGCGCAACACAACGGGCAGCATGACCCTGGCCTGGCTGCTGGTGTTGATGCTGAGCGCGGTCGCCGTGTGGCGCTGGGACGACCGTCCGGCGCTGCGCCCCTGGTTGCGGGCGCACTGGCCGCTGATCGTCGTGGTGGAGGTGCTCTTCGCTGTGCTGTTCTTCGGCTGGGCGACGGTGCGGGCGCACAACCCGGAGATGTACAGCACCGAAAAGCCGATGGAGATCATGTTCGTCAACGCCATCCGCGCCAGCGAGACCTTCCCCCCGCGCGACGCCTGGCTGAGCGGGTACGCCATCAGCTACTACTACTTCGGCTATGTGCTGATCGCCATGCTGGCCGACCTGAGCGGCGTGAGCAGTGGCGTGGCCTTCAACCTCACCATCGCGCTGATCTTCGCGCTGACGGGCATCGGTGCGCTGGGCGTGGTCTACAACCTGGTTCAGGCGGAGGGGGCGCGGCGACGTGTGCACGCCCTGACGGCGGGCTTCCTGGCGATGTGCTTGCTGATCCTGATGGGGAACCTGGGCACGGCCCTGATCGAGTTCCCCTGGCGGGGATACACGCCAGGTCTGGTCAATGCGGCTTACTTCGACTTCTGGGATGTGGAGGACCGCGCCGGTACAACGCAGGTCGTGACCGAAGCGGGCGTGCGCGCTGTCCCCACTGACGACGACGGCGACGGCGTGCCCAACTGGGAAGAGGCGCGGTTGCCGCTGGATCGCTTCGAGTTCACCTATGGGCTGGGCTGGCGCTATAGCCGCGTGGTGCACGACCGCGACCTGAACGGCGCGCCGCACCCGATCCAGCCGATCAGCGAATTCCCCAATTTCAGCTTTGTGCTGGCCGACCTGCACCCGCACGTGCTGGCGTTGCCCTTCGCCGTGCTGGCGGTGGGGCTGGCGCTGGCGCTGGTGCTCGGCGGGCGCGAACTGGCCTGGTGGGGCTACCCGCTTTACGCGATCTGGGTGGGCGGCATGGTCTTCGTCAACTCGTGGGATGCCATCTACCTGCCGCTGCTGGTGGGCGCGGAGACGCTGCGGCGGTTGATACGGAACAGGGCGGGAATACTGTCGCGCCGCGATGTGCTGGAGATTGTCCGCTTCACGGCGATCATCGGTGCGCTGACGCTGATCTTCTACCTGTCCTGGCTGGTTTCGTTCACCTCGCAGGCGGGCGGTGTGTTGCCCAACGTGATCTATCCGACGCGCTGGTCGCAGTTCTTCTTGCAATTTGGCCCGTTCCTGATCTTGTTGACCGGCTTTGTGCTGCTTGAGTGGCGGCGGGCCGGACGGCGTTTCCACTGGGAAGCGGGCCTGCTGGCGGTGACGGCGTTGCTCTCGGTGTTCGTCCTGGCGGTGATCGGGCTGGGCATGGTTGCCTGGGGCGGCGAACTGCGCGGAGCGGTCTTCGGCAGCGTTCCGGCGGGGGACAGCCTGGGCGACCTGGTGCCGGACATCCTCGCGCGCCGTCTGATCGGGCTGCCGACAGAAATATGGTGTCTGGTGCTGGTCTTCCTGGTCGTTGGGCGGCTGTTCGCCCGCCCCGTCAGCGCGCCGACGCGCGCACCCTACACCCCTGCGACTGGCTTTACGCTGTTGCTGGTGGGGGCGGGAGCCGTGTTGACCGTCGCGCCCGATTTCGTCTACCTGCGCGACAATTTCGCCGTGCGCATCAACACCGTCTTCAAGCTCTACTATCAGGGCTGGATTTTGTTCAGCCTGGCGGCGGGGTTTGCGGTGTGGTCGGTGCTGGGCAGGTGGACGGCGAGCGAACGCCCGCGCGGCTGGGGAGTTGCTCTGCGCGGCGCGTATGCGGCGGCGTTCGTGCTGCTTTTCGCGGCGGGCCTGGCCTATCCCGTGCTGGCAACGCGAGCGCGGGCGCTGGTAGATACCGGTCGGCTGACGACGAAGTCGCGCGCTGAGGAGTGTCGGCAGATGGCCGCGGAGACGGGCATCACGACCGAGTGTCCTCGCCTGGCGGCGCTGGCGCTGGACGGCACGCCGACCATGGTGCCGGCGGACGAATACGCGGCGATTCAGTGCCTGGCGAAGCTAGAGTCCGGCGGCGATGCGGTGCTGGCCGAAGCGCCCGGCGGGGCCTACGAACCGCACAAAAGCCGTTTCAGCGGGCTGACGGGCATCCCTACCCTGATTGGCTGGCAGAATCACGAACGGCAATGGCGTGGCGAGACATACCCGCGCGTGACCGACTGGCGTATCGAAAACGGGCAGCGGCGCGACCGGGCGAGCGACATAGAGGAGCTATACTCTACGCAGGACTGGGCGCGTGCCTGGCAGATCATTGATCGCTATGGTATAGATTACATCGTCGTTGGCGGGGCCGAGCGGACGATGATCCGGCAGATGGCGGGCGACGATGCAGGCCGCCTGAGCGACTATGAGCAGGGGCTGGCCAAGTTCGAGCAGATGCTCACGCCCGTCTGTCAGTCCGGCGATGTGGCCGTGTACCGCGTGGCTCCGCAGTGAGAGGTGAGATGAACGCGCATGGAGACAGCGCAGCATTGCCGCTGGGCGAGCCGCTGCGCGAAAAGACCGATACGCAGCCCATTCTGACCAGCGCTGTGCCGGGCGTGCGCGTGACGCCGGAAGCGCTGATCTACCTCGCGCTGGCGCTCGTGGCCTTGCTGTTGCGTGTGGCTGCTCTGGATCATGCGCCGCTGGACGACGCGCAGGCCCGGCAGGCCCTGGCAGCGTTGCGCACTGTGGACAGGCGCGTGCCCGGCCCGATCCCGCAGGCCGATAGCCCGCTGACCTTCGCCCTGCACGCGGCGATCTTCGGCATGGGCAGCGCCAACGAGATCACGGCGCGCCTGCCGGTGGCCCTGGCGGGCGTGCTGCTGGTTCTGACGCCGGCGCTGTGGCGACGCTACCTCGGCGTGTTGCCGCCGCTGATCATCAGCCTGCTGCTGGCGGTCTCGCCGGTGGCCATGCTGGCAGCGCGGACGATGAGTCCGGTCACTTGGACAATGCTGCTGGCATTGCTGGGGCCGTGGCTGGCCCTGCGTTTCGTGGAGACGCGGGCGGAGCGCTGGGCCGTGTTGGCGACGGTCTGCTTTGCGGCGATGATCTTGCTGGCCGAACCCGCTGGCTTGCTGACCGCCCTCTCGCTGACTTTCGGGATGCTATTCGCCTGGCTGACGGGCGACGAAAGCGAGACCGACGTGATGGACACGGTCCGGCGGCTGGTGCGCGCCTGGCCCTGGGCTGCCGGAGTGCTGGCGGCGGGCGTGACGGTCGCGGTCGTCGCGACTCTGGCGTTCTGGGTGCCGTCGGGGCTGGGCGTGGTGGGCAATGCGCTCTGGGCCGGGCTACACGGCTTCGTGGAGCGACCGGTCGGCACGCCGAAGGCTTTTCCGGCCTGGGTGGCGCTGCGCTACGAGACGGGCATTGTGCTCTTTGGCCTGCTGGCGCTCTATCACGCCATAAGGCAGGGGGGCTTCTTCGAGCGGGCGTTGGCGGGCTGGGCGCTGGCGAGCATCGTCTGGTCGGTGGGCTATGTGGGCGCGAGCGCGGCACACGCCCTGTGGATCACCGTGCCGATGGCGATCCTGATCGCTCTGCGCGTCACCGACTGGCTGACCGAGCGCCCCGGCCTGATGTGGCGCGTGCCCTCGTGGGGCGTGCCGCTACACGCGCTGATTACCATGGGGCTGTGGCTGGCGGTGGGCCTGAGCATCGTCTTGTTGGGCAAACGCCTGCTCTTTGACCTGCCGGGCGGCGTGACAGATTTCTCAGCGCTGGTGGATCGGCTGGCCGAGGGCATTTACAGCCGCGCGTCGGACTTCCAGTACCAGCAGATTCAGTCGGTGGAAGTGCAGCCGGGCGTTTTTGTCTATGCTTACGTGTTGGGCTTCATTCAGCTACGCCTGTTGATCACCGTGCTGGTGACCCTGCTCAACGGCGTGCTGTACTTCCTGATCGGCAGTCTGTGGGGAGCGCGGGCCGCCTGGCGCGGCGTGGCACTGGGGACGCTGGCGACGCTGCTGCTGTTCAGCCTGGGCTTGGGCGGACAGGTGGCCTTTGGCTCTGCCGGAGACCCGCGGCAACTGTGGGTGATTGATCCGGTGACGGACGATGTGTTCGAACTGCGCGAGACTCTGCAGACGATGAGCCTGCGCGCTACAGGCGAGCCGAAGCTGTTGACCGTGACGGCGCTGGTGCCGCCCGATGGAGCGTTGGCCTGGGCCTTGCGCGATTACCCGAACACAGTCTTCGTGGATGGCGTGGGGCCGGAGACGGCGACAGGTGCTGTGCTGATGCCCGTCCGCGATGAGCAGCCGCGCATGGGCGCACCCTATGTGGGCAAAGACCTGGTGATTCGCCGGGCGTGGAATATTGACACGCTCTCGTGGCGCGACGCGATCATGTGGTTCTACCGGAACGAAACGGCGATCAAACCGGAAGAGGTCGGGCGGCTGAGGCTGTGGGTGCGGCACGACGTTTACGGGGTGGAGCAGGTCACTGAGGACTAGGCGGGGGCGGAGTGTAGGATGAATGACATGCAACCAACAGATGCACACGCGCCGGGCTCGACCAACGATCCGGACTTGATGGCGCTGATCGGACGTTGCCTGGCGGGCGATCAGAGTGCCTACGCGACGATCTACGAACAGTATGCTTCCAGCCTGTACCGGCTGGCCTATAGCGTGCTGCTGGACGAGCAGGACGCCGAGGATGTGTTGCAGGAAGTCATGATCTACGCTTTTCGCAACCTGCACCGCTACGATCCGGCGCGCGGGGCGTTCCGTACCTGGCTGTATACCATCACCATCAGCCGGTGCCGTAACGCGCGGCGGCGTAAGTGGCTGCCGACAGTGGCGTTGACCAATCTGCTGGCGACGGGCCTGGAGCCGCCCGCGCCGGCTGCCGATTTGCCGGAACATCGCGCGGCGTGGACGGAGTTGCACGATTCATTGCGGCGCGCGCTGGCGACGCTCTCGCCGCGGCTGCGCGAGGCGGTGGCGCTGCGCTATGGACAGGGCTTGACCTATCGCGAGATGGCCGAGATCATGGAGTGTCCCCAGAAGACGGCAGAAAGTCGCATCCGGTTGGCGCACGAGCAACTGCGCAAGGCGTTGAGCGCGGCAGACGAAGCCGCCCTGGCCGAGCTGTGGCAGGTGTAGTGGGAGTGAGAAGTAGTGAGTTGGGAGTGAGGAGTCGGGATAACTCGCTCTGATCTCGAAAGCTCTTGACTCCAGACTCCGAACCAGACTGAAGTGCAAGCCATGCGAGACCGTCATGTAACCCATTTGCTCACGCGCTATGTGCACGGTCAGTTGGGGCCAGGGCAGCAGGCGCGCGTCGTCAACCATGTGCGGCAGTGCGCGCATTGTCGGGCGGCGCTGGCTCGCGAAGAGCAGATCGCCCGCGACCTGCGCGATGAGATGCGCACCCTGGGGCCGCGCCGTCCTGCTGCGGCGACCTGGTGGGCGGTGTGGAGCGAGATCAACCGTCCGCGGCGCGGGTTGCGCGCCCCGACCGACATGTGGGGGGCAGCGCTGGCGCTGGCTCTGGCGCTGGCCGTGACGCTGGCGGTGGCCCTGCCGGTCTTTGCTGGAGAGCGGTTGGCACCTCAGGCGCTCGTGCAGCAACCGTTGCCGGTCAGTATGGCGTCGCCCACGCCCGCCGCGACTGATACCAGCGAGGCACTGGCCGATGAGGGGGAAGCGCTGGCGCACCATCCGGCGACGGCCTCGCCAGTGAGCCTCGTCGGGGCCAGCCCGGTGCCCATGCCTGCCGCGACCGTCTCGCCGGAGGCGCGGCGCGGCGCTTTCTGGCAGTGACGCGCCGGGGCGGGGGCTATGCGGGTTTGGAGAGTCGCCATGTACCGCAGAGGACACAGAGGGCACAGAGAAGGCACACAGGGAATGTATACCTCTGCGTCTGTGCGGTGTAAAAATATGGGGTAGCTGGGTGCATTTCACAAAAGTTCACGGTCGGCTGATCATGCATCAGACCTGTTCGCGCTTGTCGGGTATTGTGAACTCAACTGAAATGCACCCAGGTAGCTTGTCCGGTACAAGACACAAGGGCGCACAGGCGCGCCGCTATCAGGCTTTGGGGAAAGTGAGCGCATGACCACACGCGAACAACTCTACGCCGCGCCGGAGTCGCACGAGCAGGCCATTAGCCAGGCCCTGACGCGCGCCTATCCCGTCCGCTGGGAAGTGCTGGCCTACGCCGTCCTGTTGTTGCTGGCGGTGTTCACGCGCTTCTACGATCTGGGCGCGCGCGTGATGAGTCACGACGAGAGCCTGCATACGTACTACTCGTGGCGGCTGTCGGAATATGGCGAGTTTAGCCATACGCCGATGATGCACGGCCCGCTGCTATTTCATATGACGGCGCTGTTGTACTTCCTGTTCGGTGACAACGACTTCACCTCGCGCCTGTATCCGGCAACGCTGGGCGTGTTGATCGTGCTCTTCCCGGCGCTGTTCCGGCGTTGGCTGGGGCGCACTGGCGCGCTGATCGCCTCTGGCCTGCTGCTGATCTCCCCGCAACTGCTCTACTATAACCGCTACATCCGGCACGACACGCCGACTATTTTCTTCGCGTTCGTCATCCTCTACGCCATCCTGCGCTACATGGATGACGAGCGACCACGTCGTGCCGCCTGGCTGTGGGTGCTGGCGATAGGGCTGATCGGCATTCTGGCCTCGAAGGAAGTTTCCTTCATCTACATCGCCATCTTCGGCAGCTTCTTGACGCTGTACTGGCTGCTGCGCATGTTGCAGGACGTGGGCATTCGCCTGCATCCGGCGGGCGACCAGAGCTGGCACGCCCCGCTGTGGCAGCAATTGATCGGACACGGTCTGTTGCTGGTCGCCGTGACCTTGCTGGCCTTCACGCTGGGCCGGTTGCTGCATTTGTTGCTGCGACCTGTGTGGTACCTGTCCTCGGCCCTGCCTCTGGTGATCGCCCTCTTCGCGCTGATCTACCTGCCGCTGGCGCTCTCCGGCGCAGTACAACGGGCGTGGCGGGGGCGGACGGATGCGGGCGCGGCGGCGGCGCTGATGCGCTGGCTGAAGCGGGAGCGGTCGGCTTTCTATCTGTTGATGGCCGGGCTGATCCTGGGCGCGATCGTGGCGCTGTGGATCGCCTGCGTGATAGACGTGATCAAACCGACGGATGTGTGGACGCAAACGACGGTGCGCAGCGAAGCCGACCTGCTCTACGGCCAGAATGCCACGAAAGAATATGCTGTGGCGAACGGCTTCGACGGAGCGATGTTCGCCCGCCTGCTGACCTGGATCGGCTTACCGGTGCTGGCGCTGCTGTTCGTGCTCTTCCTCAGCGCGGTGTACGTCTTTCCGGCGCAACTGCGCCTGCCCTGGCGCGACCTGCTGCTGGTAGTCCTGGTGGCATTCGTAGTTGCCAGCCTGCTGGTGATCTTCGAGCGGCTCAGCTTCGTCACCGAGACCAGCGCACAACCCTTTGCCGCCGATCCCAATGCAGTGACGGCGCTCGACGGCGGGCGCTACGACAATACGCCGATCATCCTGGCCTGGGTGCTGGGTACGCTGATCACGCTGGCGGTGCTGGGCACGCGCACGCTGACCAACCTGTGGGACTTTCTGAACCGGCAGCCGATCTTCGACGTGCTGATCGTGATCGGCACGCTGATTCTGCCCTGGCTGGCGGCATTCTCGCTCTACTGGGCGGGGTACAACCTGGAAGACTACAACCCGAATTCCCCTGAAGGGCGCGACACGCTGCAGGCGACGCTGCCCGCTGTGTTGCCCTTCCTCATGGTGGCGGCGTCGGTGGGCATCTCCTGGAACTGGCGACGCTGGCTGCCCGCCATGGCGATCTTCCTGGGCATCTTCGCCTTTTTCTTCACCACCGTCTTCAGCAATCAATACGGCCTGGTGACCGGCATGATCGGCTCGCTGGGCTACTGGCTGGAACAACAGGGCGTGCGGCGCGGCAGTCAGCCACAGTATTACTATCTGCTCACGCAACTGCCCGTCTATGAGTTCCTGCCGATGATCGGGGCAATGGGCGCGGGCGTGCTGGGGCTGACCAGGTTGTGGCGCTGGCGGGCCGCGCGCGCTCTGGATCGGCTCGAACAGGCGGCATTCGGCGAAGAAGAAGCGGTAGAGGCGGCTGAGTTGCCTGCAGCGGCGGAGACGCTGGTCGCGGCGGGGCAGCGCACTGAAGTTCTGAGCGAGGACGATCCTCCGCTGTCGGGCAGACTGACTCGTCCCTTCGACCTGGCCGCGGAGCTGGCCCGCCGCGCGGCTGATGCCGAATGGATCGGCGGAATACCGTTTATGATCCTGGTGGGCTGGTGGTCTATCGCCATGACGCTGGGGCTGACCATCGCTGGCGAGAAAATGCCCTGGCTCACCACCAATCTGACTGTGCCGCTGATCCTGGCGACGGGCTGGTGGCTGGGGCAGGTGATCGAAGGCGTGCGCTGGCGGTCGCTGGGGGTTGGCGGCTGGGTGGTGCTGATCGGGGCGTTGCCGCTGGCGTTGCTGGCGCTGGCGCGCGCGCTGCGCCTGCTGACGGGCGCGTATCCACCTTTCGGCGGGCGCAAGATCGAAGACCTGATGGCAACCGGCAACTGGCTGGGCGCGGTGCTGGTGCTGGCGGGTGCGGTGGCGGTCATCGTGCGGCTGGGGCGACCCCTGGGCCGTGCTCAGGTGGGGCGACTGGCGATCATCGCCGGTGCCGGGGTGCTGGCCATCTTGACGGCGCGCGTGGCCGTTCTGGCCGCCTACATCAATTACGACTATGCGACCGAATACCTGGTCTATGCGCATTCGGGGCCGGCGGTCAAGACGGTGATGCGCGAGATCGATCGCATCGCCGAGATCACCAACGAGGGCCACGCCATGCGCATCGTCTTCGACGACGACTCGTCGTGGCCGTTCACCTGGTACCTGCGCCACTACACCAACTACGGCTATCTGCGCGGGGAAGCGGGCAGCGTAGACCCTTCGACGCTGGAAGGCGCGCGCGTGGTGATCGTGGGCACCAAGAAGGTCGGCGATGTGCGCTCTATCCTGGGCGACCGCTACTACGAGTTCGGCTACATCCGCCTGTGGTGGCCCATGCAGGAGTACTTCAACCTGACCTATGACCGTGTCGCCAAAGTTTTCAGCACCGACGCGCGTGACATCGCCGCGCCGTACTACCGGCAGGGGCTGTGGGATATCTGGTGGAATCGCGACTATCGTGTCTATGGGCAGGCCATGTGTATTGACTCCAAGCAGTTCCGCTGCCAGGACGAGGCCAGCCTGGGCACGACCGAAGAGGAACGCGACACACTCCTGGCTACCTGCGCGCGGACGGTTGCCGCCGAATGCGCGAGCGACGACCGCTTTGCCGTGGGCAAGTGGCCGGTTTCTGACCGGATGTACTTCTTTGTGGACAAGCAGATCGCCGCGCAGGTGTGGGACGCGGGGATCGGCAGCAGCACGGTCAATATCCGCGAGCCGGAGTATCCGGAGGATCGCGTCTTCCAGGCAATCCTGGCCGAGCGCGCGTTGGGCGAAGTGGCGGGCATGGTCGGCCCGCGCGACATCGCCCTGGACGAGGAGGGGTTGATCTACGTCACCGATACCGATCGCAGCCGGATCGTGGTGCTCGGCCCAGAAGGTGAGTTCGTGCGTAGCATTGGCGATCCGGCGCTGGTGCCCGCTGGTGAGGCGTTGCGTCAGCCCTGGGGCCTGGACATCGGGCCGGATGGGCTGCTCTACGTAGCCGACACCTGGAACAACCGTGTGGTGATTTTCACCCGCGAGGGCGAGTTCGTCCGCGCCTGGGGGCACGAGGGCGTGCCCGCGACCGATCCATCGCCAGACGCCATGTGGGGGCCGCGCGAGATCGCCATCGGGCCGGACGGGCTGGTCTATGTAGCGGATACAGGCGGCAAGCGCATCCGCGTCTACACGCCCGAAGGTCAGTGGGTGCGCGACATTGGGCGCGGCGGCACCGGCCTGGGGCAGTTGGACGAGCCGGTGGGCCTGGCCTTCAACCCCATCTCGCGCGAACTGTATGTGGCCGAAGCGTGGAACAAGCGCGTGCAAGTCTTTGACCTGACGGGGATGCCGCTGCGCACCTTCAACGTCAACATGTGGTTCCGCAACCGGCAGTCGTACAACCGGCCCTATCTGGCGGTCAGCCCGGACGGCACGCTGATCTACGTGACCGACATGGACGATAAGCGTCGCATCGTGGCCTATAACCTGGCCGGGCAGCCAGTGCTGTCGTTCAACCAACCCGACGACGAGGCCGCGGGGACTACTGCTGTACGGTCGCCGGCAGGGCTGGCTTTCGACCCGCAAGGGCGGCTCTATGTGGTAGATGCACAACAGGCGCGCATCTATGTCTTCCCGCCGTCGGATGTTTCGGGCGGGATCGCGCCTGTCCCGCCGGAGGGTGCGGGCGACGAGGGCGCGCCGCCCGCTGGCGAGGAAGGATAGAGCGCCATCACCGACTGATACGGCGCCAGGCCAACCGCTGCCTTGCAAACCATAGCCTCATCCTGGCAACGGCATTCTCTTTGCGACGGAGGACGTGCGGGCCAGATGAGGCTATTTTCATCCATAGAGTTTGAGGTAATTTTCACAGCTTTTTCATATTTAACTCTGCCAATATGCGGTAGTATAATGGTACTAAGATATAGAATGCCGCTTACTTGGCGCTATTGATAGCTGCCAAATCACCTGGCCATACAGATAGCGAGCATTATCAAGGGGGTATTATCTATGACTCGGGAAATGGGGGGAGTCCTGGCGCTGGTATTGGCGACAGCGCTGGCGCTATTTGTCATTGGCCCGACAACCAGCCATGCCCAAACGCCTGCTGTGACGCTCAATCTGCCCGCTGAGAATTTTGTCGGCGAGCAGTTTTGTTTTTCTGCCGAAGTGTTCAATATTGGCAGTCCAGGCTATGGGCCCTATCTGCGCTTGATCTTGCCGCCGGAGATCACGCTGGACTCGGCGACGTTTCTGAATCTGGGAGTTAGCGTGACTACGGTGGGGGTGTTCCCCCCTGCGCCGGGCAACCAACTGACCGACCCGGTCATCAATCAGCCGGTGACAGGCACGCCCCGGCTATACGCTGATTATCATCAAACTGCCGATTGGGTCGGTAGTGGCCGGCGGGCCGCCGCTGGTGGTGGACATGTGCGCCACCATCAGCACCACGGCGACGGTGGGCACGCCACTGCCGGTCACGGTGATCCCAGTATACGAGTTTGGCGATACGCCCACTGGCGCAAACGGCCCGATTGTGGGTGACCCCTTCACCGACACCATCACTCCCACTCTCTACATCTTCGAAAAGACCAATACCGCTCCCGAAGGCGAACGTCCGCCAGGGCCGACCTGGACGTATGAGTACGTGTTGAGCGTGAACATCGCCAATGGCCAGACAATCACCGACCTGACCTTTGGTGACACGTTGCCCCCCAGCGTGCAGTTCGTCGGGCCGGTGACGATCACGGGCGGGGTGGGCTGCGCGGTGACGGCGCAACCGTCCACGACAACCCCTGGTGGGACGGTTGGGGTGACCTGCGCCTCAGCCAGCGGGGTGATCGGCGGGCCGGAGGTGACAGTCCGCTTCCCCGTCTATATCACCGATATTCTGAACGAGGCGACATGCGGTCGGGAGACGGTGATCAACAGCGGGCGCTTTGTGGCTCGCTATCTGGGCGTGTGGCAGCCCCTCTCGACGCGCAACGCGCCGGTAGAAGCCGAGCATATCTCTTTGCAAAAAGGGGTCAGCCCTGGGCAGACCATTCCAGGGACGACGCTCACCTACACGCTGAACTTCCAGGTGACGGACTATGGCACCAACAGCGGCCTGATCGTGGTAGATACGTTGCCAGATGGCGTCACTTTCGCCGCGCATCAGTCGCTGACGGTGGGCGGGGTGGGCTATGCCATCACCCCCACGGTGGTTAACAACCCTGATGGAACGCAGACCATCACCTACAACATCGGTGCGGTGACAGGCAACATCCCCGCGGGCACGGCCATCATCCTGCGCTACACGGCCACCATTGATCAGTACTATCTCAACGGGCAGCCTGTACACGCCAATGACGACCTGCCCAACACAGTGCTCTCCACATATGGGCTGACGGTGGGCGCGGCGAACTGTAGCGAAGGATCGGCGGCGGGGACGGCCATTGTGCCGCCGGAGGTCAGCAAGACCATTGTCAATCCGCCGCCCTACGAGTTCATGCCCGGCGACGTGGTCACCTTCCGCCTGCGGATGGACATCCCGTCTGGCGACACGCGGGCCATTTACTTTGAGGATTTCTTCCCGCTGCCGGTGTTCGACGTGACGACTGTCAACACAACCTTCGGCACAGACATTCGCTTTGCGCCGACGAGCACCATCAGCACGCCGCCAACCTCGATCACGGTGAACGCGGCGCAGAATTCGTTGCGCATTGACTGGCAAGACCTTTCGTCCGAGACGCCGCCGGAGACCATCGCCGTTGATATTGACATCGTGATCAACGACGAACCGTTCGCCGACAACCTCTACCTCACCAACCTGTTCCGGGCCGGTTATGCCAACACACCCGGCGCAACCTTCACGGCGGACGTGGGCATCTTCTTCTATGTGCGCGCGCCAGACCTGGTGATCACCAAGGGGGTCAGCGCCACCAACGGCAACGGCACGATCAGTCCGCCTCCTTCTACCCTGCCCGTGGACGGTAACCTGACCGGTGCAGACGCCGGTGACCAGGTGGTGTATGTGATCACCGTCGAAAATGTCGGCGGCGCGCCCGCTTACGACGTGACGGTGATCGATCCGGTTCCGGCGGGGCTGACCGGCTGCGCGGTGAGCAGCGTCACCAATGGCGCGGGGACAGCGCTGGCCTATTCGGGCGACTTGTTCGGCGCGGGGCTGGTGCTGACCAACCCCCTGGCGGGCAACGATGGCAATCCCGCCGGCGGCGGCGCGCCCTATGGCACCGACACCGCCCTGATCACAGTGCAGTGCACGCTTGGCTCTACTGTCGAGCCGCGCGCGGTGATCACCAACACGGCCAGCGTGAACTGGGCATCGCTGAGAGACTCGACCGACTTCCCCACGCGCAGCGACAGCGCCAGCGTGACCATTGCCAGTCCGACAGCCAGCAAGTCTATTGTCGGGACGAATCAGTCGCATACAACGGGCAACAACGTCGTCATTGGCGAGCAGATCACCTATCGGGTGGTGATCACTGTGCCAGAAGGCACCAGTAGCAGCGTGACCTTATTCGATGAGCTGGATGCCGGTTTGGCGTTTGTCAGTGTGGATAGCATCACCGCTTCGACGGGGGTGAGCACTTCGGTGCCCGGCGGCTTTCCAGCGGTGCTCAGTGGGGCGAGTATCACCGCGGCAGGCACCGGCGATGCCAACCTGGGCCGCCGCCTGACGCTCAACTTCGGCACGATCACCAACAGCAACAGCAGCCCCGCGACGCCAGAGACGATCACTGTTGACTACACGGTGGTGGTCATCAACCGCGTGGGCACTGGCTCTGGCCAGACGCGCAACAACGCCATGACCTGGAGTTGGAGCGGGGGGAGCGTCAACGCTGCTGCGCCCAACGTCACTGTACGCGAGCCATCTATGACGGTGAGCAAGACGGCCTCGCCGACGACAGGTGACGCGGGCGATACCATCACCTTCACCCTGGTGGTGAGCAAAGGCAGCGGAGTCACCAATCCGGACGCCTTCAACGTGGTGCTGACCGATACCGTCCCCGCAGGGATGACCCTGGTGCCGGGGTCGTTTGCGACGGGTGTGTGTGCCACGACGCCCACCAGCCTGACCGAAAGCGCGCCAACGCTGACCGCTATATGGAATACGTTCGCGTCGGGCGGGAGTTGCACGTTGACCTACCAGGCCACGCTCGGTGCGGGCGTGCAGCCCAATCAGGCGCTGACCAACACGGCCAGGGAGACCTGGACGAGTCTGCCGGGCAATGTCACCGCGCCGCAGTCGCCTTACAATCCCCTGTCGTGCGAACGCACCGGTGACACGTCCGGCTGTGGCGGCTCAGCGAACACCTATGCGCGGACGGCTCAGGCCACAGTGACGGTCTTCGCGTTGACGATTGATAAGCTCGTCACCTCGACGCCGGTCAATGGCAGCGATGCGCACAGCCCGACCCAGCCAGACTACACCATCGGCGAGCAGATCACCTATCAGTTCACGGTGACGCTGCCAGAAGGCCAGACGACGGCGACCGCCTTCGATCAACTCCCGACGGGTAGCAGTGTGCTGGGAGTGGTCAGTTCGCGCGTGGTGGCGGTGGGAGCCAATCTGTCCGGCCCGTCGCTGCCAGCGATAGGCACGCCCGGCGTGGCTACCGACACAAATGCCGATACTGTCAACGACCGCGTCACCTGGGCGCTGGGCACAGTGAACAACGCGGCGGACGGCGTCTCGAATGCGGACGATCAGATCGTGTTCGAGGTGGTCGCCGTGGTGCTGGATGTCGCGGCCAATGCCGACGGCGATGTGCCGGTCAACACCGCGCAGGTGACTTACGGCGCGTATTCGGTCTCGGATACCGAGAGCGTAGACCTGGTCGAGCCAGCGCTGAACGTCACCAAGACGGCGACACCGGACGCGGGCGACGCGGGCGATATTATCACCTTCCGCCTGCGCGTGGAGCACACCGCTGCCTCGACTGCCGACGCTTTCAATGTGACCCTGCGCGATGTGGTGCCGCTACACCTGACTTACATCACCAGCAACTTCGCGCTGCGTCCGGTCTCTGGCTCGTGCGCGACACTGCCCACAACCGTTGATGATTCCGATCCGTATGGGGCCGGTCTGACGGTCGTGTGGGACACGCTCCCGCAGGGATCGAGCTGCGAAGTGGAGTTTCAGGCGGTCATCGCGGTCACCGCGCCTGCGGGCACGACGCTGACCAACACCGGCAACCTGGGGTGGGCGTCGCTGACGACGGGCGGACGGTCGTATCAGGATAGCGCCTCAGCGCAGGTAACGGTTACCCAGAATGAACTGACCAAGCTCATCATCGCGCCGACGGATGGCAACGCCACCATCGGCGAGCAGATCACCTACGAATTCACGGTAGCCTTCGCCGAGGGCCTGACCGAAAACACCGTGGTGACCGACCAACTGCCGCTCGCTGGCCCGGATGGCGCGGCGTTCGAGGTGGTCTCGTCGCAGATCACGTTCATCGGGGCCAATCTGTCGGCGGTGCCAGCGCTGCCCGGCGTTGGTGCGGCGGGCACACCATCTGATACCGACGGGATCAATGGCAACGATCGCGTCACCTGGACGCTGGGGAATGTCACCAATACGCCGGATGGCGTGATAGACGCGCAGGATACCATCGTCTTCCGCGTGGTGGCGCGCGTGGTGGATGCGCCGGTCAATGTGGGCCTGGTCACCGGCCAGGATATCAACGTCCTCAATACGGCGAGCGTCCAGCACACGGGCGGGACGATCAGCGGGACGGTGGGCATTGACCTGGTGGAGCCGCAACTGACGGTGAGCAAAGCCAACAACGCTGCCGGTCTGCTCGATGCGGGAGATACCTTCACGGTGACCCTCACCGTGAGCCACACGGCGCAGTCATTGGCCGATGCCTATCAGATCAGCCTGACCGACACGCTACCTGTGCCCGGCCTGACCTGGGTGAGCGATGGCACAGTCGGCGGGACGTGCGGCGCAACGGTGAATTCGTCCGGTGCCCCGGCTATCGTCTTCTCCGTCCCGGCGCTCAGCCTGGGCAGCAGTTGCACCATCACCTATCAGGTGGCCGTCTCCAGCACGGCTGAGCCGGACACGACCTACACCAACTCCGTCAGCGGCAGCTACAACTCGCTGGCGGACGGCACGGGCCGTGCCGGGACGATGGGTCCGGCGCAGTCCAGCTTCTCGACGGCGGCGCCCGCCATTGCCAAGGTGGTGAGCGCTACCAGCCTGGCGGAGACCGGCTCGTCGGCGCACAACCCCGCCAACCCCGACCTGGCGATCGGCGAGACAGTGACCTATACCGTCACGGTGACTTTGCCGGAAGGACAGATCAACGGGGTGGTGATCACCGATGTCGTGCCCGCGACGGCGGTGGGGGTGATCGAACTGCAGAGCGCGTCCGTGACGGCGCAGGGGGCGAACCTCAGCCCGGCGCTGGTGGGCACGGCGGGTGTGCTGACTGATGCGCTGCTCGGCGACGGCCTCAACGATACAGCGACGTTCACGCTGGGGACGATCACCAACACGGCGGACAATGTCGCCAACGCCAACGACACGCTGACGATCACTGTCGTCGGGTTGCTGCGCGATCTGCCCGCCAACGCCAACGGCGATACCCTGACCAACACGGCCACACTTCGCTATGCCACTGGCCCCGACCTGAGCGCCTCGGCGAGCGTGGATGTGGTCGAGCCGGTGCTGACCATCGCCAAGACCTTCCTGGACAATCCGGCCAGCCCTGGTGATACGGTGCGTGTACAGTTGGTGGTCACCAACAGCGGCACCGGCCCGGCCTATGGCGTGGTGGTCGAGGATGTGCTCAATCCGCTGGTATGGGACTTGAGCAGCGCGGCCAATGTCTCGGCTCCGGCGGGCTTCACCTTCAGCAACAGCCCGGCGGGGACGGTGCGCTACACCGGCGGTACGGTGCTGCCCGGCGCGGGCAATGCGGTGACGCTGGTCTTCCAGGCGAAGCTGCTCACTACGCTGCTCCCCGCCCAAAGCCCGATCAGCAACACCGCGACCATCATCGGCGGTAGCTCTGCGCCGACAGGCGGGCGCGATGCCTCCGGTGCTACAGATGACGACACACTGAACCTGGTTTTCCCCAATCTGCGGCTGGTCAAGACGGCTGCGGCGACGGGGCCTTTTACGCCGGGCAGCGTGGTCATCTATAACCTGGTCATTGACAACATCGGCACCGGCCCGTCCGGCCCGATCACCATCACAGAAACGGTGCCGCTCAACACGACCTTCAACGCAGCGAACAGCACGCCAACCTGGAGTTGTGCCGACGGGTCTCCCGCCGGGACCTTGTGCACCTATACGCTGGCGGCGCTGGCCTCCGGTGCTGCTCCGGTGACCGTGCAGTTCGCGGTGACGGTTAATAACCCGTTGCCGGCAGGCGTGGATCAGATCGAGAACACGGCGCAGGTGGCCGACGACGGCTCGCGCGGCGGCGATACCGACCCGGCCAATAACCAGGATACTGAGACGGTGGCGGTGACGGCAACGCCTGTAGTGACGGCCACCAAGACCGATGCGCTCTTCGTAGACGCGAACAGCGACGGGCAGGTCAACCCCGGCGAGACGATCCGCTACACCGTTGTGATCACCAGTAGCGGCGACCGCGACGCAGCCGGTGTGACCTTCAGCGATACGCCCGATGTCAGCACCACCCTGGTCGTCGGCTCGGTGACCACCACACAGGGCACAGTCACGGCGGGCAACGCGCCCGGCGATACGACGGTGGCCGTGGATATCGGCACCATCCCCGGCGGTGGCGGGACGGTGACGATCACCTTCGACGTGACCGTCAACAACCCGCTGCCCGCAGGCGTGGATCTGCTGAGCAACCAGGGCACGGTCAGCGGCGGGAACATCCCCGACGCGCTGACCGATGACCCCGACACGACGACGCCGGGCGATCCGACGGATACGCCGGTAGTGGCCGCGCCGCGCATCGTTGCCACCAAAGCCGACACGCTGGCCGTGGACGTGAACAATGACGGGCAGGTCAACCCCGGCGATACGATCCGCTACACGGTCGTCATCACCAACACCGGTGACCAGGACGCCTCCGATGTATTCTTCACCGACACGCCAGACCCCAATACCACCCTGGTCGCTGGCTCGGTGACGACCACGCAGGGCACGGTTACGGTGGGCAATCTGTTCGGCGATACGACGGTGGAAGTGGCCCTCGGCACCATCGCCGGTGGAGGTGGCAGCGCTACGGTCACCTTCGACGTGACCCTCAACAATCCGCTGCCCGCTGCGCCTCTGACCATCGCCAATCAGGGCGTGATCAACGGGCAGGAAGTGCCGACGGACACGCCTACCGACGATCCGGACACGCCAGCCCCAGACGATCCGACGGTGACGCCCTATGTTGCCGCGCCGGACGTATCCCTGACCAAAGCGGACGCGCTGGTAGTGGACGCCAACAGCAACGGCGTGGCCAACCCCGGCGATGTGATCGAGTACACCATCGTCATCACCAACACGGGCGATCAGGGCGTGGCCAACGTGGTCTTCAGCGACACGCCGGGCGCGAACACCACGCTGGTGGTGGGTTCGGTGACGACCACGCAGGGGACGGTTGTCAGCGGCAACATAGCGGGCGATACGTCGGTGGTAGTCGCGGTGGGCGAAATCCCCGGCGCTGGCGCTACGGTGACGATCACCTTCCGCGTGACGGTCAATCCGTCGCTGCCGGTGGATGTGTTCCAGGTGGCCAACCAGGGCCTGGCTCAGGGCGATGACATCCCCGACACGCCCAGCGACGACCCGGGCACGACCGCTCCGGACGATCCGACAGTCACGCCAGTAGATGGCACGCCGGATATCAGCGCCACCAAGACGGACGCGCTGGCCATTGACGCCAACGGCGATGGGGTGGCCAACCCTGGCGATACGCTCGAATACACCATCGTCATCACCAACAGGGGCGATCGTGATGCGGCCAGTGTGGTCTTCACCGATACGCCGGGCGCGAATACCACGCTGGTGGTGGGTTCGGTGACGACCACACAGGGGACGGTTGTCAGCGGTAACACGGCGGGCAATACGTCGGTGACGGTCAACGTGGGGACGATCCCCGGCGCGGGCGGGAGCGTGACGATCACTTTCCGCGTGACGATCAACAGCCCGCTGGTGCCGCCGACGACGATCCGGGTGCAGAACCAGGGGACAGTGTCCGGCGGCAACTTCCCGGAGGAGCTAACCGACGATCCAGCCACGGCGCAGCCCGGCGATCCCACCATCACGCCACTGATCCTGGCCCCGCTCATCGAGGCGCAGAAGACCGATGCGCTGTGGAATGATGCCAACAGCAACGGTGTGGCCGATCCGGGCGATACTCTGCGCTACACAGTGGTCATCACCAATCAGGGCGGGGTGAGCGCGACAGGCGTGGTCTTCACCGACACGCCGGGTGCCAACACGACGCTGGTCGTCGGCTCGGTGACCACCACACAGGGCACGGTGACCGTGGGCAATGCGCCCGGCGATAGCAGCGTGCGGGTCGAAGTGGGCACCGTCCCGCCCGAAGGATCGGTCACGATCACCTTCCAGGTGACGATCAACGATCCGCTGGTGCCGGAGACCACGACGCAGGTGGCCAACCAGGGCCGCGTGGCGGGCGACGACTTCCGCGATGTGCTCACCGACGACCCCGACACGCCCGCTGCTAACGATCCGACGATCACGCCGCTGGGCGGTGGTACGGTGTTGCGGGCGCAGAAGGTGGATGCGCTGGTGGTAGATGTGGGCGGCGATGGGTTCGCCAGTCCGCGCGACACCCTCGAATACACGGTCACCATCAGCAACATCGGCACGGTGGATGCGCAGAACGTCGTCTTCAGCGACACACCGGGTGCCAATACGACGCTGGTCGTCGGGTCGGTGGTGACCGGCGGCACGGTCGTCAGCGGCAACACGCCCGGCGACACCAGCGTCGTGGTCAACTTTGGCCCGCTGGCGGCGGGTGAGACGGTCACGGTTGTTTTCCGGGTGACGATCAACAGGCCGCTGGTGCCGCCCGACACTTCGTCGGTCAGCAATCAGGGGCTGGTCATCGGCGATAACGTGAGCGACACGCCTACCGACGATCCGGATACGCCACAGCCTGATGATCCGACGGTCACCCCGCTGGGTAGACCGCGGGAAGAACCTGAACTGGTGGTCACCAAGACGGATCGCCTCTTCGACGACAGCCCCAGCGGTGACGGCGTGCCCTCGCCGGGCGACGTGTTGCAGTACACCATCGTCATCACCAACACCGGCCGGGATGTCGCCCAGGGGGTGGTCTTCAGCGACACGCCGGGTGCCAACACGACGCTGGTAGTTGGCTCGGTGACGACGACACAGGGCGTGATTCCCCAGGGCAATACCCCGGGCGACACGGCGGTGACTGTCAACATCGGCGATATCCTGCCCGGCGTGAGCGTGACTATCAACTTCCGGGTGACCATCGCCAATCCAGTGCCAGAAGGGGTGACCTCGGTTGCCAACCAGGGCCTGGTCAGCGGGGCGAATGTGCCCGACACGCCGACCGACGATCCCGATACGCCCGCGGTGGACGATCCGACCGTCACACCGCTGGGCCTGATCCCGTGGATCGAGGCGTACAAGACGGCTGAACTGACCGGCGACGTGAACGGAGACGGCGTGGCCAACCCGGGCGACACGCTCACCTACACCATCACCATCACCAACTACGGGTATGCGGACGCGCTGAACGTAGTCTTCAGCGACATCTTGCCGCCACACCTGCAACTGGTAGTCGGCTCGGTGACGGTTTCCGATCCGACGGCGCTGGTGACACAGGACACCAACGTGACCGTGCAAATCGCTGCCATTGCGCCGGGGGCCTCGGTGACCATCACCTTCCGGGCGCGTATCAACCCGGCGCTCGACCCGACGGTCACGCGCGTGGCGAACCAGGGTGTGGTCTCTGGCTCGAACTTCCCCAACGAGCCGACCGACGACCCAGAGACTCCCGCCGATGACGATCGTACCATCGTGCCGGTGGTGCACGAGGGCGAAGAACCAGGCGGCGGCGGACCGGAGGTGCTGTACTTCGACCCGGCGCTGAGCAAGATCGGCGTGCTGGAAGATAAGGGGCAATTGGGCCTGCCGGGCGAGCGCCTGACCTGGGTGCTGACCATCAGCAATGTGGGCACCGGCCCCGGCCTCAACGTGCAGATCGTTGATCGCGTGCCGGACGAGTTGCGCATTGACGGAGTGACGTTCGAGGGCGGCACCTATACCATCGAAGGGCAGACGGTGACCTTCACCATCGCCCGCCTCGACCCAGGGCAGACGCTCACCGCCTATATCTACACCACGGTACTGCGCAGCCCGTTGGATGGCACGCTGCTGAATGTCGCCGACCTGACGGGCACCGGCCCCGATGGCGCGGTGCGGACGGCTACCGCGTCGGCGCAGGTCTCGGTGGTGCAGGCATTGCCTGGCACAGGGTATCCGCCAGCGGAGTCCGGGCGTCCTATATGGCCATGGGTCGCCCTGGGCCTGACCATGATGGTGCTGGGCGCGGGGGCGCTCGGCTGGCGTATGCGCCGACGGGCTTAGCCCAACAACCGGAGGCTTCCGAAGTCTCGCAGACTCCGGAGGCCTCCTTTCTGGGCCGGGCTGCCCGCGCAACCCTTGTCAAGCGAGACAGGCTATGCTATACTGTAGTCACTGAGACGAAGACGTACGGCGGAAAGTGGGACCTCCCCACTTTTCGTTGTATATGGCTGGTGCTCTCAGTTTCTCAACCGGCACTCAGACCTAGCAGGAAAACACAAGCAGGACCATGAAGAGCGACTTTATTCTGGCGTTCAACGAAATCGTCGATCAGCGTTCGCTATCGCGCGAAGTTGTGATGGAGGCGCTGTCGCAGGCGCTGATCACCGCCTATAAACGCGATGCCAATATCGGCACCAATCAACAGGTCGAGGCGCGCATCGAGCCGACCGGCGAAGCGCGCATCTACCTGGAGAAAGAGGTGGTCGAGTCGGTTGAGTCCGAGCAGACCGAAGTGTCCCTGGAAGAGGCGCGCAAGCACGTCCCCGACGCGCAGATCGGCGACACGGTGATGGTGCCCGTGCAAACCAGCGCCAACTTCGGGCGTATTGCCGCGCAGACGGCCAAACAGGTGATCTTGCAGCGCATCCGCGAGGCCGAACGCGACGCGCTCTATGATGAATTCGTCGAGCGCGAAGGCGACCTGGTCACTGGCACGGTGCAGAGCGTCAGTCATGGTACGCTGACCATCAGCCTGGGGCGGGCCGAGGCGGTCATGCCCAAGCAGCATCAAATCCCTGGCGAAAAGTACCGTCCGCATGACAAGATTCGCGCCTACGTGGCCGAGGTCAAGCGCAACAGCCGCGGTCCGCAGATCGTGCTCAGCCGCGCGCACAAGAACATGCTGCGCCGCCTGCTGGAATACGAAGTGCCGGAAATCTATAACGGCCAGGTGGAGATCAAGAACATTGCTCGCGAGGCAGGCTATCGCTCCAAGGTGGCGGTCGCTGCGCTGCAAGAGGGCATTGACCCGGTGGGCGCGTGTGTGGGCATGCGCGGGATACGCATCCAGAATATCGTCAAGGAACTCCACGAGGAGAAGATTGACGTCATCGAGTGGAATCCCGATCCCGCGATCTTCATCGCCAAGGCGCTCAGCCCGGCGCGCATCAGCGATATCCTGCTGGAAGAAGACCTGGACACCGGTCGCACCGCGACGGTGATCGTGCCCGACGATCAGCTTTCGCTGGCCATTGGTCGCGAAGGGCAGAACGCTCGTCTGGCAGCCAAACTCACTGGCTGGCGCATTGACATCAAGAGCGTCTCAGAAGCGGCGGAGAATGCCTTCGCCCGCCTGAACGAGCTGCCGCTGAATGCGTTGCGCGAGGAGATGCCCGCCCTGATCGCCGAAGTTGAGCGTATCATGGAAAAGAAGCAGGCCAACCGCGTCATTCAGCCGGAGGAATACAAGACGCTCACCGATTTCGTGAAGGTGGCGGAACGGCGGTTGCAGAGCGTGCGCGAAGCCAGTCGCTCCAAGCGCCGCGAGGCGATGGACAAGGTGCGCGCCCTGGTGCCAGAACGGGCCTACCGTATGCCCATCGAAGAACTGGAACTGGACGAGGACATCAACAAGGCTCTGGCGCGCATCGAGAATGTGGGCGAGTTGATGGTGCGCCTGCTGGCAGACGAAGAGAACCTGGCTCGGATGCTGGAGCAGGGCGGCGCGGGCGATGATGCCCTGGAAGCCATCCGCTACGCGGTGGACGACCTGGTCATCCGGCGTCCGGAGGTAGAAGCGCCAAAGGCGGCCCCGGCTGCGCCCGAACCGGTCGTCGAGGCTGTGCCCGCGCCTGCGCCGGAAGTCGCGCCCAAGCTGCCGCAGGAGTTGATGGCTGCGCCCGACATGACCGGCTTTGTCGGCGAGGAAGAAGTGCCGCCGGCGTTCGTCGAGCCGGAGCCGGTGCCCGGCGCGCCGCTTTCGCCGGAGGCTGAGGAACGCCGCAAGGAAGCAGCCCGTCGCAAACCGTCCAAAGAGCTGGGAGAGCCGGTGTTCGAGGAAGACGAATTCGAGGTTGGGCGGCGTCAGAAGAAGGGCAAGCGCAAACCGCGCGAGCTGATCTTCGACGAGGAGCGCGGGCGCGTGGTGGCCCGCAAACACCGCAAAGGTGGCCGTCGCCGCGAGGAATGGGAAGATTTCCTCGAATGAGCTGCTTCCTGCCGCGAACACAGCCGGTCAGCGGTGAGTGAGGGCGCGGTGAGATGGGTAAGTCCCCCAAACGCCAGCGGCGCGTGCCACAGCGCACCTGCGTGGTCTGCCGGACGACGGCGGATAAGCGCACCCTGACCCGGCTGGTGCGCACGCCCGACGATGGTGTGCACGTGGACCCCACCGGCAAACGCAACGGGCGCGGCGCTTACCTGTGCGACGATCCCACCTGCTGGGAACGCGCGCTGACCAGCGATGTGCTGGACAGGGCTTTGCGCACCACGTTGACAGAAGTCGATCGCGAACGGTTGCGGGCTGCCCGCAGTATCTACCAGAAATCTGGTCAGACGTAGCTGCAGGCGTGGCGCATTCGGCTTGCGCGGATACTCACAATTGGAAAGGAGGTTAGCGGTGGGGTTGCTGTCCCCTCAGCGCCCAGGCCGCTATGTCTATGCCGCACGAAAAGCAAATCCTGCAAGTCCCTGAATTCCTGACGGTACGCGAACTCGCCGACCTGATGGGAGCCAGCCCGATCGAGGTGATGAAGGAACTTATCTCGAACGGGATCATGGCGTCTATCAACCAGCAGATTGACTACGACACGGCGGCGATCGTGGCCGACAGCATGGGCTATGAAGTTCAGCCGCTCAAACCCGCCGAGCCGGAAGTCGCGCCGGAGCGCGCCGTCACGCAGACGTGGCGTCGGCTGTATGCCAGCGAAGACCCGCGCTCGCTCAAGCCCCGCCCGCCGGTGGTGGCTGTGCTGGGCCATGTAGATCACGGCAAGACCTCGCTGCTCGATGTCATCCGTAAGACCAACGTGGCGGCGGGAGAGGCTGGCGGCATCACGCAGCACATCGGCGCGTACCAGGTGACGCACAATGGCCGTAAGATCACTTTCCTGGACACCCCTGGCCACGAAGCGTTCACGGCCATGCGTTCACGTGGAGCGCAGGGCGCAGACATCGCTGTGCTGGTAGTTGCCGCCGACGATGGGGTGATGCCGACTACTCGCGAGGCCCTGGCGCATGTGCGGGCGGCCAACGTGCCAGTCGTGGTGGCGCTGAACAAGATTGACAAACCCAATGCCAACCCCGAATTCGTCAAACGGCAACTGGCCGAAGAACTCGACCTGCGTTCTGACGAATGGGGCGGTGACACGCTGATCGTGCCGGTGAGCGCGCGCACGCAGCAGGGCATCGAAGACCTGCTGGAAGCGATTCTGCTGGTGGCCGACGAGCATGAGATCGTCGCCAATCCCAACGCCAAAGCTGCGGGGATGGTGCTCGAAGGGCGTATGGAAAGCGGGCGCGGTGCGCTGGCCACTCTGCTGGTGCAGAACGGCACGCTGCGCACCGGTGATGTGGTGGTGGCCGGCCTGTCGCACGGGCGCATCAAGCGCATGTTCGACGAAAACGGCAAAGTGGTCGCCGAGGCGGAACCTTCGCGACCGGTCTCGGTGATGGGACTGGACGCGCCGCCTCATGCGGGCGATATGTTCGAGGTGGTGGCGGATGTCAAAGAGGCGCGCGCGATTGTCGCGGAGCGCAAGCAGGCCGCCGAAGAGGCGACGCAGGTCAAGCGCACCGCCCCGACTCTGGAAGAGATTTTCAGCCGCTTCCAGGCGGGCGAGACCAAAGAATTATTGCTGATCATCAAGGTAGATGTGGATGGATCACTGGAGCCAGTCGTCAAGTCTGTGGAAAACCTGGCGGTTGGCGATCTGAAGGTGCGCGTACTCCATGCCGACGTGGGCGAGATCACTGAGAATGATGTGAACCTGGCCGCCGCGTCGGACGCGATCATCATCGGCTTCAACGTACACCCCGACGCCGCCGCCGAACGGCTGGCCGAATCGCTGGGCGTGGACATTCGCACCTATGACGTGATCTATCAGTTGATCGAGAGCGTCGAACTGGCGTTGCGCGGTCTGCTGGAACCCGAATTCGCCGAGAAGGTGCTTGGCGTGGCCGAGGTGCGGCGCGTGATCCGCGTGCCGAAAGTGGGCAACATCGCCGGATCGTACATCCTGGAAGGAGTGGCACGGCGCAATGCCAAGGCTCGCGTGGTGCGCCAGGGACAGGTGTTGGCTTCCGATGTGGCCGTGTCCAGCCTGAAGCGCTTCGATGAAGACGTGCGCGAAGTGCGCACCGGCTTCGAATGCGGCATCGGCCTGGATGGTTTTCACGACTTCGAAGAGGGCGATCGCATCGAGTTCTACATCCGCGAGCGGGTCAACTGACCCGGCGGATCAAGCCGATTACCAGACGGGCCAGGAGGGCGCGCGATCTTCTGGCCCGTTACTTTGTACAACGGGACAGATGCCATGCATGTCTTCATCGGCGGCGTAGCGGGGAGCACTGGCCGATTGCTGGCCGAGGGCCTGTTGGCCCGCGGCGTGTCGGTGACCGGCCTGGACGACCGCCCCTGCTACCCGGCGGTGCCAGGGCTGCAGTTCGTCCGCGCTGAGTATACGCAGCCGGAGTGGTGCAGCTATTTGGCTGGTGTGGATGCGGCGGTGCTGCTGACGCCGCTGCGCTGGCCGTCTCCGCGCCGCGAGCGGGCGCGCGACGCCCATCTGGTGGCCGACGCGCAGGCATTTGTGAACATGGTGACTGCGGCGGGCGTGCCGCGCCTGGTGGTGGCGAATAACCTGGCGCTCTATGGGCTGGTGCCAGCGGAAGTGGCACTGCTGGATGAGAGCGGCGCAGTGCGCGGTCATCAGGCCAGTGAGTATGGGCGTGCGCGGGCGCGCCTATCGGACTGGCTCGAACTGCAGGTGCGCCCGCAGTACAATGGTGTGCTGACGCATCTGCGCTGCGCCTGGTTGGTCGGCGGGCGGCATACGGAACTGGTACGGCATTTTCGGCGCTTGCCTGTGCTGGTCTGCGGTGAGGAAGAACGCGCGCTAACGCTGGTACACGAGGACGACGCGCTGTCAGCCATCGTGTGGGCGCTGGAGCGCGACTTGGCGGGCGTATATCATGTGGCGGGGGGCAGCGTTCCCTTTGGCGAACTGGCGGCGCTGGTTGGGCGAGTGCGTACCTGCGTACCTATGATCTGGTTGATGAGCCGGGCCTGGCTGGCCTGGCGCTGGCGCGGCTGGCCGACACCACCGCTATGGGCGCGGGCTTTGGTGTGCGGGCCGTTGCTGGCGACAGAACGCCTGCAGGCAACGGGCTGGTCACCGCGACACAGTCCCCGCGCAGCGCTGGCGGCGGCTCTGGAAGCGGTTGCGGCGACGCGCTAGGCATCTGTGGTACGACACGGGGAGCGGTTGACGGCAAAATGCGTATGACGAGGGTATAGTTCCATGACGATCAAACAGGAACGGGCAGCGCAGCTGATTCAGGAGATTCTCAGCACGCTGCTGATGTTCGAGGTGACCGATCCCGCGCTGCAGGACGTGACCATCACCGAGGTGAAGGTAGATCGCGAGATCGAGTATGCCGATGTGTATGTGCATTCGCTGGCCGAACGCGATGAAGTGATGGCCGGGCTGCGACGGGCGAGCGGTTACCTGCGCCGCGAGCTGGCAGCGCGCACGCGCTTCCGCAAGACGCCGGTCTTACAGTTTCACTGGGACGTGGCGATTGATCGCGGCGAGCGCATAGACGAAATCCTCAGCACCCTGGATATCCCGCCGGAACCGCCGGCAGAAACGCCTGAGGAGCAGACCGTAGATGACGATGGAGTGGGATAAAGCGGCGGAGTTGCTGGCAAGGGCGCGCCGCGTGCTGGTGCTGACGCATGTCAGCCCAGACGGCGACGCCATTGGCTCCATGCTGGGCCTGGCGCACGCGCTGCGGGCTATGGGCAAAGAGGTGAGCATGGCGGTAGATGAAGGCGTGCCGCCCGAACTGGCCTTCTTGCCCGGTAGCGAGACTGTGTACGCTGCGCTCAATGGTGTGCAGGCCGATCTGGTGATCGCCGTGGACTGCGGCGATGAGTCGCGCATGGGGCAGGTGGGGCAGGTGGCGCGCTGTAGCGGCGCTCCGCTGATCAACCTGGATCATCACCCGACGAACACGCTGTTCGGCGACGCCAACCTGGTTGATGCCCGCACGGTGGCCTCGGCGGAAGGGGTGTTGGACTGGCTCGACCGGCTGGGCGTGCCGCTGAATCGCGCTACCGCCTATTGTCTGCTCACCGGTCTGGTCACCGACACGCTGTGCTTCCGTACCGACAATGTCACCAGTGAGACGCTGGGCAAAGCGCAGCGCCTGATGGCGGCGGGCGCGCCGCTGGCGGAGATCGTGCAGCGCACGGTCAACCGCAAATCCTACGCCGGGCTGCGGCTGTGGGCGCTGGTGATGCCCACGGTGCGCCTGGAAGATCATGTCATCTGGGCGACGATCACGCGCGAGATGTTCGTCCAGGCCGGATACTCTGGCTCCGACGACGCTGGGCTGGTGGGCATGCTGGTACAGGCGGAGGAAGCCTACATCTCCGTCGTCTTCCGCGAGACGGCGGAGGGCACCGTGGAGATCGGCATCCGCGCGGTGCCGGGCTTCGACACGTCGGGCGTGGCGGTAGCTCTGGGTGGCGGCGGGCATCGCCTGGCCTCCGGCGCGACCGTGCGCGAACCGCTGGAGACGCTGGTGCCGCGCGTGGTGGCCATGCTCAAAGAAGTGGTGCGCGCCGGGCAGCCGCTGGTGGGCGAGGAGCAGCGGTGAGGAGCGAGGTCAGCGCCTTCGGGCTGCTGAATGTGTACAAACCTGCCGGGCCGAGCAGTCACGACCTGGTGGCGTGGGTACGGCGCGGCACGGGCGTGAAGAAAGTGGGGCATGGTGGCACGCTCGATCCCGCGGCGACGGGCGTGTTGGTGCTATGCCTGGGACCGGCTACACGCCTGAGCGAGTATCTGTTGGGGTCGCCCAAAACCTATGTGGCGCAGGTGTACTTCGGTGTCGAGACCAACACGTATGACACCGAAGGCGAGATCGTGGGGCGCGATCCGCGCCTGATCAGCCGCGAACAGGTAGAAGCGGCGCTGACGGGGTTTCGCGGGCAGATCGCGCAGGTGCCGCCGCTCTACAGCGCCATCAAACGGGGTGGGCGCAAGCTCTACGAGCTGGCCCGCGTCGGGCAGACGGTCGAGCTTGCGCCGCGCCCGGTGACCATTTACCGGCTGGAGTTACTGGCGTGGAAGCCGCCCGTTGCCACGCTGGAGGTGGTTTGTTCGGCGGGGACGTACATTCGCAGCCTGGCGCACGACCTGGGGCAGACGGTGGGCGTGGGAGCGCACCTGGCCGCGCTGGAACGCATAGCCAGCGGGCATTTCCGCGCAGAACAGGCCGTGCCCTGGGAGCAACTCGCCGCAGCCATGACAGATGGCACGTGGCGGGCACATCTCCTGCCGCCCGATCTGGCGCTGGCTCATCATCCGGCGGTGCACCTAGACGCGGCAGGGCTGGATGAGGTGCGTCACGGGCGCAGGGTGCCGGTCGCGGCGGACATGATAGCGGCGTCACTGGCGCGGGCCTACGATCCGGAGGGACGTTTCGTGGCGGTGCTGCGACGGCGCGGGGATTGGTGGCTGCCGGTGAAGGTCTTTGCCGGCTGATGCATGGCGATCGCCGCGAAAACGCGGAGAATGGTGCGAGTGCTGCCCTTTGCCCGCGGCGCGGGCTGAGAGACTGTTTGAGAAGCCTCCTCAACCCCCGGCCCCTTCGCCCCTCAGAGGGAGAAGGGGAGACAGGCCAGGTTTTCCCCCTCAGCCCCATTGAGGGAAAGGGGTGGCGCACAGCGCCGGGGTGAGGGGTTATCAAGTGGCCTCTTCGGGTGCAGCGAAGTCGCTGACAACCTTTGCAGGCACCCTCGCAGCGGCTCATTCTGGACATATCGCCGCGACCGTGTAAAATCGTGCCCCAGTGTAGCGCAAAAAGTGAATTGTGTCTGGCGAGCGGCGCGCGCAGCCGATGTTATTCCAAAACACAATGGCTGCTGTGACGACCTGCTTTCCCTTGTTTGTGAGGAGATTTTCGTATGCCGTATGCGTGGCGGCTCTTCCGATCCTTGTTACCTGTCGTCGCCCTGGCGACTGCTCTATTTCCCCTGGCAACGCCCGTTTCACTGGCCCAAGACGAAGCGCCCCAGCCGGTGACCATTCAGGGCACGCCCGAACTCGAAGAACTGGTCACAGCCATTCGTGACGCCTATGTGACGGTCAACGAGGATGCCCAGGTCACGATTGACCCCGGCGCGGGCCTGCGCACGGCTTTTCAGGGGCTGTGCCAGGGTCAGGTTGACATTGTCATGTCTACTGAGCCAATCAGCGATGCCCAGATTCGGGCGTGCACCGAGCAAGGACAGACCTTTGTCGAAACGGTGCTGGCGTACGAGGCCATCGCTTTGCTGACCCCGCCCGCCGCGGAACTGACTTGCCTGTCTCAACAGTCGCTCTTTGACGCCTGGCAACTTGGCGCGAAGACCGACCTGAGTTGGTCAGAGGTTGGCTCTGAAGCACTGAATGCGCCCGTGACGTTCTACGGGCCGGACGATCTGTCGCTGGCCTATCTGCTGTTCAAGAAACTGGTGCCCGCTGGTGCCCTGCGTGACGACATCGTCACGGCTACCGATCCGGCGGAGCTTGTGGCCAAAGTGCAGGAAGAGGATTCCAGCGCTTTCGCTTTTCTGTCGCTGGCCGATCTGTCTCAGGCCGACCCCGAAGGAGTGCTGACTCCCTTGCAGGTACAGGACATCACCGGCGCGTGCGTCAGCCCCTCGTTGGAGACTCTGGAAGACCGCACCTATCCCCTAGCGCGCACCGACTATCTCTACGTCAACGCGGCCAGCGCCGAGCGCCCCGAAGTGAAGGCGTTCCTCGAGTTCGCGTTGACCGGCGAGGGCGGCGTCAAGACGCATGGTCCGGCGCTGGGCTATGTGCTCGCCTCTGACGATACCTACGAAACTGGCGTTGCCAATGTCAGCGAGGTCAAGGCGGGCCGCACCTTCTCGCGCCCGATCAGTCCGGTGCAGGTTGCGTCTACCGCGGAAGGCACAGTCAAACTGGTGGGTTCGTCTCTGCTCTACGATCTCACCCGCCTGATCAACCGCGAGTTCACCAACCTGTTCGCCAACGCTAAACTGGAGACGACTTACAACGGCAATACAGCAGGTTGGCGAGCCTTCTGCGCGGGCGAAGCCGATGTGCTGGTTGCCACGCGCCCGCCCACCGATGACGAACTGGCGCAGTGCGAGGCCAACGGCGTCACGCCCTTCACGCTCGACCTGGGCTATCAGGCGTTGCTGATCGCCGTGCCCGCCGGGGCTGACTGGGTAGAATGCCTGGATAGCGCGACGGCGGCCTCCCTGCTGCGGGCAGGGAGCGAAGAGACCCCCGCCGCTGCCACCTGGCGCGATGTCAACCCGGACTGGCCCGACCGCGACCTGTTGCTCGTCGCGCCGCCCCGTCAGACGGGCGAGACCGACTTCCTGGTCTCCCGTCTGATCGGCGAACTGTCGTTCCCTGTGCGCACCGACATGGTCGAGGACGACGACCCGCTCTACCGCGCCCAGGGTGTGGCCAACACCGACAACGGCCTGACCTACCTGTGGTGGACGGACTTCCAGAGCAGCACGGCGGACGTCAAACTGCTGAGCGCCGATGCCGGGCAGGGCTGCGTCGCCCCCTCCGTAGAGACCTTCGCCGATGGGAGCTACCCCTTGGCCTTCCCGGTGCGCTACTATGTGAACCAGGCTGCCTTCGACAACGCGCTGCTGCGCGCCTATCTGTGGCACTTCTTCGACGAGACCAGCCTCGAAACGCTGGCCGATTATCCCTTTGCAGGCTTTGACTTCAAGGCCTACGGTAGCGACCTGCGCAGCCAGGTGTACGACTTGCTGGCGGCCTACGAGGAAGGGGCAGCAGCCACTGCCCCCGAAGCCACAGCGACCGCAACCCCCGAAGCGGAGCAGGCGGCTACCGAAACGCCCACGCCCGCCGCTGAAAACCAGGATGCATCAGGCAATTAGCACCCGCTAAGGCGCTCTGCCCTCATCCCCCGCCCTTTTCTCGCACCCAGGTGCGGAAAAAGGGGTTGGGGGATGAGGAAGCGGAAGCCCTCCTGCCCTTATCCGCGCATCGGGCGCACTTCCACGGCCAGCAATCCGTCGAGCGCGCCATCTGTCAGTGTGGCCAGGTCAGCGCTGAAGGCGTACGTCCAGCCGACGCGCAGGGGAATCCGCCAGTGCAGCCCGGCGAACGCCGCCCCGCCCACATCTTGCCGCGCCAGGGCGCTCAGCGCGGGCCACAGCACGGGCTGCTCGATCTCGCGTACGTCCCCATAGTCGGGGCAGATCAGGCGATAGCGTTCGCTTTGTTGCGCATCTTCCGGCTGGAGCTGCACGTCAATGCCCAGGGATGGCCCGTCGAAGAAAGTTGTCCCCTGCGCAATGAAGGACAACAACTGCCCGCCCACTACCCGCGCGTCGCACGGCGGACTCAAAATGCCGGGCGAGAAGGAGCCGCTCCCGCTCACCAGGCCAGAGCCTTCCACCACCAGGTCGAGCGCGCCATTGTAGCGCAGTTCTCCGGCCAGGCGACTGCCAGTGATAACCACATCAACCCGCAGATACCAGCGCCCCTCAATGGGCGAGATGTCGTAGGCGGGCGTGGGCGGAGGCGTCGGCGAGGGTGGAGGGCCGGGCGTCACCACGCGCGTGATTATGGGCGGCAGGGTTGGCGGGGGTGGAGTGGCCGTAGGGGTCGGCGCGTTACCCTTGCAGGCGCTCAGCAGCAACCCCGCACCCAGAAGCCACACTGTGACACGCTGCAACTGTGCTCCGCGCATCCTCGCGCTCCTGTCGTTTGACCAGCCAGACCACAGCGTCATTATACTCTGACCTGTGTTACAATACCGCCGCGCGATGCCAGCATAGCACACGAGGTACGGCATGGACGACGAATTCGAAGACCTGTTGGCTCAAATCCCGCCGCAGGAGGAACTGCCGCCGGGTCACAAGAGCGGCTTTGTCGCTGTGATCGGGCGGCCCAACGTGGGCAAGTCCACCCTGATGAACGCGATCCTGGGCGAGAAGATCGCCATCGTCAGCCCCAAACCGCAGACGACGCGCCTGCGTCAACTGGGCATCCTCACCGAGCCGGACAGGCAGATCATCTTTGTGGATACGCCGGGCATCCACGATCCGCGCACGGCTCTGGGCAAGTTCATGGTCGAGGTCGCCGTCGAAGCGCTGCGCGACGCGGATGTGATCCTCTTTGTGGTAGATGCCAGCGCTCCGCCCACCGCCGAGGATCGCCGCATCGCCGACTTGATCCACCAGGCTGAGCAGATGACGCCGGTGTTGCTGGTGATCAACAAGATCGATCTGGCCGGGCCGGGCAGCGCCCGCGAAGCCCGCATCGCCGAACTGCGCGAACTGGTGCCCGATGCAGACTGGATCGCCACGGTTGCCACGCAGGGCGTCGGCCTGCCGGAGCTGTTACAGCGGCTGGTAGACCTGTTGCCGGTTGGCCCGCGCTATTATCCCGAAGATCAGCTTTCCGACGTGGCCGTGCGCGACATCGTCGCCGAGATCATCCGCGAGAAGGCTTTGCTCAACCTGGACGAAGAAGTGCCGCACGGCGTTGCCACGCAGGTAGAAGAGTTCAAGCGGCGCAGCGAGGACATGACCTATATCAGCGCCACCATCTACGTCGAACGCGAATCGCACAAAGGGATTCTCATCGGCAAAGGCGGGCGGATGCTCAAGACGATCAGTCAGCAGGCGCGCGAGGAAATCGAACGCTTCATCGGCACGCGCGTCTACCTGGAGCTGTGGGTCAAGGTGCTGAAAAACTGGCGGCGCGACGAACATGCCCTGCGTCGCCTGGGCTACCGCCTGCCGCGCTCCAAATAAGCGGCCTCCACAAGAAAAGACCCCGTCAAAGCAATGACGGGGTCTTACGGTCTTTCATGCGCCTTCAACGGGGGCGCGGCCCCGCCGCCAGGATCGCCCGCCCTTGCTGAACGTCGCGGCGAATCTGGGCGATCAGTTCCTCCACGCCATTGAATTTCATCTCCGGACGCAGAAACGCCACCAGGTCGAAGATCAGGTGCGCGCCGTAGATGTCGCGGTCGAAGTCGAGCAGATGCGCCTCCACAGTGACCGTCCTGCCGCTGAAGGTAGGTCGGTTGCCGATGTTGGCGACCGCCATGAAGGTCTCGCCGTTCAGGTGCGCCCAGCCCGCGTATACCCCCTTGCGCGGCAGAAACTGCTCTTCCCAGACATCCATATTGGCCGTAGGAAAGCCTATGGTGCGTCCGCGTCCGTCGCCATGCACCACTTCCCCCTCTAACCGATAGGGGCGGCCCAGGCGATAGGTTGCCTTCGCCACGTCTCCTTCGGCCAGCGCCGCGCGGATGGTGCTGCTGCTAATTACGGCTCCGCTCTCATCGTTGGTCACCAGTTCTACCACCTCCACAGCGAATCCCTTGCGTGTCCCTTCGGCCTGCAAGAAAGCCACGTTGCCCTCGCGCCGGTAACCGAGCGCGAAGTCGGCCCCCACCCACAACTCGCGCAGGCGCAGATGAGTCAGGAGGCGGGCTACAAAATCCGCCGCCCGCATCTGCCGCACCTCATCGTTGAAGGGGTGGGTCACGATCAATTCCACGCCCAGCGCCCCCAATAAGGCGGCGCGCTGCTCTGGCGAGGTCAGGTAATAGCGTCCGCTTGCCCGTCCCAACACTACGTCGGGATGCGGGAAGAAAGTCAGCACCGCGGGGACACATCCGCTGGCGCTGGCTTTGTCCACCAGGCGCTCCAGCAGATACTGATGTCCGCGATGCACGCCGTCGAACATGCCGACGGCGAGGATGGTTGGCCCGTCAGGTCGGGCATCTTCCAGACGATAGACGTGTTGCATATACAATCCTGCGCCAACTGGCGCTGTGTCTGCACTCCGCATTCAAACTTAGCAGAAACTAGCTGCGCGGCCCACTCTCCGGCCTGCGGGAGGTGAACCGCAAAACCTGAAAGTGTGCCGATGGATTGGGTCGCGATGCATGGCGATCGCGTGTGGCGATCTCTGCCTGGGCCTGGCAGCAAGCGGCAGACAGGTTGCCGTGCCCGTTGCCTACTATCATACTAGGTCGCACAGAATAGCACAGGGGCTTTTCGCCAGGGTGATTGCATCAAACACGCGCGCCGCTTCCCCTAGCTTATCACTGCCCCTGGTTCTGCTGTGCTCTCGTCGTCTTTGCGATCTGCTTCCTGCGCCGGAGCGGGGAGACCGGGATATGGGCGAATCAACACAGACAACGGTCCAGCGCCAGGCAGCGCGCTTGTGGTGGGGGCTGGTGCGGCTGGGGTTTCGTCTGTTGTACAACGAACTGGCGTGGACATACGACGCTGTGAGCGAAATCGTCAGCCTGGGGCAGTGGGGGGACTGGCAGCGTGTGGCGCTCCGTCACCTGGACGCGCCTGCCGGCGCGCCGGTGCTGGAACTGGCGCATGGTACGGGACGGCTGGCGTGCGCGTTGCGCGGGCGCGGTTACCGGCTGGTGGCGCTGGATCGCAGCCCGGCCATGGGGCGCATCGCCCGTCGTCGCCTGTTGCGCTGGGGCTGGCGTCCAGCGCTGGTGCGGGCCACAGCGCAGGCGCTACCGTTTGGCGCGGGGTGTTTTGCGGCGGTGATCAGCACCTTCCCCACCGAATTCATCGCCGATCCGGTCACCCTGGCGGAGATTCGGCGCGTGTTGATGCCGGGAGGACGGTTGGTGATGGTGCTGGGCGCGACGCTCACCGGACGCAATGCCGCCGCCCGTTCGCTGGAACTGGCCTACCGGGTCACCGGTCAGCGCGGCCCCGGGGCGGCTGTGCTGGAAGCGCATCTGAAAGAGGCGGGGTTTGCCCCCCGCCTGCTCACCGAGCCGCTGCCGCGCAGCGTGGTATGGGTGTGCGTGGCCGACAAACGCTGAGGGGCGCTCAGTCCGCCGGTTCGCCCAAGGCGGCCTCGGTGACGCGCGCCTCGGCCAGGGGTCTCTGAGCGCGCTCGGCGGCCAACACGCGCTCCAACGCGGCAATGCCCACTTCGAGCATGGACTGGTCAGGCTCGCGCGTGGTCAGGTTCTGCAGAGCCAGGTTGGGGCGGATTATCCAGCGAATGAGGCGGTTGTCCTGATGTTTGGCCGTGAAACGAATCGTCTCGTAGGCGATGCCAGCGATGGGCAGGATCAGCGCCACGCGCGAGAGCAACAACAGGGGGACACTATCCGGACGACCGGTGACGATGTGGATCAGTACCGAGAGAACCACCAGAGTCAGCAGGAAGGCTGTGCCGCAGCGCGGGTGCTGGATGGGGTAGCGGGCCACGACCTGCGGGGTCAGTTCTGCGCCCGCTTCGTAGGCGTTGATCGTCTTATGTTCAGCGCCATGATAGCCGAACAGGCGCTTGACATCCTGCATGAAGCCAATGGCCCAGATATAGCCGATGAGCAGGCTCAGCTTGATCACGCCCTCAATCAGGTCGGCGACGAGCTTGCTATCCAGGCCAGTGAGCGACTTCACCGCCGCTGAGGCAGCCGCTGGTAACACGAAGAACAGGCCGATGCCCAGCGCCAGCGAGACGACCACCAACCCCATGCCGGCCACGCCCTGCAGAGAGAAGTCAATATCCTCTTCTTCTTCCAGGGCCACGTCTGCCGACCACATCAGCGCGCTGGTGCCCAGCACCAGCGCATCCCACAGCAGCACCAGCCCGCGCACGAAGGGCAACCGCGCCAGCCGTCCCCGGTAGAGCGCGGCGTTAAGCGGCACTTCTTTGATGACGATGTTCTGTTTGGGATGGCGCACGGCGATGGCCGCCAGGTAGCGCCCGCGCATCATCACGCCTTCGATCACGGCCTGCCCGCCATACCAGTAAGCAGGTTGGGCCTGGGACGGCGCGGCGGCTTCTTGCTGGGCCTGCGCCAGGGCCAGAGCGCCCGCGCGTAACCCACGCAGCAATCGCCGGAGTTGGCGGCGGCGGAGCACAGGAAATGACCGAATTGTTGCTGGCATGGTGACGCTCTCCCACTGGGGTTTGCACGAATTCGCTGTGCAAATTGTCGCTCGCAGGGCAGGTCTTGGCAAGGCGGACTCAGACTCAAGGCGGGCACGTTTGGCTTTGGGGCAGAAGTCACCGTGGAGAATACAGGGGCGGGGGGACGAGGTCTTCAAGCGGTCTCTGATTGCTAGCGCTAACAGACAGGATGTCATACGAAATCCTGGCATGAACCCTGTGCCAGGCGCTGAAACGACTTCCTCGGGGTAGTCGGTCGGCGTCATAGGAGCATTACAGATTTCTCATAGACCGCTTGACTTGACGGCCCAGAGTGTCATATACTGCAATTATGTTTGCGCTAACAGGATTTGCAGCCCGGCATGATGATGTCGTAGTGACTGCAGAAGTCGTGAGTATTGACTGAATTGACAACTGACACTAGCAATCATAAGCTAAGCGTATGTGATAGTTTCGGAATATATTGAGAGGTGGCAACGGCCCTCTTTCCTAGAGTGGTTCCAGGCCATAGCCTCACTTCACCACAGTCCTTTGAAAATGTCATCTTCAAGGAGGTTTTCGGGTGCGTGAAGAGTCTGTTCCCTATGCCCTACGGATGATCAATATTGAAAAGTATTTCGGCCCGGTGCACGCCCTGTCCAACATCAACCTGGAAGTCGGACGCAATGAGATTGTAGGGTTGATCGGCGACAACGGCGCGGGCAAGTCCACCCTGGTCAAGATTCTCACCGGTGTGTATCGCCCTACCAGCGGCGACCTCTATATTGCCGGGCGCAAGGTGGACTGGAGGACGTATAACGTGCAGCGGGCGCACGAATACGGCATCGAGACGGTATATCAGGACAAGTCGCTGGGCGAAAAGCAAGCGCTGTGGCGCAACTTCTTCATCGGGCGGCAGATCACCCGTCGCTTCGGTTTCATCAATGTCAAAGAAGAGAAGCGGATCGCGCAGGAAGTCATGCTGAGCACGATCGGCTTTCGTGGCAAGGGCATCACTGTAGATTCAACGGTGAGCAAGCTCTCCGGTGGCGAGCGGCAGGGGGTCGCCATCGGGCGGGCCATGTATTTCGAGGCGGAGTTGATTGTCCTGGACGAGCCGACAGTGGCTCTGTCGCTGAAGGAAGTGCGCAAAGTGATCAACTTCGTGCACCGGATCAAAGAGGGGGGCAAGGCGTGTATCTATATCTCTCATGCTATCCAGGATGTGTATGAAGTCGCCGACCGTTTTGTGGTGCTGGATCGCGGGGAAATAGTGGGCGACCTGCGCAAAGAAAACGTGTCTTTGAAAGACGTGGATGAGTTCTTGCTCTCATATGCACACGGTTTGAAAGACAGACGCGAATGATGAAGAAACTACGCTCCTTTATCCGCTTCCTGGGCAAGATCGAAGGTCTGCCCGTAGCTGTAGTTTTCGTCCTGCTGATTGTCGTTTTCATCATCACCGCCCCCGATGTGTTCCTGAAGTGGCGCATTTACATGTCGTTCCTGCAGACGGTCGCGCCGCCGCTTATCCTGGGCCTGGGACTGACGTTTGTCATCACGGCGGGCGAAATCGATCTGAGTTTTCCAGCAGTGGTGGCCTTCTCTGGTTATGTCTTCACCTGGGCTTTCCGGACGTTCAGCGAAGGCATTGACGGCTCACTGGCGGCTCTGCTGGCGCTGGGCCTGGCTTTGCTGGCCGGTGGAATGGTTGGCTATATCAACGGGATTCTGGTTGCCAGGGTGGGGGTACCCTCCATCATGGCAACGTTAGCCGCGCAGTTCTTCTGGTATGGCGTTACCGTCCTGCTGGCCGGCGGGTTGCAGGCTGCGCTGAAAACCATCGAAGAAAATGCCGTGCACCAGATTCTGACGGGGCGCATTTACGGCATCATCCCCAATCCGGAGCGTGGCCGAATCGGCATTCCCACTCAGGCGCTATGGGCGCTGGCTCTTGCTGTTTTCCTGTGGTTCATCCTGAACCGGCATAAATTCGGCGAAGCGGTCATGTTCATCGGCGACAACCCCAATGTGGCGCGGGTGATGGGCATCAATGTGGAGGCGACGCGCATACAGCTTTTCACCATGATGGGCGTCATCGCCGCCTTCGCCGGGGTCATCCTCACGATGGAGATGCGCGTCTTCTATCCGACGCAGGGGCAGGGGATGCTGTTGCCAGTGATGGCCGCCGTCTTCATCGGCGGCACCTCCATTGCTGGCGGCGTCGGGTCTATCGTGGGCACGTTCTTTGGCTCGTACATCATCGGCTCGCTGGAAGCTGGTGTGGTGGCCACTGGCATCAGTGGCTTTTGGGTGCAACTGGTGCAGGGGGTCGTCATGGGGGCCTCAGTAGTGCTCAATACCGTGCTGGGGCGAGGCGACTTGATGGTGCTCTCCGAGCGTTTGCGGCACTGGGGGGTACCGATGCGTTCCAGCGGCTTTACGCAAGAAGCGCTTCCGCCTGAACATGGCGACTGAGCGCATCGCAACGGAGTATGACCGCCAGGCGGCCTGAAAGGAGGCATGATATCGGAGTCGGCAGGATTTCTCTCTCATCACCTTTTGAACATATCGCTTGTCAAATAAAGGAGTAAGACATGAAGCGCCTGAGTGGTTTGATTGCTGTTTTGTTCATTGCGGCCCTGGCGGTGGGGTTGGTGCAGACTGCCCGTCCAGCAGAAGCCCAGGATAAGATTGTCGTCTACATGCAGATGGGCGGTCACCAGGGGGACGGTACGACGCTGGCCCGCACCAATGGTGCACGCGAGGCTGCCGCGCAGTTGGGGATCGAGCTGCACGAGCAGTACGCGGGCTGGGATCAGCAAACGATGATCAATCAGTTCAAGGAAGCGCTGGCCGCTGATCCTGACGGCATTGTCATCATGGGTCACCCCGGTGAAGATGCCTTTGCGCCCCTGGTAGAGGAGGCGATCAGCCGTGGCATTATCGTGACCAGCGGCAACAACTCATTGCCCAATCTGCAGGCCAAGTATCAGCCCTTTGGTTTTGGTTATGCGGGCGCGGACCTGTGGACGGGCGGTTACCTGACTGGCAAGGCCATGGTCGCGGCGGGCCTCAAGGCCGGCGACAAGGCGCTGGTCTATGACATCTGGCACGAGGAACTGCGCAGCCGCAGCCCGCAGGGCATCAAGGATGCGCTGGAAGAAGCAGGCGTGATCGTGGACGTGCTCGATGTCTCGCAGGAAGTTAACTCCGATGTGTCGCTGGCCACTCCTATCCTGACTGCTTATCTGGAAGCTCATCCCGACCTGCGCGCCATTGGCACGCAGCATGGCAACATCACCGCCGCGCTGGTGAACGTGCTGAAGGAAGCGGGCTATGCGCCGGGCGAGATCATCGTTGGTGGCATTGACCTGTCGCCCGCGACAGTGGCTGGCGTGCAGGAAGGGTATATCAGCGCCACCTTCGACCAGGTGCTCTACCTGCAGGGCTATATCCCCATCCTGCAAATCTGGCTGACCTACAACTACAAGATTCCGGGCCTGGTGGTTGACACAGGCGTCGGCGTGGTCACGCCAGACAACATCGGCGAGATCATCCCGCTGATCGAGCAGGGCATCCGCTAAGTCTCTCTCCCGCTGAACTGAAAAACGCCCTTGCCCCTGGCAGGGGCGTTTTTGATTTCTTCTGGCGGGCGTCAGGTCCCTAACAGTTTTCCCATCGAGCGGTATTCATAGCGCAGGGCGAACCCCGCCTGTTGCGCCGCATCTAGCAGGACGGGCTGCCAGCGCGGCGCATGCAGTTCGACCTGATGTTGCGATCCCTGGGGCGCGGCAATGTGCAGCAGCCGCGCGATCAGGTGCGGGGCCAGAGCCGCGTGGGCGGGGTCTAGCTCGATCTCCAGACGGTTAGTGCCACCGGCGCGCTTGCGGATCACGCTGCGCGCACAGGCCACGACCTGATCGCCAGTGTCCGTGTGGGCTACGAAAGCTTGCACCCGTACCCCTTCGGCGAGCAGGAACAGGGGCATTACCAGCCGGACAAGGGGCGGCTGACGGAAGCGTCCTTCTTCGACCGGTGTGTAACACTGCACTGTCTGAGGGGTGATGCGTTGCGCCAGCTCGTAGCGCGGACGCCATCGCCTGGGCGAGCACGGAGTGATCCGGTAACCGGCGGGAGCGGGCACAACGTCCGGCAGGGAGCCAGGGGTATAGCTGAACTCATAGCGGTCGTCGTAATGAATGAAGCCAAGCGATTCGTACAGGCGATAGGCGGGTTCGTTGCCCGCCACCACATCCAGCACCACCGATGCCGCGCCCCGTTCGCGGGCAAAAGTCACCGATGCCTCCACCAGGCGGCGGGCGATGCCGCGCCGCCGGTAGGCGGGCAGCACGGCGACATTGCCGATCAGCCAGCGATCGGTGTTGCCCAGGCGGATGATGTTGGTCAGCCCTACTGGCTGGCCGTCTTCCTCCCAGATGAAGCCGCACAGCGCGTCGCGCAGGGGGGGGTGCAGCGCCTGCAACAGGCGTACAACCGGCCAGATACGCCGGATGCCGCGCAGGCTGTCTATCATGCCTTCGATTTCGTCCTGGCGGATGCTCCAGGCTTCGTTTTCCGGATACTGGAACGAGGCAGGCAGCAGGGTGATCAGCACGTCGAGATCGGCGGGAAGTCTAAAGAGACGTAAAGGCATGAAGTATTCCTTCCAACCGCAAATCAATCTATGCCTCACCATTATCTACCAGCGAAGGACAGAGCACAAAAGAAGCGAAGGGACGTGAACTCCGCCTGTATTCACGTCCCGTGTATCGTGAGGGAAGGGGCTAATCGAACTCGAACAGATCGCTGAGGAACGAGCGACGTTTGCGGGGCTTGTGGGTCTTGTCGCGCTTGTATTCCCACTCGTCGTCGCGGTCGCGACGCTCGTAGTCGCGATCATCGTCTCGTTCGGCCAGGGTGCGGTCAATGATCTTGTCGAGTTCGCCGCGATCCAACCACACGCCCCGGCACTGTGGGCAGTAGTCGATCTCGACCCCTTCACGGGTTGTTATCAACAGATTGGTGGTCTGGCAGACAGGGCATTTCATGGGTTACCTCCAGGTATGTGTGCTTACGAGACGTTCGATAGCTCTGGTGACGTTCGTTGGCGGCGGCGCAACAGCCACTTTTCTAGCTCGATGGCCATAAAGACCAGGCTGCCCAGCCCTACGCAAACGGCCAGTTCGAAGGCGGATAGGGGGGTGACCTTAAAGAACTCGTCCAGAGAAGGCACGTAAATGGCAGCCAGTTGCAGGGCAATCACAACGATCACCATGACAAGCAAGGTGGGGTTGCTCCGCAGACCGAGCGTGAACAAAGACGTTTCGGAAGACCGCGAGGCCAGCGCCTGCCCGATTTGCAGGAAGGCCAGCGAGGTGAAGATCATGGTCTGCCAGGTGCGCGAGTCGCCGTCGCCCGTATGATAGAAGATCACCCCCACGCCCAGGGCCAGCGCGCCAATCAGCACACCCACCCACAGCATGTGACGACGCAAGCCAGCGCTGAAGATACCTTCGTGTCGGCTACGGGGAGGGCGTTGCATAATGCGCCGGTCAGCGGGTTCCATGCCCATGCCCAGGCCCAGCAACCCGTCGGTGAGCAGGTTCAGCCATAGCAGCTGCAACGGCAATAGCGCCACCGCAATGCCGAAGAAGGGGGCGAAGAGCATGACGATCACCTTGCCCACATTGCCCGCGATCGAGAACTTGACGAAGCGCCGGATGTTGTCGTAGGTCGCGCGGCCTTCTTCGACGGCGGCAACGATGGTGGCGAAGTTGTCGTCTAGCAAGGCGATTTGCGCCGCTTCTTTAGAAACGTCCGTGCCCGCTATGCCCATCGCCACGCCGATATCGGCCTTTTTGAGCGCGGGGGCATCGTTCACGCCATCGCCGGTCATGGCCACAACGTGCCCCTGCTGTTGCAGCGCTTCGACGATGCGCAACTTGTGCTCTGGCGTGACGCGAGCGAACACCGATACGTCCTCGATCGCCGCCGCCAGTTCCGCTGGTGACATGCCATTGAGTTCCTGACCGGTCTTCACGTGCCCGTTGGTGGTAATGCCCAGATCGTAGGCGATGAAGCGCGCCGTGAGCGGGTGATCGCCAGTGATCATGATGGGGCGGATGCCCGCATCCCGGCAGGTGGCGATGGCCTGCCGCACTTCCGGTCGCGGCGGGTCAATCATGCCGACCAAACCGACGAAGATCAGATCGCGTTCCAGAGCATCAGCGGTGCCTGGCGGTAGGTCGTTCAAAGGGCGAACGGCCAGGCCCAGCACACGCATTCCCTTCAGCGCCAGGTCGTCGCTGGCGACCTGAATGCGCTGTCGCCAATGTGCGTCGAGCGGCACCGGCCCGTGCCCCTCCCAAACCTGGCTGGCGATCTCCAACAGGCCGTCTACTGCCCCTTTGGTGAAAGCGACGTACTCTGTGTTCGGGGCTTGCAGAGAGTGCAGGGCCGGTGCCCAGCCTGCGCCATGGTTGAGCAGGCGGTGCACTGTGCTCATGCGCTTGCGCTCGGAGTCGAAGGGTATTTCCGCCATGCGCGGGGCCAGCGCTTCGAGCGCCTTTTTGTCCAGACCGGCCTGGGCCGCAGCGACCAGCAGCGCCCCCTCGGTGGGGTCGCCAAGGGGGACAAAGCGCCCGTTTTGCGGATCGGCTGACAGAGAGGCATCGTTGCACAGCGCGCCCGCTGCCAGCACCAACCCCACAGAAGGCGGTTGTCCGGTCAGGAGGTCGCGCGAGCCGATGTCCAGGGTAGGCGTCGGGTGACGCCCTGTTCCGGCCAGTTCGAGGTAGTGCCCGGCCACGTCAATGACAGTCACAGTCATGCGGTTCTCGGTGAGCGTGCCGGTCTTGTCGGAGCAAATCACCGTGACCGAGCCGAGCGTTTCCACAGCGGGCAGCTTGCGGATGAGGGCGCGTCGTCGCAACATGCGTTGAGCGCCCAGGGCGAGCGTCACCGTGACGACTGCCGGCAGCCCTTCGGGGACAACCGCCACGGCTACGCTGACCGCCGTCAGGAACATTTCGCTGAGGGGTTCGCTGCGGGCTGCGCCAATGAGCAAGACCAGCCCCGCGATGATCGCCCCTGCCAGCGCCAGCGACTTGCCCACCTGATCGAGTTGGCATTGCAGGGGGGTGGCCTGCTCTTCGACCTCTTGAATCAGGTCGGCGATGCGGCCCAGTTCGGTGTTCATGCCGGTTGCCACCACGACCCCCCTGCCACGCCCATAGGCCACTTGCGTCCCCAGATAGGCCATGTTGGCGCGGTCTCCCAGCGTGAGGTTGGGACTGGGCAGCAGATCACTGTGTTTTTCGATCGGCTCTGACTCACCGGTGAGCGCCGCTTCCAGGATGCGCAGGTTGGCGCTTTCGATCAGACGCAGGTCAGCAGGCACCAGGTTTCCGGCTTCCAGCAAGACGATGTCGCCGGGCACGAGGGTTTGGGCGGGCACCTGTTGTTCCTGGCCGTCGCGCCGAACGCGCACTACAGGCGCAGAAAGCCTCTTGAGAGCGGCCATGGCCTGTTCGGCGCGATATTCCTGTACGAACCCCAGCAGAGCGAAGAGCACGACGATGGCGGAAATGGCTGCGGTCTCCAGAGGTTTGCCCAGCAACGCCGAGACGACCGCCGCGGCGATGAGGATGAGCACCATAGTGCTGGTAAACTGTTCCCACAGGATGCGCCAGGGGGATTTGCTGCCGCGATCCTGCAGTTCGTTGGGGCCATGTTGAGCCAGCCGCCGTGCGGCTTCGTCGTTGCTCAGGCCTTGATCGGGATCAACGGCCAGCCTGTGCAGCACGGCCTCGACAGACTGAGTGTGCCAGGGTTCTGGCTTTTGGGTGTGCGAGCCAATGGACATAGAGCGAGTATTCCCTGTTCGAGTTGCAGACCTGGTATTGTCGAACCGCCAAATGTGAAGCGATTTAGATCGTAGCAAAGCCTGAACGGGAGTGATGGCTCCCAATTTGTGGGGGCATCATGTTTCTAACACAGCCTAACGAATTTCTGATGCTCATAGAGGGGGCTTTCCCTTATACTCTATGGAGAGGCTATTGCGCTGCTGCCCAACCCAGCAAGGCCGATTCAGTGGCCATTTGATAACCTCTCACCCCCGGCGCTGTGCGCCACCTCTCTCCCTCAATGGGGCGAGAGGGAAAACCTGGCTCGTCTCCCCTTCGCCCCTCAGAGGGAGAAGGGGCCGGGGGTTGAGGGGGGCTCTCAGAATCCATGAGGGGGTAGACGACAATGACAATTGCCGTTCTTTCCGGCTTTGGGGTAGCGCTGACCGCACCCTGGCTGCAAGGCCGCCTGCCCCGACGGGCGGGTTGGTTGCTGATCCTGTTGCCGCTGGCGCTCACTGCCTGGTTCGCCGCCCAACTGCCGCGCGTCGCCGAGGGCACGACTCTGGCGGAGTCGGTTAGCTGGATTCCGTCGCTGGGGATAGACCTGGCCTTCTACCTGGACGGGCTGAGCCTCACCTTTGCCTTGCTGATCAGCGGGATCGGGGCGGTCGTGTTGCTCTATGCCAGCGCCTACCTGGCCGATGATCCCTTGCTGGGGCGTTTCTACCTGTATCTGCTGGTCTTCATGGCCTCCATGCTGGGCACGGTATTGGCCGACAACCTGATCACGCTGTTCGTCTTCTGGGAACTGACCAGCATCAGTTCGTATCTGCTGATCGGCTTCAAGCACAGCTATGGCACATCGCGGGCCGCTGCCTTGCAGGCCCTGTTGGTGACGGGCGGCGGCGGGCTGGCGATGCTGGCCGGTCTGGTATTGCTGGGGCAGGTAGCGGGGACGAGCAACCTCAGCAGCCTGGCAGCCAGCGGGGAGCGCGTGCGGGCCAGTGACCTGTATCCCGCCATCTTGGGGCTGGTGCTGGTGGGGGCGTTCGCCAAGTCAGCGCAGTTCCCCTTCCATTTCTGGCTGCCCAACGCCATGGAAGCCCCGACACCCGTCAGCGCCTACCTGCATTCGGCGACGATGGTCAAAGCGGGCGTGTATCTGCTGGCGCGGCTCAGCCCGGCCCTGGGCGGGACGGTGGAGTGGCAGGGTCTGGTGATCGGGGTAGGGGCCGCGACGATGGTGCTCGGCGCGTACCTGGCCTGGCAGCAGGTAGACCTCAAGCGCATCCTGGCCTATTCGACGATCAGCGCCCTGGGCATTCTGGTGCTCTTGTTGGGGGTAGGCGGGGCGCTGGCGACCAAGGCCGCGCTGACGGTGCTGGTGGCGCACTCGCTATACAAGGGCGCGCTGTTCCTGGTGGCCGGAGCGCTCGATCATGAGACGGGCACGCGCGACGTAACCCAACTGGGCGGGCTGCGGCGGGCCATGCCCATCACGGGCGCGGTGGCGCTGCTGGCGGGGGCGTCCATGGCCGGGTTGCCGCCGCTCTTCGGCTTCGTGGCGAAGGAAGTGTTCTACAAAGCGACCTACGAAGCGCCCGATCTGCCCGCTCTGCTGACGGCGCTGGCCGTGCTGAGCAGCGTGCTGACTGTGGTGGCCGCTGGCCTGGTGGCGCTCAAACCTTTCTTTGGGGTGCGGGCGCATACGCCGCGCCATCCGCACGAAGCGCCTTTGCGCATGTGGCTGGGGCCGTTATTTCTGGCCGGGCTGAGCGTCCTCTTGGGCGTGTGGCCCGCCCTGGTGGCGGAATACTCGGTCAAACCGGCGACGGAGGCCGTGTTGGCTGGCCCCGCCAAGGTCGAACTGGTCCTGTGGCCAGGGGTTAACCCTGTGCTGGCGCTCAGTCTGTTGACGCTGGCGCTGGGCGCGGGCGTCTATGTCTTTCGCCATGCGCTGTTGGCCTGGGCGCGTCGGCTGGACGTGGGAAAGCGCCTGGGGCCGGAACGCGGTTATGGGCGCGCGCTGGACGGTTTGCTGAGACTGGCCGACTGGCAGACAGACCTGTTGCAAAATGGCTACCTGCGCTTCTACCTGATCACCATTGTGGCGGTCACGGTGGTTCTGGTGGGCTACACCGCCCTGGCCGAGGCAGACCTCAGCGGGGCGCTGCGCGCGCCGGAGATGCGCGTCTACGAAGGGGCGATCGCGGTGGTGATTCTGGCGGCCACTTACGCGGTGACGCGGGCGCACTCGCGGCTGGCGGCGGTGGCGGCCCTGGGCACGGTCGGCTACAGCGTGGCGCTGCTCTACATTCTGTTTGGCGCGCCCGACCTGGCCATGACACAGTTCGCCGTCGAAACGCTGACGGTGTTCCTCTTCGTGCTGGTCATTTACCGCCTGCCGCGCTTTGCCACGCTCACTAGCCGGATGGAACGCTGGCGCGATGCGGTCATTGCCCTGAGCGCGGGGGCGCTGATGACCTTGCTGGTGCTGATCGTGACGGCGGACCCCTCGCGGGCACATGTGGCATCTTTCTTCGCCGAGAACAGCGTTACCCTGGCGAAAGGGCGCAACATCGTCAACGTCATCCTGGTGGACTTCCGCGGGCTGGACACCCTGGGCGAGATCACCGTGCTGGCCGTGGCGGCGGCGGGGGTCTTTGCCCTGCTGAAGTTGCGTCCGGCGCAGGCAAGAGCGCCTGAAGCGCGGGCAGAGCGGGCGCGCACCGCAGAACTCCAGGCGGTGCCGACCGCCGAAGCAGGCGCAGATCCGGGGTCGGGCGATTGAAGGAGGAGGACGGAATGGACTCTCTGGTACTGCGCACTGCGATTCGTTACCTGCTGCCGCTGCTGTTGCTTTTTTCGGTGTTCGCGCTGCTGCGCGGACACAACGAACCGGGCGGCGGCTTCGTGGGCGGGCTGGTGGCCTCTTCGGCCTTTGCGCTCTACACCCTGGCTTTCGACGTGCAACGCGCCCGTCAGCTGTTGCCAGTCACCCCGCGCCGCCTGATCGGGCTGGGGCTGCTGGTGGCCGTGTTCAGCGGCCTGATCAGCGTGCTGGCGGGCGATCCCTTCATGACCGCCCGCTGGGACAATCGTCCGTTGCCTGTAGTGGGCAAGCTGGGCACCCCGCTGCTGTTCGATGTCGGCGTCTACCTGACGGTCGTCGGCGTGGTGCTGACGATCATCTTCGCTTTGGCAGAGGAGGAATGAGATGGAAGTCGTGCTGGCAGTGATCATCGGCGCGCTTTACGCAGCGGGCCTATACATGATGATGCGGCGCAGCCTGGCCAAAGTAGTGATCGGTCTGTCGCTTTTGAGCTATGCGGCCAACCTGCTCATCTTCACGGTCAACGGCGTGATGCGCGGCAGGCCCCCTCTGGTGCCCGAAGGGGCGGTGCGCCCTGTCGAACCGTTCGCCGATCCCCTGCCTCAGGCATTGATCCTCACCGCCATCGTGATCGGCTTTGGGGTGCAGGCGTTCGCGCTGGTGCTCTTCAAGCGGGCCTATCAGGCGGCGGGCACGGACGATCTGGATCAGATTCGTTCCACGGAACTGCCGAAGAAATCCCGCAAAGCAGGGCAGGCGCAAGGTTAAGGGGGATGTCCATGACGCTATTGCTGCTTTTGCCATTGCTCATCCCTTTTCTGACGGCGGTGACCGCGCTGCTGGCCTGGCACAACCGACTGCTTCAGCGGCGGATCAATGTGGTTGGGGCGGCGCTACACCTGGCTGCGGCGCTGGGGCTGCTGGTGTGGGTGTCGCGCGAAGGCATTCAGGCCGTGCAGATCGGCAACTGGCCCGCGCCGTTCGGGATCACCCTGGTGGCCGATCTGTTCAGCGCGATCATGGTGGTCATGACCGGCCTGATGGGCCTGACAGTGGCGATCTATTCGCTGGGCAGCATTGACGCCCGCCGCGAATCGTTCGGCTATTATGCGCTGCTGCACACCCTGTTGATGGGCGTGAGCGGAGCTTTCCTGACCGGCGACATCTTTAACCTGTACGTGTGGTTCGAGGTGATGTTGATCACCTCCTTTGTGCTGATGGCGCTCGGCGGCAGCCAGGAACAACTGGAAGGCGCGCTCAAATACGTGACGATCAACCTGTTGTCATCGGCGCTGTTCCTGGCGTCGGTGGGCATTCTCTACAGCGTGACAGGCACGCTCAACATGGCCGATCTGGCGCGGCAGATACAGGCGGGCGATACCGTCGCGCCCGGCCTGGCGACCGTGCTGGGCATGATGTTCCTGGTGGCGTTCGGCATCAAGGCGGGCCTGTTTCCGCTGTTCTTCTGGCTGCCCGCGTCCTATCACACGCCGCCCATCGCCATCACTGCCCTGTTTTCGGGCTTGCTGACCAAGGTGGGGGTGTATGCGCTGGTGCGCATCTTCACGCTGATCTTCGTACACGACATCGCCTACACACATACGCTGCTGCTGATCATTGCCGGGCTGACCATGGTAACGGGCGTGCTGGGCGCGGTGGCGCAGATGGAAGTACGGCGGTTGTTGTCGTTCCACATCATCAGTCAGATCGGTTACCTGTTGATGGGGCTGGGGCTGTACACAGCGCTTTCGCTGGCGGGCATGATCTTCTTCATGGCCCATGTGATCATCGCCAAGTCGGCGCTGTTCCTGGTCAGCGGGGTGATCCGCCGTCAGGCGGGCAGCTACCATCTGAAGGAAGTAGGGGGGCTGTACCGCGCCAATCCGGCGCTGGCGGCGTTGTTCTTTGTGCCCGCCATGGCGCTGGCCGGTCTGCCGCCGCTTTCGGGGTTCTGGGCCAAGCTGGCGCTGGTGCGCGCTGGCCTGGAGACGGAGGACTACGCCATCGTGGCGGTGTCGCTGGCCGTCAGCCTGCTGACGCTGTTCTCGATGACCAAAATCTGGGCCGAAGCGTTCTGGAAGGATCATCCGCAGCCGGAACATCCCTTCGCGCGGCTGGCCCCGCAGACGCGGCGACCGCTGCTGTTGCCCGTAGTGAGCCTGGCCGCGCTGACTGTGATCCTGGGCGTAGCAGCAGAGCCATTCTTCGCGCTGGCGACGGATGCCGCGGCCCAATTGCTCGATCCGTCGGCGTACATTCAGGCGGTGCTGGGAGGTGGCGCATGAACACGCTATTGCTCAACACCCTGCTGGCGTTGTCCTGGATCGCGCTGACGGGGACCTTCACCCCGGCCAACCTGCTGTTCGGCTTCGTGCTCGGCTATGGCTTGCTGGCTTTCACCCAGCGGCTGCTGCCTCCGTCGCGCTATTTCACCATGGTGCCCAGGGTCATCGCCTTTGTGCTGCTCTTCCTGGCGGAACTGATCCAGGCCAACCTGCGCGTGGCGTTCTCGGTGCTGTCGCCGCGACTGGACCTGCGCCCGGCAGTGGTAGCGATCCCGCTAAGCGTGCGCTCTGACCCGGCGATTACCCTGCTGGCCAATCTGATCACGCTTACGCCGGGCACCCTATATCTGGATGTTTCCGAGGATCGACAGGTCATGTATGTGCACACCATTCACGTCCACGATCTGGAGCAATTTCGCCAGGGGATCAAGAACGGCTTCGAGCGGCGGGTGAAGGAGTTGCTGGAATGAACGTGAGCGATCTGGCACTGTATGGCATTCTGCCGGCGCTGATGCTGGCAATTCTCCTGACAGTCGCGCGGCTGTTGCGCGGGCCGAGTCTGCCCGACCGGGTTGTGGCGCTCGACCTGTTGACCACGCTGGGCATTGGGGTGATCGCCACTTATGCCATCGCCACCGGACAGGCGGCTTTCCTGGATGTGGCCATCGCCACCGCGCTGATCTCCTTCCTGGGGACGGTCGCCTTCGCCTATTACATCGAGAGGACGGTGTGACTATGACCGACGTGATCACTGCCGCCTTGATGATTGTGGGAGCCTTCTTCATGGTCATGGCCGGGCTGGGGGTATTGCGTATGCCCGACCTGTTCCTGCGCATGTCGGCCAGTTCCAAGGCGTCTACGCTGGGGTCGGGGGCGTTGCTGCTGGCGGTCGCCGTGCATTTCGGCAGTGTAGGCGTGACCACGCGGGCGGTCGCCACCATCGTCTTTCTGCTGCTCACCACGCCGATCGCGGCGCATATGTTGGGGCGGGCGGGCTATTTTGTCGGGGTTAAACTGGTGGAGACCACTGTGATTGACGAACTGGCGGGGCAGTACGACCTGCGCTCGCACCGGCTGCGCAGCAAACAGCCCGCGACTGCGCCGCCGGAGTCCGATCAGCCTCAAGTCTGAGCGCGACGCAGGGCGCGCAGCAGGTGCCATGCGCCGATGATCAGACCGGCGAGCGCCAGCACGGGCGCTCCGACCTGCCAGGTGAGGGGTAGCCCGCTCGTGTTCAGATGAAAGAGCGCCAGCGGCTCGGTCTGCCCGGCGACCAGCAAGCGCAATGCGCCAGCGATGGGAGCGCCCGTCACACTGAACGCCGCTTGCATGGCTGGGTTGGCGTGATGAGCTGCCAGCCGCGCGTAGTGAGTTGCCGGATTGGTCAGCACGCCCAGCAGGTTGACCAGCCCGCCCGACGCTATGGTCAGCGCAGCCGCCCAACCCCAGCGCCGGTCGGCGGGCAGGGTCAGCAGGGGCAGACAACTGAGCGGCAACAGCGGCACGAGCAGGCGCGGCCCCCAGGCCCAGCCGCCATCCCAGGCCCACCAACTCCCGTAGAAGGGCAACGCTACCGCCCACGCCAGCGCCAGGAAGCAGGCCAGCGCCCGCTGTGCTCGCCAGAAGCGCGGCCAGAGCGCGACGCTCAGCAGCAGCGGTGGGGCGTAGAGCCACACGCCTTTGCCAGGGCTGAGCAGCAGCCCGCTGACGCCCTGCCAGAGGGAGGTACTGAAGCTCTCGCCCGCGTAGCCGGTGCTGAATGCGTCGCCGAAGCGCAGGGCGTTGTGGATCAGCACGCCTGCTGCGAAGGGCAGTGCGCCCAGGGCGATCCACATCAGGCGCATTGCACCTGCAAGCTGCGCCCTGCTGATCTCCTCTCCAGTCTCGCTACGTCCGGCTTGCCCCCGCGCCGACTCATACAGAACCAGCACCGCCAGCGGCAGCGCGTAGATCGCCAGGGCCGCGCGGGTGAGCATCCCTGCGCCGAAGGCAGCGCCCGCCAGGATCAGGCGGGCGGGACGGTTGGCGGCACGCACGGTGAGCGTCACCGCGGCGGTCAGGGCACAGGCGAGCAGCGCTTCGGGGAACAGGACACGCCCGTACCACCATAGCGGCGTGCCGATTCCCGCGGCGACGGTCAGCAGCGGAGGGCGGGCGTCGCCCGGCGGGGCCAGGCTTCTGGCCAGCGCGAACAACGCGGTGAGGGTCACCGCTGCCGCCAGCCCTGGCAACAACAGCACAGCGAGCGCGGCCACCTGGGTGCGGTGCGCGTGATTGATGGCGGCCAGCCAGTCACCGGCCAGGTAGAAGGGGGCGGCCAGCAGCGGCAGGCCGGGATCGTATTTGCTGTAGAAGCGCCCGTCGTGCCCTGCGACGATCTGCGGGAGGCCGACGGCGGGGGGCAGGGCCAGCTTACCCTCCGTCACCAGCGCTGCCGTCGTCTGGAACATGACCTCGCCGTCGCTGCTGTAGAAGCCGCGTCCCAAAGTCAGCGCACACAGGCAGGCGAAACCTATGGCGATGCTCCAGGGCGGTACGGGGCGTTTGTTGGTGTTCACGGGAAGAGGGGGAGGCTCGCACTCTGCATGTCCTGCACGTTGAGTTGCAGGCGAAGATAGCCGTTCCACTCGTTGAATTCCAGGTGAAAGGCGACATCTACTTCGGCGGGCATATGCTCGTCCCAATCGCCCTGTTTGAAGGCGATAGCCTCCACGAAGCGCACCCCATCGCTGAGGCGCAGCCGCAGGTGACTCCCGTCGCGCCCCACGCGCCGCCGGTCGGTGACGCGCAGCCCGCGGGCGATGAAAAGCGGTGTCTCGTTGCCCGTGCCGGTTGGTTCCGCCTTCTGTAGCTCGAAGGCCAGGGCTGGCGTCAGATCGGTCAGGCGCACTTCAGCGTCGGCGACGAGTTCCGGGCGCAGGTCCAGCCCGGCCAGGGCGCGTTCAGCGATGGCCTGCAGGCGTTCGCGCAAGGCGGGCAGGTTCTCGTTGCGCACAGTGAAACCGGCGGCCTGGGCATGTCCGCCATGCCGCACCAGCAGATCGGCGCATTCGTCGAGCGCGCGGGTGATGTCGAAGCCGGGGATGCTGCGGCACGAGCCGCGCGACTCGGTCTCGCCCTGTTCGACTACCACGGCGGGCCGGTAGAACTCTTCGCACAGCCGTCCGGCAACCAGTCCCACAATGCCCGCCTCGAACTCCGGCCCGGCGTCGAAGATGAGCGGCGTATCGGCCAGGCCGTCGCGCAGCGCCCGTTGACGCGCGATGTCGAGGGCCTCCATGGTCTTGTTCTGCCGCTCTTCGTTGAGTTGTTGCAGCTTGGCGGCAAGCTGACCGGCGAGCGGCATGTCGGCGGTGAGCAGGTCATAGGCGATCATGGCGCTGTCGAGCCGTCCGGCGGCATTGACGCGCGGGGCGAGCATGAAACCGATGACGGTCGTGTTGATGCGACCGGGCTGTACCCCCGCTACCTGTGCCAGTTCGAAAATGCCAGGGCGCTGCGCCCGATTAAGCACTTCCAGGCCGCGCCGCACCAGCTCGCGGTTTTCCAGGCGATCCAGCGGCACCAGATCGGCCACCGTCCCCAGCGCCACCAGATCGAGCAGATCGGCGAGTTTCAGCGGGGGGTCGCGGCGGGTTTGTCCCATTTCGGCGCGCAGCAGGGCATCGGCCAGCTTGTAGGCCACGCCTACACCGGCGAGCATGTCTTCGGGGTAGCCGCTCGCCCGACCATTTTCGGCGCGCTGACGGGCGTCTATCTTGGGATCAACCACGGCCAGGGCATCGGGCAGTTCCTCGCCGACCGAGTGATGATCGGTGACGATCATGTCCAGGCCGATGCGCCTGCCGTGCGCCACCTCTTCCAGCGAGCGGATGCCGCAGTCTACCGTCACCACCAGGCGCACGCCCTCGTCGCGCAGGGTGTCCAGCGCGTTGATGTTCAGCCCGTAACCTTCGTCTACGCGGTTGGGGATGTAGGGGCGCACCCGCCCGCCTAGGGCCTGCAATGTCTGGGTGAGCAGGACCGTGCTGGTGACACCGTCCGCGTCGAAGTCGCCATAAACGGCGATCAATTCGCCGCGCCTGATCGCCTGACGGATGCGGGCAACGGCTTCGCTCATGCCATACATGGCGAAGGGGTTGTGCAGCGTCTCGTCGCCGCCTTCCAGAAAGCGCTGTGCTTTTTCTAGGGTGTCCTGGCCCCGATTGTAGAGGACCTGCGCCAGGATAGGATGATAAGCCCCCAACCGACGTTGTACCCTCGGAGGGATGAGCGGTTGCACACGCCAACGCTTGCCTGGAGCGGAACTCGAACGCACCGTGTACCTCAGTGGATGTTGCTCAGGGGACAAGATGGGGTGAATTTACCATGCCGGGCGCGTTCCCGGCAAATGGCGGCGAGGCGAAGGGCGAACAGCACTCCCTCCTTGCTGCGCCCTGGGTTTTTTCTGGGCTTAACAGAGTTCCTCGCACTCACTCCCCCACCAGCCGCTTGAGTTCGTAGAGCTTGGTGATGGCATCTAGCGGCGAGAGTTCGTCCACATTGAGGTTCCTGACAAACTGAATGATGGGGTCGGGGTCTGTCTGCAAGAACGAAAGCTGTACCGGCCCGGCGGGTTTTTCGCGCGGTTTGATCACGAAGTCACCGCCCGCCGCCTCCAGTTCCTTGAGGATTTCGCTGGCGCGGTTGATCACCGCGCGGGGAATACCTGCCAGTTGGGCGACGTGAATGCCATAGGAGCGATCGGTGCCGCCGGGCATCAGCCGGTGCAGGAAGACGATGGACTCGCCCTCTTCGGCCACGGCTACGTTGTAGTTGGACACGCCGGGCAGGATGTTGGCCAGTTCGGTCAGTTCGTGATAGTGCGTGGCGAAGAGCGTGCGCGCGCCCAGGCGCGGGTTGTTGTGAATGAACTCAACCACGGCGCGGGCAATGGCCATGCCATCGTAGGTGCTGGTGCCGCGCCCGATCTCGTCCAGGATGATCAGGCTGCGCCGCGTGGCATGGCGCAGGATCAGCGCCAGTTCGACCATCTCCACCATGAAGGTAGACTGCCCGGCGTGAATCTCGTCCTGGGCACCGATGCGGGTGAAGATGCGATCGGCCAGGCCGATCGTCGCCTGACGGGCGGGCACAAAGCTGCCGATCTGCGCCATCAGCACGATCAGCGCCACCTGGCGGATGATGGTGCTCTTGCCAGCCATGTTGGGGCCGGTGATGATGTGAATGCGTTCGTGCGCGTCGAAGTGTGTATCGTTGGGGACGAAGCGCGTCCCGCGCAGCGTCTGCTCGACGACCGGATGCCGCCCGTCGCGGATGTCGAGGATGTCTTCGTCGGTGAGGACGGGGCGGACGTAGTTCTCGCGGGCAGCGACTTCGGCCAGGGCGGCGAATACGTCTAGGTGGGCCAGGGCGCGGGCGGTGCGCAACAGGGCGTCGGCACGCGACCGCACGCGGTCGCATAGCTCGCCGAAGAGCCGCGCTTCGATCTCCAGCAGGCGTTCTTCCGCGTTGAGGATGAGCGACTCGTATTCCTTCAGTTCGGGGGTGATGTAGCGCTCGGCGTTGACCAGGGTCTGCTTGCGGATGTAGTCGGCAGGGACTTTGTCGGCGTTGGCCTTGCTGACCTCGATGTAGTAGCCGAAGACCTTGTTGAAGCCGACCTTCAGGCTCTTGATGCCCGTGCGCTGACGCTCGCTCTCTTCCAGGCCAGCCACCCACTGGCGGGCGTCGCGGCTGGCCTCGATCACGTGATCCAGTTCCGGCGAATAGCCGCGCCGGAAAACGCCGGGCGCGCTGAGCGTCGCGGGCGGGTCATCCACGATGGCCTCGCCGATCAGCGCCACTACATCAGGGCAGGGATCGAGCGCCTCGGCGATGGCGGCCAGGGCAGGAGCGGACGCGATCAGGTCGCGCAGCGGGGCTACTGCCTGCAAGCTGCTGGCGAGCGCCAGCAGGTCACGCGGGCCAGCCCGCCCCACCAGCAGCCGATTGGTCAGGCGCTCCAGGTCGGTGACTTGCCGCAGGTGATCGCGTACGGCGGCGCGCACTGTGCCGGAGGTGTAAAGCGCTTCGACAGCGTCCAGCCGCGCTTCCAGCCGGTTGCGGTCGAGCAGCGGTTGCCCGATCCAGACTCGCAGCAGGCGCGCGCCCATTGCCGTCACGGTGCGGTCAAGTACGTCGAGCAGCGAGCCGCGTTTGCTCCCATCGCGGATGGTGGCGGTCAGTTCCAGATTGCGGCGGGTGGCCGTATCCAGCGTCATGAAGCTGGTCGTGCTGTAGCTGCGCAGGTGAGTCAGTTGATCGAGCGCGCCGCGCTGTGTCTCCTCAACATAGGCCAGCAATGCGCCCGCCGCTCGCACGGCGAGAGGTTTGTCTTGCAGACCGAAACCAGCCAGCGTAGACACGCCGAAGTGATCCAGCAGAAGTTGACGGGCAAAGCCCTGCTCGAAGCGAAAATCGGGCAGCGGCGTCGCGTGTGCGCCGGGGGGTAGGGTGACGCCGCGCTGTGCCCACGAGGCGGGCAGCAGCACTTCGCGCGGTTCCAGGCGGGCCAGTTCTTCGACGACGGACAGGGGCGCGCCGTCGCCAGTGATCTGTGTGGCGGCAAATTCGCCGGTGCTGATGTCGGCATAGGCCAGGCCCACGCCCGCCCAGCCGTCGCCGCTCCGGTCTGGTTCCGGGACCAGGGCCAGCAGGTAGTTGGGGCGTGTCTCCGGCAACATGGCCGGTTCGATCACTGTGCCGGGGGTGATCACGCGCGAGACTTCGCGCGGCGTCAGGCCGTTGATCGGCTCGTCGCCCACCTGCTCGACGACGGCGACATGGTAGCCGCGCTCGACCAGCCGCGCGATATACGTCTCCACAGCGTGATGGGGCACACCACACATGGGCACGCGCTCCCCTTTGGCGACCGGACGGCTGGTGAGCACCAGGTCGAGTTCGCGGGCGGCCACGCGGGCGTCGTCGTCGAACATCTCGTAAAAGTCGCCCAGGCGAAACATGACAATGGCGTTGGGAAATTGCGCTTTGAAGTCCAGGTACTGCTGGCGGGAAGGGGTGACTCTGGCCATCGGATTCCGACAATTCCACTAATCGCTGTTTTGAGCTATGATTGCGCCAGGGCAGCGGTATGGATCGGGTGGGAAGCGAGTGCGCCGCGTATTCTAGCAGGCGTACCCCTCGCCGACAACTGCTGCCATGCAATGAATGCGCCCGCGAACTGAGCAAAGCATCACTGCAGAGACACCGAGAGTGTAGAGCAGAGAATATATTCCCTCTGGGTTCTGTATGTCTCTACAGTCAGAGAGACTTGTTTCAGTGGAGAGATAGACAGTGGATCGTACCATCGTTGGGGTTGATCTGGGCGGTACACAGATGCGTGTAGCCCGTTTCGACACGCAGCTCACCATTCAGAAGCGGCTGGCCGAGCCGACCAAAGCCCGTGAGGGCCGCGATCGCGTCATCAGTCGCCTGCTCGATCTGATCGCGCAGGTGGTGCCTGACGACGCGGACGCGCTGGAGGGCATCGGGGTCTCAGTGCCGGGGCCGATCAACCCGCATGAAGGCACGGTGGTCAAGCCGCCGAACTTACCTGGCTGGCACAATGTGCCCATTCGCACGATCATCCAGCAACGTTTCGAATGCCCGGTCTACCTGGGCAACGACGCCAATGTAGCTGCGCTGGCCGAGGCGACGCGCGGTGCGGCCAGGGGGTATCGCTACGTGCTCTATCTGACGGTGAGCACTGGCATTGGTTCTGGCATCCTCGACGACGGGCATTTGCTGGTGGGGGCGCAGGGCCTGGGCGCAGAAGCGGGGCATATGCTGATGGTGGTGGATGGTGAGATCAAGGACATTGAGCAGGTCGCATCGGGCACGGCCATTGCTCGCCAGGCCATCGAACGCCTGCGTGCCGGCGAAAAGTCGCTCATCCGCGATCTGGTGAACGGCGATCTCGACGCAGTCAGTGCCAGGATCGTGGCGCAGGCAGCGGCCCAGGGCGATCGGCTGGCTGTCTCGCTCATCGAGCGATCGGGTTTCATGGTGGGACTGGCAGTCGCGAGCCTGTTGCACGTGCTCAACCCGCAGATCGTGGTCATTGGGGGGGGGGTGAGCAATGCGGGCGAGCTATGGTTTGCCCCCTTGCGGCGGGCAGTGGCCGAGTATGTGCTCGACCCGGCCTATTGCCAGCAGGTTCCCATTGTACCGGCGGCCCTGGGGGACAACGTGGCGCTGATCGGCGCGGCGGCGTTGGTGGCCACGCGCGGAGGCAGCTTCTTGCAGGCCTGACGGATATGTCTGGTGCTCTCGCTCACCTGGAAAGAACACAGCCGTGACAGATTCCGCTACCATTCTGATCATTGATGACGACCGTCCGCTGGTGGAAATGTTCGCCAATGTGCTGACGGCGAACCATTACCGGGTAATCACGGCGCACGACGGCCAGGAAGGACTGCGCAAAATCTATGAGCACAGGCCCGACCTGATCATCCTGGATATCAACATGCCGATGATGGACGGGTGGGTGGTCTGTCAGCGGGTGCGCGAAGTGAGTAACGTGCCCATCCTGATGCTGACGGCACAATCTTCGCCAGAGGAGATCGTCAGAGGGCTGGAGATGGGCGCTGATGAATATGTGCTCAAGCCCTGCGAGCCTCAGGTGTTGCTGGCGCGGGTGCGGGCTATGTTGCGGCGGGCGGCCAGCGAGCCGGTGGCCTATTCCAGAGATGTGGTCTACAACGACGACTACCTGACCATCAACGCGCAGGCGCGGCGGGTGACGGTGAAGGGCGAACCGGTTAAGCTGACCCCGACGGAGTTCAACCTGCTGATGATGCTGGTGAAGAACTATCCGCGCGTGGTGCCCTACCGTGACCTGCTGGAACAGGTATGGGGGTTTGAGTACATTGACGATATGGACTATCTGCGCGTGTATATCTGGCATTTGCGCCGCAAGCTCGAACCAAACCCCAAAGAGCCGACCTATATCATCAACGAACTGGGCGTAGGCTATCGCTTCGAGAAGCAGGTATCGGGTAGCCCTCGTCCCTAAATCCCCTCACCAGATAAGGGCCAGCAAGGCGCGTCAGCGCCGGGCGGGGGTGAGGTAAAGCGGCAAGCGGGTTGAGGCAATCCTCCTGACCCGGCCTGACTCTCACCTTGCCAAGACCAGCCTCAAAGAGGATAATCATCAGCGGCACTGCATCCCTCAAGCGGGGCCAGGAGCCGGTGGTAGTCCTGCCCGCTCCTTTCCAGGGCAGTGGGCTTTGTTCGCCCGCACCAGCGCCACTGGTTTGCGGGCGTTTTTGTCAAAATAGATGCTTTTTAACTCTCGTTGGCTGATCAGGAGTGATGCGTATGGCAACGTTGAATCGGGTCCTGCCAGGCCCAAAAGCACAGGCGCTCATCGAACGCGACTCGGCGGTGATGTCTCCGTCGTACACGCGCGGCTATCCGTTTGTGATCGAGCGCGGCCAGGGGGCGTGGGTGTGGGATGTGGATGGTGAGCGCTATCTCGACTTCACGACCGGCATTGCCGTCACGGCGACCGGTCACTCTCACCCGGCGGTGGTCAAGGCCATTCAGGAGCAGGCCGAGAAGTTCATTCACATGTCGGGGACGGACTTCTACTACCTGCCGCAGATCGAGCTGGCCGAGCGGCTGGCCTCGGTAGCGCCTTTCGACGATGAGGCGATGGTCTTCTTCGGCAACAGTGGGGCCGAGGCGGTCGAGGCGGCCATCAAACTGGCGCGTTTCTACACGGGGCGGCAGTTGTTCATCGGCTTTCTGCGCAGCTTTCATGGGCGCACGCTGGGCGCACTGAGCTTCACCGCCAGCAAGTACGTACAGCGGCAGGGCTTCTCGCCGCTGGTTTCTGGCGTCACGCATGTGCCCTATCCCGATCCTTACCATCCCCTGCTGCTGCAAGACGGTTACGCCGACCAGGGTGAAGCGGTGCTGCACTACATCGAAGACCTGCTGTTCAAGACCCTTGTCCCGCCGGACGAGGTAGCGGGCATTCTGGTCGAGCCGATCCAGGGCGAGGGTGGCTACGTGGTGCCGCCGGATAGCTTCCTGCCGGGGTTGCGCGAGCTATGCGATCGCTACGGCATTCTGCTGATCGTGGACGAAGTGCAGACAGGCATGGGGCGTACTGGCAAATGGTGGGGCGTGGATCACTGGAACGTCAAGCCCGATATTGTCTGCGCGGCCAAGGGGATCGCCAGCGGGATGCCGCTGGGTGCGACGATTGCCCGCAAAGAGATCATGCGCGAGTGGCAGCCAGGGGCGCATGCCAGCACCTTCGGGGGCAACCCCATCAGTTGCGCGGCGGGGATCGCCACCTTCGACCTGTTGAAGAACGGCTATATTGACAACGCCGCGCGGATGGGCGACTACATGATGGGCAGGCTGCGCGAGATCGCGACGCGCCATCCCAGCATTGGCGATGTGCGTGGACGGGGCCTGATGGTGGGCGTGGAATTTGTGCGCGACCGTGTCACGCACGAGCGCGCGCCGGAGATTCGCGACGCGGTGGTGACGCACGCCTTCGAGAACAGGCTACTCCTGTTGGGCTGCGGCCCGAACACCATCCGCGTGATTCCAGCGCTCAACGTCGAGCGCGAGATCATTGACGAGGCCATGGTCATTCTGGAGCACGCCATCGGCCTGGCCGAGGAAGAGCTATTGCGCTGAGGGAAACAGGGGCCGTCCTGGGGCAGGGGATGGCCCCTTCTTGCTGTGCGGGTGGGCGCTGAAAGGCCATTTGATAACCCCTCGCCCCGGCGCTGTGCGCTACCCCTCTCCCTCAATGGGGCTGAGGGAGAAAACCTGGCCCGTCTCCCCTTCGCCTGTCAGAGGGAGAAGAGGCCGGAGGTTGAGGGGGGCTTTTCAAATGGTCTCTGAAAGTCATATGCGGGGGCTGTGAGCGTGTTGCCTGTGCCGGGTGTTACCTTCTGACGGCAGGCTGTCCGGATCGACCGGGAGGGGAGCGTTGTGTCGTCCCGTCACGCCGAACGACTTGCGCGCGCGCGCTGTGCGCTGGAAGGGCTGTCGGTGGCAGACGCTTTCGGACAGAGCCTGTCCGTCCCTCCGGCGGTGTTGGCGCGCATTCTGGCGACGCGCCGGCTGCCAGCCGCTCCTTGGTACTTCACCGACGATACCAACATGGCGCTGTCGGTCTATCATGTCCTCAGCCGACACGCGGGCATTGATCAGGATCGGCTGGCCCGCAGCCTGGCTGAGCACTACGACCGATCGCGTGGCTACAGCATAGCCATGCGCAGTCTGTTGCCTGCCTTGCGACAGGGCGCGTCGTGGCGCAAATTGACGCCGACTCTCTATGGGCGGCAGGGGGCATATGGGAGCGAGGCAGCGGTACGGGCGGCGTTGGTGGGAGCGTACTTCGCCGACGACCTTCCCGCGGCGGTGGATCATGCGTGTGCCTCGGCGCAGGTGACGCACAGTCACCCGGAGGCAGTCGCGGGGGCGGTGGCCGTCGCTGCCGCGACCGCGCTGGCCTGGCAAGGGCGCAATGCCAATCCTCAGCCGGGCTATCGGCAGTTCTTGGGCAACCTGATTTTGGTGGTGCCATTCAGCAAGGTGCGCGAAGGGCTGCGTCGCGCCCGCGACCTGCCAGCCGATGCCGCGGTCGAGATGGTGGTGGCCGAACTGGGCAACGGCAGCCGCGCCACTGCTCAGGATACGGTGCCCTTTGCCCTGTGGTGTGCTGCGCGTCATCTGAACGATTACGCGGAGGCGCTGTGGCTGGCCGCCAGCGGCATGGGCGATATAGACGCCACCTGTGCCATTGCCGGGGCGGTGGTGGTGATGGTCAATGGGGTGGGGGGCATTCCGGCGGCCTGGCTGGCCAGCCGGGAGCCGCTGCCCGACTGGGCATTCAACGGTCCGGCTGGGCGTTGAGCCTGGTCATTCCCCCGCGTCAGAATCGCGCAAGAATGGTGCAAAATCGCCCTTAGAAACGCCCTGGCCATCTTACCGGACGACGCACTGCCTGCTACAATACAGGTATGTTTCTGTTACCTGACTATCGCGTCCGTCAGCGGGACTATCTGCTGAACATCAGCCGGGCCATCACCGCGCAGCTCGACCTGGGCGAGGTTCTGCGCATGGTGCTGCAGGCGGCTACCTCGATGCTCAGCGGCGAGGTGGGCATCATCGCGCTGCGCGAGGGTGACGTCTTCCGCACGCGCGCCATCTTCGGCGTGCCGCCGGAACAGGCGCACCTGTTCGACGCGCTGCTGGAAGAACTGCCCGCCTCGCCTGGCAGCAGCGAGGCGGAAGTGCAGGCGTTTCACGCGCGCCTGCGCAGCATTGCCCGCCGCGTTGATCCGGCTCTGCGACAGGTGGTCGCGCTGCCTATGTCGGTGGCCGACGACATGCTGGGCATTGTCTTCATCTTCCGCGCCTACGCCGGCGCGCCGACGCAGAACGACTATCAGTTGTTGCAGAGCTTCGCCGATCAGGCCGCTATTGCTGTGCACAACGCCCGTATGTACGCCGCCGTCAACCAGGAGCGGCAACGGCTGGCGGCTATCCTGGATCACAGCGCCGATGGGGTGATGATCCTCGACCCGCAACTGCGGGTCGAGCGTTGGAACCGCGCGCTCAGTCACATGACTGGTTGGCGACCCGAGCAGGCGACGGGACGCCATCACGACGTGGTCATCCGCTGGCGGCAGCGCGAGATCGGGCCAGACCTGACCGACATGGTGCGGCAGGGTTGGCCGCGCCAGCGCAGCGATCACACTTCGCCAGAGACGATCTATGTCGAGGGCGATCTGGAGCGGCTGGACGGCTCAGTGCTGAGCGTAGGCATCACCTACGCGGCGCTCACCGACGAAGATGGCCGACTGCTGAACGTGATCGCCAATGTGCGCGACATCACCCATTTTCGCGAGGCCGAGCGACTCAAGTCCACTTTCATCTCGGTGGTGTCGCACGAACTGAAGACACCGGTGGCGCTGATCAAGGGTTACGCCGATGCGCTGAGCCGCGACGATGCCGACTGGGATCGCGCTACCATCAAGAACGGCCTGACCGTCATCGAAGAAGAGGCCGACCGGCTGGCAGAGCTGATCGAAAACCTGCTGGAAGCGTCCAAGCTGCAGGCCGAGGGGATGAAGCTCACTTACGACGACGTGAGCCTGCCCGCGCTGGCGCGACAATCTATCGAGCGCTTTCAGACGCAGACCGACAAACATCAGTTGCGGGCAGTCTTCTCGCCCGATTTCCCGATCATTCGGGGCGACACAAAACGTCTGCGCCAGGTGATTGACAACCTGGTCAGCAATGCCATCAAGTACTCCCCGCAGGGCGGAGAAATCGTCATCAGCGGGGCGTTCACCGACACCGAGGTGCAGGTCTCGGTGCGCGATCAGGGCATCGGCCTGCCGCCCGATCAGTTACAGCGCGTCTTCGAGCGCTTCTACCGCGTGGACAGCAGCCTGGCTCAGAAAGCACAGGGCACGGGCCTGGGGCTGTACCTGGCCGACGCCGTGATCAAGGCGCACGGGGGACGCATCTGGGCGGAGAACAACCCCGACGGCGGCGCGACTTTCAGCTTCGTATTGCCGCGCGGCGACTGAGAGTCTTGAGAATCTTCAGATTCTTCGTGCAGCAGGGCGTTTGTGCGGTATACTGCATCTGTTTGCACGCCGGAACACACCGGCCACACTGTTTTCAGGAGCTTGCACCATGACCCAAGTTGTCAGAACCACGCTGGCCTGTCCGCGCTGTGGTCACCGCTTCCCCGCCATCGTCGAGCAGATTCTCGACGTGGGGCGCGATCCGCAGGTGAAGGCGCGTTTCCTGTCGGGCCGCGTGAATATGGTCGCCTGCCCCAACTGTGGGCACACGCTGGGCGTCGGCACGCCATTGCTTTATCACGATCCCAGCAAGGAACTGCTGATCGTATATGTGCCGATGGAACTCAACATCTCGCCTTCGGAGCGCGAGAACATCATCGGCGACCTGACGCGTCGCCTCACTAACAGCATCCCGCCGGAGCAGCGCCGCGCCTATCTACTGCAGCCCAAGCAGGCGCTCACCCTGCCCGGCATGGTTGACATGATTCTGGATGCAGACGGCATCACGCGCGAGATGCGCGAAGCGCAGCGCGAGAAGGTGCGCGTGATGGAGCTGTTCCTGCAAGTGCATCCGGAAAACTGGCCCAAAGTGGCGCAGGAGCAGGCCAAACATCTGGATCGCGAGTTCCTGGAGATGCTGCTGACCATGGCCGACAACTCCGCTGCGACGGGCCATCCGGAAATGGCCGACGGCCTGATAGCGCTCTACGATTTTCTGCTGCAGAACACGCCAGCGGGACAGGCCATTGTGAAGGAAGTGCGCGAGCAGGAACAGAAAGTGCGCGAGGTCGCAGAGCGCCTGCAACGCATCGGCAGCAAACTCACGCGGCAGGATTTCATGGCCATGGTGCTGGAATACGCCGATGATCTCGACCGGTTGCAGGCCCTGGTGGGGCTGATGCGTCCGGCTTTCGACTACACTTTCTTCCAGGAACTGAGCGGGCGCATCGAGAGCGCCAACGGCGATCAGCGCGAACGATTAACGCAGCTTCGCGAGCGGCTGCTGGAACTCACTAGCGCCGTAGACCAGCAGACACAGGCCGTGTTGCAGCGCGCCACCGATACGTTGCGCGTCATCGTCAACAGCGAGGATATTGATGCGGCCATCCGCCCGCGCCTGGAACTGATTGACGATACGTTTCTGGCGGTGTTGCAGGCCAACATTCAAGCCGCAGAAGATGCCGGCGACGAGCGCACACGCGAACGCCTGGAACTGGTGCTTGAGCGCGTGCTCGCTGCGCTGCGCGAGGCCGCGCCGCCGCCGCTGCGCCTGATCAACGATGTGCTTTCGGCGGAGAGCGAAGACGAAGCGCGGCGGCTGATCGCCGAGGGCGCGCCTCCCCTGGGGCCAGATTTTCTGGCGCTGATGGACGCGATCGCGCTCGATCTCGAACGAGGGGGGCGGCTCGAACAGGCACGGCGTCTGCGGAATCTGCGCGATGTGGCGGCGCAGGCGGTCAGTGCAGCTAAACCGAAGGCGTGATGGCAGTGCGGAGTTGCCCGCACCAGGGCAGAGGGGATATGGACTTCCGGAGTCTTGGAGACTGCGGAAGTCTTTAGATTCAGGAGGGGTAGCATACATGGCGGCATATCACCTGGGCATGGTCGGATTGGGGGTGATGGGCGCTAACCTGGCCCGCAACCTGGCAGAACACGGCTTCAGCGTGGCGGGTTATGCCCGCAGCGCGGATACACGCGCCGCCTTCGACCGGCTGGCCGCACCGGAGCTATTGCGCAGCTTCGCCGATATCCCTTCGTTCGTGGGGGCACTGGACAGGCCGCGCCGGATATTGCTGTTGGTTCCTGCCAACGCGGTGGACGCGGTCATTGCCTCGTTACGGCCTCATTTGCAGCCGGGTGATCTGCTGGTAGACCTGGGCAACAGCTTTTTCCGCGATACTGAGCGCCGCTCCGCCGACCTGGAACAGGACGGGCTTCTGTTCATCGGCAGCGGGGTTTCCGGTGGCGAGAAAGGGGCGCTGCGCGGCCCTTCGATCATGCCGGGTGGGCAGCGCGAAGCCTATCAGTTGATCGCGCCGGTGTTCGAGGCGATCGCGGCCAGGGTGAACGGCGAGCCATGCGTGGCCTACATGGGGCCGCGTGGGGCGGGGCACTACGTCAAGATGGTGCACAACGGCATCGAGTACGGCGTCATGCAACTGCTCGCCGAAGCCTACGACCTGCTCAAGCGCGTTGCCGGGGCGACGACGGAAGAACTGGCGCGTATCTTCGGCGCGTGGAACCAGGCCGAGTTGAATGCCTATCTGGTCGAGATCACGGCTGCGATCTTCGGTCGGCGCGACCCCGATAGCGGGCAACCGCTGGTCGAGCTGATCCTCGACGAAGCGGAGCAAAAAGGTACTGGCAAGTGGACGAGCCAGAACGCGCTCGACCTGGGTGTGCCGACACACACTATCAACGCCGCCGTCGAAGGGCGGTTGATCTCGGCGCTGCGCGGCGAACGCCTGGCAGCGGAGAAACAGTTGCCGGGGCCGACGTTCGTCTTCTCCGGCGACCGCGCCGCTTTCATCGAAGGGGTGCGGGGGGCGCTCTACGCAGGGGTCTTGTGCAGCTATGCGCAGGGTTTCGCCTTGCTGCGGGCGGCCAGCCAGGAATACGACTACGCGCTCAACCTGTCTGAGATTGCGGCGATCTGGCGTGGCGGGTGTATCATCCGGGCGGCATTGCTGGAAGATGTGCGGGCAGCTTTCGCCGCGCAGCCCGACCTGCCCAATCTGTTGCTGGCCGAACCGTTCCGCACGGCGGTCCTGGAGCGGCAGGCCGCGTGGCGGGCGACGCTGCGCACGGCCATCGAAGCGGGCATCCCCGTTCCGGCGCTGGCGGCGTCGCTGGCCTATTTCGACGCCTACCGCACGGGTCGCCTGCCCGCCAACCTGACTCAGGCACAGCGCGACTTCTTCGGGGCGCACACGTACCGGCGGATCGATCGGGACGGCGTCTTTCACACTGAGTGGGAGTGATCCCCATGTCCCCGCTTCTCGACCGCCTGAACAAGAGTCGCGCGCGCCTGCTGGCCGTCATCGAGCCACTGACAGAGAGCGATCTTGATCGCCCCGCCGCCGGTGACTGGACGATCCGGCAGATATTGTCTCATCTGGTGGCTTCGGAGGAGGATCACCGGCGGGTGATCGAAGTCATCGTGCAGGGCGAGACCGAACGACTGCCGCGCGAATTCGCCCTGGACGCTCACAATGCCCGCCGTCTGGAGGAACTGGGGCGGCTGTCGCGCGAGGCGTTGTTGGCGGCGTTGACCGAACAGCGCGCGCAGACCGTGAAATTCCTCGAAAGTCTGGACGAGGTAGCGCTGGAGCGGCGCGGCCCGCATCCGGCCCTGGGCGAGATGAGCGTCGGCGATATCCTGCGCATCATCGCCCTGCACGAAGGACAGCATCTGCGCGACATTCAGGCGGCGCAGGGGCTGTGACTCAGCCTGCTTTCTGCGCGATCAGCAATTCGCGGTGTACGTTGGTGGCAATGCCGCGCGGGGTCTGGAATTCGCGCAGGATGTGATCGATCTGCGGCCAGTGCCGTTCAATGGCAAAGTCCTCAGGCACAGGTAAGGTGCGCAGCCACAACAAGAGCGACGCGGCGTCTTGATAGTAGTAGGGCACATCGTATTCGCCGCGGGCGCGCACGACGCACCCCAGACGGGCGAACTCTTCGGCCCAGGTGGCGATGGTCTGCTGCGGATCGCGCGTATAGCGCCCGTCTGGCCCGCAGCCGAACAGAGCGGTAATGTTGGCGTGATTGCGCGCGCCGATCTGTTGCGTGATGAACACGCCGCCGCTTCGCAACACGCGGGCGACCTCGGCAGGATAGATCGGGGCATGCCGGGCCAGCACCACGTCGAACGACTCGGCGGGGAATTCCAGCGCCGCGGCGTCCATCGCCAGAAATTTAACGCGGCAGGCGATGGCTGAAGGGGTGTTCGCTTCGGCCAGGGCGACCATCTGCGGATCAGCGTCTATGCCCAAACCGCTGCCGAAGTATTCGGCCAGCGCCAGAAATTGCTCGCCGCTGCCCGTGCCGATGTCCAGCACGCGCTGCAATGGTGAAAGATAGCGGCGTGCTACCTCGCGGTACGACCAGGGCACGGGGTCACAGTCGTCGCGGATGGCGGAGAAGTCCCAGCCACGCGGCTCACCGAGCGCTGCCAGGAGCTGGCGCAGGTCCTCCAGGGGCATAGTGGCCTCCTCAGGCTCAATCGGCTGATGGTTCGTCGTTTTGCAGGGCGGCGGTGAAGGCGGCCCGCGCCACCCGCGCGGCCACTGCCGGGTTGCGCTCGTCCTCTACCACCACAACGACCACGATGGCCTCTTCACCGGCGTCGTCTGGACGCACGTAGCCGTAGAACCAGGCATAGGGGGTTTTCTGTGGCCCGGCGAAGGCCAGCGCGCTGTGCCCGAACAGCGGGACGTTTGGCGGGGCAGCGATGGCCGTGTCGGGACTGGTGCGTGCAGCATAGGCGAGCGCGCTCTCCAACGCCGCGGCTACGTCTGCGCGGAGCATGGCTCGTTCGCGCGTTGTTGGGGCGGAGGGCGTCTGCCATTGCGACGACTCCGGCGGGCGCACAGCATCTACCAGGTGCAACGACACGGCGTTGCCGCCGTGTGCGATGGCGGCTACCATCTGCGCCAGATGCAGTGGAGTGATGGTTAGCGCTCCCTGACCGGCCAGCAGCGCCCTGTGCGCGGTGGGCGAGACCTCAGCGGGGAACAACGTCGCCGGTGCGGTGACGGTCGGGAAACCGGTCAGCGCGAGCGCATCGAGCAGGCCGAGTGCTTCCATGCGCTGGCGCACGGCTTCGGACGAAAGACTGCTTTCGGCCAGGGCCAGGATGGGGGCCGGGCAGCCGAAAGCGTAGGCGTCGGCCAGGGTGGGGGTGTCGGTAATGGGTTGGCGCAGGCAGTCGAGCGTCAGGTCGTCCACGCGCACCGGCTCGCTGAAGATGTCCGCGGGCTGAGTCAGCAACCCTGCGCCTGCATCGGAAAGATCGGGCTGTGTGGCGAACAGCGCCCCCAGCAGCACCGTCTGGAAGACACCGCCCGGCTGATACAGCCCTGCCGTCACCCGGTTGAGCAAGGGCGCACCCTGGTCGGCGACCAGTGCGTCCCACTGCGCGTCCAGAGTGTTGGGATCGAATGTGGGCTGACTGACCAGCGCTCGCACTGCTCCCGATGGCACATCGAGCACAATCGCCGCGCCAGCCCGTCCGGTCAGCGCTTCGGCGACGGCTCCCTGTACGCGCAGGTCGAGCGTGGCGCGCACGTCGCCGCCCTGGGGGGCGCGGTGCAGCAGATCGTCGAGCAGTGCGTCCAGTTCGTCGCGACCTTCGTCCCCGCGCAATAGCGAGTCGTAGGCTGCTTCGATGCCCGCGGTACCATAGGTCAGGCTGTAGTAACCGACAGCGCTGGCGACGACCGGCTGCGGATAGCGCCGTGCTGTCAGCCCGTTGGGGGTCTCCTGGCTGAAGGCCAGCACCTCGCCCGTCCGGTCGAGGATCGCGCCGCGCCGGATGCGCTGTTCGGCGATGATGTTGCGGGCGTTGTCGTCGCGAGCGAGCAGATCGGGCGCGGCGATCACGCTCCAATACACAGAGGCCAGCGCGATGACGCCGAAGGCGATCAGCAGGGCCAGGGCCACGCGGACCAGGTCGCGGGGGGCGGTGTGTGTCTCGTTCACGGGGTCGGCGCGCTCCGTTCGCTGAGGATCAACAGCAGCCCGACGATGACGAAACTGGTCAGTAGCGAGCTGCCGCCGTAACTGACGAAGGGCAGCGTGACGCCGGTGAGCGGCACGATCTTGAGCACGCCGCCCATGATCAACAGGCTCTGCACTCCCAGCAACACGCTGAGACCGGCGGCGAGCAGCGTGCGGAACGGATGACTGGCCAGCGCGGCAATGCGCATCCCACGTATAACCAGCGTCGCCAGGGCGGCGATGACGCTCAACGTGCCCACCAGCCCCCATTCTTCCGCGATGGCGGCGAAGGCAAAGTCTGAATGGACGACGGGGATGATCCCTGGCTGACCCTGGCCAATGCCCTGGCCCAGAATCCCGCCTGAGGCAACGGCGATCAGGCTTTGCACAACCTGATACGCCTGGGCATCGGCAGTGGGCCAGGGATTCCACCACACCTTCACGCGCAGTGCGACCACGTCGAACAGATGGTAGCCGAGCGCCGCCGCTGCGATCATCAGCAGGCTTCCACCCGCCAGCAACAGACCCTGTCCACTGGCCAGGTAGAGCATGGCCAGGAAGACGGCGAAGAATAGCGTGGCTGTGCCCAGGTCGCGTTGCCAGATGAGCACGACCACGCAGATGCTCCACATCAGCAACACCGGCCCCAGGAAAGCCAGCGAGGGCACCTGCCACGGCCCCACGCGCACCGTATCCTGGCGCATGTAGCGCTGGTGTTCGGCCAGGTAGCTGGCCAGAAAGACCACCAGCAGGATTTTGAGCAGTTCCGAGGGCTGATAGTAGATGCGCCCCACTCCCAACCACAGCCACAGGCGCGGGCCGGTATCGGCGGGGTTCTGACCGATGAGGATGGTCAGGAAGAGCAGGGCCAGTCCGCCGATCAGCCAGGTGTAGCGGTAGCGGCGCAGCCAACGCAGGTCGCGCGGCAGGGCGGTGAGGCCCAGCAGCGCTCCCGTGCCCATCACCAGCCACAGCGTCTGCCGATCGGCGAAGGAGGGCACCAGGCGGGCGATCAGGTTCAACCCCCAGCCAGCCAGCAGCATCGCCAGCGGGAAAAGCAGGGGGTCGCGGGCGGGCAGACGGCGGCTGAGGATGGAATGCCCGGCAGCGGCGCACGCTCCCCACACCAGCACCGGCCACAGGTCGAGCGCGGGACGACTGCGCGCCAGAATCAGCGCAACCTGGTTGATCAGCATGAAGGCTCCGGCCAGGGCCAGCAGCAATCGTTCGCGACGCTGAGCGGGCGCTACTTCGTCCGCTGACAGGGGAAATGTCCTCATGGTCTGGCTATGTCCGCGCCAGAGCGCCAGCAAAGGGCGAGCATGACGGCGCTCAGGCGAAATACTTGCCGACGATCGGCTGCAACCGCGCCAGCGTCTCCGGCGGGATGGCCTGGCGGGCGGTGATCAGCGCGTCGGCCAGGGCGTGATGGCAGGCGCAGTCTTCCGCGGCGTTGCCCAGCCGCTGTACCACGGCGATCAACGCTTCCTGCGCCAGGCGGATGTTGGCGCTCAGCGTCTGCAGCACCAGTTCGACGGATACGTCGGCTTCGGATTCGTGCCACACGTCGTAGTCGGTCACGTGGGCCATCACGGCGTAGCACATCTCCGCTTCGCGGGCCAGGAATGCTTCGGGCGCGGTGGTCATGCCGATGATGTCATAGCCCCAACTGCGATAGAGGGCGCTTTCGGCGCGGGTGGCGAAACGCGGCCCTTCGGTGGTGATGAACACACCTCCTCGATGCACCGTGCCGCCGACGGCTGCGACAGCGTCGGCCAGCAGAGCGCTCAGACGCGGGCAGAACGGATCGGCAGCGGAGATATGGGCGACCAGGCCATTGCCAAAGAAGGTACGGCCCCGATTGTCGCGCGTCCAGTCCACCAGTTGGTCGGGCACCACCACATGCCCCGGCGCGAGCGCCTCTTTGAGCGAACCGCACGCGCTCACGCTGATCACTTCCTGCACGCCCAGCATCTTGAGGGCATAGATATTGGCGCGGTAAGGCACTTCGGAGGGCAGATGGACATGCCCGCGCCCGTGTCGCGCCAGGAACGCCACACGTTGCCCGGCCAGTGTGCCGATGCGGATGGCGTCGCTGGGCGGGCCAAAGGGAGTCTCCAGGCGCTCTTCAGTTACGTCGCTCAATTCGGGCATATCGTACAGCCCGGAGCCACCAATGACGGCGATGCGAACGGATTCCATGTGTATCACTCCTTCAGATTTGCCCAGGATTGAAGCACAAGTGGTTCGCGCTCCAGCGCGGCGTTGGACAGGTCTTCCAACGTGGCGGAAGGGGTCGGTGTGTCGGTGGCCTGAACAGCCGTCGGAAAGTACCAGGTGGCGCTGCGGAAGGTCGCCAGCGCCGACGACAACGAGAGGCCGTAGACGGCGATGCAGGCGACGAGTAACACAACCCAGACGCCCGACACCAGCATTCCCACGATGCCCAGCCGCCGCGTCCGGCGCGGGTTTACGGCGTGCCGCGCGTTGATCAGCGCTACCAAAGAAAACACGAAGCCCACAACAGGCAGGCAATACCCCGCGCCACAGCAGGCCAGCAGCGAAACACCGCCGATCAACAGGCCGATCAGGCTCAGCAGGTCAGTCGAGTTGCCGGTGTAGATACCCTCGGCCTCGTGGTCGCGTTCGCGCTTGTGTTTGCGGTCGGCCCCGACCTGTGCCCCCAGCAACTGATCGGCGTAGAGGCCCGGCTCTTCGACGCGCAGACCCAGTTGGCGGGCCTGCGCAGCGTGCTCGGCGCAGAGTCGCTGCCCGTCCTCGGTATAGTACAGACAATAGGCACACAGCGGCTTGTGGCAGACCTCGCAGCGTTCCAGCGCGATCCGCTCAGGGTGAAAAGCGCAGGTCAGGGGATCTCTCTGCGTCATGGTGTGGTGATTCTCTCCGTCAGTTCTTGCGAGTGTAACGCGCGAGCGGGGTACGCACAACGGGCGGCTGATCGACGGGGAGCGTGCAGAATGTATCAGCCCGTTTGCTGCGCCGGGCGCGTTCGGGTTTGGAAGTAGAATTCACCATGGAGAGCGCAGGGGTCACAGAGAAAGACACAGAGACTTTGATTTGTTCCCCTCCGCGGTCTCGGCGTCTCTGCGGTTCAAGATTACTGTGCCAGATGCGCATGCCCCCTGACTGCGGCAGAGCTACGCAGGCGATCACAGGCTGTGGGCGATGCGTTCGAGCGCGGCGGCGTGCTCGGCCAGGTTAAGCTCGGCCAGGCGGCGGCGCGAGACTTCGGCCTGCGCAATGGTATCGCGGCGGAAGGCCTGATCCCCCTGCAGGGCATGGCGGGCGCGAATCTGATGCACGCGCACCAGGACCGTTGCGGCGCGCTCCAGGGCTTCCGACAGGTTGAGCGCCTGCGCCAGGTCGAGCGCTTCGTGCAGGGCCGCCTGTGCGCGCACGGAGTCACCCTGGGCCATGCGCAACTGTCCCAGCGTGATGGATGCTTCGGCCAGGTCAGATGAGCTGCTCACGGCGGTGAAAAGGACGTGCGCACGCGCGGCATTGGCCGCTCCGTCGTCTATCATGCCCGCCTGCGCCTGAGCGCGCGCCAGATCGTGCAGAAGGTGTGCCAGCAGCAGGCGGTCGGGCGTGGTCAGGGCGTCGGCGATGGCTCCATGCAGGTGACGCACGGCCTCGCCCATCTCGGCGGCGGCTTCAGTCACGCGCTCTTCATGTTGAAACTGCCCGGCGCGCGCCAGGTGAATGCCCGCCAGATGACGGCGCAGGTCGGCAGCCAGGTCGCGCCGCGCAATGAAATCCGCTGTCGCCAGGGCACGCCGGAAGACGTCTTCAGCGCGGGCGCTGTCACCCTGGGCCAGCAACGACAGACCCAGATCGCGCTGAGCGGTGGCGGAGAGCGCTACCTGCCTGGTGCGCGCGTATCCGGCCAGCGCCCCTTCGAAGCGCTTGATGGCATCCCCGTGCTGATCCCGTGCGGCCAGGGCGCGCCCCCACTCGTGAGCGAGCATGGCGGCTACACGCACATTGGCTCCTTCCGGCTGCGCCATCACCGCGCGGAAGGCGCGCGCCAGCACGTCGGTCGCTGTCCCGCTCTGCCCCACGCCGAGCAAATGTCGTCCGTAGGCCAGGCTGGCTTCGGCCAGGGCGGTGCGACTGAGGTGTTCCAGAGTCAGCGTCACCTGGAACAGCCACCCCGCTTCATCCTGCCTGCCGGGGAGCGCCGCCAGGGCCGTGCCCATCGCCATTTGCAGGCGGGCCAGGTCATCTCCTTCGGGCAGGCGACCTCGCAGCGCCGTGGCATAGCTCAGGAAGGCTTCGGCCAGCCCCGCATTCAGAAAGGCGGGCGCAGTCACTACCAGCAGGCGGGCCAGTTCGACAGGCGAAAGCAACACCGGGCCGCTCAGTTGGCGGTCGAGCAGGGCGCGCACGTTGCTCAGGCGCGCCCGCCACTCGGCAGGCAGGGGAGTGGGCACCTCGTCGGGCCAGGTCTGCGCGAAGTACTGCGCGATCACGCGGTCGAGGTGCGCCTGCTTGGGCGTGTCGAGCGGGAAGCGTTCCCACACGAACGCGCGCACCTCAGCGGGGATGGCGATCAGCGTTCCGTCGCGCTGCAGGATGTCGCGATCGAGCAAGACGGACAGGTGATCGGCGGCGTCGCGGCCAGCCAGCCCCAGGGCCAGGCGTTCGTCGAGCGGGGCGGGCAACCCCTGAGCGCGAATGAGCAGCCGGAAGACCTCGCGGCGGTCGGCCAGCAGCCATTCGAGTTGACGGCGCAGGTAGGCGCGCGGCAGGGTGGCCGCGTCCTGGTCGAAGGCACTCAGGTACTTGAGCGTCGCGTCCACCCCATCGCGGCGCACCATCTCTACGCCGCGGATAATCAGCCAGGGCAGTTGCTGCGTGCGCTCCAGAAAGTCGTCTATGGTGTCTACATCGAGCGTCTCGACCCGGCGCAGGACTGCGCGGCGCATGGCCAGAGTGCGCGCGTCTTTGCCAGTCAGTGGCTCGACTGGACGCGCCTTGGCGCTGAAGGTGGGGCCAGCGGGTAACAGCGTTTCGTCGGCTTCCTGGGCGGTCAGCAGCACGCCGTGATGGGCTGACGCGAGCAACTCGGCCAGCAAGGTGGCGAGTTCGGCCCGCGCAGTTCCAGAGGGCAGAGCGTCAATGTCCTGTAGCACCAGCAACAGCCGTCGCCCCGACCAGGCCGTCAGCACGTCGGCCCGCGCTGCCTGTGATGGCAGACCGGCAAGCTGAGCCAGGGTGCTTTGCACTTCGGCGGCGGTGATGGCAGGGCCGCAGCGCAGCCAGACGATGCCATCGGGGAAGCGCCAGCCAAAGCGATAGGCAAAGGCCGCGGCTAATGAGCGCTTGCCCACGCCCTGAGGGCCGGTTAACAGGAGCAGGCGGCGGTTGTGGGTGAACATGTCTTCGGCCAGCCTGCCCAGCAACTCGCGCCGCCCGATAAAGCCGGTGGGCAGCGGTAGTTCAAAGGCGCGCGGCAGTCCATCGGCGACCAGGGGGCGCGTGGCGCGGTGAGCCGGTTCGGGCAGGGGGAGCCGGAGATCGTGCTGATCGTCGGCGAGCACCAACTCGTAGCGCTCGGGCTGACTGTTGGGTAGTTCCCGTACCTCGGCGATGGCGGCGCGGAAGGCTTCACGCACGCTGGCTCCGCCCGCCAGCTCTGCGTAGAGACAGGCGTTGAAAGCCACTGTGCAGTCTTCGTTGGCGCGGCGTACGGTGCCGATGACAGCCTGCACAGGCGTTTCGTCCAGCAGCATCTGCGCCAGGCGGCGGCTGAAGCAACCGTCCAGCAGCACCAGACGGACGTCGCTGCTGGCAAAGCGCCGGACGATGTGCTCGGCCACAGCATAGGCTTCGCGGCCCTCTTCGTCTTCCAGGTAGAGGATGTCGCGTTCGGCGTGCGCGATCAGGTGTACGATGCGGAAGGCGTCCGGCCCGCGCGCGCTGAGCGCTATTCCCAGTCGTTCGGAGGTTGGGGGCAGCAAGCGCACCAGAGCCAGGGGAGCGCTACCCACTCTGGCCTCCGAAGTTACCTGGCGCACGGTGCGCAGCAGCGCCAGCCATTCCTGGGCCGGGTCCGCCGGGCTGAGCGGGTCTTCGGTGCCGCTCATCGAGGCGAAGGGGGCGGCGATGACCGCCAGCACGGGCAGGTAATGGTGCAGTTGGGCCAGGCCGGGGTCGGCGGCCAGATCGTACCCGCAGGGCAGCGTGAACTCGCTGGCGGGCAGGGTCGCAAAGTCCGGGATGGGAGACTGATTCTCGCTCATGATTGAGCAGTATAGTCAAAAGACGAAAAAGGCGAAAGACCGTTGACGACAGGGGCCAGACAGGGTATTTTTGATAAGTTGTAACACTCGTCACGCGATCCAGTGCGTTTCTTCACTGTCCTCACGCGAGCCGGCGCGGCAGAATCCTTCAGGTTTGCTCATGGGCCAGTTGCTCTGCGCAAGGGGATGTGTATGCTCGCGACGGGTGCATGCCGCCGCGGGCGCTTTCGCCCGACCAAAACCAGAAACGCAGTGGTCTTGCAGTCAGTTGAGGAGAGGTCTGAATGGCACATAAGTGGGTCTATGCGTTCGAAGAAGGTGACGCTACCATGCGTAACCTGCTGGGTGGTAAGGGGTGCAATCTGGCCGAGATGACCCGGATCGGCCTGCCCGTTCCACCTGGCTTCACGGTGACGACGGAAGCGTGTGTGGAGTACATGAACACCGGCAAGTTCCCCGAAGGGATGTGGGAACAGGTCCTGGCTGCCATGCAGGATTTGAACCGCAAGACCGGCAAGGAGTTCGGCAACGACGCCAACCCACTGCTCGTCTCCATCCGTTCCGGGGCACGCGAGTCCATGCCGGGCATGATGGACACCATTCTCAACGTGGGCCTGACGCCGGGCGCGGTCGAGACAATGGGCAAGCAATTCAACGACATGCGCTTTGCCTGGGACCTCTATCGCCGCCTGATTCAGATGTTCAGCAAGGTTGTGCTGGACGTGCCTGGTGAGGAATTTGAGGAGATTATCGAGGAAGAGCGCGCGCGTGTGGGGGCCAAGACCGACGCTCAAATGACCGCCGAGGGCTGGCAGCGTTGCGCCGAGCGTTTCATGGAACTGGCACAGCGTCACACGGGGCAGCCGTTCCCCATGGACCCCTACAAGCAGCTCGAGCTGGGCATCGAGGCTGTGTTCAAGAGCTGGAACGGCAAGCGCGCGGTGGACTACCGCAATCACTACGGTTACCCGCACACCTGGGGCACGGCGGCTAACATCGTGACCATGGTCTACGGTAACTTCGCCGACGGCAAGAGCGGCACGGGCGTGGCCTTCACGCGCAACCCCGCTACCGGCGAGAAGAAATTCTATGGCGAATACCTGCTCAACGCCCAGGGTGAGGATGTGGTGTCGGGCGCGCGCACGCCGACCGAGGTCTCCAGCCTGGCCAAGGAAATCCCCGAAGCCTGGGAAGAACTGATGCGCGTGGCGGACATCCTGGAAAAGCACTATCGCGAAACCCAGGACATCGAGTTCACCATCGAGCATGGCAAGCTGTGGATGTTGCAGACCCGTAGCGGCAAGCGTACCGCGGCAGCAGCCGTCAAGATCGCCGTGGACATGGTGGACGAGGGCCTGATCACGCCCGCCGAGGCGGTGGCGCGTATCGCCCCGGACATGATCGATCAGTTGCTGCACCCGCGCTTCGACGAGAAGGTGCTCAAGGCGACGCCTCCGGTGGCCAAGGGCCTCAATGCCTCGCCCGGCGCGGCAGTGGGCAAGGTCTATTTCGATGCCGACACCGCCGAAGCCAAGAGCAAGGAAGGCGAGCCGGTGATCCTGGTTCGTCCGCTGACCGAGCCAAGCGACGTGCACGGTATGCTGGCAGCCAAGGGTATCCTGACGGCGGAAGGTGGCGCGACCAGCCATGCGGCAGTGGTGGCCCGTCAGCTGGGTAAGCCGTGCGTGGCCGGCTGCTCCGATATCAAGATCAACCTGGAGCAGAAGTACTTCACGGTCAACGGCCAGGTGGTCAAGGAAGGCGACTTCATCTCGCTGGACGGTGCCAAGGGCAATGTGTACATCGGGCAAATCCCGGTCGTCGCGCCCAAGCTGGAAGAGCAGACCGAACTGCTCAAGATTCTGGGCTGGGCCGACGAAATCCGTCGCCTGATGGTGTGGGCCAACGCCGATGACGAGCAGCAGGCAGCCCGCGCCCGCAGCTACGGCGCGCAGGGTATCGGCCTGTGCCGTACTGAGCACATGTTCCTGGGCGACCGCACGCAAATCTTCCAGGAATATATCCTGGCAACCGATCCGGAAGCCAAGCAGAAGGCGCTCGACAAGCTGGCCGTGCTGCAGCACGATGACTTCTATGGCATCTTCCGCGCCATGGACGGCCTGCCGGTGATCATCCGCCTGATTGACCCGCCGCTGCACGAGTTCCTGCCTGCGCGCGACGAACTGAAAGTGGACGTGGCCGTGGGTCGCGAGCGCGGCGAGGATGTCTCCGAGAAGGAAGCGATCCTGCGCAAGGCCGAAGAACTGGCCGAATTCAACCCCATGCTGGGTCTGCGCGGTATCCGCCTGGGCATCATGATGCCCGATGTCACGCTGATGCAGGTGCGCGCGATCATCTCCGCCGCGTGCGATGCCACCAAGGATGGCTACGAAGTGCATCCTGAGGTCATGATCCCGTTGACCTCGCATATCAACGAGCTGAAGCTGCTCCAGAAGATTCTGGAAGACGAAGCCAGGAAGGTCATGGCCGAGAAGGGCGTGACGGTGGACTACAAGTTCGGCACCATGATCGAGATTCCGCGCGCCGCCCTGACCGCGGGCGAGATCGCCGAACTGGCGCAGTTCTTCAGCTTCGGCACCAACGACCTGACGCAGATGACCTATGGCATCAGCCGCGACGACGCCGAGCGTCACTTCCTGCTGGACTATGTCGAGAAGGGTATCCTGCCCAAGAACCCCTTCCAGACCATTGACCGCGACGGTGTGGGCCGCCTGATGAAGATGGCTGTCGAAGAAGGGCGCAAGACGCGGCCTGACCTGGAAGTGGGTATCTGCGGCGAGCACGGCGGTGACCCCGATAGCATTGACTTCTGCCACCGTATCAACCTGAACTACGTCAGTTGCTCGCCGTTCCGCGTGCCGGTGGCGCGTCTGGCCGCGGCGCACGCTGTGCTGCGCGAGCAGGGCTGGGAGCGCCTGGGCGAACTGGGCGTGCGCGATCCCAACCGCAAGCTCAACTAAACGCGACCGTAGCGATCAACATGGCAGCCGCCCCATAAACCGGGCGGCTGTTTTTTGTTTGGGATGCGTGAGGCAAAATGCAACAGGAAGACACCGGCGGGAAGCGCTCGCTGGCAACGACGATGACACCTGGGCACGCGCCTGTCAGAGCGATGGAGTATACTGTAGACGAACAGGGGAGACTGTTCACAAGCGAACTCAGGAGGCGCAGTGATGAGCAGACGCTGGATGGCGATCTGGGGAGTGTTGGGGGCGATCCTGCTGGCTTCCGGTCAGGCGCTGGGGGCGGGTCTGTCGCTAGAACTGCCCGCTGCCGCCGCGCAGACGGGGCCAGCCTACCCGCCCACCATTATTGAGTTTGGCATTGACGTAGGGTCTATTACGCTGGCTGAGGCCGAAGCGGGCCTGACCCCCGCCCGTCTGAGCTGGCGGACGGTAGGGATGCGCCCTGAACACCGCCTGGTGCTCTATGCGTTCCGCGTCAACCGGTGGGAGCCGCTGGTTCTCCCTCCTGGCAGCGAACCACTGCCAGCGACGGGCGAGGTGAGCATCGTCGTCGAGCATCCGCTGACCTTCGGCCCGCCCACGTACAGTCTGGTGCTCGCCGACGCCGCCGGGCAAATGCTCGATCAGCGGGTGCTGACCGTGCCCTATGCCAGCGACGACGAAGCCCCGCCGCTGAGCATTGACGAATTCCGTGCCGACGCAAGCGAGCTGGACGCGGCAGCGCTGGCGGCGCGGACGGTGCGCGTGCCAGTCTTCTGGCGGGTCAGCGGTCGGCAGCCGTATATGCACCTGATCTTCGAGCAGGTGCTGGAGACGGGCGACACTGTCTCGGTCGAGTTGCCGCGCCTGACGCTCTGGGTGGCTTCTCAGGGAGAAGGGGTAGTCGCGCCCCTTTTCACTGCGGTCGGTCAGCCGGTGCGGTTGCGGCTGCGGATGGTAGATTTGCGCAATGGCGATACCCTGGCGACCTATCCGCTGCCGCCCATCCCTGTAGTGACCGCTGCCAGAGCGCCTGCCCCCGCACCTGCCAGCCAGGGCAGGACCTCGTCGGGCGCGCCGGTCAGTTCTGGCGCTCAGGCGGGGGCGGCGGGCAGTGCGGCACCGGTGGAGGTGACTCTATTCACTGCCGCTCCAGAGATCATCCCGCGTGGCGGGACGGTAACGGTGACCTGGGAAGTGCGCAACGCTACGGAGGTAGGGGTCTGGTTGGTGGAGCCGGGCGGTCGGCTGGCGCAGATGGCCCCGGGCACAGCGGCGCAGCAGGGGACGTGGACGGTGACGGTCCCGGAAACGTATGTGGACGAGGCAACGTTCATGCTCTTCGCGCGCGGCGCGGCGGATGAGCAGCGTCAGGAGACCGTCATCGTTGACGTCATCTGTCCCTACGTATACTTCTTCGATACGCGCGGGCAGGTTCTCTCGTGCCCTGCTGAGGCCGCCAGGACAGTACAGGCCGCTTACCAGGAATTCGAGCGCGGGTTCATGATCTGGCGGGCCGACACCAGCGACATCTACGTCTTTTTCCGCGATACGGGCCTGGTCAACCGGTTTCGCGATACCTGGCTGGGCGAGTGGGTGGACTATCCCGAAGAGCCGCCCGTGGGTCGCTACAAGCCCGACCGGGGTTTCGGGCGCGTGTGGGTGGACAACCCGCAGGTGCGCACTGGCCTGGGTTGGGCGACCAATTTCGAGCGCGGTTACACGGCCTGGGTACAGCGCTCCGGCGACTTCAAGTATTCGCGTCTGTATCTGACCCTGCCGGACGGCACGGTGATCTACATGGTGGAGAACACCTGGAAAGTGTGGGGCCTGTCCTGATACAAACGCCCCTCAACCAGCAGTAACCGGTTGAGGGGTGTAGGGAGGTGAACCATGAGCAACAACGCTCGCTACCTGTCCGTTTAGATGCGGCGGGCGGCGGGCGCGTTGCAAGGGAGTCAGCGGCTGCTGAGATAGGCGATGACCGCTTCGCGCTCGGCGCTGTTGAGTTGCGCCCCGTAGCCGATCATGCGGTCAACGGTGGCCGCCCAGCCCGTTTCGTCGTTGCTGGCGCGGTCAATGCGCTCGGCGGAGTGGCAGACCGTGCAGCGCTCAGCGACCAGCGCTGCGCCGTCGAGGTTTTGCGACGTGCTGTCTTCGGGCGCTGGCTCGATTGCGCCGCCCATGATGGCATTCATCAGGTCTTCGGCAGTGCCATCGTAGGAGAGGCTGGCTGCGGCGCTCTGGCTCAGCTCCTTGAGATCGTCGGTCAGTTCGCCAGTGAAGGCAGCAGTGTAGACGATGGCCACCAGTCCTTCACCCGGCGTGAAGATGGTGATGGCCGCTTCTTCTTTCTGGCTGGTGGCGATGCCAAAGCCGCCAACCAGGTCTTCGCCCAGTTCGACTTCCTCGAATTCGCTGAATTCGACCTGCTCGCTCTCGTCAACTGTGCCGTCTGCTCCCGCGTCGGGCGCAAAGACCATGGTGGCAATCGTCTCGGCGGCTTCGGCGGGAGTGGCGTCGTCGGCCAGCGTCACGCCGAAGAAGATCAGAAAGTCGGTCGGCAGGACGATCACCAGCAGGCCCTGGTCACCGCTGGCCAGGTCTTCCCCAGCTTCCAGCCGTTGTATGGCGTCTTCCGAGTTCAGGAAGATGACGAAGGGGAATGGCGCTCCCTCATCCATATTGGAGAACCAGCCGGCGGGATAAGATACAGTGAACAGACCATCTTCGGACGTGTAGGTTTCGAACTCGTCATCACCCTGCGCCAGCAGAGAGGCAGGCGTCACGGTGAGCACCAGGACCAGAGCGATGCTGATTGCGATGCGTTTCATCATGATAGGTAGCTCCTGAAAGCTCTTGCCTCCACAGGAGGCAGCAGAATTCATGAGATCATAAGCTTTTCCGCCGCCCATTGCCAATACTGTGGATAATATCAGCATGAAGAGGGGATTGGTCGGGCTACCAGGTTTCGCCCAGAGGAGCTGTCTCCAGATGCGGTGCCCAGGCCACGCGCACAAGCACCCAGGGGGCTTCCGGAGCGGAGCGCTCGATCACAGTGATCGAGGTATTGGTGAGCGAGGGACGTTCGAGCGGCCCAAATAAACTGACCAGCAAGACGCCCAGCGTCCCGCCGTGTGTCACCAAGGCGACAGTTTGCCCGGCATGGTGAGCGGTGATCTCGTCGAAGGCAGCCAGAACACGAGCGCGCAGGGCCAGGTGTGTCTCGCCATTGGGCGTGGGGACGTGATCGCGGTCGGCCTGATGCGCGGCGTAGCGTTCCCCATCCCAGGCCAGCACTTCTTCGCGCGTCAGACCCTGCCATTCGCCCAGGTCTATTTCGCGCAGGCGGGCGTCGGGGTGTACTGTCAGACCAAGCGCGGCGGCGATGGCCTGTGCGGTCTGCATGGCGCGGGGCAGGTCGCTGCTGTAAATCGCCTTGATGGGCCAGCCGTTGCGGGCCAGGTAATGCGCCAGCGCCCGCGACTGCGCGAGTCCGGCGGGGTTGAGGGGGACGGGTGCGTGCCCCTGCCAGCGACCGGCGGCGTTCCAATCGGTTTCGCCGTGCCGGATGCACAGCACGCGCGTGGGCGAATTGGGAAGGCTGTTTGTGATGGCCAGGTCAGTCGTCATCTTCCATTTCGTCTTCGAACACAGTATCCAGGCAAGGCAGCAGTTCGTTGGCAGCGTGAACGGGCCGGGCGCAGTCCAGCAGCAGGTAACACCCTGCTTCGCGCGGACGGGCGTGTGCCGCGCTGGACAGGCGCAGATGATAGCGATTGACCAGCATATAACCGCCCAGGGGGGTGACAATGTGGCCACTGACTATCACCTGCTGCGGCGCAGGCGCTCCGTCCGAGAAGGCGGCCAGGAATTCGCGCACCTGCTGCACGTAGCTGTACTCGGTCAGGCCCAGCTCATTTTGGGTGAACAAAGCGTCCCATAGCACGGCGAATTCGCGGCTCTGCTGGGCGATCAGAGTGCCGCGCAGCAGGTGCGGATAGCGCGGATCGTCCGGGCCACGCACGGCCAGATAGTGGCGGGCATCGTCGTCGTAGGAGGTGCCGAACACCTGGCGATAGCGCTCGTAGTAAGGCGTCAGATCGGGCACCTGGGCCAGCAGAGCATCGGCCTGGGCCAGCACTTGCGCGTGATCGTAGTGGCGCAGCAGGTCTACGTGTCCGGTGACTTCGCTCGCCGGACCGGCATGGCTCAGCAGCACGCCCGCCGCGGTGCGCACATAGAAAGGCAGTTCGCTTAGAAAGGCGATGACCTGTTCGCGGCGTTTCCCCAATGCCTGTTCGAAGCGGGGCGTGAACTCATAATCTCCTTTGGCCAGCGAGACGCCGTAGATGTGCGGCATCTCATGGTTGCCCAGCAGCATGATCACCGTCTGCGGGCCGAACTCGGCGCGCAGAGCCATTACATCCAGCAGGATGCCCAGGCTTTGATCCTGATAGGGGGGCCCGTAAGCATGGATGAGATCGCCCAAAAAGATCAACCGTTGTGCCGCGCCGGAAGCGTACAGGGAGCGGAAGCGAGTCACATAGCGATCGAAGGCATCGCGGTCTCCGTGTAGGTCGCTCACGATCATGGCGACGCCGTCGGTCAGGTCTACGAAGCGGGTGAGCATGGCGCAAAAAGGGCTGGCTAGTGTGCTGTTGTCAAACCGGGCGAAGTATACCACAAAGCGTTTGCGGTTGGGACGCTGTTTTTGGGGACGGCCAGGGGGATGGCATCAAACCGCTTGCCGCTTTATCTCACCCCCAGCCTCGCTACGCTCGGCTTGCCCCCTCCCCGACGCGGGGCTATGCATTACCCACAAGTCTTCCCTCACCCCTCAATCCCCTCTCCCTCGCGACTGCGTCGCGGGGCGAGGGGACTTACCATCTCTCGCACGAGCGCTCCCCTTTTCCCGTAGCGCGGGAGAAGGGGCCGGGGGATGAGGGGGCTTTTCAAACGGTCTTTATCAGCCGACCGTGAATTTTTGTGAAATGCCCCCCATTTGCTGTTGTTCATGGCATGGCGCTAAATTCTTAACATAGCATACAGGCAAGACTCCCCATTCAATATAGTGCCTTTACCGTCTCTCGTGATCTGTAAGGAGTGCAGAGGTGAAAGCCCCAATCCGTGTAGCAGTAACCGGCGCAGCTGGTCAGATCGGCTATAGTCTGTTGTTCCGTCTGGCCCACGGAGATGCTTTTGGTCCGGAGCAACCTGTGATCTTGCAACTGCTGGATATCCCAGAAGCGCAAAGCGCCTTGAACGGCGTGGTGATGGAACTGGAGGATTGCGCTTTTCCGCTGTTGCAGGGTGTCGTAGTGACGGACGATCCGTGCGTGGCCTTTCAAAACGCCAACTGGGCTGTGCTGTTGGGTGGCAAACCGCGCGGCCCTGGCATGGAACGCGCCGATGTCATCCGGGACAACGCGCCTGTCTTTGAAGAGCAGGGGCGGGTCATGAATGAGTGCGCGAGCCGTGATCTGCGCGTGTTGGTAGTGGCCAACCCCTGCAACACTAACGCTCTCATTGCCATGCACAGCGCGCCGAACATTCCGCGGGATCGCTGGTTTGCCATGACCCGTCTTGATCAGAACCGCGCCAGGGCACAACTGGCGAAGAAGGCCGGTGTGCCAGTGACGGCGGTGACGCATCTGGCAGTGTGGGGCAATCACAGCCCAACTATGTATCCGGACTTCGAGAACGCGCGTATCAATGGTCAGCCCGCGCTGGAGGTGATCCCCGACCGCGCCTGGTTCGAGGAAGTGTTCGTGCCGACTGTGCAGCAGCGTGGCAAGGTCGTGATTGAGGCGCGGGGCAAGAGCAGCGCGGCCAGCGCAGCGAACGCCGTAATCGATCATATCCGCAGCGTGTCGAACGTCACGCGAGAAGGTGAATGTTACAGCGCGGCGGTGCTCTCGGATGGCAATCCTTATGGCGTGCCGGAAGGTCTGATGTTCTCGTTTCCGCTGCGGACACTGCCCGATGGTTCGGTGGTGCCTGTGCAAGAGATGCAGTTGAGCGAATATGCGCGGCGCAAGCTGATGATCTCTGCCCAGGAACTGCTGGAAGAGCGCGAGGCAGTGGCCGATCTGCTGGCCCACGCTTGAAAAAGCCCGCAAGCGTGGTAAAATGCAGGCTCTGGATGGACGGCGTGAGCAGCCCTCACGCCGTCCGTTTGTGCGGGCACGCCGCTGCTGAGGCCGCTCATACAGAACACCGACGAGCGCAGGGGAGTCGTTGTTGATCGTCCTGATAGGGCGGTTTATAATGGGATTAGGCGGCCAATTAAGGAGAAACGACTGCACACATGAGTCGATCCACATCAGCTCATCCGCGCACGAGGGGCAGTGCGCTGTCCTTCGTCCGGATGTCGTGGGTGTTGCCAGCGTGTGCTCTGTTGCTTCTGGTTGTGCTGGTTTCGCTGCAGTTCGCACCCTCGATCATCGAACAGCGTCGCGACAGCGGTATCTTCGCCTACACCGGCCTGACCATCCGCAACGGCGGTTTGCCCTACGTTGACGCCTGGGATAACAAACTGCCCGGCGTCTATTTCATCAATGCGCTGGCCTTTCTGATCTTCGGCACAGGGCGTTGGGCCTTGTGGCTGGCTGAGAACCTGACTATCTTTGCGGCAGGCATGGCTTTGTTCTGGCTGCTGCGTCAGGTCTACGGCGACCGCAGCGAGGCATGGGTGGGGCCACTGGTGCTGGTATTGCTCACGCGCCACCCCACGTTGACCTCCGATATCAACTTCACCGAACCGTATGCGCTGCTGCCCCAGGTGTTGGTGCTGGCGGCGGGCTATCAGTTCCTGCGCCAACCGCGCTCGCGCTGGGGGTTTGCCATGGGGTTTGCGGCGGGCGCAGCCTTCCTGATCAAACAGACGACGGTTGGCGGCGCGTTGATGTTCATCCCGGCGGTGCTCCTCAGCCGACATCCTGTCCTGGGCACGCGCCAGCGCTGGCACGGGCTGGGCACGATCATCCTGGGTGGCGTGTGCAGCCTGGGCATAGTGGCACTCTATCTGCTGGTCAATGGCATTCTGGACGATGCTCTGGCGGCCTCATTCGTGGCAGCCAACATGTTTCACGAGTGGGTGAGCGAAGAGTCGGTGTGGATCGGTCGCACGGTGATCACCACCTGGACGGCCAGTCTGGCCCCTGTGGTGATCGTGCCCCTGTCTCCCTTCCTGGTCTTGGGGATGCGCGTGGCCCGGCGCAATCTGCGTCGGCGGGCGCGCGATCGGCAGATGGCCACCGATGCCACGCTGGGAGTGTGGGTGGTGCTCACTTTCTTCGCCGATATGGTGCTGGTCAACGTGACCAATCGCGGCTATGCCCATTACTACATCACCATGATCCCGGCCATCGCCCTGCTGACGACTATGAGCCTGCCCGAAGTAGCTCGCTACATTGCTACTTCGACGGGACGATGGCGCAAGATATGGGCCGGGCTGCGCGTCTATCTGGCGGTACTTCTGCTGGGTGTACCCGTGGTGACGACGCTGGTGCGCGTGGCGCTCTCCAGGACGAGCCTGTCAGGGTTGGAGCGTCAGCAGGAAGTGGTCAGCTATGTGGAAGAGCGCACCGACGAGAGCGACACGGTGTTGGTGTGGGGGGTCAACACAGTAGTCAACTTCCTGGCCAACCGGCGCAGCCCCACGCAATTTAACTACGGCTATCCGCTGGTGATGCCGGGCAAACTCTCCGAAGAGTATATCCTGGAGATGGTGCGCGATCTGGAGCGCAACAAGCCAACAATCATTGTGGACAGCACGATGATTGATGGGGATCGCGTGCCGCCGCTCGATCCCGCCCTGCGCGTGGAATGGTGGCGCGAGGGTGGGCGGCGCGATGTCGCCAACCTGCAGCCGATCTTCGACTTCGTGGAGAAGCACTGCTGGCAGGTGGATGTGATAGATGGGGTGTATATGTATCGCTGTGCCTACCCGAACACCAGTCGGTTGCCACTTCCGGCAGTGACCGGCCCGCCGGTCAGCGCGCTGTGGAAGACGCTGGAACCCGTCTTAACCAGCAGTTACGAAGCCGTGGCAGCACAGTATCAGCAGCAATTCCCCCCAGAGGAATGACGCGGAACAGTGACAGGGCGGCGCGGGCGGATGGTTCGCGCCGCTTTCTTTGGATCTGGCCGATGAGAGCACTCGGACTTTTGCGCGCGTCAGTTCCCGCCCCGGAGCTTCGCCCGGAGCGCTTCCAGACCGCTGAGGTCACCGGCTGCGGCCAGGCGCGCCTGTTCGGGCCAGCTCGCTGTAGAGCCGACCAGCCGCACTCCGCGTTCGCGCACGATCTGTTCGAGTTGCTCAGGGGTCATGGCGGCGACCTGCGCAAAGGTGGTGATGCCCGCGTCGCGCAGGGCAGCGGCGGACTTGGGGCCGATACCTTCGATCAGGGTCAGATCGTCTTCGATCACCGCGCCGCCCCCCTTGATGCGCGCCTGTTGGCTTTGCAGCGCAGTCAGGTCGCCCGCTGCGGCCAGGCGCGCCTGTTCGGGCCAGGTGGCGGTGCTGCCTACCAGGCGCACGCCCTGCTCGCGCAAGGTCTGTTCGAGCTGCTCGGGGGTCATGGCGGCGACCTGGGCAAAGGTGGTGATTCCCGCCGCATGCAGGGCGCTGGCGACCTTAGGGCCGATGCCCTCGATCAGCGTCAGATCGTCAGGGGCGGCAGCAGGAGCCGGCGGGGTGACGGGCGCTTCGGCCTGCGCGACCGCTTCTGCCGGGGCCGCAGCTTCAGCGACGGGCGCGGCTGTTTCGACATGCTCCTCGTGACCGGTGTAGTGAGGGGTCTTGAGGTCGTCGAAGCGCTCCCAGGGGCGCACCAGGAGCAGCCAGCCTGCCACGCCCAGGACAATGATAACGATGCCCACGATCAGCAGGCTGGTAGCGATGTTGTCGTTCTCGATGGTGCCCAAGGCGATCAGAAACAACGCCACAACGGTGATCACAATGCCCAGCCCGGTCAGATAGGCCAGATATTGCTCAGTAGGAGAGAGTTTCTCTTGTGCGGGCACGGCAAACCTTCCATTCTTTGGCAAAAGCAATTGCACGGACGGGCAAGAACAACAGAATGATGCCTTTATTGTGCCACAGATGGCGGGCAAACGACAATCATCTGGCACGAAGGGCGTTGCCTGGATGATGGAATCTGTGTGAATGAATTAAACACTGCTAGAATTACTACGCATTCCTGGAATGGGCTGGCCGGGTCTCCCCTGGACAGCCCAGGTAACAAGCGGGGAGAGACTGGTAGTGCCAGAGAATATCCTGGTCTATGTGTTGGTTGGCTTTGTGGCGCAACTGATTGACGGCGCGTTGGGCATGGCCTATGGGGTGACCTCGACCACTTTTCTGCTCAGCAGCGGGGTGGGGCCAGCCGTGGCCAGCGCCAGCGTGCACATGGCCGAAGTGTTCACCACCCTGGTGTCGGGCCTCTCGCACTGGCGCATCGGCAATGTAGATCGGTCACTGTTCCGGCGACTGGTCATCCCCGGCGTGTTGGGTGGCGTGCTGGGGGCCTACGTGCTCAGCGAATTGCCGGGCGACAAGATCAAGCCTTATATAGCGATCTACCTGCTGCTGATGGGGGGGCGTATTCTGTGGAAAGCGGTGCGGCAATCTTCGGAGTCGGGGAGGCCGCTCAAACACCTGTCCCCGCTGGGGCTGGCGGGCGGCTTCTTCGATGCCATCGGCGGCGGTGGATGGGGGCCAATCGTCACCTCGACGCTGGTTGCCAACGGGCACAACCCGCGCATCTCTGTCGGTTCGGTGAATCTGGCTGAGTTCTTCGTCACATTTTCGCAGTCGGTAGTTTTCCTGATCACCATTCAGCTGACCAACTGGGAAATTATCGTTGGTCTCCTGGCGGGCGGTGTAGTGGCTGCGCCGCTCGCTGCCTTGATCTGCCGCAGACTATCCCCGCGTAGACTGATGTTTGTGGTGGGCGTGCTGATCATCGTGCTGAGTCTGCGCACCCTGATACTCGCGGCTTGAAAGTGCAGGGTATGTCTAGCGCCAGGACCTGCCAACCTGGCCGGCCTCATCTTATCCCCTTTCTCGCTCTCGCGGGTGGGCAGAATGATTCTGCGCAGCTGATCAGGGGTGTATTTCAGGTTAGTTCACGAGTGCGAGCGAAGGTTTTCAGCGCTATGGCCGGTGCGGAGACGTTTACCTCACCCCCGCTCGGCGCTTGCGCGCCTCGCTGCCCCCTCCCCGACGCGGGGAAGGGGCAAGCCGAGCGTAGCGAGGCGGGGGTGAGGTAAACCAAAGTGCAGCAAACAGCCTGTCACCTTTTGCACGCATCCCTCAAATCAGGTCTGATGCATTCTCAGCCGACCATGACCTTTTGTGAAATGCACTCTCCTGATCAGTGGCGTGGCCTGAAAAACTCCACTAAGCTTTATATAAGGAAAGGAGTTTACTATGGACTCGTTGACCCGAAGTGATCTGGCCGAACTGATCGATGTGGAAGGGGAATGGTGCGTCTCTTTGTACATGCCCGCCGTGCGCGCGGGGGCGGAGGTGCAGCAGAACACGATCCGGTTCAGAAATTTACTTCGCCGTGCCGAAGAATCTTTGCAGGCCGTGCAAATGCGCGTCCCCGATGTAGAACGTTTATTGGGGCCAGCTACAGCCCTGCTCGATGATGCGGGGTTCTGGCGTGAACAGGGGGATGGTCTGGCGGTCTTTGTGGGGCAGGGACACTTGAGCACCTTTCGGTTGCCGCTGCGTTTCGATGAAATAGTGGTGGTGAACCGGCGTTTCTATGTCAAGCCGCTGTTGCCGCTGTTCAGTGGCGATGGTCAGTTCTTCGTGCTGGCGCTCAGCCAGGATCAGGTGCGTCTGCTGGAAGGGACGCGCGACAGCGTGGCCGAGGTCGAGTTGCCCGACGTGCCTACCAGCATGGCCGAAGCGTTGCAGCTCGACCGGCCAGAGCGGCAGGTGCGGGCGCGCGCGATAGGCGAGACTGGCGCGGCAGTCTTTCACGGGCACGGTGGCCCAGAGGAAACGGCCAAGCCCGATCTGCTGCGCTACTTTCAGCTTGTTGATCGGGGCTTGCGCGATTACCTGGCCGACAAGCGTGTGCCCCTGGTGCTGGCTGGAGTGGATTACCTGCTGCCAATCTACCGGGAGGCCAACAGCTATTCCCATCTGCTAGAACAGGGCATCATCGGCAACCCGGACATGGTCAGTGCCAGGGAACTGCATCAGCGCGCCTGGGAGATTGTCCGGCCTGTCTTTGCCGCGGAGCAGGCCGAACAGATTGCGCTCTATTACGAACTCGACGGGCGCGGTGATGTGCGGGCCTCGCATACCTTGACGGATATCGTGCGGGCAGCGTTCGAGGGACGGGTTGCCACGCTTTTTGTGCCGCACAGTGTGCAAAAGTGGGGGGTGTACCGGGCGCACAGCCACAAGGTCCATGTACATCCTTCGCAGCAGCCCGGCGACTACGACCTGATCGATCTGGCGGCTGCGCAGACCGTAGCGCATGGGGGGACGGTCTATGTGCTGGAGCCGGAGAAGGTGCCCGGCGGGGAGTTGATCGCGGCCATCTTCCGTTACTGAGGTCGTATAGACAAACGGAGTGAATGTGGGGCCAGGGCGAAACCCTGGCCCACTTGCTGTCCGGGGAGGGCGATAGTGAGCCACATCCTGGTTGCTGGCCTGATCAACCTGGAAGTGACCCTGCGGGTAGATGGCTTCCCGATCCCTTATGTGCCGGTGCATTACCCTTTTGGGGGAGTGAATGCGAGCATTTCCGGCGTGGGCTACAACGTGGCCAAGGCGTTGACGCGGCTGGGCCGGTCGGTGCGCTTCCTGTCGCTGATCGGGCGCGACCTGGCCGGGCAGATGGTCTATGAGCAGCTACGCGCCGACGGAATCGACGATGCTTTTGTGGTGCAGGAGGTCGCCCAGACGGCTCATTCGGTGATCCTGTACGACACCAGTGGGCAGCGCGCGATCTACGTTGACCTGAAGGACATCCAGGAACGGCCATATCCGCCCGCCTTGTTCGAGGCGGCGACGCAGGATGTGTCGCTGGCGGTGCTGTGCAACATCAACTTCGCGCGGCCCATGCTGGCGCAAATGCGAGCGCGCGGGGTGCCCATCGCCACCGACGTGCATACCCTCGCCGACCTCGACGATGCGTACAACCGCGACTGGCTGGAAGCTGCCTCGCTGCTTTTCATGAGCGACGAGAGGCTACCCTGTTCGCCGGAGGAATGGGTGCGCGGCCTGTGGGGGCGCTATGCAGCGCCAGTGGTGGTGATCGGCCTGGGGGCGCAGGGGGCGTTGCTGGGCGTGCGCGCCGATAACTTCGTCGAGCGGGTGCCTGCGGTATACACGCGCCCTGTCGTTAACACCATCGGGGCGGGCGACGCGCTGTTTTCTTGCTTTGTGCATGTCTATGCCGAAACAGGCGACCCATACCGGGCCATTCGCCAGGCGGTGGTCTTCGCTTCCTACAAGATCGGGGCGACAGGCGCAGCGGGCGGTCTGCTGACCGCCCCAGAGCTGGAACGGCTATGCGCTGAGGTCTACGGTGCGCGGGATGGCTGAAGCGCCCCTCACGCCAGGGCATGTTCGAAAGCTGGTTGCGCCGGAGAGAGCAAGGCCGTGTGCAGCGTGACGCCAGGGCTGTACTCGCCGAGCAGTGCTTCCAGGTCGGCCAGGGCCGCGCGGACATCGTCTTCAGCGCTGGCATGATGTCCCTCAACCGTGATCAGCGCTTCGGTCGTATCTTCGCGGGCGGCGCTCTGATCGCTCTGCCGCCAGCACCAGCGCCGCGCACTGACCAGCCCCGCTTCGTCCACGAAAATCACTTCGCCAGGGTCGGGGTGCACAACTTCGTCGGTGCCCAGGTCGGTAAAGCGTTCGTCACCAGCGGCGAAGCGCACGGTCACCGTGCCGGTCGTGGCGCGGCGGTCGAAAACGGCGATTGGCAGGGCATAGCGGATGCTGACCAGATTGCCCAGGTCAACCAGCAGGTTTAGCGAGGGAATATCTCCCTTTTTGGTCAACCGGCGCAGCAGGGATTCGGCAGCGCTGCGGTACTTGGTCGGCTCAACACCGAAAGCGCTGAAGGCTCGCCGCCAGGCGGCCAGGCTGGGCACCTCGCTGAGGGGGGTATCGCCCAGGCGGGCCAGGGCAGCCTGCTGCTCGGCGGCAAAGGCGGCGGCGAGGGCGGGCGGCGTGGGGCCGTTGCGCAGGTTGCGCGCCAGAATCACGCCGCCGCGAATGGTGGGGAAGCGGGCCAGGAGCGTCGTATCGTAACGGAAGAGGGTGGGCATGGGCTTACCTGCTTTCAGTCTTCCAGGCCGATCTGAATCTCGTCCCCCTCGACGCGCACGGGGAACCAGGGCACCGGAATGACCGCTGGCATACTCAGCACGCGCCCGTCACGGATATCGAAGCGAGCGCCGTGCCGCGGACAGATGATGGTATAGCCGTCCAGGTCACCTTCGGCCAGGGGGCCATCATCGTGTGTACAACGGTCTTCGATGGCGTAGTACCTGCCATCTACGTTGAACACGGCAATGTACAGCCCGTCTACTTCGAAGACTTCGCGCGCGCCCGGTGGCAGTTCGGCGGTCTTGGCGACTGTGACAAAACGGCTCACGTTTCCCTCCTGTCGAATCTGTTTCCTATGATGGCGGCTCGCGCCAGAACATGAAGTTGCGGAATCCCTCGCGGACCAGATCATCGGGAATCTGGAGCGCGTGCGTGATGTCGAAGATCATCTCCCAGAACCCGTTGGCGATGGGCGGGACGAACCACAGGGCCAGAAACACCAGGAACAGCCCATAGGAGCCGATCTGCAACATCTGCCAGCGTGTGCGCTGATCGAGCAGTGGCTCGATCACGCCGAAGCCATCCAGGGGAGGGATGGGCAGTAGGTTAAAGCAGACGGCGGTCATCTGGAGCATGATCAGGAAGGCGATGGCCGACCACAAAGAAGCGTTCTGCCAGAGCGAAACGCCCTGTGGGGTGTGCCCTATCCAGATCGAGAAGCGGATCAGGTCGGTGTCTACCAGGCCCAGCATGAAGGGGAGCGAGAGCAGCGCGGCCAGCAGCAGGTTGGCGAGCGGGCCTGCCGCAGAGACCGCCGCGCTCCACCACTTGCTGCGCAGGCGGTGTCGCTCGATGTACACCGCGCCGCCCGGCAGCCCGATCCCGCCCATGGCCAGGAAGATCAGCGGCAGACCGATGCTAAGCATGGGGTGCGTGTATTTGAGCGGGTTGAACGACAAATAACCTTTGTCTTTGACCGTGTAGTCGCCGCCCCAGTAGGCAACCAGGGCGTGCGCGAATTCGTGCAGCGTCACCGAAAAAATCCAGCCAACCAGCACGAAAACGAAGGTGAAAAGCGATCCGCCGGGCAGGAAGGCTATCAGGTAGATCAGCAGCAAAACCCCGCCGATCAGCCAGGGCCAGCGACCCCAGCGCGCGGTACCCGTGCCAGGCTGCGCTGTCTTGCGCCGGGTGGGGACAAGCACGATCTCCGGTTGTGGGCCTGGTGTGCTCTCTGAGAGCGCAGTCCCAGCGGGAGAGGGTTTCCCTGAGGGGATCGGTGCGGCGGGGGGCTGCCGGTACAAGTCGGCGTGAACTTCCGCGGTGGACAGCGCTGCACCAGCTAACACCCGCTGTGTCACCCCGTCGCGCTCGTCCATCAGGCCGAGCAGGAGATGGCGGGTATCCAGCACACCGTGCCCCAGTTGACGGGCAGCCTGCGCGGCGCGTTCAAGAACCTGGCTCGCCCAGCGCGTGTAGCCTTTGAGCGCGACAGGTGGCTCACGTTCCACGCCCACTTCGGCAGCGACCTGTTGATAGAGCAGGGCAGGGTCGGCCTGGGCGCTGCGCAACAAAGCGCAGGCTGGGCTGTTGGGCTGGCTGAGCAACCCCAGCAGCAGATGTTCGACATCCACATAGACGCTTTGACGGCGCGCCGCTTCCTGATGAGCACGCTCAAGAGCAGCTTGCAGGTCGGCAGTGAGAGGCTGGACAAGGCGTTGCATAGTGTGGTTCAGGGCGTCACTCCTCGCCTTCGTCGGTTGGCCAGTCGCTCAAGCCGTAGATGCCCCCCTTGAGGACTTTCAGTGACAACAGCGCGCACTTCAGGCGGGTGGGGCTGAGGGGAATGCCCAGCATGTCCAGGATGGTCTGGCGATTGAACTCGCGCAGTTCGTCGAGCGTCTTGCCGATGATCGCCTCGCCGAGCATCGAGGCCGACGCCTGACTGATGGTGCAGCCCTGTCCCTGCCACGATACGGCTTTGATGCGCCCTTCCTCGTCGAGCTGAGCGGTCAGGTGCAGATAATCGCCACAGAAGGGATTCTCGTCTTCGTAGTCAATGTCGGCGGGATCGAGCGGCTCCCCGAAGTTGCGGGGATGCTGCCCGTGATCAATGATGTTCTCCATGTAGAGGTCCATAAACTGTCCCTCGCGTGTTTCGGGGCGGCTACGGGATAGCGCACCGCAACAGATCAGCCGCCCAGCCGAAATACTCTGCGCGCATTGTAGATCGCTTCGACCAGGGCGTCCACTTCGTCGCGCATGTTGTAGACGTAGAAGCTGGCGCGGGCGGTGGCTACCACCCCCAGTCGTTTGTGCAGGGGCATGGCACAGTGATGCCCGGCGCGCACAGCCACGCCTTCGGCATCGAGCAGTTGGGCGATGTCGTGCGCGTGAACGTCCTGCAGAGTGAAGGCCGCGACGCCGTTGCGGTGTTCTGGGCCGGGGCCGTAGACCTTCAGACCGGGGATTTCGCTCAGGCGGTCGAGCGCGTAGTCCACCACGATTTTCTCGTGCGCCAGGATGTTGTCCATACCTAGGGCGCTCAGGTAATCCACTGCCGCGCCCAAGCCCACGGCCTGGGCGATGGCGGGCGTGCCCGCCTCGAACTTGTGCGGCAGGTCGTTCCAGGTGCTGCCTTCCAGCGTCACCTTTTTGATCATCTCGCCGCCGCCCAGGAACGGCGGCATGACCTCCAGCAGGGCGCGTTTGCCATAGAGCACACCGATACCAGTTGGGCCGGCCATCTTGTGCCCGGAGAAGGCCAGGAAGTCCATATCGAGCGCCTGCACGTCCACGGACAAATGCGGCACGCTTTGCGCTCCGTCTACCATGAAGAGCGCGCCCGCCGCGTGCGCCTGCGCGGCCATCTCCCTGACCGGATTGACTGTGCCCAGCACGTTGCTGACGTGCATCACGCTGACCAGTTTGACCGGTTCGTCGCGCAACAGGGCGGCGTAAGCGTCCAGGTCGAGCAGGCCGTCGTCGGTGATGGGGATGTAGCGCAGGCGGAACCCGATCTGCTCGGCCAGAATCTGCCAGGGGACGATGTTGCTGTGATGCTCCATTTCGCTGAGCACCACCACGTCGCCGGGGCGCAGGTTGGCGCGGCCCCAGCTCTGGGCGACCAGGTTGATGCTCTCGGTGGCGTTGCGGGTGAAGATGATCTCGCGGACAGAGCGGGCATTGATGAAGGCACGCACCTTCTCGCGCGCCCCTTCGTAGGCGGCAGTGGCCCGTTCGCTGAGCGCGTGAATCCCGCGGTGCACGTTGGCGTGATCGCGCTCGTAATAGCGGCGCATAGCTTCGATAACCTGGCGGGGCTTCTGGCTGCTCGCCGCTGAGTCCAGGAAGACCAGGCGTTTACCGGGGTGCACTTCCTGATCGAGGATGGGAAAATCGGCGCGGATCGCGGCGATGTCGAGGGGATAGGTGATCGGTTCGGTCATGGTGTGCGCTCGCTTCCTGCAGAGACCTGATGCTTCGTTGAAATTATATCGCCACCCGGCCTGCGGGGCAGTTATCTCTCGCCTGAAAATTGATGGCATAGATCATAAAAGAATTAAGAAAAAACCGGGCAGGTGCAGGCCCGGTTCTTTCGCTCTGTTCACGCCGACGGCAGCCGTCACACCTGGCCGAGCAGCTTGCGCTCGACATAGGCCATCATGCGCTCGCGCACGTTCTCGAAGGGGATGCGATCCAGCACCGGCACGAAGAAGCCATCCACTACCAGCTTTTCCGCTTCCGGACGGGGCAGACCGCGCGACATCAGGTAGAAGAGCACTTCTTCCTCGATGTAGCCCGTCGCCGAAGCGTGGGTGCAGCGCACGTCGTTGGCCTGAATCTCCAGGCCGGGGATGCTATCCGAGCGCGCCTCTTTGCTCATCAGCATGGTGCGGTTGGCCTGGAAGCCGTCGGTTTTCTGCGCGCCGGGCAGCGCCTTGATCATGCCCTGCCACACCGCCCGCGACTGATCCTTGAGCACGCCCTTGAAGAGCAGGTCGGAGGTGGTATGCGGCGCGTTGTGATTTTGCTGCGTGTCCAGGTCCATGAACTGAGCGCCGTCCGGGAAGTATAGCCCGCTCATACGACCCCACGCGCCCGGCCCGTCCAGGTCTATCTCCATGAAGGCTTTGATCAACTTGCCGCCCATCTGCCCGGTGATCCAGTCGAGTTGCCCATCGGCGGCAACGCGGGCGCGCTGCGTGCTGAATTCGAACAGGTGACGGCCCCAATCCTGCAGGTTGACGAAGCGCAACGACGCACCGGGGCCGACGATCAGCTCGATGACGCCGATGTAGCTGGCGTCGCTGGTGAGGGTGGGCGAGAGCGTCTCGTGCAGATAGTCAATGGAGGCGCCTTCGTCCAGCACAACCAGGATATGGCCCAGCACCGCGCCAGGGCGATCGGCATAGAAGATGCTGTGCGCAGGCAGGGTCACCGCCTGGCCGCGCGGCACGTACAGGAAGACGCCGTGCGTCCACAGCGCCGCGTTGAGCGCCGCGAACTTGCCATGTTGTGGCGTGACGGCATGCGTCATCAGATGTTGGCGTACCAGGTCGCCATGTTCGCGGACGGCGGTGTGCAGGTCGGTGAAGATGACGCCCTGGCGGGCCAGTTCTGCGCTCAGTTCAGCGTGTACCGGCTTGTCGTCTACAAAGGCGAGCATTCCCCCTTGCCGGTCGCCGAGCAGCGGGCGGAGGTTATCGGCGGGGATGTCGTCGAGACGCCCGCCGTTGGGTGAAAGCAGGACGCCCGCGCTGTTCCAGTTGATGTGCCGGTAATCGGTGCGCCGCCAGGGTTCGTCCTGGGTAGTGGGCATGGGCAGCGCTTCGTACACTTCCCAGGCAGCCAGACGGGCCTGACGCAGCCAATCCGGCTCGTTGTAACGGGCGCTCAGCGCCTCGACCTCGGCGCGGGTGAGCGGCGGAGCGATGAAATCACGTGCAACACGTCTGCGGGTTGCCACAGGTACTTTCTCCCAGGTGATCAGTGATCAATCTTCCTTCAGTTGATGGTGCAGCGCCCTGCCCGCTGGCAATGCCACCCATGCAAGCCCCGCTGAAGACCAGGGGCAGGGCGTCTGTGCGTCAACCGATCGAACCTTCCATCTGAAGCTGAATCAGACGGTTCATCTCGATGCTGTATTCCATCGGCAGTTCTTTGGTCAGCGGCTCCAGGAAGCCATTGACGATCATGGCGCTGGCCTCGTCTTCGTTCAGGCCGCGGCTCATCAGGTAGAAGAGCTGATCGTCGCCGATCTTGCTGACCGTGGCCTCGTGCCCGATGGTGACGTTGGGATTCTCGATCTCGATGTACGGGTAGGTGTCGGACTCGCTGTGATCGTCCAGCAAGAGCGCGTCGCACACAACCGTGCTCTTGCTGCCCTCGGCGTCCGGGTAGACCCGCAGCAGGCCGCGGTAGCTGCTGCGCCCGCCATCCTTGCAGATGGACTTGCTGATGATCTGACTGGTGGTGCGCGGCGCGATGTGCACGGCTTTGCCGCCGGCGTCTTGGGTCTGTCCGCGACCGGCAAAGGCGATGGACAGGATTTCGCCGTGCGCGCCCGGTTCCATCAGGAAGACCGAGGGATACTTCATGGTGACCTTGCTGCCCAGGTTGGCATCTACCCATTCGTGACTGGCGTCGGCATAGACTAGAGCGCGCTGCGTCACCAAGTTGTAGACGTTGTCCGACCAGTTCTGGATGGTGGTGTAGCGCGAACGCGCACCGCGCTTGACGATGATCTCGATCACGCCGCTGTGCAGGCTGTCGGTGGAGTAGGTGGGCGCGGTACAGCCTTCGACATAGTGCAGGAACGCGCCTTCGTCCACGATGATCAGGGTGCGCTCGAACTGCCCGATATTGGCCGTGTTGAGGCGGAAGTACGCCTGCAAGGGCATCTCCACCTTGACTCCCGGCGGGACATAGATGAACGAACCACCCGACCACACCGCTGCATTGAGAGCGGCGTACTTGTTATCGTGCGGGGGCACGACAGTGCCGAAATACTGGCGGAACAGGTCTTCGTGATCGCGCAGGCCCTGTTCGATGCTCTTGAAGATGACACCCTGGGCCTCCAGTTCCTTACGAATCTGGTGATAGACCATCTCCGAGTCGTACTGAGCGCCTGCGCCGGCCAGGAATTTTTGTTCAGCTTCGGGGATGCCCAGCCGGTCGAAGGTACGCTTGATGGTCTCTGGTACTTCGTCCCAGGAGCGGGCTTCGCGCTCGGCGGGTTTGACGAAGAAGTAGATGTCGTCTTCGCGCAGGCCAGATAGATCAGCCCCCCACGTAGGGACGGGCTTGCTGCGGTAGATTTCCAGCGCCTTCAGGCGGTAGTCGCGCATCCACTGCGGCTCGCCCTTGACCTCGCTGATCTGCGCCACAACTTCTTCGTCGAGGCCTTTGCGCGTCTTGAAGACGTATACTTCCGGGTCGCTGAACCCGTATTGCTCGTCGTAGGCTTCGCGAATACCTTTTAGCTGCTCTGCATCGCTCATGATCGTTGCTCCGTTGGTTAAAGCGGTCGGCGTTCAGCTTTCAGCGATCTGATGGAAGGTGGCAGGGCTGTGGCACAGCTAACAATCACCAGCGTCCCCTTACCTGCCGACGGCTGAGCGCTGAGGGCTAACCGCTATCTCTCGTTGCCGTTCTGCTTTTCGCGCAGCCAGTCGTAGCCGTGCTCTTCGAGGTGCAGCGCCAGGTCGGGACCGCCGCTCTCGACGATCTGCCCGTCCATCATGATGTGCACGAACTGCGGTTTGATGTAGTTGAGAATGCGCTGATAGTGCGTGATCACCAGCACACCCAGGTTCGGCCCTGCAAGCCGGTTCACGCCCTCCGAGACGACGCGCAGCGCGTCAATGTCCAGGCCGGAGTCAGTCTCGTCCATGATGGCGATCTTCGGCTCCAGGACGGCCATCTGCAGGATTTCCGCACGCTTCTTCTCGCCGCCAGAGAAACCGTCGTTGAGGTAGCGCCCGGCGAAGTCGTGATCCATCTTGAGCATGTCCATCTTTTCGATGAGCAGCTTGCGGAAAGCTGGGATGGGAATGCCCTTGTCTTCTGGATTCTCGGCGCGGCGACGGGCGTTGATGGCGTTGCGCAGGAAGTTGGCGACGGTGACGCCCGGAATGGCGACCGGATACTGGAAGGCCAGGAACAGCCCCAGACGACTGCGCTCGTCCGGCTCCAGTTCCAGGATGTCCACGCCGTCGAAGATGACTTGCCCGGCAGTGACTTCGTAGGCCGGATGGCCCATGATGGTGTAGGAAAGCGTGCTCTTGCCCGACCCATTAGGGCCCATCAGGGCGTGAATCTCGCCCTGGCGCACGATCAGATTGACGCCCTTGAGAATCGGTTCTCCCTCGACGCTCACATGCAGGTTGCGAATTTCCAACGCAGCGCTCATGACTGTGCTATCTCTCCTCGTCGGTGATCGAGTAATTGGTTGGTGTGTACTCATATCAAAGGTCAGTGACCTCTGATGTGGAGTCTCTCTCAATTGAGAACGCTTTGCAATAATCAAGTGCCATTATAGCACTGTTCCGGCTAGTCGGCCAATAAAATAGATGAATATCTAATAAATTAATCCGAAGTGCGCCATTGCCGCAGGCTTTGCCCCTGCTTTATACTCTGCTCAGCAGACGTTGGCTGTGAAACGTCGTAGAGGAGAGCTATCCATGTCTGATCAGTCGCCACAACTCAGCGCCATGTCGCGCGAGGAAAGAGAACACCTGGTGCGCGAGGCGTTGCGCGAAATCGTTGATCCGGAAATCGGGCTGAACGTGGTGGAACTGGGTCTGATCCGCGAGATGACCATCGAGGACGATCGCGCCCATATTGTGATGATCCTGACCACGCCGTTCTGTCCCTATGCGCCGCAACTGCTGGAGGCGACACGCCGCAAAGCCCAGGAAACGCTGGGCGTGCCGACGACCATTGAGGTGGGGATGGAGATCTGGGACCCTTCGATGGCCGAGGAAGGCGCGCTGCGCGATTGGGGCCTGTTCTAACCCAGGGGCAGGATTTCGAGCAATAGTCGGACCGTGCCCGGCAGTCTGTGCCCGCTCGCGTCGCTGATGTCCAGGCGATAGAGACCCCGCGCGGGGAGGTCAAGCGTCACGGTCAGGGCGCGCGTCTGTGATCCCTCGTTGCGGAACAGGATATCGCCATTGCCGGGCATGGTGACGGTCAACGCGGGCGCTATGCCTGCAGCAGCATCGATCGTCAGCCGTGCCGTTGTGCCCTCTTCCCCCTCGAAGAAGTATGCGGCTCCCGCCTGCGGTTCCAGCAGAATCTCTACTGACTGATCTGGCAGGAGCAGGGGGACGCGCGAGTCGGTTAGCCACAGTTCGTAGGTTTCGCCCCCCGGTTGGCCGCTCCAGCCGACCACTACAGCGTAAAGTTCTTCGGCGACGAGCAACAGCGGGTCAAGAGTCTCGCCGCCGCTATCTTCGGTGCTGGCCAGCATACCCTGAGTTCCGTAAACGCTGAGGATGGAGGGGCGGGCTGGATCGCTGCTGCGGACACTGAGGCCGAGCGGGCGTCCTCCCGGCTCAGGGACAGCCAGAGCGAAGAAGTCGGCGGGGTGCTGGTCGCTGAGCGCTCCGATCAACGGCTTCTGCGGGGCTAAGGCAGGCAACAGGGCCAGGTTCAGCAGGGTCAGCAAATACGCGCCAGCGCCATCGTAGCGCCCGGCTAGGATGGTGTATTCACCGTCGGCGGGGAGCTTGAGCGGGCCGAGGCGGGCGTTGGTGCCCTCGCCGCTATCGTCGTCGCTGGCGAGCGCGTTACCCTGGGGGTCGAGCAGCGTCAAGAAGGTGTCCAGTTCGCCGTCGCCAATGGCCCGCATGTCCACCAGTATCCAGTCGCCGGCGTTGCCGCTGAAGCGCCAGTCCTGCTCGGACGCGGAAGGATTGAGGGAACCCTGGACGGCCTCGCCATAGCGCAGAGATTGTCCGTCCTGCGCCTGGGCCAGTGGCGTGACGAGAGCCGCGCAGAGGAGGAGTAGCAGAGCCGACGACCCTGTTAGTGGACGCATCGTTCTTCTCCTGGAGCAATCCTGTCTGGCGCGGATTATACCTGCTTTGTCGTGTGCCGCTGCGAGGAGAGCTGCGAGCAAAGGGTGTCAACGGTTTTGCTCCGTCCGAGGACTCTCATCCCCCAGCCCCTTTGATGGTACTCTGGAGGTGTTACCCATGTCTCCGGTCTATACACGTTGGGAGAGGGGATTGAGGGGTGAGGGGAGACTTGTGGGTAATGATAAGCCGCGTCGGAGAGGGGGCAGTGAGGCGCGCGAGCGCCGAGCGGGGGTGAGGTCAACCAGAAGATCACACCTGAGCTTACTCCTGCCCATGGTTCTGCTGGCCAGTTTTGATGCGATCCCTCCGCCTGTATCAACTACCCCTGTTGGACACTGCGAGTCTATGCTAAGGTTAACAGGCAACCGCGGATCGCGCGATCGGGTCGGCTGGACACTACGGTGAAATACCATGAACACGGTCATCGGCTTACTGGCTGTCTTCGGGCTGGTATTTGTTAACGGCGTCTTCGTGGCGGCGGAATTCGCTTTCGTCGGCGCACGGCGGACGCGCATCGCTCAACTCGCCGCCGAAGGGCACACGGGCGCGCGCGCTGCCCAACGCGCTATTCAGCGCCTGGATAGCTATATCGCCGCCACGCAATTGGGCATCACCCTGACGAGCCTGGGTCTGGGCTGGATCGGCGAACCGGCGCTGGGACACCTGGTGGAATCGGCCCTGGAATCGCTGCTACCCACCGATCTGTCACACGCCCTGGGGGTGGGGTTCTCCTTCGCCGTGGCCTTTTCTATCGTCACCATGTTGCACATCGCGCTGGGCGAGCTGGTTCCCAAATCCATTGCGCTGCAACGGCCCGAAGGCACCGCCATCATCGTCGCCCGCCCCGTGACCGCCTTCATGCATCTGTTTCGCCCGGTGATCTTCGTGATGAACAGCATCGGCAACAGTGTGGTGCGTCTGCTGGGCTTCGAACCCACCAGCGGGCACGAGCGCGTCCATTCCGCCGAGGAACTGCTGATGCTCGTCCATTCCTCCCGCGAAGCCGGACTGCTGGAAGATACCGAGGAGCGCCTGGTGCAGCGCGCCTTCGACTTTGGCGACCTGTATCTGCGCGATGTCATGCAGCCGCGCGTGGAAGTCGAAGGCATCCCGGTAGATGCGCCGCTACCGGTTGTGCTGCAGCGCGTCGCTTCCGGCACCTATTCGCGCTATCCGGTCTACCAGGACTCGCTGGATCAGGTGGTCGGCGTGTTGCACGCCAAAGACCTGTTCGATGCCATCGTGCACCAACCGGCTCTGATCTGCGGGCAAGCGTCCTTCGACCTTCGTTCGGTGCTGCGCACTCCGCTTTACTTCCCCGAAATGGCCAATGTAGGCCGTGTCCTGGAGCAGATGCAGCGGGCCAAAATGCCCTTCACCGTGGTAGTGGACGAGTTCGGCGGCATGGCAGGCATCGCCACCATGGAAGACATCCTGGAAGAGTTGATCGGAGAGGTACAGGACGAGTTCGATGCTGAAACAGCGTCCACCGGCGAAGACACCGCCGCCCCCATCGTGGACGGCCTGACCACGCTCAGCGACATTGCCGAGCGCTTCGGCGATCCCGGCTGCGAAGTGCACTCCGCCACCATCGGCGGCTATGTGGCCGAATGTCTGGATCGCATCCCCGTAGTTGGCGACCGCGTCACCTACGGTGCCTACGATGTGATCGTGGTGGCTATGGACGAAATGCGCGTGGCCCAGGTACAGTTCGTGCCACGCGCTTCGACCGATCCGGCTCTGCCAGCACAACTTTAGCAGACGCTCGCCCCTGCCCCCTACTCTACCACCGGCACGCTGGCCAGGTCACCGGCAGCGGCCACAATCAGGTTGCCGTAAATCCACGCCTGCGAACCATCTGCTGGCAGCGTCACGCGGTACCAGGTGCGGTCGGGCCGCGCTCCGTCAACGATGAGCAACGTATCCCGCGGCACCACGCCCACGATCTCCGCATTGGTACTCGGCTCGGCGCGCAGGTTGGCTGCGCCCTCGGCAGTGCGCACCCGCGCCACCACTGGCAACACTGTCGCCACATCCACCGGCGTAACGTCTGCTACGCGCTCCCAGCCGCGGTGCCGTTCTTCGCGGTCGGGGGTGTTGGTCAGGTTGGTGTGCAGCCCGGTGCGCAGATCATGGCGGAAGATGTCCCAGGTCAGGGTTCCCAGAGCGTCGTCCGTATCGCGCACATAGAGCAACTGTGTCTGATCGGGACTGAAGACTGGCTCGCGTTCGGCCACCGCCGGTGATAGCGTCACATTGCGAGCGTTGGTCTCAGCATCGCAGCCACCGCCGTTGTAGATGCAGTCGGCGGGCATGACGAAGATGTCGGACACCTCACCTTCGGTCGCATAGGCGATCCAGCGCCCATCCGGACTCCAGTTCGGCGTGATGCCCCTGGCGACCGCTATCTCCGTCTGTGTGTTCAGGTCGAACGCGCGCACCTCGAAACGAATGTCGTCGTCTTCCACAATGCGGCGGTTGTAAAGCACATAGTTGCCGCCAGGGTCGAACGAAACGCGGCTCACGTTACTGTCGAAGGTCGTCAGTTGCGTCAGCGAGCCGTCGGCCAGTTTATACAGAAACAGGTTGAAAATGCCGCTTGGGTCGCGATCCGAGTAGATGATCAGTTGCTCGCCGTTCGGATGCCAGTCTCCCGCGTAATCCTGGTGCATGCCATCGCCCGGCACCAGTTCGCGGACGTTTCCCGTCGCCACATCCACCAGCATCACCTGAGCGGTACGCTCGCGCAGGTCTGTCCGCTCTGGGTCTGGACGCCAGTCACCCGGCGATTCACCGCCGCAGATGGCCGTGTACATGATCATGGTGCCGTCCGGACTCCAGACGCCATCGCGCAGCCAGCAATCGGCTTCCTGCTCCTGCGCCAGATACTGCTTGCCGCTGCCGTCGGCCAGCATAAGGAACAGGCCGTCGTCGTCGCCAGCCACCACCCGGCCCGGCGGCACGGCGAAATCGCTCCGTTGCGCCAGTGCTGCCCTTCCCAGCGCAGCCATTGTCACCACCAGTATCAGCATCATCAGGCGTTTGTGTCGGGTCATGAGCGCGCTCCTTCGTCCGAGTCAACTGGACCTCATGATAGCACTGCGTCGCACCGCCGGACAAGCGGTCTCACAACGTCGCGGCGATCATCCCCCCGTCCACCGGGATCATCGCGCCGTGCACATAACCGGCAGCCGGCGAGCACAGGAACACAGCCACATTGGCGAACTCTTCCGGTTCGCCCAGCCGCCCCAGGGGACTGCTCGCTGCCTGCCGGGCGTAGGCTTCTTCTACCGAAATCCCCTCGGCCTGCGCCCGCTTCTCCATCAGTTGCTGTACGCGCTCCGTGCGGGTATAGCCGGGCAGAATGCTGTTGACGCGAATCCCTTGCGGGCCGAGTTCGTTGGCCAGCGACTTGGTCAGCCCAGCCACAGCCATGCGCACGCTGTTCGACAGGATCAGGTTATTCACCGGCTGCTTGACCGTCACCGAGGTGACGGTGAGGATGGCCGCACGTTGACTCCGCCGCAGGTGTGGCAGCGCGGCGCGGATCAGGTGCACGGCGCTCATGAAGTTGAGCCGGAAGGCCAGCTCGTAATCCGCCGGTTCGACGCTGTCAAAGGTGCCCGTCGGTGGCCCGCCCGCATTGGTGACCAGAATATCCAGGCCGCCCAGTTGCTCGGCTGCCCGCGCCACCATCGCATAGACCTCCTCAGGCTGCGCCACGTCGCCGGGCAACTCCAACACCGTGCGCCCGGTTTCTGCGCGCAGCCGCTCCGCCGTCACGGCCAGGCGCTGTGCGTCGCGCCCGTTGATGGCGACAGCGGCCCCCTCCAGGACGAAGCGGCGGGCTACCGCCGCACCGAGTCCGGCGCTGCTGGCCGCCACGAATACCCGCGCTCCTTCCAGACCCAGGTTCATCGGACTATGATCCCTCCTGTTGAGTCACTTCCGCTTGCATCACCCGACATTCCAGAACCAGGCGGTCGCAGCCGTCGCCGTAATAGTCCGGTTCAAGCCGCACGGGCTGAAAACCGAACTTCTCATAGAGCCGTAACGCCGCTTCGTTTTCCGGCTCCGCAGTGACCAGAACGCGCTGCACGCCCGCCGCCCGCAACTCCGCCATGCCCTGCTCCATGAGTCGCCGCCCAACGCCCTGACGACGATAGTGCGCCAGCACCGCCGTGTTGAGCATCCAGCCAGTCTGCCCGCCCTGACCGATGGCCGCGCACAGATGTCCCACGATTTTGCCCATGCGCCGATCTTCGGCCACCCACAGCAAGCGAGGAAACAGATCGTAAAGCTGGCGGAAGAAATAGGTCGAGTAGGCCCCGCTGCCATAGACGGCTCGTTCGACCTCGGTGCATGGGATCAAGTCCGCTGGTGTAAAGAGCCGGACGATCACATCTGGGGCAGCATTCACCCTGCTATGCCCTCCTCATCAGACCGGGTACCGATCATTCATTCCAGTTCTACGCGCAGTTCCAGCCGCCCGATGCCGATCACGTCGCCAGACGACAGCACCACCGGCTCGCTGATGCGTTCCCCGTTGAGGCGCGTGCCGTTGCTGCTGCCGCGATCCTCCAGCCACCACTGCCCATCGCGGCGCATGATCCAGGCGTGCTCCTGACTGCAGAAGGTGTCGTTGAGGACAATGGTATTGGTCGGCGCGCGGCCCAGGCTGGTTAGCGGCAACAGGGTGAACACGGTTCCGGCGCGCACAGCGTCTCCGCGCACCACCACCAGCCGTCCCCGTTGGCGGCCTGGCTCGCCCAGGGCCAGCGTTGCGGCCTGGAAGTCGCGCCATAAGATCACCAGCACAGCGCCGATGAAGAGCAGCAGCACAGCTCCCGCTGCCAGCCGCAAAACCAGGAGCAGCACGTCCACGGCCTCACCTCTCGTCTGGCAGGTCTTCCGGCGGATCGGGCGGCACCAGGTACATCTGCGTATCGCCGCCCCTGGCTGGGCGCGCGCCAGTCGTGCCCTCGTCCACCATGTAGACCAGCTTGACTCCCGCCAGCGAGATCACGTCTCCGGAGCGCAACACGCACTCGCTCACCCGCATCCCGTTGACGAAGGTGCCGCCTCGGCTGGCCAGGTCGTAAAGCACAAAGTGCCCGAAACGAAAGCGCAACTGACAGTGATGACGGCTGACACGCCGGTCGTCCAGCACGATGGTGTTATCGCGCCGCCGCCCAATGTTGATCACCGAGCGTTCCAGTGCAATGTAGCGATCGCCATTCACCACCAGATAGGCGGGCGGAAGCTGCACCGTCTCTTTGGTCGCACGGGCGGGGAGTTGCTCGCTCATGGTCAGCGAGAGCGTCGTCTGATGCACTGCGCTGACGTGCTCAGCGAAAACCGCCACCGTGTGCGGGTCTACGTCACCGTCGGCCACCAGCACCACTTCCGGCGGCGTTTCCAGGCGCAGACCACCTTCGCGGGCCAGCACAATGATGTCTTGGGCCAGTGCCCCGGCCAGGTCGGCGTCGGTCGCCATCAGCGAGACGTGATCGTCGGGATGCAGGCGCACGATATAGCGGTTCGGTGCGGCGAGCAGACCGTCGCTGTCGAGGACTGCGCCGTCTTCCATGGCGCGGGCCAGGCGCACGGCGATCTCGTGCGGGCGCAGACGCCCGGCGAACAGCCGCGCAAAGCCCCCCTCGACCAGCGCCTGCACGCGCTCTTCGAACTGCGAGAACCGCCTCTTGTCCATGGCGCGGATTATACCAGGCAATCAGCCCGCGGAGAACGTCCGTCGGGCAAACGTTGGGGGGCAGACTCACACCCGCCCCCGCCTTCGACTGACTGTAAGTGTCGTCAATGCCAAAGGGTGGATGTAGACAACAAGTTTACGATCGCACACGCCGAATCTGATACTGAGGGAGTTTCGAGTTCCAGGTTTGCAGGTTGAATACCGCACAGTCCTCGACAATTCGACGTCGCCGTACACCTGATGATGGCCCTTGTTGCGGCAACTGACGTCTGAGAGCCTCCGTTCTGGCGAGCAAGTCTGCTTCGGTCAGGTTGCTCAACACCACGACCACAAAATAGTAAATCGGCTTGTCGTTCAGAGATCCACAGGCCCACTGATAAAGGAACGAATCCCGGTACTTGTACTTCAAATCTTCGTCCAGTCGTCCCGACTGAAAGTCTTGAATGAATTTCTGCTGGACTCTCGACGTAGCCGAAGAATACTCCGGGTCCTTGATTTCAATGAAAAGAAAGCGATCTGCCAGTTCAACAATGAAGTCCACCGCCTTCATGCAGTGAGAAAGTCCATGAGTATCGTCGTCGAACTTCCACGCCTTCACCCCAGGGGGCAAAGTGAGCTCGAGATTCCGCTCACGCAGTATCATGACTTATCTGATCCCCTTGAGACTGCGTTCTACTTCCCGGTCATAGGCGCTGGCAAAGGCCTGAGCAATCGCGTTGGGATCGATCTCGACATAGGAGAATACCGAGCGACACTGCACTTCCCCTGTTTCCTCGTCACGATACAACGCATGAAACAGGACTTCTTTCTCGTGTTTTTGGAGGTCGAACTCTTTGAGAATGAGATAGTCATGGGTCGCCACAAATATCTGCACTCCCCCACGCGCGAGTTCGAGCAGGATTTCAATAAGCGTCTTGAAGAGAGACGGGTTGAGATTGGCCTCTGGTTCATCCCAAAACAACACGGAACCTTCCAGGAGGGTACCATTCTGGATGAGCAGCCACAACAGGCCCAGCTTGCGCAGTCCCTCGGCCAACAATGTGAACTCCAGGTTCCCCTGCCTGTTGCGCAAGAAGAACTGTTCATTTTCCTGATGAACACGACCTTCGATTGCGCCCTGCAGGATTTCTAGCAATCGTCTCCGTCGGGCGTCAACAGGGCCACGCCTCACGGGCAGAAGTGCGCGATCCACAATATCGGCGTAAATCTCCTCGAAGTGAATTTCTCTCTGAGCATACAGGGAGCGAAATCCCGGTGCATTGGCCAGCATCTCCTTCACCGGGATGTAAACCGCCTCAATCCGCTCTTCTTTCCATCCCCTCATTCCAGTGACCGTTGCTGATGCTGGAACCCTGGTGTGGTTGGAGAAAGAAGCGGACAGCTTTCTGCCATCCCTGGAAACCTCAATCGTGCAACGAGTGCTCTGCCCGTAGCGTTTCACCAGGCGGCCTGGTGCCCCTTCGGCTGGCAAGAACACCCGCACCAGTTTCTCGACAAAGCCGCGATCGCTTTTCGTGACGTCACAGGCCGCATAGACAACCTTCATCAGGTGTGTCTTGCCAGTACCGTTGGTGCCCAGGAAGATATTGACGCGGGGAGAAAACTCCACTTCCAGACTTTCGAACGCGGTAAAGCGCTCCAGCTTCAGCCGTGTGATCGTCATGTCTTCCTCTCCCAAATCGGTATTCTGGCGTACCCCGTCTGTGACGGCACACGCGCCCCCCTCTGCCCTCTACCGATCCTTGGGCCGATGATTGAGGATGAAATCGAGCGGGTTGACATAATTGGCCCGCAGTTCGGTGCGGTTCATACGCGGCCAGTGCCAGGGCTGCGTTTCCAGGATGGTCGTCGGGCTGAGATCGAAATGTAGATGATAGGTGAACAGGCCATCGGCGTTGCCCACCTTGCAAATCTGCTGACCGCGCACCACGCGATCGCCCACCTGTACGCGCACCCCTTCCACATGTGCGTAGCGCCCATAGAGCACCTGACCGGTCGAAATGAGCGGATCGTGACGGATGACGATCACGTTGCCCCAGCCGGGCAGACGGTCGGCGAAGACCACTACGCCAGACGCCGCCGCATACACCGGCGAATGGGCATCGGCATCCCAGTATGGCTCATTCATGTTAAGGTCAGCGCCCGTGTGATAGGCCTGATTGGGCGTGCCCACGCGATACAGCCGGTCGAAACCCGTTGCATCGAACCAGTTACCAGGCCATAGCTTGTCGCCGCGCCGTTCGGCAGCCGTGCCCACCGGGCTATCGTAGCCGTCAGCCAGGTATTTTTCGGTCGGGGTGATTCCTACGATCTGCCGCCAGCGGATGGCATCGAAGGCGATTTCCTTGTCGTCCTCGCCGGTCAGATCGTTGAGGAAGACCACCCCCGCTGTGGCATTGTTGGCATCGAACTGATAGACGCCCAGCGGCACCCACACATTGTAATAGTCGCTCTGGCGCACTGGAATGACTAACTCGCTCGGTGCACCGATCGCCCCGTGCAGCTTGTAACGCGCGCGTTCGGTCGTGGCGTGCCGCGCCGGCACAAAGGCCGAGACCTCATACCAGCCACTCGCCACCAGTTGCGGGTCCCAGCGCGCCCAGACCTGACTGCTCTGTTTGGCCGTTTTCTTGTACTTGCACGTCCAGCCCCAGGTATTCTTGAACTTCTTGAGCAGCGTGTTGACATCACCGCCGCCGTGCGCGCCATCGCGGTATTGAGGCTTGTCCGGCGTGACGACGATCTCGATGCCGTAGCGCCCCTTGGCTGGAGGTGGTTCGGGCGTTGTCCCCCCGTCCACTTCTTCCATAGGCTGGTTGATGACGGGGAACTCAATTGGCCCGATCGTGCCGAAGCGCCACCAGCTCATCCCCGCCGCCTTGTGACGCTTGATGACGTATTCTCGGCCTGCCTTGATCTCGTCGCGCGGGGCCTTGCCGGGCATCACCGGGTACAGCGGCAGGCCATAATCGCCCCAGGTGCGATAGGCTTCGTCGAGCACCTCGTCGTAAGGGCGCTGGAACGTATCCCAATATACCTGCAGGTGTACACTGTTGACGAAGGGCCGCCACTCGTGGGGGAAGATAGACGCTTTGTGGCGCGGGCGCGGATCAACCGCCATGCCCAGATGAAACCGCCCCCCGATGCCGCGCCGGATGCGCGTCATGAAAGGGCGAATTGGGTCTTTGCCCACCGTCCAGAAGCCGGAATAGGGTTCGACGTCGAGGATCATCGAGCGCACGCCGGGCCGGTTGCACACTTCGATGATGCGGTCGGCCTCCGCGGCGATGTTTTGGCCCTTCACCACTGCCCAGGCGTGAAACTCCAGGCCAAAAGAGTCCAGAATGCGTACCCACTTGTCTACACTGGCCGGGCCATCAATAGCCAGGTTGCGATCGGTGTCGAATTCACCCTGCCAGTGTTCGCCATCGCTGGTCTTCACCCACACCTGAGTGATCGCAGGCGCCCATTTCTTGATCGTCCGGCATAGTGCCTCGATTGTCTCTTCGGCGATCGAGTCTCCTTTCCAATGCCAGATGCCTACTTTGCCATCATATGGCGTCGCCATGCCTCACACTCCTTTGAGACCTACCTCGACGATCCCTGCTGGCATGGTAGTATGTTTGAGGAAGGCGAAATTCGCAAATGAACGTCTTTTCGGGGGTGTGTACAAAATGTGTCGGGCAGTGTGCGGCGGTCTGCTGCCCCCCACCCCTCAATCCCTTCTCCCAACGCTGTGGGAGAGGGGACTTACTTTCTCTCGCCCAGGCACTCCCCTTCGCCCGCAGCGCGGGAGAAGAGGCCGGGGGATGAGGGCTATCGGCTCAAGATGTGGGTAATGATAAGCCGACGCGGAGAGGGGGCAAGCCGAGCGCAGCGAGGCTGGGGGTGAGGTAAACCACAACGCAGCAAACGACCTCTCACAGCTTGCGCGCGCACCCCTCAAATCAGGTCTGATGCATTCTCAGCCGACCGTGAACTTTCGCGAAATGCGTCCCTGTCTCCTGGCAGGTGGGCCTTTGCTATAATCGCCTGTAACCGGCCATCGAAGACAGAGACCTGCCAACATGAGCGATGTAACGCACACACCATCTTCCCCTGACGACGCTGATGAGTTCGCCGTCCTGACCTTTCGCCGCCGGGAATTCCGGGTGCGTGCGGGCCAGACGGTGCGCGAGGCCATGATGCAGTGCGGCTTGCAGCCCGAAGAGGTGTTGGTGACGCGCAACGGTGAACTGATCGAGGACAGCGTGTTACTGCAGGCGGGCGACCGCGTCAAGCTGTTGCCGACTATTTCCGGCGGATGAACGGCCTTTTTGAGCAAAGTTACCGGCGAAACTCTCGCGCAGGTGTGCTACAATAGCCCTTCGGCAGCGGTAGCCTGCTTAGAATGGAGCACACCATGCGCGAAGTCATCGTCGCCCTCGATCTGGAGACGACCGGCCTGAACCCAGACGAGGACGATATTATTGAGGTTGGGGCGGCGAAGTTCGAAGATGGTCAACTGATAGATACGTTCAGTACCCTGATCAACCCGGGGCGAGGCGTGCCGGAGCGCATCACAGCCATCACCGGCATTCGCACCGAGGATTTGATCGGGCAGCCGCGTCTTCACCAGGTATTGCCCCGCCTGCGCAGCTTCATTGGCGTGCACCCCGTCGTGGGGCACAACGTGGATTTCGATCTGGCCTTTCTGGCGCGTCACCTGCCGTTGGACAACCCAACCATTGATACCTATGACCTGGCTTCGGTGCTCCTGCCGACAGCGCCCCGTTACAGCCTGAATGGTCTGACGACTCAGCTTGGCCTGGAGACGAGCGAGTCGCACCGCGCCCTGGCCGACGCCGAAGCAGCCGGGCGGCTCTACTGGTTGCTGTGGGAACGGACGCTGGCGTTGCCACTGGAGACGCTGAGCGAGATCGTCGAGGTGGCTCGCGAGGCCGACTGGTCCACCGGGCGCGTCTTTGGCGCAGCGTTGCAGGAACGGACGCGCACAGCCTTCACCGCGCCGCAGCGCTCGCGGGCGATCACGGTGGAGCAATTGTTCCCGCCCGATCGTCGGCCCTGGCGACCGCTGCGCCCCAACCCGGTGCGGCAACTCCTGGACATCGATCGGCTGGCAGGCATGATCGAAGCAAACGGCGAGGTCGCCGCGGCGTTTCCCAACTACGAGCATCGCCCAGAACAGGTGACCATGCTGCGCCATGTGGCGCGCGCCTTCAACGAGAACGATCACCTGATGATCGAAGCGCCAACCGGCGTCGGCAAAAGTATGGCCTACCTGCTGCCCGCCATTTTCTGGGCCATACAGAACAACGAGCGTGTGGTGATCAGCACCGCCACCATCAACCTGCAGGATCAGTTGCTGCAACGCGACCTGCCCATGCTGCAACAGGCACTGGGTATTCCCTTCGAAATGGCTGTGCTCAAGGGGCGCAGCAACTACCTGTGCCCGCGTCGGTTGACTGCCCTGCGGCGACGCGGCCCGACTTCGGTTGACGAGGCGCGGATGTTGGCCAAGGTGCTGGTGTGGTTGCTGGAATCGGACTCCGGCGACCGTAACGAGATTTCGCTGCGGGGCTATGAGGAGAGCGCCGTCTGGTCGCGGCTGAGCGCCGAGGACGAGGGCTGCGCGCTGGAACGCTGCGAAGAGCAAATGGGCGGAGCCTGCCCCTTCTACAAAGCGCGGCGGCAGGCGGAGTCCGCCCATGTGCTCATCGTCAACCATGCCCTGCTGCTGGCGGACGTGCAGATCGGCAATCGCGTGCTGCCGGAGTACCGTCACCTGATCATAGACGAGGCGCATCACCTGGAAGACGCGACGACCAACGGTCTGTCGTTCCAGATCAGTCAGACGGCGTTGCAACGGCGGCTGGACGAACTGGGGGACTCGCGGCGCGGTCTGCTGGGGGAAGTGATCCGCAGCACGCGCGGTAGCGTGCCAGGCAAGTACTTCACGCAGATCGAGGAATTCGTCAACATTGTCAGCGAGTCGCTGCGCTCGATGGGGCACCATGTGGAGCGCTATTTCGAAACGCTCCTGCGTTTCCTGGAATCGGCGGGGCAGTTGCGGGCGGGCGAATACTCAAATCAGGTGCGCATCACTGAGGCCCTGCGCCAACAACCCAACTGGGCGCAGGTGCAGAATGCCTGGGAAGTGCTCAGTCAGTTCACCAAGGCCATTGCCGATGCCATGGAACGACTGGCGCGCGGGCTGACGGGCCTGGAACAGTTCGACGTGCTCAATTTCGACGACATCCTGGCCAGCACACAGGCTGCCGCGCGGCAATTGGCAGAGATTCACCAGGAGTTGCATTCGTTCTCGGTCAGCCCGCAGGAGAACATGATCTACTGGGCGCAGGTAGACCAGGATGGCACGCGGTTGTCCATCCATGCTGCGCCGCTGCACGTTGGCCCGCTGCTGCGGCAGTACATCTGGGACACCAAAGACGTGGTGATTCTCACTAGCGCCACGCTGCGCACGGGCGGCTCGTTCGACTATCTGTGCGACCGTCTGGCGGCGGATCACATGACGACGGCGGTGGTGGGATCGCCGTTCGACTACGAGACTTCCACGCTGATCTTCATCCCCACCGACATGCCCGATCCGAGCCGGAAGGATGAGTATCAGCGCGCCGTCGAGCGCGGGTTGATCGATCTGGCGGCGGCGACCGAGGGGCGAATGCTGGGCCTGTTCACCAACTACGCTCAGCTACGGCAGACGGCCCAGGCGATCGCGCCAAGGTTGGCGCTGGGCAACATCACCGTCTTCGACCAGAGTGATGGCACCAGCCGTCAGGCGCTGGTAGAAGGCTTCGTGCGGACGGAGCGGGCGGTATTGCTGGGGACGCGCTCTTTTTGGGAAGGGGTAGACATCCCCGGCGATGACCTGAGCGTGGTAGTGATCGTGCGACTGCCGTTCGCCGTACCCTCCGACCCGATCTTCGCGGCGCGGTCGGAGCAGTACGAGAATAGTTTCATGCAGTACGCTGTGCCCGATGCGGTGTTGCGCTTCCGCCAGGGGTTTGGGCGACTGATCCGCACCAAGACCGATCGCGGGGTCGTGGCACTGTTCGACAACCGCGTCATCACCAAGCGTTACGGGCAAGTCTTCCTGGACAGTCTGCCGGGCTGTACCGTGGTGCGCGGGCCATTGGCTCACCTGCCACGCGCCGCCAAGGAGTGGCTGGCGCGCTGAGGGCAGGGGCTTTCACCGCCGGGAGAACACGGAAAAGGTAGAGGGACCCTCAGCAGCCGTGCTCTGGGGTGAACTGTTGTGAAGTGCCCCCTCAAACTGAGTGCGAGCAAAGGGTCTCAGCGATTTGCCCGGTGCGGAGGCGCTTACCTCACCCCCGCTCGGCGCTGGCACGCCTCGCGCCCCCCCGCGTCGGGGAGGGGGCAAGCCGAGCGAAGCGAGGCTGGGGGTGAGGTCAACCAAAACGCAGCAAACGGCCTGTCACAGTTTGCGCGCACTTCTCAAAGGGGGTGCATTTCAGGTATCTTCGTAAATTCGGTTCTGTAGGGGCGCTGCTTGCTGCGCGCCAGGAATTT